>CAZPDM010000006.1:52147-80764 GCA_964585305.1 uncultured Planctomycetota bacterium | reverse complement strand
GCTTAGTTTATTTCCCAGATGAAGGACATTTCGTTGCTAAAGCTCAAAATGCAAGACTCTGGTGGCAGCAAGTTTATGGTTGGCTAGATCGTTGGTTAAAGTAAGATAGACTTTTCTTGAACAAAAAAAACATGTTATAGAACTTACTAAATCTTCGCCAGAAAGCCCCAGCCTTCAGGCTGTGGGATGAATGGCGAAATTTTTTTATTTATAACATGTTTTTTCTTTATTTGAAAGGAAGTATGTATGCCTATTTATGAATATGTTTGCCAAATGTGCCAAAAAAAATTTGAAGTTTTGATTCGACGCTCAGAAGATGAAGAAAAACTAAATTGTCCGGAATGTCATAATACAAGTGTCAAACGAAAATTTTCTACATTTGGTTTTAAAAGTGGAAATACATTTTCTTCAAGTGGTGGTAGCGGTTGCGGTGAATGTTCTTCTCATAATTGTGGCAGTTGCGGACATCATCACTAGTCTAAAATATATTGGAATTAAAGCCTGTAAATCCTACAGGCTTAAAATTTAAAAACATGAGAAAAATTTTAATCAAACTTGGTGGATCTGTTATCACAGATAAGAAACAATCTCCACCCAAAGCCAAAAAAGAAGAAATACAAAGGCTAGCACGAGAAATTAGTCTCAGTCGCCAAGAAGATATGCAATTGCTCATTGTTCATGGTGCTGGCTGTTTTGGACACATTCCTGCTCATCAATATCGTCTGACTGCAGATAATTGGCATGATGAAAAACGTATAGGAAGCGTAATCATTCGGCAATACATGAACGAATTGAATACTATTGTAGTGAGTAATTTAGTAGAAGCTGGCTTGGCTGCAATCGCTTTTCAACCAAGTGCTGCAGCGGTATTGGATCAAAAGAAGTTGCAACTTTTTCCTGTACAAATCTTGAGTATGTGGATGAGTTATGAGATAGTACCAGTTTTATATGGCGATGTAGCTTTAGATAAACAAACTGGGATTGATATTCTCTCTGGAGATCAGATTATATCGTATCTTACGAGATTTCTTAAGCCAGATCTGGTTATTCTGGGGACAGATGTTGATGGTGTATTTTCTGCAGATCCTAAACAAAATCCACAAGCTGCTTTAATTTCGGAAATCAATCGAGAAAATATTGATCAAGTCATACAAGGATTACAAGGTTCGCAATATGTTGATGTAACAGGAGGCATGGCTCAAAAAGTAATGGAATTGATGTCCTTAGCTCAAGATGGTTGCAAAATTCAGATTATCAATGCCACAATAAATGGAAGATTGAAGCAAGCTCTAAGTGGAAATCCTTGTCCAGGAACTTGGATATGTACAAAATCTTAGCAATAATTTACTTTTTGCAAAAAAATCTAAATTTATTTAACTTTTATTGACTTTTTCTGTAAATTAGTGTATATTGCATAGCAACATGTTTTTAATGTTTAGCCTTTTTAATAAAAATTGCAGCTTGTGCTAATTGAGTATGTCCATGATTGAAAAATCTTCCAAACAGGCGTTTAGCTCCGCAAAGTAGTTTTTTTTTCAACTAGCACAACTCGTAAAAATTAGGAGGAGTGGAATTTTAGCAATACGCTAAATTTTACCGCTTTTTTTATGAAAAAATTTGTCGTTTTTGCTATTATCATTAGTTTTATAACTGTCTTTGCAACAGACCAATTTGATTGGACTCCGGTAAAAGTTCGTACTCCTAAAGATGGTTTGTTGCTTTGGGCATTAGCAGAAGCCTATCGCGATCATCATCCTGATTTTGGCCGTGAAAAAGTTCTTGATCAATCTCGCTTTAAAAATCCGCAAGTTTTAGCTTGTTTTCCAGATGATATTTATAAAGGAGATACTGCGGATGCTTCCGTATTTGTCTTGCTTTATGCTCCCAATTGGAATACTAGTAAAAAGACTCCTATTTTACTAGTCCATGGAGCAGCTGATGATGCGTTCAGAGCTTGGGCACATCCGATGGCGTTCTCAACTCCTAGTGAAGTTCCAGAAATTAAACAAGGCTTTATGCAAAAATTTGCAAAAGCTGGTTATCCTGTATTTGCAATCAATTTTTCTCATAATCATGGATGCAACTATCGCCAAGCTGAACAAATTCACAATGCAATTCAAGTGATTAAGAAAAAAACTGGTGCTACGAAAGTACATCTTTTAGCTCATTCTAAAGGAAATTGCTCAGCCTCTATTTATACTTGCGGTGGAATTAGTGTTAATCCTAATCAAAGATTTTTGTCTGCTTTCCAACAAGATGTAGATACTTATATTCAAGTTGCTCCAGGAAATAAAGGCGTAGATACAATGTTCCGCTACTATTCCAGCAACTTAACAGTAATTTCTTTGAAAGCACCGGCTCCTATATCTTTTCAAGAAGCATTGATTTATGGTATGTGGCAAAAATATTACAAAGAAGATATTTATAAAAACAATCCAGGGACAAACGAAATTGGAAATTACTTTCCTGGTCAATCCCAATTGTTATATAATCTTGTAGAAGATGGATTAGGTTTTACTCCTTTTTGCTATACACCTTTTGATGCTAATCTTACTATGAAAGCATGTTACTATGGTGGAACAACTTTGTTTGTTTCAAGCTATGGAATTCAACATGCTATTGAAGAAGGCGAAAATACTATTGAACGCATCAATAAACAAGGGCTAGATCCTTCTGTAAAATTACTTAATCTTTACGGTACAAATCCAGCTTTTATTGAAATTGACATGATATATTATAAGATTCCTGTATCTGTTCCTGATCATCCTAGTGATGGTGCAGTATATGTCCATAGTGCAAAATATGTTGACGGCTTGCTTTCTCGTGGTGCTTATTTACTTGGCCAAAAAGGTTTTGATAAAAACCATGTTATTTTGTCTTGTAGCCGTGATTGTGTAGAATGGATTGTCAGTAATTTAAATGAATAATTAAAAACATTTCAAAAGAAAGGTTTTTATGCATCCAGTTATTAACAAAAACTTGTTTTTTGTGAAACAGCATGTTGGTTTATTTAAAGCTGCGGTTGCATTTGATATTTATGATCCTGAAAGCAATCAAATTGTTATGACATGTCGAGAACAAAATCTTGGATTTTTCAGCAAAATTTTTCGTTTTACAGATTATCGTCAGATGACTCCATTTGACATTGTAATTCAAGATGTAGATGGCAGTCAAATTGCTCGAGTTAAACGTGGCACAAGTTTCTTTTTATCTAAAGTAACAGTCTTTGATGAAAAAAATCAAGTTATTGGTGGTTTTAAGCAGAAGCTGTTTACTATTGGTGGTGCTTTTGATGTGCTAGACAATCATGATCATCCCCTTTGCACACTAAAGGGAAAGTGGACTGGTTGGGATTTCCGCTTTATGGCAGGCGAACAAGAGCTTGCACATATTACAAAAAAATGGGCAGGATTAGGCAAAGAACTGTTCACTTCTGCAGATAACTATATAATCCAAATCAATGACTCAGTTCCAGAGGATAATCCTATTCGACAACTAATTCTATCCGCTGTCATGTGCATCGATCTTGTACTAAAAAATAGATAACAATAATAAAGGCCGTTTGAAACGGCCTTTATTATTGTTATCTATTTTTAATTATTTACTTAGACTCGCAAATGCTAGCAGCGATCAAATCAAATAATGGCATATATTCAAATCCGGGAGTGAGAGGAAATTCAGTTTTTCCAGTAGTAACAATTACTAGGTTGTAATGTGGAACCACTACAATAAACTGTCCGTTTACTCCCCACGCAATTATACCGTGATGGCCATTGAATGATTTGAGCCACCATAAATAACCGTATTCTGAGCCAAAATTGGTTATGATGTGGGATTTTGTTGCTTCTTTTATCCAGTTTTGTGGGACAACTTGTTTGCCTTCCCATTGGCCTTCTTGGAGAAATAGCATTCCCAATTTGCTAAGATCATGAGGAGACAATGCTAAACCAAACGGACCAAGGCATAAGCCTTGTGGGTCAGTCTTCCAAGTTGCAACTTTGATGCCCAGTGGATCGAACAAAACTTGTTGGGCAAAGTCTTTTGTACTTAAACCTGTTGCTTTTGTAAGAATGGCAGATAAAAAATGCACATTAGGCGATGAATATTCAAATGCGACGCCTGGAGCTTGCCTGGACTTCAAATTTAATGCGAACTTCATCCAGTCAGGCGATGCCATCCATTGAGAGGCGACTGTATCTTTTGAGGAATAATCTTCGTTCCATTCTAACCCAGAACTCATCGTCAGGAGTTGGCGTAATGTGACTGTCTTTAATGTAGCATTTGTTCCTAGTGTAAACATATCTGGCAAAAATTCTTCTATCGTTTGATCCAAACTAATCAATTTCTTTTGCTCAAGTGCAATTCCTATTAATAAAGAAATAATAGTTTTAGTAACCGAATATACTTCATTTTGAGAATCTCGTGTGCCATTCTTATAGTATTTTTCTAAGACTAACTGGCCATTCTTGAGAACTAACAAACTGCGAATATCAGGGAGATTATTTGCAACAAACTCTTCTACCTTGGCGAATGCTGATGGATCAATTCCCGCTACTTCCGGAGTAACAACTGGCCAAACGTGGGACGACATCTGTGCCATTCCTACTCCTGCGAGAAGGAACAACATGCTTATAACAAAGCCAATCTTTTTAATACATACACTTTTTTGCATACACTATCCTCCAAATAAAGAATCCGTACAGTTCTGTAAGTTAGAATAAAATATTTGATTGCCCTATAAGAAAAGAGCGCCGCACTAATTTCTTTTCTTATGAAGGAAAACTCCTAAAAATGCAATGGTTAATAAAGTTAAAGTCGTTGGTTCTGGAATAGTAGATGGTGTTTGAACATTAAAAATATTTTCGACTTGAGCTGTGGAAACAGCTCCGCTATAAAGACTACTATAGTTAATATTATCGTTTGAACCTTCAATGGTAATTCCTGTAATCCACCAGCGGCTTCCTTCTGCAATATAATTTCCTAGTTTGAAAGATGCAATGACTCTAGCTTGATCAAGCTCAAAGATCATCCATTTTTGAGCATTTGAAGTATAGGGCCGTGGACCAGCGTTAAATGTTACAAAATTTTGGAATGTATTGCCATCCCATATCCAACCGCTTTCAGCATTCATACTTCCATAGCTAGAAAACATGTTAGTTCCTGTAGCATTTAAATCTGAAAAACCACTAAAGCCTCCTTGGAACTCTGCACCATTCCAACCAAAAGAAGTGATGGTTAATTTATAATATTTATATGGAATAGATGCTGCTGAAATTGGTAATGCCAAAGCTAAAACTAATAAGAATAAAAAGAAAAAATTTTTTTTATCCATAGTCTTTCCTTTAAAGAAAAAATTTTTTTTATATTATATATATTTTTCTTTTAGTTTGTCAATTATTCATATATAAAAATAAATAATATTGACACAGCTCAATTTGCCAACGATAATAGCCAAAAAACAAACTTAAATTGGAGTAATTTTATATGAAATTAGTAAGTACTCAGAGATTTCGTAGAGTATTAAAGTTATCTTTTTGGTGTTTTGTTGTTTCGATTATTTTAGGATTTCTTACTCTCTATATTTTAGACTATTTTTTTCCTTTTCCAAAGAATCTTTTAGAAGATTCTAAATATTCTTTACAAATTTATGATTGTAATGACAAAGTTTTAATGAGTTTTTTAAATAGTCAAGGACAATGGTATTTCCCTGTAACTTTATCAGATGTTTCACCTATTATGCAAAAAGCGATGGTAAGTGCAGAAGACAAAAACTTTTACCGTCATTATGGAGTAGATTTATGGGCATTAGGCAGAGCTTTTATTGGAAATATTACGAAATTATGGGTTTATTCAGGTGCTTCGACAATTACTATGCAAGCTATTCGATTGATGGAACCAAGAAAAAGGACGATTAAATCAAAAATAATCGAATCCTTTCGAGCTTGGCAATTAGAAAGAATTTATTCCAAAGAACAAATTTTGGAATATTATTTTAATCATACTCCTTATGGAGGAAATCTAATTGGGATTGAAGCGGCTGCAAGAAGTTATTTTGATAAAAATGCAAAGGATTTAACATTAGGAGAATCTTCTTTATTAGCAGGCCTTCCTCAAAGTCCTTCAAGATACCGTCCCGATCGCCATCTACAAAAAGCTTTAGTACGTAGAAATTATACACTTAGAAGAATGAAAGAAGATGGTTATATTACTTCTGATCAAGAGGAAGCTGTGCGACAACAGACACCAATAATCAGCCGATTTTCCAGACAATTGTCTGCGGCGCATTGGTGCTTCATGTTAAATGAGCAGTATCCAAAAGAAAAGAAACTTGTAACTACTTTAGATTGGAATATCCAGCAAATTGCTCAACGACATTTGTTGGATGGATTAGCAAAATATTCTCTTTCTGATATTTCTAATGGTGCAGTTCTGATTATGGACAATCGTAATCATAATTTAGTTGCTTGGATAGGTTCTGCTGATTTTTTTTCTAGTAATATACAAGGACAGATAAATGGGGTAAAATCATTACGTGCAGCAGGATCTCTTCTTAAACCATTTACCTATTGTTTAGCTTTTGATAAAGGATTTACTACACCAAATACAATTTTATATGATTTAGAATTTATCGCCCCTAATTACCGTCCTAATAATTATGATAGGCTATTTCGTGGTCCCATTTCAGCTCGCAGTGCGTTACGAGAATCTTTGAATATTCCTGCAATCCGATTGCAGCAATCTTTAACAACAGAAAAATTATTAGAATGCTATCGTAATTTAGGGTTGAAAAGTTTAAATCAATCTCCAGAATATTATGGACTTACTTTAACTTTAGGTACTGCTGAAAACAGCCTTTTGGAATTAGTTGCAGCTTATAGTGCCTTAGCTAATAACGGAAAATATTTTTCTCCTAGATTTCTAATTTCCGATCCTATTTCTCCGTCAGTTCAAGTTTTTTCTGAGGAGGCTTGCTATTTAATACATGATATTCTTAAAGATATTCAACCCTTATCAGATGCCTCTATTTATATTCCTTCAAATGTTCCTGCTTTTGCATGGAAAACTGGAACTTCTAGCGGAAATCGTGATGCCTGGACAATTCTTTATAATCCTGATTATACTATTGGAGTTTGGCTAGGAAATTTTAATAATCAAAGTTCTAAAAACTTGGTAGGCATTGAAGTTTCCGCCCCAATTGCTTGCAGAATTTTTGCAGATTTAGCACAATCTAAGAAAATCAATTCGTGGTATATTGTTCCAAAAGGCTTGGAAAAACGTCAAATTTGTCCAGTAAGTGGCGATATTTTTCATCCTGGAATTTGTCCCAATTTTATTGAAGATTGGGCAATTAAAAATATATCTCCTGAATTTTCTTGCCGTATTCATGTCCTTGCTCAAATTTGTAATGAAAATCATTGGGTTGTTTGCCCTAAATGCGCAAAAGATTTTTCTAAAGTTACTACAAAAGTTTGCCAAAAATGGCCAAGTTACGTAAATCAGTGGCTTTTGCAAAATGGAGGCGGTTTTAATTTACTTCCACGCCATAATCCATCTTGTAATCATCAAAATCAAGTCGTAACAATTGTTAAACCAAGTAACAATAGCCAATTTAGCATACTAGAAGGCGAAAAACAGCAAATTGAATTACAAGCATTTAGTTCTAACAGCCAAATTTTATATTGGTTTGAAAATGGGACTTTGATAAAAAGCAGTAGCTCTGGAGAGTTGTTTTTATACACTTTAAAAAAAGGAATTTTTGAATTAGTTTGTTGTGATGAACTAGGTTATCAAAGCAAAATCAAAATTATTGTAAAATAAGAAAGGCTTTTCGTATATGATTCATTGGCAATTAAATGGACAAGATATTGAGAGTAAACCAGGTGAAACAATCTTACAAGTTGCACAACATAAAGGGATTGAAATTCCTACTCTTTGTCATAAAGAAAAGTTATCTCATTATACTTCTTGCATGATGTGTGTAGTTTTTGAACAACGTACAAATAAATTGATTCCATCGTGTTCTGCGATAGCACAAGGTGGAATGAATATCATTACTGAAAATCCACAAATTCAAGCCAGCCGAAAAATGGCTCTTGAATTATTATTAAGCGAACATGTTGGAGATTGCAATGCTCCTTGCCAAAAACTATGTTCTGCTTCAATGAATATTCCTCAAATGCTTCGTTATATTCAAAATCAACAATGGTTCCAAGCAATTGCTACTATTAAACAAGATATTGCTTTGCCAAGCATTTTAGGGCGAATATGCCCAGCACCTTGCGAAAAAGGTTGCCGACGTGGGCAACATGATCAACCAGTTGCTATTTGTCTTCTCAAAAAATTTGTCGCAGATTGGGATTTAAAACAAAGTAATCCTTATTCTCCAACTTGTTTATCTGCAAATGGACATCGTATAGCTATCGTTGGCGCAGGCCCTACTGGGCTATCTGCTGCCTATTATTTAAGGCAATTGGGTTGCGTCCCTGTAATTTATGATGAGCACGAGCAAACTGGTGGTATGTTACGTTATGGTATTTTAGATGGACGTTTAGATTCTCAAATTTTAGATGCTGAAATCAATACAATTTTAAAACTTGGGATAGAATTTCATGCAAATATAAAAATTGGAAGTTCTAGTTTCTCTTGGACGCAATTAGAAACAGAATACGATGCAATTGTAATTGCAACAGGAAAACCTATAGACACTGACTTCCAAACACCTATAAATTCTCTCACTTTCCAAATGGGAACTACAAAGTTTTTTGCTGGGGGAGGAGTTCTACACCCAAATAAATTAGCTGTTCGTTCTCTTAGTGATGGCAAGCGAATTGCAAAAAGTATTTTTTATTGGCTACAAAAAAAATTGGACGAGTCTCAATCTAATCAAATAAATAAAATTTATAAGAATCAGCATAATGAATTCTTTTGCCGTATTACAAAATACGAACCTTCGGAAATCCAACAAATGCTATTATTATCACAAAACTTAGATAAAAGGGCAGAAAATTTAAAAGAGTTTGTTATCGAAAAAGCCATTTTAGAAGCAAAAAGATGTTTGCATTGTGATTGCCATCGTGTAGAAGATTGTAAATTAAAAAAATATTCTCAACTTTATCAATTACCAAATCAAATATATAGAGAAAAGCGTTCACATATCCATTTATATAAAGATGGAAAATATATTTTTGAACCAAATAAATGTATTCGTTGTGGGATATGCGTTAGGATTTGTCAAAAAAATCATGAACAGATTGGGCTAAATTTTCGTGGGCGTGGCAATATTATGGAAATCGCAATTCCATCAGGAATGACTTTAGCCCAATCGTTAGGAGAATCTGCTTTAGAATGTATAGCAAATTGTCCAACAGGTGCACTATCCATTAAAAATTATTGATATTTCTTGAGTCTATTTATCAAGTTCAGCAAATGCCTGAAGTTGATTGAGAGCGTTAACTTCATCACGATTGACAACTGTTAGACAGCGATCAAGTAAAATGATGAAAGATTCGTATCCTTTGCAGGCTTTACGTAGTTGCCGACAAATTTGGATAGATTGACGGAAAGAACGGATAACATCTCCAGGTAAAATTTTATTGTGATATGTTAACATTGAAAATGGTTTGCCACTAGCCCATTCCCAAGCTGCTAAAGTTAGACTAAAATCAGGATCTTTGATCTCGCTTTTAAGTCCTAGCATTTGTTCTAATGTTTTAGGAGGGCGCAAAGCAGCAATCATTTGTTTTGATGTTTGTCGGAAAAATTTAGGGATTTGCATGGAGTAATCACTTTTTCCGTCGAATACAAGAGATACAAGTATACTAAATAACATTGCTTCATCTTTGTCTTCCAGGAATCCGCTAAAGAACAGCTCTGTTAATTGAATTTCATAGCCATTGATAAATGTAGCAAAGCGTCCTTTGGAAGTAAGCCCATCATCTTGTATGTATCCAATATTTCGCATAAGAGCTAGTTTCTTTTTTACTAATGCTCTTTGTTCTGTATGAATAGAACGCTTTTGTCTTTTGTCTCCGGCAATTATTTCACGATGAAAAGCCCCAAAACTTTTATCATAAGTTCCAATAACATCCATTCCTAAGCGTGCATATAAACTTAAGAGTGTGCTATAAGAAAGATTAAATTGGCTGGAAATTTCTTCCAAAGGTCCTTGCATAATCTTTTTTAATTGTAGCGAAGTAAATGATTCTCCTACAATATTTCCATAGACATAACCAACAACATCAATCCCTCGCCGTCCAGCGCGTCCTGACATTTGTTGATATTCTAGCGATTTTAAACAACGAACTTCTTCTCCATCAAATTTACAAAGACCATCAAATACAACACTGCGTGCAGGCATATTTATGCCTAACGCAAATGTTTCTGTGGCAAATAAAAGTTTGATCAATCCTTCTGTGAAAAGTTGTTCAATAATTTCTTTGCAAGCTGGAAGCATTCCAGCGTGATGGTAGGCAATTCCACGTGTTACCAATGTTCCAAGTTGTAATGCCAAACGAGAATTTTGTAAATTATATGCAGCTATCAATTGATTAAAACGGCTTTGCATATATTCTTTTTCTTTTGGTGTAAGAAATTGGTATCGGCAACATTGTAAAGCATTTTTTTCACATTCGCGACGTGAAAAAACAAAATAAAGGCATGGAAGTTGATTGTTTTGATGAAGATGAGTAAGTATTGTATTTAAAACAGTTAATCCAGAAATAGGTTGTTGTGAATTTTCCGGAGCGTTTTTTCGATGGCGTTTAGGAAGAATACGATATGCTTCTTGGGATGTAATAATCCCTTGATTCATAATACACATTTCTTGCAAAGGTACTGGCCGTTTATCTTCGCATATAACTTTTACGTCATCATTTCTAACTTTTGCAATCCAAAGTGCCAATTCTTTAACATTAGGCACGGTTGCAGAAAGACATAAAACTTTAATTTGCTCTGGAGCAAATATAATACTTTCTTCCCAAACTGATCCGCGATCTACATCATCTAAATAATGCACTTCATCAAATACTAAGTACGAAACACGATCAAAACGCTTTGGATCTTCAAAAATGGCATTACGAAAAATTTCTGTTGTCATAATAAGAACTGGAGCATCACTATGATAAGAAACATCTCCTGTCATAATTCCAACATTTTCAGAACCAAAATTTTTACTAAAATCACGGAATTTTTGGTTAGAAAGAGCTTTTATAGGAGCAGTATAAATTACTTCCTTATGTTCTTGTAATGCTTTTTCAATAGCATATTCAGCAACAACAGTTTTGCCAGATCCTGTTGGTGCTGATATAATAACAGATTTATGATTTTGAATGTGAAAAAAAGCTTCTTCTTGGAAGCTGTCTAAAATTAGTCCTCTATATTCCATATCTTTTCTATCTATTATGGGCGAATTGTAATTTCGCTTTCTAAAATAAGTGTGGCACATCCAAGCTTTTCTGTAAAAAAGTTTTAACCCTTTTTCAGCTTGGGGAGTTGTAATATTTTTACATAATTAAAGAGCTAGTTTTTTATCAAAAAAAAGTAAAACATCATGAATTCGTTCTGGAACATTAATTTTGGCAGAATATATTTCAGTATTTTTATTTTCCCAAACATAGATTGTTTCTAAATCTTCTCCAATGCCTATTAAAATATTACTCGCCCCATCTATCCAAGAAATTAACTGATCTGCGAGATATCTCTTTACTTTATGAGAATGTGGATTTATTGCTAAAAGAGCAGGCTCTTTAGCTGCAATTAAAATATCTTGGGTAGATGAATTACGCCGAAGCATAAAAATTGGATGAGAATATTTTGCACAAATTTGTGGTGTCTTAGTATTATTTTTATCCCAAAATAATACTTCTCCTTGGCTATTTCCAGCATAAATACCTTCTTCTGTGGCAACTAAAGAAGTAATTTCTGAAGCATTTCCTAAATATATTTTACTGTTAGATTTTTGAGGAGAATGAGCTGGCACAACAAAAACTTTTTCATTATTTGCAAAATATAAATCTTCTCCTAAGCATTGAATAGCTCTTATTGTTCGGCTTTTATTTAAAAGTTTGGCTAAAATATTTTCTCCTTTGGACGGCTGTTCTCTTATGTCCCATCGTATCAAGCCATATTCCGAATGTGTAGCATATAAAAAAGGATTATAGTAAGCGATAGAATTGTATCCTTGAGTAGATTCTTGCGATTGAGTATATCGGAATATTCTTGGAGTATTAGGATGCCATACTATAATACCTCGCATTAAACCTATGGTCAATGTTAATTTTTCTTCAATATTTAATAATTTTATAGAACGAATACTTCCTAATTCAGCTATAGCAAGATCAAAACTTTTATATTGTGGATATTCAAATGCTTGATGGAAATTTAAAATTTGTTCTTGCTGTTTAATATCTAAACTATAAAAACGAGTAGAACTAGCCCAGTATATTTTTTCTGATAGGGTAGCCGCAAGTGCGGATTCTGGAGCACCAGAACCTCCAGATGCACTATTTTCAGATAAAAAAATTATATTTGATAACGATTTTGGAGGTATAACGCCATCAATAACAAAAGCTGTAAGACGAGAACTTCCTAAACCTATTTTTTCTAAATATCCTGATATTTCCGACATGAATTTTTGTTGAACTTTAGCTTGTATCGTAGAATTTGCTAGTTTTTCTTGCTCATATTTTAAAACAATTTTTTGCAAAATAGAAAAAAAGTTAGAATATACCTTCTCAAAAATACTTGCAGAATCAACAGTTTTTGAAACACTATTATTTTTTTTATTCTCTTTAAAAAAAACATTGCAAAAAGTTTGCAAAGATTTAGGGGATTCTACATCAAGAAACAATGTCATGGTTAAACTAATGTCAATATTGCAGTTTTTAATTTTAAGTGAAGGAATAATGCAAGAAAGAGGAAAAGGATGTATTTTTAATAGTATAATATCATCTTTAATCGAAGGAAACTCAATCTTTTGTCTTTGCAAGATAATATTTTTTTTAGGATAGAAAATAATTATGTTTTCGAGAATATTTAAATTAGGGCTAAATTGTTCTTCCGGATGAATTTTGTATCCAACTTGTGTTGGATCTGCTAGCCATTCTTCAATAGTAGGTGTCATAGTAATTCCTTTCTCAAAGAAACTTTGCGAGAAAACTGCAAAAGAACAGATTAGCTTGCAATAGGAAGAATTATTCTTAATAAAATGAGAGTTGAAAAAACACCAAAACCAATAGCGATCAAAATAGTGGCAAATCGAGAAAAGCCCTTTAAAAGTAAAATCTTGGGTAATGCAATATACAAACTAATGATACTTGTACTATGCGCGAAAAATAATATTGGTAATGCAAATAAAATTGTTGCGTAAGATAATAGCCAATATAGGAAAAAACCGGCAGACAAAGGAGTGCAGAAGATTGCACTTGCAATAAGCAAATCTTTGTAATTATCGGTTCCTTTAAAGAATAATGTAGATATTTTTAAGCCACCAATAAGACCAACTAAAAAAGCAGGCGCGAATGTGATGCTTAAAAGTAATTGTATCCCCCAATTGACATTTGTTGCTAACGTACTTTGAAATATACAGCCTCCAAGTATAAGACTAAATAAAACAATCATAACTAAACTAGGCAAAAAATATATAGGATAGCTTTCGGCTTCAGGTTTTTCTGCAAGAACTTCTCCGATAAATTTAAAAAATAAAACGCAATTATTTCCTAATGTTTGCCATTCTTTTTTGCTAAATAAACTCGGCGGTTCAGAAAGATCAGAAATTTCCTTTTCAATATCAAAAGCATCATTTTTAGGTTTCATAAAAATTCCTTTTTTTTAAAAAAGTGCGAGAAATCGCTAACCTTTTAGAGTGGCGATGAAAGCACTCCTAATAATAAGCCCGTAGGGCTTTCAAAATAGAGCCGTGATATATGCACGAGTGTCATCAGCCGAAAACAAGAGCAATCTTGAAACTCAATGTGAGCGGCTAAAAAATTTTGCAAGTGCAAAAGGCTATAAAATCGTAAAGGAGGCAAAAGAAATCGGTTCTGGACTCAATGACAATCGTCCCAAGTTGGAAAAACTGCTGAGAGAGGATGATTGGGATATTTTACTTGTAGAACACAAAGATCGGTTAGCAAGATTTGGAATTGGCTATTTGAATATTTTACTGGAAAAACAAGGAAAAAAGCTCGAAATCATAAATGAAATAGAAAATGACAAAGAAGATTTGATGCAAGATTTTTTTTCTATTATAACGTCTTACTGTGCTCGTATGTATGGTTTACGTAGAAGCAAAAGGAAGACAGAAAAAATAATAGAGGAACTAAAGAAAAAATGAAGCTCGTTGAAAAGCATATAATTCGGAAAGGACCAGTTTTTTAAAAAGTTAGATGAACTATGCTTTCTGGCAAAAAATCTTTACAATGCAGGATTGGGCACAATCCGTCCACATTGTAGAAGAAAGTTATACTTCCAAATGCTCTCTCCTTGATAATGAACCTATCCAAAAACATAATGATTATTCAGGAAAACGCGTATTTCGTGG
The DNA here is from genome assembly GCA_964585305.1 of uncultured Planctomycetota bacterium. Taxonomy (GTDB): domain Bacteria; phylum Planctomycetota; class Uabimicrobiia; order Uabimicrobiales; family JABWCH01; genus CAZPDM01. The sequence goes on along the minus strand of CAZPDM010000006.1, from coordinate 66,225 downwards.
GTTATTTCAAAGTGCTAAGGGCCAGAAAATCAACACGGACATTAATGGTTCTGCCAATATCATTAGAAAAGTATTCCCGAATACTTTTCTGACGGGATACAGGGGGTTGTAGTTCCCCCAAAGCGGATCAATCCTCTTAAAGCAGAAGTTTTTTCAATATGATATATTTGATAATACTTTTGCGAACTTGTCTTTTCTCAATCTTTTTTCCAAAAAAATATCTTTTCTAAGAAAATTATTCACACAATTTTAAATATTATGAGATCTCATTTGTCCACATATTATCATCATCAAAATTATCATCTTCTTCAAAATTATTGTCAAAATCATCTGTAAATTTAATAAATTCCTGTTCAGATTCAGGTATTCCTTGGCTAAGATATTTTATCAATCTAGTATATCGATTCAATGCTTGAACTTTCTTAATGGCAATTTGAAAAGCCTGCCACTCTCCTACAAGTACTACGAGTTTTTTACCTCGAGTAATTGCTGTATAAATTAAATTACGTTCTAACATTATATAGTGTTCTTTAAATAAAGGAATAATAACCGCAGGATATTCACTGCCTTGAGATTTGTGGATAGTAATAGCATACGAACGTACTAATTCATCTAGTTCGTTCAGTTTATATTCGAGTATGCGAGCGTCTCCAAAATCAATTTGGATGCTTTCTTCTACCCCTAATTTATTAAGTTTGCAAATAATTCCAATATCTCCATTATAAACATCTTTATCATAGTTATTCACTATTTGCATTACTTTGTCGCCTTCGCGAAAGTCTTGTTTAGGAAGTGGCTTTCCTTTTCCATTGATAGCATCTGCCAATCGTAAATTTAGTTTATCTGCACCAGCTTCTCCTCGGTACATAGAAGTAATAACCTGTATATCACTTTTGGGATCAAATGCAAATTTTTTTGGCAATCTTTTTGTTACTAAATCCACGATTAAATCTGCTCCATCTTGGGGATTATCTACCGGCATAAAAAATATATCTGACAAAGGATGATTGATTATTTTAGGAATAACTCCTGAATTGATTGCATGTGCAATATTCACAATGGAAGAACCTTCTATTTGACGAAAAATATGGGTCAGTTTAACAACTGGAAATATTCTGCTGCTGATCATGTCGGCAAGAAAATTACCTGGGCCTACAGAAGGTAGCTGATCGGCGTCTCCTACAAATGTAATATGTGTACTGGGTTTTATTGCTTGGAGCAGATGATATGCTAAAGGAATATCAACCATAGATGTTTCATCAATAATAACATGATCTAGTTCTAAAGGATTCTGAGAATCATATTCAAAAGCGTTTTCTCTTGGTTGAAATCGTAAAAGACGATGGATCGTCTTAGCTTCACATCCAGAAGATTCAGATAATCTTTTTGCAGCTCGTCCTGTAGGAGCAGCCAAAGCAAATAAATAATTATTTTTTTTTAAGATTTTTACTAGAGCTTTAACAATTGTCGTTTTTCCAACCCCTGGCCCACCAGTAATAATGCTTATTTTCTCTGATAAAGCCGTAAGAATTGCCTGACGTTGTTCTTCAACAAAATTTAAATTCAATTCGTATTGTGTATTATTTAGCAATTCAGTGGTATTGCTAAATTTTCTTTTACTAGGTGTTTGGATATTTTTCTCTAGTATTCTAGCAATATTAAATTCCGCATAATATAAATATCTGATATAAATAGGTTCATCTTGTTCTGGAATCCGAAATAATATTTTTTCTTTTTGTAACATCTCTTCTAAGGCATTTTGAATAGGCACTTCATCTAAAATAAGCAGTTTTTTTGTATGGCGAATAAGTTCTTCTTGGGGAAGATAGCAATGCCCCTGAGATTTTGCCTCTTGTAATATATGAATAAAGGCTGCTTGAATACGTTCAGAGGAATCGGAGTCTATACCATTTTTTTTAGCAATATTATCTGCTGTTAGAAATCCAATTCCATCAATATCTATTGCTAATCGATAGGGATGTTTTTCAAGAATAGCCATTGCATTTCCGCCATAAAAATTCATAATTTTTGTTGCTCTATTTCCATAAATACCATAATTTGCTAGCTGTACCAGAGCATCATGGGTATTACGATTTGCTTTCCATGAATTGATTATTCTTTCATAGCTTTTTTCCCCAATTCCTGGAATTTCTTTTAGTTTTTCTGGGCTTTTATCAAGAATTTCCCATAATTTTTCACCAAAATGAGAAACAAGACGTTTTGCTAATTTAGGGCCAATTCCCTTTATAGTATGTGCAGAAAGATAATTTTCGATGGCTTGCTTTGAATGCGGTAAAATTATTTCAAATTTTTGGATTTGGAATTGCTTTCCATATTTGGGATGATTTCCCCAAGTTCCAGAAACTTTTATTTTTTGTCCTTTGTTTATTGCTATAATAGTCCCAACAATAGTAATACTATCTTCATTTTTACATCGTAGCTTCCCGACAGTAAAATGGGTTTCAGACGATGTAAATACAATATCTTCTAAGATTCCTTCTAAAGAAACTAGATTTTTTTCTTGTTGCATAGTGATTCTCGATTAAATTTTTTTGCTTTCTATATCTTAACTGATTGTACTCTAAAAATATTAAAATTTCAACTTGTTTAAGACTTCAATTTTTTTTGTTGCTAAAGAGTATTTTTTATGCTAGAATAAAAAAACTAGTTTGGTAAATCAGGCATTTATTATTGAATACTTCTTTTTGGTGGAAATATTTATTTAAAGTTAGGCTTTTACCGAAAAAGAGATACTTATGTCTGTTGAGGAAAACAAATTAGAAAAGATATCTTCTGAATCTTCTCTTGTAAATCAATATATTAGTTCTTATAAAGTTATCCAACGTATTAACAGTGGAGTTTATATTGGATTAAAAGAAGATTCACAGCAAACAGTTGCTATAAAAATATTTTCTCCTGATCCTTATGCTTGCAATCGTGAAGAAATTCTTCAAAGAATTAAGATTATTCAAGAGTTAGATCACGAAAATATCGTTAAAATATATGAAGCAGGAGAAACCGATCAATTTATTTACGCTATTATGGAATATGTTCCTGGCGAAAATTTATATGATTTAATGCAACGGAACCCTAGACTACATTGGGCTGCGGCTGCTGAATTAGCAAGAGATATTATTTGTGGCTTAGTTGCTGCGCATTCAAAAGGAATTGCTCATCGGTGTTTACACCCGGATCGTATTTTATTAAGCAAAAATGGCCAAATTAAAATCAATTTTTGCAATGAAGGAGAACTTTCTCCTAGCAAAGAAATTGCGAATTTTGTTCCCCCAGAACTATTTTTAGGTCAAGATATTGATCAGAAATCTGATATTTATTCATTAGGTTCAATTATATGTACAATTGTAACTGGAAAGCCACCTTTAGCTGGGAAAACTCCAAAAGAAATTGCAACAAAACATAGAGAAATGGGAACCGTTTTACCAAATTATGGTGTTGCAGATGTCCCCCATTCATTATCTTTAATTTTGGAACGTAGCATGGAAAAAGATTTAAAGCAACGTTACCAAAATTCTTATGAATTGCAAGCGGCAATTAAGAATTTTCTTTTAAATGATATTCCTGCTAATTACAGACTTGGTTCGTATAAAGATCTATTCAAGGTTGTAGAAGATACAATTGGTATAAAAGTTCCTAAGAAAAAGATGGAACAAGATTCTATCGCAAAACTCCCTGTACAATCTCCTCAATCTCAAATACAAGAAACAAAAACACCAGAATCTGAAACTAGTATAACCATCTGCTTCCAACAGGAATGGAGAAAATTTTGCGCAACAGTATTTCCTCTTTCTCCTTTTTATTTAAAAATATTTGTTGTAGGGATTGCGTCATTTATATTAAATATTATAGCTTTAGTTATTATAAAATCATTGTAAATTTTAATTCGAACTTGTTGATAAAAATCAAGTACGAATAGTAATTTTGATCGATATGGAACAAAAATGGGTTTTATAAAAGAATATATTTCAACTTCGCAAATTACCAAACGAATTCAAGAATTAGGACAATTAATTGCACAAGATTATAAAAAGTCTCAAGCTCAAAAAATCCTTGTTTTAGGAGTTCTTAAAGGGGCTTTTATTTTTATGGCAGATCTCATTCGTGCTACAGATTATCCTGTAGAATGCGAATTTGTACGAATTTCTTCTTATCGTGGCGGTATGCAATCGGGTCAATTGGAATTGATCCATGGAATTACTCCTGATAAAATTCGTGGGCAACATATTTTAATTGTTGAAGATATTGTAGATACTGGAAATACTCTTTCTTTTTTAAATGAGTATCTTAAGCAGTATTCTCCAGCAAGTATAAAAATTTGTACTTTGCTATTTAAAAAGGAAATGTTTCATGGTTCTTTTGAAATCAACTACATTGGTTTTACTATTCCAACAGTATTTGTTGTAGGATATGGATTAGATGTTGGAGAACTTTATAGAAACTATCCTTCCATTGGAGAATGGAAAGAAGCAGACAAATAACTTTTGTTTGGCTGGCAAGATAGAAGAGCTTTTTATCAATAATAAAAGGAATGAAAGGCATGTCTTCAATAAATAAATCAATAATACTTGAAAGAATATTTGTTTATCAAGCTGTAGAATATGGGTATCTTACTGAAGAACAATTTTATGAATGCAAAATGGAGCAGGAACGCAAAATGGAACAATCTCCTAATCTTGCGCCTATTCCTTTGCTGACAATTTCTAAACAAAAGAAATATTTATCACCTTCTCAAGTTAACCAGCTGATGAGCAAACGTCTAGATGCTTCTGCTGCAAAGGCATTTGGAGAAGAATTAAGCCAGCAACATCAAGAAGATATTGGAATTTCTACTGTTACTCCTAAGGTAGTTTCTAAGCCTCCTATATCATTAACAGAAGAAATTACAGAACGAGTTTCAACAATTGCAATCCCAACGATAACATCTCTCCCTCAAAAGGAGCGGGAAGAGTTTGAAAAACTTCTTGCTCAAAAAGATCGCCAACTTCAAATTGAACAAAAACGCTCAGAATTTTTAACACGACGAAATGAAGAATTAGAAAGAAGTACTAAAAATTTTGACGCCGAAAAACAAAGTTTGCTTAGTAAAAAGCAAAAAGAACTCTCTGAATTACAAAGCGATTTAGTATGTTATCGTGGTTTGCATGATCAAAAAGAGCAACAATTAAAGAAATTACAGGAACTTTTAGATGAACGTGAAATTTTTATTAAACGTGAACATCAAAAGTCTCGCGGGCTAAACAGAGTACTTGATCAAAGTGCGCAAGAGTTAAGAGAATCTGAAGAATTACGAGTTAAGTTAGAAGCTGAATGTGAAAAATTGCGCAAAGAAATTGAATTTTTAAATACTAAGATAGATAAAGAATCTAAAGAAAAATTACAAGTTAAGCAAGATAACGAAGCTTCTGAAAATAAAATTAAAGAATTACAACAAAAATTTGATGCAATTCAATCCGAATATGAACAATTAAAAAATCAATTATCTGCTGCAGCTCATACTGTAACAGGTAAGGGAATGGATGCTTCAACATTAGAACTTCAAAAGATTGAGCTTGAACGTAAATCTCGTGAACAGACCAAACTTTTAGAAAGATTGCAACAACGCGATGTAGAATATGAGGATTTACGTAGCCAAATTGATCGATTGAAAAAAGAATTGGAATTAAGCCGCAAAGAAATCAGCGAAAAGAAGCATTCTTCAGAAAGCATTCAAGAACAGCTTAATAAAAAGGAAGAAGAATTTCATCGCATTCGTATTTCTCTCGAAAGCGATGTGAGCCAGTATAAACAGAAAAGTGAAGTATTGGAAGGTAAACTTAAGCAATATCAAGATTCCTTGAAAAGCTGGGATGATATTACACAGCAAAATCTACAATACAAAAAACAATTGGAAGAAGAACAGAAGAACCGTAAAGAATCTGATTCCCAAAAGAATAATTTAGAAATAAAAGTTCAGGAATTAAGTTCCAAACTTAAACAATTCCAGAATGTAACCATGAATGCGGAAGGGGAATTAGATCCTGGCACACTTTTGCCTGGTAGCGATGGAAAATATTATATCATTCAAAAAATGTTAGGACGTGGCGGTATGGGTATTGCTTATACAGCATTATCTGGCTGCGGAGATCAAATGGAAGAAAAGCCCGTAGTTATTAAAACATTACTTCCTGAAAATATGAATGATATGAAAGTTGTCATGCGTTTTGTTCAAGAAGCGCGAACTATTATTTCTTTTGATCATCCTAATTTAGTTCATGGTTATGATATTCAACAAGGCAAAACTCTAACATATTTTGTTATGGAATACATAGATGGCGATCCAGTAGAAAATGTACTTGAAGAACAAGCTCTGATTGAACCCGTACGAGCTACAGAAATTGTATTAGGTGTAGCACGCGCACTTGAATATTTGGAAAGCAAACATTTAGTTCATCGTGATGTTAAACCTGCTAATATTATGCTTACTGCTGGGGGTATTCCTAAACTCGTTGATTTTGGTATTGTGAAAATGACAGATCGTTGTTATTCTCTTACTACAGAAGGTATTATTCTCGGTACACCATATTATTTATCTCCGGAACAAACTTATCAAACTAATGTTGATATTAGGAGTGATATTTATAGTCTTGGAGCAACATATTATCACATGGTTATTGGAGAAGTGCCATTCCCAGGCGATAACCCAATTGATGTAATTCAAAAACGTTTGGTAAAATCGCCAAAACCTTCCAAAGTAAAACCAGACTTACCTACACCTGTTAATGATATTATCGAAAAGATGATGAGTAAAAATATCAATAAACGTCATGAGCATGTTTCAGAAGTGGTTGCAGATCTACAAAAAGTATTAGAAAGAATTAAAAAATAAAAAATAAAGACGCAGGTTAATAACCTGCGTCTTTGTTATAAACAAAAAGATTTTTTTATGGTACTCCCACATTTTATTACACCATTTGATAAAAAATTTGGCTTTGCTGTCCAAATATGGACGCCTTTGTTAATGCCTGAAATATATCCTGAAGAATGGAATTTACTTAGTCCTCACGCTGTAGAAAAGCGGCGTCAAGAATTTTGGATAGGACGCGTTGCTGCTCATCAGGCTTTAGCGAATATAGGGATTAAAGCTCCCGTTTTAAGAGGAGATAATGGTGAGCCTTTATGGCCAAAGGGGATTGTAGGGGCTATCAGTCATAGCACAAATATAGGATTATCAGCAGTTGCTTGGCAAAAAGATAGCGATGGTATTGGTATTGATATTGAATTTATCAATTCTAATATTACTTGGGATTTAGCAGATCGTATTAGTCTTCCGTGTGAAAAGAAGTGGCTAGAAGAAGAAAAAGAAAATTGTTATTTACGTTTTTTTTTATTATTTTCAGCAAAAGAGACTATTTTTAAAGCTTTTTTTCCACAATATCGTGTTTTCTTAGATTTTAAAGACGCAGAAATAAGTTGGAATAAAGAAAAAAGTTGCTTAGAAGCAAAATTATTGAAAAAAGTTAGTTCCGTTTATGAAATAGGTTATAGCTTTCAAATTGGCCATAGTATTCAAGAAAATTATGTTTTTACATATCTTACATTACCACCCAAAATTATTGTTTAAGCAAATTATTTCGCTAGTCTTGTTTTTTTAATATGAATATTTAAATGTTCACAAATTGCCGGATAATCTTTGGCAATTTGTAATATAGCCTCAGAGACTATTATAATGCTTTCTTTTTTAGCCTGTACCATTCCAGCATTATAATCCCCACCAGTACACGGAATTCCCATAAAAAAAGTATAAGGACATTTTTGTATATAGACATCGCTTTCATCTTCATTTGCTACAGGATCATCTGTTCCTGTAGATATGTCAAAAGAAAATTTCTTGAGAGATTTTTTAAGTGCATGGGATAATTTTGTATCCAAACATTTTTCAATGACAAAATCTTTTTTGGTTGGGGCTGCTGTAACATCTACTACCATGACAATATCATTTGGGGTTAAAGTTTCACAAACTTCTTTTGCACCATCCATCTCTTCTTCTTCCCCATAAGTTAGCTCAATGCGAACATAAGGATAATCTAGTTTTCCAGAAAAATAGGCAGTCATTACAGTATGAACACCAATAAAATTGTCAAGATGCCCTTCTAATATTTCTCTAGATAAATATTTCAGACGATGGTTGAAAAAACCTGTGTCTGCATGACATGAAATAACAAGCATTTTTTTTCCTTAATTCTTTATATTAGAAAATATGCGTGTTAGTTTAACACTAACACGCATATTTTTTATTGGCTAAGTTACACTATTTGAGTTTTTCAAGTGTATCCATGATCTTCTGTACTCTAACCATATCACTTCCAGAGAACCTTAGGGTTTGAATATGTCGAATGATTTGATCAATTTCAGCCGCAGCACATTGACGTAACTTGCTAATTTCACGAGCACTAATAATACGCTCCATCGTTGGAATAATGGCAGCTGGATTGTTACCTTCGTTACGAACTTTTTGCTTGAGATGTTCAATCAAATTATCTACGCTGATATTGGTGAAAACACCAACTCCAGTACGAAGTTCAGTAAGTTTCTTTTGAGTGAACAGATAGCCAGCAAATACTCTCAAGTTGCGAGCAGTAGGATCTACATTGACAGTATAATAGGTACGTGTAGAACCAGAAGATTTTTCTGCTTCGGTATGTTGTGGTTCAATAGGTTGAGAATCTGCGTAGAAAATATATGGATACTTGATATTATCTAAAACTTCTTCATTTCTTGAAAGAACAAATTCATAAGGAACTAAAAGTTTTAGAGGAATTTGTGCAACGTAAGGACCTTCGCCAGGAACAATAGTTATGCGTTGTTGAACGGTTTTGTATTTCTTGAACTTAGCAACTAGATCAAGCTCTGTTCCAGGTTGGAAAGATTTTTGATAGTCAATCTTTTGTCCATTAACTAGAATTTCAAAAGCTTCAATCATAATACCGTCTTCGTTCATAATGTTAAAGGAAATAGAACGTGGTTTAGCTTTAAGGGTCTTATTGATAAGTTGTGGTTCTTCAGAGGGACGAATTTCAAAATCTTGGCGTCCACCAAAGGTATAGCCAGGACGTTGTACATCCAACCAGAATGAGCCAGGTTTAATTCTATTGCCATTTTGAACAGAAGATGGAATCATTGTGATCTTATCAATTAAAGATACTGTAAACGGTGCTAAGTTTGTAGGCGGCTCAATATCATGAACAATATTGATATTAAGAACAACTTTCTTAGCTATCATTTCTCGATCTAAAACAAAAGGTGTTTCGTCTGGTACTACAGATCTTCTAAGTTCAATATCTTCATACGCATATTTCTTCAACTTGAATGTGTATTCACCAGGTTTTATCATATCTCCAGCTTTAATAAAACCACCTTTTCCAGTAACTGGAATAAAAGCAATTTCTGGATCGCCTGGATCTGGTGGAGCAACATCATAAGTAACCTTGCTTTCAAATCTTCTAGGTTTGGTTTCCAAAACTTTAGAAATTAAGAAAGCATTTTCACCTGGTGGAATAGTAATTTCTTCACGTACTGGGAAGTAGCCAGCGTGCAAAATATCCATCTGATATTTTCTTGGTTTAAATTTATTATCGCTATGGCCAGCGTCAATACCATTCAAAGTAATCACTTCAGGTATAAATGGCAAATCAGGTGTAGAATCGCCAACAATTGCTAACTCAATAGCACGTGGCAAACTTTCCATGATTTTACTAATTGTGTAAGGTTTGTCGCTTGGTTTGATAACTAGATTTTCTTCAATCTTATTGAAACCGATCTTCTCAATAACAAGTTTATATTGTGTTGGTAAGAACGCAGCTTTTTGATCGACAAACTTGTCATTTAATTGGATGAGATCGGGAAGGAGAGGCGTTTGTTTTTCATCATCCCCCTTAATATCATAGAGAACAACAACAGGAAGTGGATCAAGTTGTTTCTTTAAGACATAAGGTTGTGCAGAAGGTTCTACTGAAAGTTGATCAATAATCTGATTATAGCCAGCTTTTTTAATGAGTAAGCTATATGGATTAGGTTTGACTTCTTGACCATCTTTAATCGGTTGACCATTAAAGAGTAGCGAATCTGGAGCAAGCTTTTCATTATCAAATTTACTTGTAATATCATAGACAACTTTTCTAGGCGAACTAATTAAAATTCTGCGGATTTCATAAGGATTTTTATCTGCAGAAATGTCTAGTCTTGCTTGAACTGCATCATAACCTTCTTTTTTGATTTCTAAAACATAGCTACCAGGAGCAACTTTATCTTTTTGTAAAAGATCAACTTGAATAGGTTTAGAAACTTCTGTGAGTTTGATAACATCAGGGATAAGGCGTTTGCCAGGTTCAAAATCACCTGTAATATAAGTAGTAATGGCACGTTCTTGTGGAATCATTAGCATTTCAAGTTCATAAGAAGATTGCGCCCCGACTGGAATTGTTACAGTCTCGTCTATTGGGAAATAACCATTTAAACTAGCTTTGAGATGGTATGCACCAGGTTTAATAATAATGGTATTTCCTAATAAAGTATTCTTATTAAAAATCTTTTCATCTGGGACAAGTTCCCGTCGAGAGTACATATCTCTGAAAATGAATGTAACAACACGTGGCTTAGTTTCAAGACGTTCTGCCAAGATAAAAGGAGTTGAATTTGCACCAATTTTGATTTGTTTATCAATTTGGTTATAACCTTCTTTAGTAATAATAAGTCCCTTTGTACCTGGTTTGATCTTGAATTGTTTTGGTATATCTTTTCCATCTAGTTTAATTTGATCGGGAGAAATTGGACCATCAGGATATTCCGCAGTTATATCAGTAATAACAGGACGTTGTGCAGCTTCTAATCTTCGTTCTACTTTTAGTGGCAATTCATCAGGTTTAATATTCAACTCAGAAACTTGCGGTTCATATCCATCCATTTTTACTGTTAAAGTATAAACTTCTGGTGGAATAAGATCACCATATTTTAACTCGCGTTCTTGTCCATTTTTATTGTTCTTTAAAGTGATAGTGGGTTTGGTATTAGGATCATCATGCGCAATATCTTGAGTAATATATGTTTCCACTTTTACCAGCTTAGGTTGGAGAACCTCTTTAAGTAGGAAATCAGTATCTCCTGGTGGAATTTTGATCTTTTTGTTAATAGGTTCATAACCAGCAGCTTTAATAACTAAGTTGTGAATACCTGGTTTAAAAGTTTCTGTTTGGGTATCTCGATTACTTAATGTGCAAACTTCAAGATTATTAATGACGATTTTTTCTGGCTCTTCTGCTGTAATTTCACGACGTACTCTGCGTGGAATAGAAATGAGTTGTTTTACTAAAATATATGGATCTTTTTTAGGTTCAATATTTAAAATATCGCGATCGGTATCATAACCTTTTTTCTGAATAGTGCAACGATAGGTATTAGGTAGCAATTCATCGCCATTTTGAATAGTACGATCATTGAAAGTAACTGCATCAGGAACCAAAGGTTCGCTAGGTTCATAATCTCCTGTAATTTGGAAAATAACCTTACGAAGCAATGGTTTCATAATAGCTTTGAGTTCATGTCCCATATCTTTTGGATAAATAACTTCTCTGCGGACAATAGATTCATAGCCTTCTTTATTGATAACTAAGGTATATTCTCCTGGTTTTACTTTGCAATTCTCTGCAACTACAGGTTGATGATTAAGAGTAATCTCATCAGGAATAATTTGACCACTACCAACAGTAGTGAGTTCACTTTGAATATTGTAGGTCAAAGACCGTAACGAACTTTTTAATTCGCGTTTAAAAGAAAATACACCTTCTCCAGGATGAATAGCAATTTGTTCTATAATAGGATCATATCCACGTTGCTTGATAACTAAAGAATAATATCCTGGACGGAATTTTTCATCCTTGGTAATTGAAATTGCTTTTCCAATTTCTTTTTCTTCAATTAAACTAAGAGTCATCTCTTCTGGTGCAATCGGGCCACTTCGATAGAAATCTTCTGTAATGATTGCTTCTACTTGACGTGGGCGAGCGGATAACTTTTCATTGATTTCTGTATATTCTGTTTTAGGAAGAACAGTAATCTTTTTATTATTAGGGAAATAGCCTTCTTTGTTAATTGTGATGGTAAAAGAAATATTATCTGGAGTTAGTTTTTCTTCAGGATTAAACTCGCTGGTGATTTTTATATTAACTAGTTTAGTATAAAGATCATTTTGACGAGTAAAAGGATTTTGTGTTCCAAGAAGACGAATTCGATCATCAATAAATTCATCTTCTACTTGTGCCATGCGGGTATAAGTCCCTTTGGTAAGCATAATCCTTTGCAATTGAGCAAGTTTCTTTCCATCGGGAGTAATGACATTTGTCATTTGCGCTTTTTGTGCTTCCCAGATTGCAAATTGAGAGAATATAATCCCTAGTTTATGAGAATATTCTGCCATAGCGCGGTAATTATCTGCTTTGACTGCTAGATCTAAAGCTGCTTTAAATAATGAAATAGCTTCGGTATATTTGCCTTGGTTAACAAAAATACCTGCCATATTATTTAATACCGCCATTACATAAGTATTGCCTTCATTATTGGGCAGTTTTTGGAAAAATACAATAACCGCATTGTAATAAACAAATGCATCATCATATTTTTGTTCTTTTTCTAAAGCTAAAGCAATTAAAAATAATTCTTTAGCTTTTTTCATATCGTTAGGTGGATCAACGATCTTGGCTTCTTTTTTTGTATTATCAGATGGCCTATCTGGTTGGGCTTGGGCCAAGGACGAAAACAAAAAAGCAAGACAAAGTATCAAAGCGAGGAATACTTTGAACCTCATCTTTTTCTCCTTAACCAAAAGAATAAAAATAATGGACATGCTATAACTTTTATTTGCTTTTTGCTGTGGCAAAAAGCAAAAGTTAAGCAACTGTAGGTAGCTCAATAAAAATGACAATGTAAAATAAAATTTATTCAGAAAATTTTACTTTTCAGGTATGGGCAATTCATTAGGTAAAGTTGTTGGTTGAAGTGGTAATGGGCGATATTCCTGAGGTTGGTTAGGATGTATCTTTAATACACCACTTTCTTCATCGCTAATAACTCGAATAGGATTAGGAAAAATAGGGGTAGTAACAGATTTAATACAGCGAATAACTGTAATACGATCTCTATATTTTGCTCCCCATTGTTCAGCAATTTCTTTAGAAGCCAATCCAATTTCTTCTAAAAAGAAAACAGCATCTGCTGTATGAATTAAGGCTTCTCCGCCTACAGGTGTACCCGCATCTTTTATTTGTCCAATAGTAAGGCAAGTTACGCCTTTTTCATGATTGTATGTTTTTAAGGCAGAAAGATTATCTGCTGTTTTAGTTTTGCTAGGATCTAAGGTATTAAGTGAGTCAATAATTACAAATTGAATTCCTTCTTTTTCTATAATAAATCGATAACGTGTAACAAAGCTATCCCAAGTATGACCTTTGTGATACTGACTTTGTATGACAGCAATATTTTTTGCAACCTTTTTTTGGAATTGTGCTTCAGAAAGATTTAATGTCTTCATTCCAATTTTTGTTAAACGACTGCATAAATCATCACGACCCGATTTTTTTTCGTCTATAAAGCCTTCTTCTGCAACAACAAAAGCACAACGAATATCACTGTAAGCAACTTTGCAAAGCGATGCTATAGCAGTACGAGTTTTTCCTTTTCCAGGAGGTCCTACTAAAGCAATTGTACATCCTTTAGGAATTCCACCTAATGAATATTTTCCATCTTCTGTTAAGCAAAGGCAATCAAGTACTTCTTGCACAGGTAACGCTTCTTGTTGTTTAACCACGCTTCTCAAATGATGCGGACGAATAATATCTGCATCTAGTCCAGGATCCATTTCTTCAGAAATTTGTGATTGGTGAAAAGGTTGTGCTGCAGTGTCCATTCCTGGAATGCCTACTTGTGCTTGCATCATCTGCATCATTTGCATCATTTGCACTTGCATTTGGGCAAACATTGGAGTTGGATATTGTCCAATATGAGAAGGATCATAATTGGGCATTCCTTGCATA
>CAZPDM010000006.1:0-52047 GCA_964585305.1 uncultured Planctomycetota bacterium | reverse complement strand
GGCATATTCGGAATATTTTGAGAGTGCATTGCAGGCATATTCGGAATATTTTGAGAGTGCATTGCAGGCATATTCGGAATATTTTGAGGATTTATTGCAGGCATATTTGGAAAATTTTGAGAATTTATTTGCGGAAAATTTTGAGGACTTATTGTCCCAAAATTTTGAGAAGGGAGAGCTGTATGTGATTGTATATTAGGAATAATAGTGGGAGAAGTTTGTGTCGGAATCGGAATTTGTGGTGTTAGAGGAGTGTTAGTTAAAATATTCTCAGCTTTTTTTCTAGGCATAATTTATGTTTTTAGAAATCCTTGATTTTATGGAGTTAGATAGAAGCATCAAAAAAATTAGGAAATCTCTTATGTAAAGAATTCAAAATTTGAGAAAAAACAACACTTTCCAAAGGACTACCATCTAAAATTTCAATAGGAATAGAATTTTGTAATTGGGTAATTACATGCTGATAGTTAGCACTTACTTGACGTAAAATCTCCGATTTTTCATATAGTTCTTGACTCCAACGTTTGCTACGTCTTTTCTCGCAAACTTCAAGTGGAGTGTTTAAAAATATAATTAAATCTGGAGTAAGGCATTTAGAATTGATGGATTGTAACCATTCTAAATTTTTACTTTCTTTTCCCATTTGATATGCAAAAGATGAAAGATAATAGCGTTCGCAAATAACTGTAACACCTTCTTCAAGCTTTGGAATAATTACTTGTTGTAAATGATCCAAGCGATCTGCTGCAAATAGAAGAGCTGTAGCACTGCTTGCCATATCTTCTAAACTTGCAGTCTTTGCATTGAGATTTAAACGATGGGAAAGCATAAGTCTTAGTAATAATCCCATTGGACCTTGTGTAGGTTCTCGGGTACTAAGAACAGGAAAATATTTTTCTAAATGATGAAATAAAAGTTGGGCTTGGGTGGTAATCCCAGAACCATCTAAACCTTCAAAAACGATAAATTTGCCACGATTCATTTTTGGCATTGCACGCCTCGAAATTCTTTTCGTTCAAAATTTAAAATTCGCAAACTATTGCGGAGTCATTTTAAAATTAATGATATAAGGGTCTTCATCAGGAGAAATTGTAATATCTTCTGAAATAGATTTGTAGCCTTGTTTTTGGATAACAATTTTCTTTTGTCCAGGTTTAATAAAAGAACGGTCACTTAAAGTTTGTTGTTGGCCTTCAGGTATTTTTACTATAGTAATTTGATCGGGAATAATAACTTCATTTTTGACAGAATCTCGGATATCTAAAATAACAATACGTTGTTTTGTTTCAAGAAGAAGATTTAATCCAAAAATACCATCATTATCAGGATCATTTACCATGACTTGTTCATTTTTAGGTAGATATCCACGTTTTTCAACTAAAAAATTATGCATTCCTTGAGTAATTGGAGTATTTTCTTGAAGAACCTGGCCATCCATAGTTACTACATCCGGCATGACGCTTCCATTTGGAAATTCTGCTCGAATTTTAAAAATAACACGGACCGGATTAGTAACTATTTCTACAGAAGGAATATTATCTGGAGTTATAATAACATCATTAGAAGGGTTTGTTTTGGGAATATTTCCATTATCAGTAATAATTGTGTTTTGATGACAGCCTACTACCAAAATAATTCCTATCAAACAACATAGCATTTTTTTATCCATAACCTTCCTTTCTTTAGGAAATTATGTATTTTTTTAACTATTGTTTTTAACGGAAAAGACTTTGTTACTTAACCTTTAACTGAATACAATCAAAGGATATAACAAATATTTTCCTACCTTAATAAAAAAACAAAAACTAGCAATTTCTCGCACTTTTATTTAAGCGATTCAGAGTAGTTTTGTCAACTGAATTTTTATGAAAGTCAGGAATTAAGTTCAGTTTTTTATTTTCTAAAATGGAAGAGCCAGAATTACTTCTGGCTCAGACAGAAAATACTTTGTTTCATAAAAAACAAAGTATTTTCTGTTTTTTTATAGAAAAAGTAAAAAAAGACTAAAATTACTTCAGTTTAATGTCTTCCAACATAGTAATCGTTGCTTTGTGCATTTCTTGATCAGTCTTATCACTAAAAGTCCAATTCTTGACATAATTTATCAAATTTTGAACTTCGCCATCTTTACATTTCTTTAACATTTCACGATTTTCTGAACGTTGGAGCATTCTACGAAGAATATCTAATGCTTCACGATGTTTGAGTTCACCTTTGGTCTTACTATCCAAATGTTCAATTAAGCCAACACTCTTAGGATGGAGTTTGTCAACATAGATATCAGTAAATCTTCCTAACATTCCTAATTGTTTGACAAAACTTGCTGGAGCATTAGCTGGCATAGGAGGAAGTTTTCTTGTCATGCAAAAATATCCAGAAGCAATAGTTAACTCTGGTGCTGCAGGATCAGCACGAATGCTGTAGTAAATACGGCTACCAGATTTTTCGATTTCGATTTGATGATCTTCTACTAAATCTTTTCCAAGGAAGAATTGGTAAGGATATTTTGTGCCGTCAATGATTTCTTCGTTCTTTAGTAAAACAAAATCACAACGAACAAGTTTATACAGAGGTACTTGAGCAACAAATGGGCCTTCACCTGGTAGAATCATAATACGACGTTGAGCAGTCTTATATTCCTTGAATTTAGCAACAAGATCAAGTTCGGTGCCAGGTAAATATGTAGTACCATGTTTAGCTTCCACGCCATTGATAAGAATTTGTTCAGCTTTAATCAAGGTTTGAGTAGCTTCGTCTAACATGTTAAAGGAAAGTGAACGAGGTTTGGCAATAAGCTTGCGAGCAATGAGGTATTGTTGTTCAGAAGGTTTAATAAAGATTTCTTGACGTGGACCACCAGTATAACCAGGACGTTGGATATCCAAGAGATAGAAGTTAGGTTTAATACGATTGCCATCGGTAACAAAACTTGCAACACCGTTCTTATCAATCAAGGATACGACATAAGGTTCAAGAGAAACTGGAGGTTCAATATCATAAGTTAATTCAATCTTTAATTGAACCTGTTTAGCAGAAAGTTCGTATTCAAAAGTAAAATCACGATCTTCTGCACCAATACGTTTTCTAACTTCAACAGGAACATACGCTTCTTTGGTAATGCGGAATATATAACCACCTGGTTTGAGCATTTGACCGGTCTTAATGACTTTTTCATTCTTAGGATCATCGGTTGAAGCAACTGTCAAACGATATGGAGGCAATTCTTCACCTGGAGCAATATCATAAGTAATCTTTTCGACAAATTTACGAGGTTTGCTTTCCAAGGTTCTTTCAAGTGTGTATTCCATATCAGACGGTTCTATGTCAATTTCTTCTTCAACAGGATAGTAGCCTGGAACATCAATAAGCAGTTTATATCGTTTGGGCTTGAAAGGACCAGATGTAACATCATTATCATCCAAAGTTACGATTGGCATAAGCTCTTCACCCAAATCATCTATAATCTTAGAAATGATCTCACGAGGTAAACTTTCTAACATTTGAGTAATCTTATAGGGCATATTAGAAGGTTCAATTACGATATCCTGTTTAATAGGAGCAAAACCAAGTTTTTCAATTTTTAAAGAGTATTTGCCTGGATTAAATGGAGTACCTGTCTTTTCAATAGGATTTTCCATATCCCCACCGGCTAAAGTGATAACGTCAGGTTCTGTAGGATCTTCGTTGTAATCGTTGGTAAGTTCATATTCTACCATTACAGGAAGTGCTTCAAGCATTTTGTCAAGATTGTAAGGTGATTTAGAAGGTTCAATTACTAATTCTTCACCAACAATTTCTTTATGACCTTCTTTTTTGATTTCTAATTTATAAATGCCTGGCTTGACATCAATACCATCTTTAAGCTCTTCTTGACCTAATTTCATTGTGTCAGGAATAATCTTTCTGCCTTCATAAGAACTCTTAACAGAAACATTCATCTTACGTGGCAGACTTTCCATGACTTTTACAATTTCATAAGGACCAGGTTCTGGCAAAATATTGATATTTTCGACAATTGTCTTATAGCCTTCTTTTTGGATGGTCAAAGTGTATTCACCTGGACGCATGGAAGCTTTTTCGCCAATTGGTGTATCATTCAAACTAAGTATGTCTGGAGAAAGTTTTTGTGTAGGAGCAAAATCACCAGTAATTTTGGTAATTACTTCACGAGATACAGAAACCATTCGGCGTTCTTCTTTCCAAACTTCCGGGCCACCGACAGGAACAGTAACCATATCATCTAATGCTGCGTAGCCTTGTAGTCTAGCTCTTAATGTATAAACGCCAGGTTTAATAATAACTTTTTGTTCCGCTATGGGCTTGTTTGCTACAGTAACTTCATCAGGTTTTAGCTCACGATTGACAAGAACAGAATCTCTAAATGTGAATTCAACTGTACGAGGTAATGTTTCTAATCGTTCAGCAAGTAAAAATTCTGTAGAATTTGCAGAAATATTTACAAGTTTACGAATCGGAGCATAGCCTGGATGAACGATCATAAGTTCGTGTGAACCAGGTTTAATTTGGAAATCTTTATCTTTAAGAGATTGCCCACCTAAAGTAATGTTTTGGATATCTTGAGGTAAGAATGATTTTCCTTCAGGATATTCTGCTGTAATGCGAGAAATAACTTTACGTTTCTTAGCCAAAAGTCTTTGAGTAATAAGATATGTTTCTTCAGAAGGATAAATATCTTTAGGTAAGGTTACTGATTCATAACCATCCATCTCAATTTTGAGTTGGTAGTTTGCAGGAGGAACTTTGTCGCCGTCTTTCAAGTTGATAATTTCTTTGTTCTTTTGATTGACTAATGTTAACACTGCGGCAGCATTAGGATCATCATGTGGAATATCTAAAGTAATTTCAACTTTTACAAGAACTGGCTTGGCCTTCATTGTTTCGCGAATAATATGGATGTCTTCTTTAGGTTCAATATTGATTTTTTTATTGATAGTTTCATATCCGGCACTTGTGATTGACATAGTATATGCGCCAGGTTTGAAATTAGGTTCGGCAACAACATTTCTTTCATTAAGATTAACAATACATCTATCCGGAGATAATTTTTGGCCAACCGGGAATTCTGCTAAAATGTCAAGTTCTACACGACGAAGTTTGGAATTTAACATTTTTCGCAAAATAAACGGTTCATTTTTAGGTTCTACTGTTTCGCTGCTAAAATGTGGATCATATCCAGGTTTCCGAACTTCAACACGGAAAATGCCAGGTTTAATAGCTTCGCCATAAGAAACTTTGCGGCTATTAAAAGTTACATCCGGTTGCATAAGCGGTTCGTCTTTTTGATAATCACCTGTAATTTGGAAAATGATTTCACGTGGTAAAGACTTCATCTCTTCATTGATATAATATGGTTCATCAGCAGGATCAATATTTATATCACGACTGATAACATCATATCCATCTTTACGAATTTGAAGTTTATATTTACCAGGTTTCATGGGTTGATTTTGTGGTAAGAGCTGTCCATTTAAAGTAATTTCATCAGGCTTTATAATGTCTTTGCTAAAATCGCTCATAATTTGATATTTGACTTGTCGCAAAGCACTGCGTAGTTCACGTTCTAGTTTATACGGACCTTCTCCTGGTGGAATAACCAAGTCTTCAATAATCGGTTCATACCCACGTCTTTTTACAATTAGGCGATATTTATTAGGTTTAAAAGTTTTTCCAGTATCTGAAATGGCAATAGATTGACCAATTTTAGCACCTTCAAAAGGACTAAGACTGAGTTCATCTACTGCTAAATTTCTATGATACAAATCTTCGGTAATTTTAGCTTCAACAGCGCGAGGAATGGTATACATTATTTCATCAAGTGGCCAATAATCTTTTTCATCTGAAAAACTTTCGGTTTTATCAATAGGATGATAGCCTTTTTTCTCAATGCGTACTCGATAAGTTACATTATCAGGAACCAAAAGTTCGTTCGGGCTAAAATCACTTGTTACTTTAAGATTTGCTAATTTATTATATAGATCGATATCTTCTACAAATGGGTTTTGTGCACCACTTAGACGAATTCTTTCTGCTCCAAAATTTTCTTCTCCTTGTCGGACATAACTTCCGTTACTAAGAAGAATACGTTGCAATTGTTGAAGTTTCTTTGCGTCGGGTGTAAGATTATTTTTATCTTTAGCTTTTTGAATATCTATTGCAGCATATTGAGAATATATAATGCCAAGTTTGTGGTATAGTTCTGCCATGGTACGGAAGTCATCTATTTTTGAAGCAAGTTCCAACGCATTTTTCAAAGTGTTAATAGCTTCAATATAGTTTCCCTGGTTTACTAAAATACCACTGATATTATTTAACACTACAATAGCAAAATAATTGATTTCCTTACTGGAGGAAGTTTGAAAAAATGGTAGTGCTAAACTATACCTAGCTAAGGCTTCGTCAAATTTTTGCTGCTTTTCAAGTTCATAAGCCTGCAAAAATATAGCTTTTGCCTCTTCCATAGTTGTTGGTTTATTTGCTGGCGGATTTTGAGCTGTCAAATAAACAACCAACATAAGACAGAGCAGCAAAATAGATAATTCCTTTTGCTTCATAGAAAATTTGCGACAAATCTTTCACTCCATTCGGGTAATAGACTGCAGCGTCGCAACCTCCATAGTTGGTTAAAAATAATGTTTTCTAACACAAATAAATCGAAAAATTTGTTCGGCCATTATGGCTGAAAATTAAAGATATAAGAACAAGTAAATATTTTATTTTTTATAAAAATAAATATTTAATTTAGATCGATTAAAGATAAAATTTTTCAGAAAAATCTCAAAATCGTAAGAGTGTAGCATACATAGCCACACTCTTACGGTTACAAAAAATTATTTACTTAATGCTGAAACAACAGCTTCGCACTTCTTTTGCATGGCTGAGTCAGAAAGTTTTAATTCGCGCATAAAATTTTTCAAAGTATCCTTATCTTCACGTGTTAAAGCTGCGATTTTAGGTTTATCTTGTCTGTCATTTAGTAAGGCTTCCATACGCACAACTACATTTTCTGCGGACTCTTTTTGTACATGTTTGAGATGTTCTAAAAGTTTTGCAGCTTCAATTCTGCGTAAGTCTCTAAAATCCATTTCAACACCAGTATCAGAAGACATGGCTTCAACTTCATCATAGTAAAAACCAGCTTCCATACGGATACGTCTGGAGTCTTTTGCTGCATAGAATTCGCCACGTGCTAACCCGGAAGATTCAGTTTCAATAAGTTGATGTGGCTCGACAACTTCACGATCTGCGAAAATTTCAAGATTGTATTTGATATTTTCTGGAGATAGTGTCATTCCTTTATTTTCAAAGAATCTACGGCCAATCTTAAATTCAAATTTTTTCAAAGGAACTAAGTCTAAATTAGCAACAAATGCTCCTTCTCCAGGAGGAATAGTAACTTTACTCTTTGCAGTTTTGTATTCTTTAAATTTTGCAATGAGTTGATATTCTTGTCCAGGTTTGAAAGTATCTTTTGCTTCTGCCTTCTTATCATCAACTAAAACTTCAACAGCTTTAACAATCAAACCGCCAAATGTCATATCAAAAGAAAGCGGACGTGGGCGTGCAATCATCTTTTCTTTAATAGAGAAGGGTATAATTCCTGGCATTACTGTAATTTTTTGAAGTTGATTTGGCAGCATATATCCAGGGCGTTTGATTTCCAATGTAAAATTACCTGGTTTAATCTTTCTACCATGGGAAACGAAAATAGGCTGCCCACGTTCATCGATAAAACTTACAGTATAAGGATCAAGATTAGTAGGAGGTTGAATATCATAGGTAATGTCGATAAGAATTTCTACAGGTTTAGCAACCATCTCAAAGGCTAAATCATAAGGTTTATCGCCAGGTTCAATTGCATAAGGTTTTTGACCTAATTCAAAACCTTCTTTTTCAAAATAAGCCATATATTCAGCGGCTTTAATTTCGTCGCTTTCTTTCAAGCGGAATTCTTCTCCAGTATCAACATTTCTTAATTTAATGCTAGGTTCTGGAGAACCTTTTCGTGGAGTGCGATCATAAGTAATAACTGGACGAATCTTACGATTTTTAGGAATGAGTGTATATTCTAATTCTAAAAGTCCTTCGCCTGGTTCAATAGTAACATTCTTTCGAATATCTAAATAACCTGAATGGCCTAAACTTAATTCATATTCAGAAGGTTTATATGTTCCTTCATCAGGTCTGCGATTTCCTAATGTGCAAACTTCTGGGTTCATTTCTTGCTTGGTAAACTCACTCATAACTCTAACTAATACTTGACGTGGCAAAGCAGTGAGAGTTCTACGTACAAGGAATGGACCGTCGCCAGTAGGAATAACTTGTTCAAAGGAATCGGTTTGATATCCAGCTTTGTTGATAATGATTTTACGTGTCCCAGGAGCATACATAGTTTCAGCATTATAGCCAACTTCATCAATTTGAATAGCACTTGAAATTTCTTCTAATTTCATCATACTACCACGTTTGAAATCAGAGTCTATTTCAAAAACAAGTTTGCGAGGTACAGCAGTGAGTTTATATGTGAAGTCAAAAGGTACTTCAGAAGGCGGGAATTTTAAAATAGTTGTCGCTGGCAAATATCCTTCTTTTTCCATTTTAACTTGATATCCACTAAGTTTAGGTAAAAGTTGTTGACCATCTACTAAAGTTGGTAAATTTGTACTGTCTGCTGGAGGATTATCAGGATCACTTAGCCAAACTTTATCTGGGGTAATTTTGCTTCCTTCTGGATAAGTTCCTGTAATATTAAAGACAATCATAACTGGTTTACTATTCAATTTTTCTCGAATAGTAAATGTATCTTTACTGGAAGAAAATTCAATGCGTTTCTGAAGACGTTCATAACCTGGAACAAAAGTATTTAATTCATAAACTCCGGGCATAAAACCAGAACCTTCTTTGAGTACAGGTTTGCTATTAAGTGTAATTTCTTTTGGAGTAAGTAAATTATTATCGTAATCTCCAGTAAGCTCATATTTGACTAAACGACTTTCTGGAATCAAACGACGTGTGATAACAACTTGCTCAGATTCATCACCTTTTTTCATTGGTTCAATGACAATATCTTCAGTAAGTTCTTTGTAACATGGAATACTTACACTGAAGCGATATTTTTTAGGCTTGAATTTTGTATTCTGTTGAGCAACGGGTGTATCATCCAAAAGAACTTTTCCTGTTGCAGGATCAACTTCTTGGGTAGGTTTTTCTGCATCATAAAATTTACAAATGACAATACGAGGAATAGTAGTAAGGTTTTCTGTTAATACAAAATCATTGACACTAGCAGGAATGAAAACTTCTTTTTGAATAGGATGATAGCCAATAGCTTCAATATATACAGAATAAAGTCCTGGTTTAATTTTTTCAACCATGCTCATTCGTTCAGAGAAAGGTTTGCCATTGAACAAAACTTTTTCTGGAGTTACTTCGCTACCTTGCAGATAGTCAGAAGAAAGTTTGATTGAAACTGTTCTAGGTAAGGAAATGAGAGTATATTTAAAGGAATGGACAGTTTCTGCTGGCAATACTTCTACATTGTCAGTAAGTTTTTCATAACCTTCTGCAGTAATCGATAGTTTGTATTTATTGGGTTCAATTCTATCACCAGGTTTAAGTTCTTTAAGAGGGAAGGACTTATCTTCGCTCTCTACTTGCACAACATTGGTTATATTGCTGTTTTCTGGGCGAACATCATAAGCAACTTCAGTGCGAATTTCACGTTCTTTAGGGTACATGATTTCATAGATTTTGAACGGTGCATCATCAGGAGTTACTTCGACGGTTTTATTGATCGGTTTATAACCATCTTTTACAATATTGATGCTATATTTATCAGGTTCGACTTCTGTATCATTTGTAATAGGTTGAATTCCAATAGTGGCTTCATTAGCTGGTAATAAATCTTTTCCCTTAGGGAAACTGGCTTCCAAAACAAGTTCCACTTTACGTTTAAGAGGTAGAATCTGTGCTTTAAGTGTATATTCTTTATCAGAGGGCAAAATATCAAAATTGCCTTTCCAGCTTTGGTATCCACGTTTTTCGATTCTAGCTTCATAAGCCTTTTTAGGAGGAACTTCTTGGAATTCTCGTATAGGACTACGATCTAGTAATACAGAATCGGGAACAATCTTATCAAATTTTTTTCCAGTAATTTCATAAACAACGCGACGTGGTTTAGCTTTAAATTGTTCTTTAACAAATATTGGATCTACACCAGGATCAATTTTAACAACTCGTTCAATTGGATAGAATCCATCTTTTTTCAATAGAATTGTATACGCCCCTGGACGTCGGCGAGTTCCAGATTCAGCAGGTTCACGATCTAGCATCATAGAATCTGCACGAGCTTCAATACCTGGCTCATAGTCGGAATCTGTTTGAACAATGATTTGAGAAAGTTTGGCTTTTAATTCAATGTTCATTTGGTAGGCTTGAAGTTTGGGATCAATAATATGTTCTTGTTTAACATCTTCAAATCCTACTTTTTTGATTTCAATCATGTAGCGACCAGGTTTTACAATAAGTTCATCTTTTTTAATATCAAATAAATTGCCAACTGGTTTGCCATCCATAATACGAGTCATTGTTGCCAAGTCGGGTTGGACGGGACCAGGTCCCATATCAGAAGTAATATTACAAACTACTCTACGTAATCTTGTTTCTAAGAAAACAGGGACAGAGATGTCTTTCTTTTCAGGCTCTAATGATTGAATTTGAAAGTATTTACTTTCTTCAGTCATTCTTTCAGCACCTTTTAAATTTCCCCATTGAATAGGGAAATAGCCAGGTTTAGCAATTCTCATGTCCACCATTAACTCATCAGGGTTAACGTTAGGTTCGACATCGTAATCGGAAGTAATTTTTAGTAAGATTTGCTTAGAAACTGAAATGAGATGCGCTTTAATTTCATAAGCCTTTGTAGATGGTGTAATTTGTACTTTCGCACTATAGGGATGATAATTGGCTTTTTCTACTTTTACCCAATACCAGCCAGGATATACACGTAATCCATCTGTAATCGGGATGACATCTTTATTGCTAGCTGTAAGATCAGTTAAATAGGCTTTATCTGGACGTAAATTTGCTGGCGCAACATCATAATTAGGAACTATAGCAACTTGACGTTCTTGTGGTTTTAAGGGAACTTTTAAAGCAAAAAGATCCGCACCTGCTGGAATTTTGATACGAGTTTTGTATGGATAGTAACCATCTCTTTCAACATCCAAATCATACCATCCTGGCATAATACCTTGTTCCTTTTTGAAAGGAATAAGTTTGCCTTCCTGATATAATTTAATTTCATTCATGGCTACTTCGGGTTCATAACCTTTTTCTGTCAAGCCATCATCTACCAGCATTTTTACAGAACGGGATTGATATTGCAGTGGGATTTTCTTTTCTACTCGTCCACTTTCTGGAATATCAAGCTCGATTTCTTGTCCAATATAACCAGCTTTTTCCACGCGAATAGAATATTTTCCAGGCTTCATATATTTATTTTTGATAGATTCTTTGTCTTTATCCCTTGCAGTTACCAAAAATACTGCATCTGGTTCAATATTCTGATCTTGTTCAAGCGGATCGTCCACGTATAATTTTAATTCTCGCTTAGTTTCAACTAGCGGTTCGAGTTTTACAGCTTTTTCAAGATTAGTTTTGCCAATTTCAAGAGGAATTTCAAGTGTTTTATAATCTTTTTTAGTGATTTTAAGAGTATAGGTTCCTGGAAGTAATTTTTTATGATCTACTTCTTGTTTATCACTGTTGATGACTTTAAAATCATCTTCACTGAGATCATCACCATATACATCATAACGTTTTACTGTTAATTGTCGAGGATAGTCAGGAACATCTAATTTTTTTGTTCCTTCAAATAGACTTACTGCAACATCAGATAAAGTTCTCGACTCTCCACTTGGATAAACAATTTTAACATCAATAATACGACTTTTGAAGGCTAAATAGCCGAAGAGGATTAAAATTACTAACAAACTGCCGATTATGATAAAGTGGTTGCTCTTCATGTAGAAGAAGGAATTTTGGTCTTGTACTTTACGTACCATAGCCATGCGGATTTGTTGAGTAACGCTAGATGGTTCGAGCAAGGCTCGACGAATCCGCGCTGTTAATCCAATCTCGGAAGGATTCATCATTACCCGATGGCGCATTCCTTTTTTATCTTTATCATCGGCCCCTTGCGAATCTTTTTGAGAAACTTGAGGGATCAGTGGTCTTTTATCGTCTGGCATAACAATACCTTTACCTTGACGCAAAAGCTACTTCTTAGTAGAAATAACTTTGCGAAATTTTACGGAAACTTTGCGTTTGCCAATCATTGGCAAACCTGAAAGCAAAATCCCCTAAGTATGTTTTTTTTCAGGGCAATCACATATTTTTCAGAAGTAGAAACTTAAACTTAGGCTAAGAACTGTGATTGAATAAAAACAGATCTTCGCCTAAGTTTAATATGAAAATTTTTATGAAGGGCGCGGAAATCGCGCCCTTTTTAAGGCTAGTTTTTGGGAATTAAATCAAGTTTTATTCTGAATGTTCCACTTCCAGGTAAAATTTCATAATCCTGATCGATTGTTTCAAATTTATCAAAGGTAATAACAAAATGATGTGTACCAGGTTCATAAAGTTTAGTATTATCGATTTCTTCCCCATCAACTAAAATTTGAGTAGGGGCAATAATTATGTTGTTATGTTCTGCATCAAAAACAATCTGACGTGGTTGGGCAATCATATTTGCTTTTACTACAAAAGGTTCTTCATCAGGTTGAATGTCAATTGTTTCTGGATTTCCTTCCATCTTATATGCAGGATGAACAACTTCATAATTATATTTGCCAGGAGGAATCATTCCATTTGGCTTGACATTTTTGGGGACTTTATTGAAGTCAATAAAACTAATTACTAAATCTTGAAGTAGCTGAGTTGAAGGTTGAATATCATAAGTTATTTCAGTTTGGACAACTCGATTTTTCGCTTGGAATGAAATAGGAATTTCAACAGGAGTTACTCCAGGAATAATATTATTCGCGCGCCCACGAAATTCATTGTATCCTTTACGTTGCGCAATAATATTATACCGATCAGGTTTTACCATTGTTCCGTCTTTGACTTCCTGCATTCTTCGATCGGTGCTTCCCATCAGGAAAATTTGGCATGGACCAAGTTTTTTATCTTGTTCTGGGTTAGGATATATATCATATCGAACAACAGTTTTAACTGCTCTTGGCAGACTAACCATTTGAGCTTTCAAAATGTATGTATCATCTTCATTTTTTACTGGAACGTTAATGCTTCCTTGGAAATCTTTATATCCCAATCGAGTAATTTTTACACTATGCGGACCAGGAAGAATAATACTTCCTTCTTCTACTACTTTGTTATCAATCATAATTTCCGCATTAGTAAACTTTTCACCTTCTGGTGTATAGTAGTCATCACTAATATCATAAGCTAATTTAATAGGACCTGCAGTTGGAGCAATAGGTTGAACTTTAACAGGTTCGACTTTAACAGGTTCGACTTTAACAGGTTCGACTTTAACAGGTTCGGTAATAGGCGTTACTTGCGCAGTTCCAGCTATACCATCATCAATAATTTTAGTTGAACCAGTTCCAGTTATAGGGTTTTCAATAATAGTAGTATTTCCAGTTCCAGCCATATTATTGTCAATAATAGTAGTATTTCCAGTTCCAGCCATACCATCGTCAATAACAGTAGTATTTCCAGTTCCAGCCATACCATCATCAACAACAGTAGTTGTTCCAGTTCCCGCTAAATCTGCAGGAAGAGCAGTATCAATATAGGCAAAGAATTTTTCTGGAGTATCAAAAGATTTATCGTTTTTACAAATTAAAAAAGTTTGATTGCAGCCTGTAAATATAACTATTGCTATGATAGCAATTATTAAATATGTTTTTCTCATGGTTATCTCCTTTTGGCCATCTTTCCTCTTACGATAGTTCTAGGTGTCCAGTCGAAAAATTCAACGCCTTCTTTTAAATAAGTTTTCATATCATAGATGGCATTTGCTTCTGGAAAAACCCAAAGAGTTTTTTCTACCATCAATTCTTTTGCAAATTCTTCTTTATTAGTAGCAAAAGGGATAAAACCTAAGAAATAGTATCCTTCTTTAACGACAATTACATCTCCAAGATATTCATGTGTATTTAAATTAATTGGCTCAGAGGATAGATCAAAATTTTGATAATTTGGACTAGCACAGCTTACGAGTAAAATCGTTAAAGTAATTAGCAATAGCCATACCAAAAAGTTATTATGATACACCTATACTTCCCTTAAAAAAATGTTTAAGCAATTTATGCAAACGATTTTAAAAGAAATGTTTTTTTTGCAAATATTTTTTAGAAAAAATTATTTGTGATATTTTATCATTTCTTTTGATAAGGTCAAAGAAAAAATAAGATAAAATTTTTGTTTGTTAAGATTTCTTTTTTAGGGATAAAATTGCACAGCAGCCAACCGAATTTGCTAGCTGCTGAAATTTTGCTATTTATTTTGATCGTCAGCAAGAATTTTATATGCTTCCTCTTGGCTGTTAACCGAAATAGTTGGATCTGAAGCAGATGTTTTTTCTTTTTGGCAAATTAAAAAAGTTTGGTCACACCCTGTTAAGAACATTGCTAATAATAACAATATTGCTAAAATTTTAAGACTCAAGTTAAACTCCTTCAAAAAAAATTTCAAGTTTAAACTATATCAGTTTGAACTTACAATTTTAAACTATAGTCTATTTCCCAATTGTTAGAAGATCAGTAACTATATACCTTATATCTTGCAATTGTGCAACAACTTTTTGAAAATTTTCTGGAGTATCAATATTGAATTGAAAGGATATTTGATTTTGTTCAAAATTAGAGCTTGGTTGGATTAAAACAGGAACAGGCCAAGATATTTTTGAAATTGATTGGGTAAATTTCATTTGAGCCTGGTTCAGATTGGGATTTTTTAAAGCAAAGATTTTTTGGCGAACTAGTTCTGCATATTGAGCAGGATTTTCTGATTCAAGAAATTCTTGCAATTCTTGTTTTTGTATTATTTCTATAATCGTTGTTTTGTCTCTTTGGCAGATTTCCCAAAGGTATGTTAATATTTCTCTTTGCTTATTTGCATTCCAACGCATTTTTCTGCATAGTTTACTTAAAAAAATTGCTTCATTTGAACTAAAATCTGCAAAAATAATTGCTACACGCAAAGGAAGATTATCTTGCACAATATTTTCACAAATACTACTTGGCAATTTTAAAATTGCTAAATAGTCTTGCAAAACTTTTATTCCTAACGGAAGATCCAATAAATTAGCTAAGACATTACTAATTTTATTTAGAGTCCAATCAAATTTTTGATGAAATCGTTCAATAATTTTAGCTATCTCAATGATATTAAAACCTCGTCCTAAATTCTCTTGAATATAAATCAATAAGGCTTCTTCTTCATCACATTCAATTTCTAATGCTGGGATTTTATTCTTAGTATCAATTTGCCAACGTCCTTGCCCAGAAACAATCTGCCAATTTGAGGCAGATATAGAAGAACGACGAACAAGAATGGGCATAAAAACACCATTTTTAGAAACAGATTGTTGCAACGCAGAACGATTGCGGCAAAATGATATTGGAATGCTTTCTACATCAACAATATCTTGAGCTTTATCTAACCATAAAAATTGTACAATACGCAAAATTTTTTCCTATACTAACCTAATATTTTTTAGTTTGACGTTCTACAACTTTTCCTTTAACTCTTTTTAATTCACTTAGCCTATCAGATAAAATATTAGTATTATTACTTAATGTAGAAACTACCCAGGATATATCAGGACTTTTATAAATATTTGGGCCAGGTTCAATCCCATTATTGATATTCTCTTGATGGACTTCTAAAAGTCTATCCATTTTCTTTTCATATCTGATTTTATATTCTTCATTTTCTGGAGATTCCTGGCAATGTAACGCAGCGTTATATGCGTTAATTGTTGCTTTATATTCTTCTTGAATACCATCAGTTTCTTTTGAAATTCTATCATATTCAGAAGCTAAGTTTGTTATATTATCCAAATATGCAGTAGCAGTATCTACAGTTCTTTGCAAAAAGATAGGAATACCATCAGAAGGTGTTGATGAACTACTTGAATTGTTGCTTGAGAAATTTTCACTTGAATATGTGTTGTCATTTGAGTAATTATTACTTCCATTGTCACTTACATAATTATTTGTGTACTCTACAGGAATTGTTGTTACTTCCTCATCTGAGGAGCAACCATAGAATAAAATATTTCCTAATAATATTGCAAGGAGAATATATTTTGTTTTCATATTTTAGTCTTTCTCGCGAATTTGTTCCTCAGTAATACGACCCTTTTCTTTTCTTAGTTCATCCATCTTTTGAGATAAAAATTCATAATTTTTATTTAATTGTTGTAAAATTTCTTTGGGGTCTTGATCGCTGCTAATATTATTTCCTATAGGATAGCCTTTTCCATCATTTTCTTCTTGAATTTTAGATATTTTATCTAATCTTTTAGCTAAATTGTTTTGACTTTCTACTAATTTTTGCGCGTCATTTTGTGCATTAACAGTTTCTTTTAATTCTAATTGAACTGCATCTCCTTGTTGAGCAATTCGCTCATATTCTGCAGCTAATTTTTCGCTACGAGAAGCGCATCCTAAGTTCAATATTGCACAGCATAATATAAAAACTAATATTAGTTTCATTTTTTTTCCTTTCTAAATGAATGGACAAAAGTTTTTGGACTACCATGGACGAGTTACTTAGCTAAAGTTAGTATAGAGATAGTAATGTATAATAAATTTTAGTCCAAATATTTTTGAGAGACTACTTATATTAAAGGTCGAAATTTCTATTTGACGCTTATGGAAAAATTATGTTGTCCTATACGGGAATATTCATCTATAAAATAAATTTTGCCTTCCCAGTCTATAATATTTTCTTCCAAAGTCCATTTAATTTCGTGGGGAAATTTATCAACTATTTGGGAATACCAATATAATTGATTAGTTTGCGACAAATTTTGTGAATATACTTTATTTGTACCAAAAATATTTGATAACGCAATATTTTTTAAGGAATATTTTTTATAAGCTGCAATATTTTTCAAAGAAATTGTTTCTCTATCACTTAAAAATTCCCATTCTTGTGAATCACTTGTGGGAATTTCATAATGACGTTCCCCATAATAAAAATTTTGTAAATCTTCATTCCAATTGGGATAATTTTTAGGAAAAATTGTTGCCCAGACTTGTATTTTTTTTGCCTGATTGCTTATCTCATTATCAATTGTTATCGTTAATAAATTTCCAGCTTGATGAAAATCATTTTTAGGTGGGGATTGAATAGAAATAGGGAAATTAAGATATTTATCTGGATTTTCTATAGGAATATATCTTTCTTCTGAATTACAATAACCAAATTCTCTCCAAGTTGCAACCAATTTTATACCAGGAATCCAATTTTTTAATATAATTTGAGAAAAATTTTCCATTTTTTTTGATTCTTCTATAAACTTATAAGCTAGAATTTGGTCTGTTTCATAAGTAATCAATCGAGTAAACTGTTTAGTTTCTGCTGAAAAATTCAAAGCATTTCCTACTAACCATTGCTGATGAGGTAATATAATACCGGAAATACTTTGATTTATAATTCCACTTAGAGAAGAACTATTTTTTAAGTTTTCTGCCAATGGTATTAAATCATTTTTGTAAGAAGTTGATGAAATATCTTTTAATGACTGTACTTGAAAATATCTTTCTACCATGCACCAACCACGAATTCTAAGGCAATATCGTCCAGAAATGGCATCTTGAGGTAAAACAAAACTAAAGTTTGCTGCACCTAATTCATTTAAGAGTACCGTTTCGGATAATAAACTTCTCCATTGAGAATCTTGAAATGTAATATTGATTTGACTATTGGGAATATAGTTATATTCTTGTTTCTGTGGATCGAAATTGCGTAAAATAATTTGTGCATGGACTGTTTGGCCTGCTTGATATTCTGGCCTATCTAAAGCAATATATCCTTGTTGAAAACCAGCTTGATATTCATACCATGATGATTTTGCAATTGCCCAATGTTCCTTCTGATAGCAGGCAACAATGGTAATGGGATAGATTGGTTGTCGAAATTTTCCTATCCACACACCTTGGTTATCTGTTTGAGCCTCTCCTATTTTTTGATCCTCATATAAAAATTGCAACCGAACAGGTTCTTTAATTTTTGTTCCATCCCTATGGCAAGTCCAAACCATCAATAAATCCTTGGTTTGTTTAATGACCATCCCTAAATCACTTACCCAAAGCCCCAAATCACTGCTAATATCTTCATCCTTGGCAGTAATTTTATAAATGCCTGGGGGAAGTTTTTTTAATTCTATTGTTTTGACAAATCCATGTTTTTCTGATTCTATAGGAATTTTCCAAGACTCTATTATTTCATTTTTGCTTGGCAATAACTCAAGATTTTGTTTTTTTTCAATCATTTCAGAGAGAGATACTTTAGCAATAGAAAAATCTAATTGAGAAAGATTTGCTCCAGTTAGAACAATTCTATGTTGCTCGCAAGACATAGCCCAGGGACTTTCAGCGCAATATAATTGCAAGTTTTTTTTTAGAATATTTTTTATAATAATATTTACTTGGTATCTAAGTGAACTATCAGGATTTTTTTTTAAAAATTCCCGACAAAGATTAAGTAAAATATCTTGTTTTCCTTGGGCTGCTAATATTTTTTCTTTCCATATTATTTCATCAGTATCAGAATTTTCTTTTGAAAAAGAATCTGGGATTTTCCAATCTATCAATGGAATTTCTTGTGCTAATAATATAAAAGAGTATACAAATACTAACAAAAATAGTAGCATATATAAAACTCCATTCAAAATTTGTAAATAGCAGGTGGTTAGAAAGCGGGGTATATCTATGATGAAAATTATTTCAACTAATTTTTATAATATCTATCTTGGACATTTATTATTTCCGACCACATTACTTCCAACATATCCAACATCACAAATATTATCAAAATTGGTAGCAGAAATTTCAGCCTCGTCTTGGTTGATTGTTAGTGATAGTAATGTTGCAGAAATCTATCGTAATATTGTTACTCCATGCTTTCCAGAGGCTTATTGGGTTATTATTCAACCAGGAGAAAAATATAAAACATTAGATACTATTCGTTTATTATATTCTCAATTTAATCAAGCAAAACTTGATCGCAATAGTGTTGTTGTTGCTTTAGGAGGAGGCGTTGTAGGAGATATTGCTGGATTTGCGGCTGCAACTTATATGAGAGGGCTAGGGTTTATTCAAATGCCTACAAGTCTTTTAGCTATGGCAGACGCAAGTATTGGAAGTAAAGTTGGAGTCGATTTGCCCGAAGGAAAAAATCTTGTAGGATGTTTTAAGCAGCCATTAGCTATTTGGATGGCTTATGAGACATTGCAAACTTTACCTGATATAGAATGGCAATGTGGCATGGCGGAGATTATCAAACATGGTCTTTTAGGAAATACCGATCTTTTAAAAATCCAAAATAGAGATGATCTTACAATAGATTTACTAGAACAAGCTATAAAAGTTAAATTACATTTTGTTGAACAAGATCCTGAGGAAAAAAACGTTCGAGCATATTTAAATCTTGGTCATACATTTGCTCATGCTATTGAAAAGGCTTTTAAATATAATTTTCGGCATGGTGAAGCTGTTTCTCTAGGATTGATTGCAGCAGGTCGTCTTTCAGAAAAATTAGGGATATGTTCTACAACATTACCTTTGGAAATTGAACAAATTCTTATAAGACTTGGCTTACCAACTAGTATTTCTGAAATAAATCCAGAGGCCTGTTATAATGCAATGTCCTCAGACAAAAAATGCCGAATTGGAAAACCACAATTTGTTTTATTGAGAGCTATTGGTCAACCTACCATTATACGAGATGCGCCAAAAGAAAAGGTGATAGAGATTTTAGAATCTTTAATACTATAAAAATTTTTAAAAATTTGTGCTGGCTGATAAAATCAGCCAGCTTTTAAGTGATCTGTCAACAAAATTGTTAGACATAATTTCGTTATCTTAATTGTACTTGCCCATGCACATAGATGCATGGTAGGAATTAACCCGCCGCTTATAAATAAAGGCTTTAAAGAAAAAAATTGCAGCGGCGGGTTCAATTCCTCTCAATTAAATGTCAAATACTTAGTTGACCATTTAACTTTTAACTATTTCTTTTCTTTTGTCGTTTTCGACTCAGCTTCTAATGTAAGTAAAACAGACGATATGGATCTAAAATAATCTTCACCCATAAATTTTTCATAAATATTATCGCCCAATTTAAACAAACTTTTTATTTGTTCTTCTCCAATTTGTGGAGAAGAAGATATATCTTGTTTTAGCTTTTCTACTTCTTCTTTAAATTTTTTAATTTTTTCTAATAACTCGTTATCTATTGGGATTTCACGACTACTGAAAAAATCTAAAGTTTGTTTTGCTTCCCTTGATTGTCTGGGAATTAAAGCATTTTCAATTTTATATTTAAGCATTGCTTCAATATCGCCATTATTACTTTTTATAGAATCAATACAACGATCCAGTTCTCCAATTTCTATAGGAATTCGTTTAAGATTTGCGATCTCTACTGTAAATCTATCATAAAATCTAAGAGCTTTTTCATTCATTTTTTGTTTAAGCTGGCGTTCTTCAATTGATTCGTAAGTTGTAATAGCATTTGTAATTTCATTATACCAAGTTCCAGGAATTCTGGGCTTATTTTTTGAGACAACTGGAGCCGAAGGAATACCTTCGCCTTCTGATACTTTTTTGAATTTATTATAAATTGCACGAACAAAACCAAGCTGTGTTCCGCTAGGATTTTGTTTGAAACTATATGGTCGTAATCTTTCAAGTGCTTTATCGTATCTACTTGATTCACTATCATTTTGAACTTTTTCTAAAACTTTTTCAATATCGCTCATTTCATAATCAGCTTCTTGGAGAGCTTTTTCATATTCTTTTTTACATGTATCTAAGTATGCAGGATTTATTTGAGCCTTTTTTTCAATTTCTGGAAAAGAATTCTTTATTCCGGCAACATAGTTTTGGAATTCTTCTTTACGATTTTGCAATTCAATCGTAATTTCTTTAATTTCAGATTTTTTCTTTCGCAAGTCAATCATATCTTTTGTTTGTCGCAATTGTTCAGAAATTTTCCCTTGGTATTTATTTAATTCCAAAGCTATATAATCACGATTAAGTAAATCTTTTACTTGTTCATAATCCCATATTTTTTGACAAGATTCATATTCCTTTTTAGAAATATGCTCATCACCTATAGTTAGTATTCCTTCTATTTTGGAAGAAATATCTTGTCCTTTGTTAATGACTAAATTAACTTCGCTAGGAAGATTCTCTTTAGGATCTTCTAACTGTTGATATTCTTTTACATCTCGAATTAAATCACCAAGAAAGGGTTTAAGATCTTGAAGATAGTTCTCAATTTTATTTCTTTTTTCTTTTAACTGCGCCAATTGTTTTCTTTCATCAGCAATTTCTTGGCATTTTTTTATATGTTTTTCCAGATTTTGATTGATTTCTTTGAGTCTAGGCAAAAACTTTTTTGTTACTTCAACTAAAGATTTTTTCTGGCGAAGATTTTGTACAGCCTCATCTAATGCAGAATTTTTGAGATATTGATCTACTTGAACAACTGTTGCTTTTAATTGCTTTTGATAATTTTTTCCCTCTGTCAATTTGGGATAATAGATTGCACTAGCTGGCAAAACAGGGAAATTTAATTTTTTGGGATAATTTTGAATAATTACATTCCCCTGTTCTTCTGTTAATTTAATTTCTAAATCTAAACTCAACAGATTTTCTTGTACAATTTGAAGTAAATTTGCAATTTCTCTACCTGTTTCTGAACGAGTTTTAGTAATTTGTGCAATTTTGATTGCGTCAGTAATACTTGTTTCTATTTGTTTGAGTTTATTTTGATTAAAATCTTTATCTATAAATGGCAAAAGTAAATTTTTGGCATCAGCAACTTGATTGCTATGAAGTAATTTCCCTGAATCTAATAGTGTATCTGCCAATTTTTTACTTTCTTGTTCAATATTAGAAAGAAATGTAGCTTCTGTTTGATCGGGTCTTGGTGCATTAAATTCTTTAGGAAATTCCTCTAAAGTTTGGCGTCCTTTTCTAATTTTCTCTAATTGTTTTTGTAATGCTTCTGATAAACGATTAAGTTTAACAGACATTGATAAAGTTTCTTCCTTTAAAATGCGTTCTTTTAAAATTCCTTGGCAAATTGTAATATGATCATCTAATGTCTTAATACAAGCATCAAGTTTGCTAGCATCTACCTCTCCTAATATCAAATATTGTTGAGCCAATTCCAATGCTTTGTTGCGATCCTGGACCATAATTTCTTCCATTTCACGCAAAGATTTTCGATAATTTTCAATTTGTACTTTGGTCGTTTCTATTAAAGCTATGGCATCATCAGATGGAGCAGGATAGTTGTCTCGACTTGAATATTTATTTTGTATAATGCCCCAATTCTCTTGTAAAGTTTTATTCTTTTGATCTAAAACAACAACATGTTCTCTTAAAATAAGACAGGCTTGATGTAATCGACCTTCTTCTTTTTGAATATTATCCATATATTGAGCTAAATTCAATATTTGCTGGCTTCGATTTTGCAAATACTCTAAAATTTTGTGATGTGTTGTAGATGCCTCCATTACTCCACTTTGATTGATTTCGCTAATATAAACAGATTTTTCACTGAAAAAAGAAAACATTTTATCTAAATCTTTTTGATACAAATCTTTTGAATTTCTTAAAATATCTTGACATTCTGCCAAATAGTTTTTAATTTCCCCAAGTTTAGTAAAAATTTCAGGGCTTGCTTCTGGAAAGCCTTTATCTGCTGGGTAATTTTGGGATAAAGTATTGAGCATTTCTTCTGTAAGTGTTATCTTTGCATCCATTTTTTTGCAATAATTTTCCAAACTATCCAATTGTTCTTCGCAGTACCTTTTCTTGGTTTGATATATTTGATATTTTTCATAAAGATTACTAATAAGTATCTGCAATAAAATAATGGCAACAACCGAAGCAGCAATTGTTATATAGATTTTTATTTCACGAATTTTTTGTTCCAGGTGAATAGGTAAATCTAAACGTCGAAACAATTGTTTTTCTGTTGGCCCCATGGAACGATCTCGTCGGAATTTTTTTGTGGTGACAGCATTTTTGTATGCTTTTTGAATGTCTTCATGCCTAGATAATTCTCCATACGGGAGATATATTCCAAATCCTGATAAAATTTTGATTTCTTTATCATTAACAATGCTGTTTTTTAATGGCTCGGTTGGAATTACGTGAATTGCATTTTCATGTGGTAAAACAGGATCTTCTGTTGCAGATTTTAAAATAACAGATTGATTTAAATCTTCCGCTGCATTTTCATCAAATTGAACATCCGCAATTTCTTCATTATTGTTAGCACTATTTGTTGAAATTGTATTTTCTGATCCAGCATCTGTATTCGAGGAATTTTGTGGTGTATATCGAGTAGCTGTTGAAGATTTAGAAGATGCTGTTGGAGGTCGCGAAATGGTATATTTTTTATATTTTTCTTCATCTTCTACGATGGGCAATTCATCTGCTTTAAGAAATTCATCTTCGATATTTTCTTCGATTTCAGCAGTGCTAACATTTTCTTCATCTTCGTTATCAAAAGGTGTTGCATCCCAATTTTCATTTGATGTGTTTTCTTGTTCACTTGCTACAGGAATATTTGAATCGCTAATTTCTTGGAGAATACTTGGAGTTGTTAAGTCATGTTCTTGAACAACAGGAATAGAGGAATTGCTTAGTTCTAAAACGGCAGGATTGATTGATATTTTTTTTGTTGGTAAAGGTAAATCTACTAAGGGAGCGTCATGTTCTTCTTCTTCTAAATTCTCTAATGAGGCATGTAATATTTTTATTGTACAATTTGTATCGGCTTGTCGATGGTTACGAAATGCTTGAAGTGCTAATTCGCCTATAATATTTTTTTGAGGATCGCTAAAAGAATCCTTTTCTTTACTACATACTAACATAGAACCATTATTCCATTGGTATATTATAGCAATTACATCAGATGCTCCTATCATTGTTTTTTTTAATCGCCAACCAAGCTCAAAATTAATTTCTTCATGTTCTAATACTAATGAATTTTGATCTGAGCGTAACCACGACAAAATATTTGATGTATCAATTTCAAAAATTGAAAAATGATATCCATCTTCTGGTCGATATGAATCTAATATTTCTTCTCGTTCAAAACGGTTATTTTTAAAATAAAATCCTATAAAATCGCCATCTTGTCCTGGAACTATAATAATTCCAAGATTTTCTTGTACTGCAACTAATACCCAGTCAGATTCAAGATTTGCCAAGTAGCCTGGAACTTCTTTTGCTGTAATTCCTAATGCCAAAGGCTTGTTTTTGATTGCTTCAATATATTTTTGGCATTCCATAAAATTGTAATTTTTCATAAAAACCTCATTATATAGAGTATGGCAAATTTTTCTAACAATGTTTTTTATAAAATGCTTGCAAAAAATAAGGATATATTTTAGACTTGTAGAAAATAAATATTTTTCTTAGTTGAAATATCTAACTAAGGACTAAAGTATATTATTATTTTATCAAAAATGAATCTAGAAAAAAAGTCATTTTTTTTACTAATTTCATCGGAGGAGTGAATCTGGTAAAAACTAGTATCACTATAAAATTTCATGAATAACCGCGATTTACTTTTAAAATTTGTAGAGCAAGGTGTTTTAGAAATAGCAAAAGTAGATGAAATCTTACAGGCTGTTGAAGAACATGATGTCTCTTTAGATCAGTTTGTTGTACAACGTGGATATGTTAGCGAAAAACAATTTCTTCAAATTTGTTCTCAAGAAATGGATTTGCCTTTTATAGAAAAAATTGATTATAGCAAAGTTCCAGAAGAATTTTGCAAAAATGTTGCTATTAATTTTGCCAGAAATTATAACGTTGTAGCAATTGGCAAAGATGAAGATGCTTATCAAGTAGCAACATGCACCCCTCTTGTTTTGCATCCTATGGATGATCTTTCGAATTTTCTTAAAGCTCCTGTTGATATTTATCTAGCTCCTAGGGCGGAAATTGTTGCAGCTATTAACAATTGCTATAAACAAAATTTAGATGGGGCGATTGGAGATGAAGAAGAAATAGAAGAAGCAGGCGAAAAAGGTGATAGCGATAAACCAATTGATGATCCCAATCAACCGTTAGTAATACGTATTGTTAATAATGTTATTATGGAAGCTGTACGTCAAAGAGTTAGTGATATTCATTTGCAACCTTATGAAGAAAAGTTGCAAGTTCGCTATCGTATTGATGGTATTCTTTATGATGTTCAAGCTATTCCAAAACGCTATCAAGATGCAGTAATCAGCCGTGTTAAAGTTATGGGAAAAATGGATATTGCAGAACGTCGGTTGCCACAAGATGGCCGTAAAAGTATTAAAATGGGAGACGCTGAAGTCGATATTCGTATTTCCTCTGTCCCGACTTCTCATGGCGAACGTATTGTAATGCGTCTTTTGGATAAATCGGCTCGTGTATATAGTTTGGAAGAAATTGGATTGGATAGCCAAAATTTAAAATTAGTTGAAAAATATATTCACTATCACCATGGCATTTTGCTTGTTACAGGCCCAACTGGCAGTGGTAAATCTACTACCTTATATGCATCTATCAGTCGTTTAAATTCTATTGAAAAAAATATTATGACAGTAGAAGATCCTATCGAATATAATCTTCGCAATGTAAGTCAGATCCAAGTTTCAGAAAAAAAAGGATTGACTTTTGCAAAAGGCTTGCGCACTTTATTACGTCAAGATCCTAATGTTATTATGGTGGGAGAAATTCGAGATGAAGAAACTGCACGTATTTCTATTCAAGCTGCTTTAACTGGACACATGGTTTTTTCTACTTTACATACGAATGACGCAGCAAGTGCTATTACACGTTTGCTAGATATTGGTATTGAGCCATATCTTGTATCATCATCATTACTTTGTGTTATCGCACAACGTCTATGCCGTAAAATCTGTTCAAGTTGCAAAGTTGAGTATACTCCGGAAACAAAAAGACTTCAGGAAATTGGTTTACAACCTAATTCTCTAAGTTCAAAAGGTGTATTGTGGAAAGGAGTAGGTTGTGAAAAATGTATGCGCACAGGTCTTAAAGATCGTTTAGGTCTTTATGAAGTATTGCCAATTAGCGAACGCATTCGTGAACAAATTATGGCCCGTTCAAGTTCTACAGTTATTAAGCAAGATGCAATCAAATTAGGAGGATTGCGTACATTACGTATGGACGGAGCAAAAAAGGTCTTGGAAGGCGTTACTACAATTGATGAAGTCTTACGTGTAACACAAGTTGATGTTTCTTAAAAAAATAGATAACTATTTTATAGTTCCCACGTATACGTCGTGGGAACATATACAACATAAATGAAGAGTTAGCAATTTTTAAAACACTTTTAAAATTCTCATCCCAAGACGATAATCACTTCCCGCATTAAAAAATGCTCTATATGCCGAACGACATTCTTTCATAATCGCCCCCCAACTTCCACCACGAATGGCTGGTAAGTTATTTTTTTTACTCATAGAAATTTTATTGGGATCATGAATTTTGGAAGAATAATTTTCTTCGTAAGTATTGCAACAATATTCTGTAATATTTCCATGCATATCAAAGAATCCCCAAGCATTTGCATTTTCAATTGTTCCAGAAGCTATAGTTTTTTTTCTATATTCCCCTGTTTCATCATCGTAATTGATTTTTGCTAGAGAAATTTCTTCTCCCAAATTAAAAGAGGTTGTTGTACCAGCACGACAGCAATATTCCCATTCATATTCAACAGGCAGTCTAAAACCTTGCTGGCCAGACATTTTTTCTAATTTGTTGCAAAAGTCTGCGGCATCTTGATAAGTTATTTTTTCTATAGGCAGCGTATCATCTTTCCAATGAGAAAAATTTTTATCCTTTCCCATAACAATTTTCCATTGTTCTTGAGAGATTTCTTTTTCTCCTAGATAGAAAGGATATAAAATAACAATACGTGCCTGTTTTTCATCATCATTATAATTACTATCGTTCTTTGAACTACCAATTAAATAGACGCCAGGAGGGACTAATCTCATCTTAAAAGCAACATTCGATACATAAAAATTTTTGACTATTTCAAGTTTATGAAACTTAGCATAATTTTCTTGATAAATTTGAGCATATTTAACTTGTTCCTCCCAAGATAAATTTAGCCAAGTTTCTGTAGCCATGTCTAAGATTACAGTATTGTTTTCTACGCTTTGGCAATTTTTCCATATATTTTCAGGTAATCCATATTCAGTTACAATATGCTGTATTTCTTCTTCTTTTTTATTGGCTTCAATTTTAATATCATCTATCTTTTTAGTATCCTCTAATTTTTTTAATGCAATATTTTTATCATCTATCTTTTTAGTATCCTCTGTTTTTTTAGATTCAATTTTAATATCATTTTGGGATTCTAAGTCAGCTAATTTTTTAGCAACTTCTTTTGTTTTTTCTTGAAATTTCCAGTAAATTTTAGCTTGTTCTAAATCGACTGATAAATCTTGATACCTAAGTTTTTTACTATATTCTTTTTGATAGCTATTTACTTCTTTTTCTATATCTAAATAATCTTTTTCAAAGCTCTCATATTCTTTTTGTAATTTTAGATATTCTTTATTTGTTATATTTTCTCTGGGAATAGGTAAAGATTTTTTGTATAAAAAAGTTTCTATTTTATTGATTATTTTGCTATAAGCCTGGATAGCTTGTAATTCTTCTTTTTTTTGTCGTAACCAATATTCTTTTTTTTCATCAGTTTTTTTTAAAAGTTCTTCTTGTTGCTTTGCTTCTATAAGAGTTTCTTGTTTTTGTTTTTGATCAAATGAAACTACTTTTTGAAAAAATTCTTCATCTTTAGATTTTTTCGGTTTACTAAAATAAAAAAAACCTATTTTTCCATTCGATTCCACAGGTACTTGAAAACCATTGCTTTCACTCGAAACTCTGCTTCGCACTTGATCCATCATGACAACAATTTCTAGTCCGGAATCAATATATTCCAATATTTTTTTTGTAAATAGTCCATCATTTGCAGACTGCCCAGGACTACTTGCCATATCAATTATGAATCCTTTTGCAGATGGGACTTTGGGATTAGTAATAGTATATCCCTCTATTTTAGTAGAACATGTATCTGCCCAAATGATATTTAGTTGTCCACCTGATATTTTAGTTAAGGATTCTTTCTCATTATCTGATTCTAACTCTTTTGCAGTTGTTTGAAGTCTTTCTGTAATAAGGCCTAATGAAATTCCTTTATCTTGTATATCTTTAGAAAAATTACTTCGAACATCTCTCGGCAAAAGATAATTAGTCTCCTGCAACATTGCCCCATGTCCACAGAAATAAAATAAAACGGCTTCTGTAGCAGGAATTTTACCTACATTTTTCTTTTTACAAGCCTGTATATTCTGCTCTTGAATTTTGTTACTAAATTCGCGAAATTTTTCCACAATTTCTTGATAAGTAGGATTGCGTAAGATGATGATATTTGATTCAAGAAAACCTACTTTTTTTAAAGCATCTGCTATTTGCTCAGCATTTGTTACTGGAAGCTGCAAATCCCAATTATCATTATCATAATCTGCTACACCAATAATAAAAGCAAAGCGTATTCCTTGCAATATATTTTGTTCCTGTGCTCTCCCACAAGCAAAGAAAAATATCATGAAATATACTAATAAAATCTTATATTTTGTAGCAGACATAAATTTTCCTCCAAAGATATTGATTTTTATTGCAATTGACAAACTGCGATTTTTAAAGGAGGGTTATTGTCCCAGCTCGGAAAGTCTTCCTCTGGTTTTAGTATTGTAATTTTTTGAAATAATCGACCAGCTTTTTGGCTGCAACGTTCAATTTTTGTAACCCATTCATCAATAGAAACTTGAGCGACATTATTAACTGCTATAATCGTACCACCAGGTTTTGTAACCCATAAACAAGGTTTAAGCAAACTTTGGTAATCTCGTATTAAATCTACTGTTCCATAAGGACTTTTTGCCCATGCAGGAGGATCTAAAAAAACTAAATCAAAATTATGTTCTTTAAGTTTAATTTTTGGAGGATGTTGTTTAGCTCCACGCCCTTTAAGCGGACGATTTGCAAATTGATATAAAGCACAAAATACATCGGTTTGGACAATATGAAATTGTTCCCAATTTCCATTTAGCTGCTTATTTTTTTTCCCATATTCTAAAGATGAAGATGAGAAATCAATATTCCAAACTTCTTTTGCTCCCCCAACCATAGCGCAAACACCTACTCCACAAGTATAGGCAAATAAATTTAATATACTACAATTTTTCGAATGCTCTCTAACATAATTTCTTGCAACACGTAAATCTAAAAAAAGTAGAGGGTCTTGCCCACGATGTCTTACCATAGAAATATATTTTATGCCAGATTCATAGATAATTTGAGGTTCTAATGCAAACGCATTTGGTTTATGCCATGCTTCAAACCCTTGTTTAAGAGATTCATTTCCTCTGTGATTATAAACAAAGCAATAGCTTTTTTTATCATAGAATTCTTGCAAAATATTTTCTACTTCAAATAATTCTTCTTTAGATAAAGCTACTCCAAAGGTTTGTGCTAATAAAACCGAGCCATATCGATCTATTGTTAAACCTGGTCTACCTTCTGCAATCCCATGAAATATACGATAGCAAGTTGTATTTTGTTTTTCCATACGTTGAAAAAAATTTTTACGTATATTATATGCAGAAATAATTAAATGAGACAAAAGTACCATATATGCTCCTTTATTATAGCTTTTTTTTCTTAAAAATCTATAAAAGAACTATAAGTTTTAATGATAAATTTTTACTTTAAAAAAAGGAAACCCAAGAAAAATCTTTCTTGGGTTTTCTTTTAAAACTCATGCGATTATTTTTGTCCAGCTTCTTTATAACAAGAGCAAGCACGTGATTTGGAGGGGAATACTGTAGGATGTTTTGCTCCACCCATGCTTTTTGCTAAACAAACTTTTTTAGCTTGGTCAAAATGAGCGCAATTGTATCCTTCACCATTTTTTTGATATTTAACATCAAAACAACGAACTTTCATAATTTTCCTTTCAAGGATTCAGCTTTTAGAGATTATAGGGGAAATTTTCTATTTTTTCTATATATATAGTAAAAACCTTAAGGAGAAAAAATACTGTACTATTTTTCATATTTTACTTAAAATATTTGTTTTTGTCAATGAAAAAATAGGCAGACTTAAAAAATTTTTCAAAGTAATAAATTATAGACAGAAAAATTTGAATTAAAAAAAGTTATAAATTTTTCACCCGTTGGATGGCGGCAAAAACTTCTTCAGTTGTAATTTGTTTCATGCAGTTATGATGTTTATAAGGGCAAGTTCTCTTCATACAAGGAGCGCAAGGAATTGGTTTGATAACTATTTCTAGCTTGGTATTACCCCAGGGATGAGTTTGATGAGGAATTGTTGGACCAAAGACAGCAACGGTAGGAATATTCATTGCTCCCGCAATATGCATTGGCCCAGAATCGTTGGTAATAAAGAGAGATACCCCTGCTATTTTCTTTAACAATTCTGGTATTGTTGTTTTTCCCACACAATTTTGATA
Organism: uncultured Planctomycetota bacterium; assembly: GCA_964585305.1. GTDB lineage: Bacteria > Planctomycetota > Uabimicrobiia > Uabimicrobiales > JABWCH01 > CAZPDM01. The sequence goes on along the minus strand of CAZPDM010000006.1, from coordinate 21,198 downwards.
ATTTTTAATACCTTGTTGTTGAAATATTTCTTCAATTTGATTTGCAACTTCTTTTTCAGCAGGAGAACCTAAAACAACAATGTCGTAATCATATTGCTTAGAAATTTTAATGGCTACTTCTGCAAATCTTTCTGGAAGCCATCGTTTAGCATCACCATAAGATGCTCCAGGAGCTATACCTAAAGTAGGACGAATATATTTTTCTGGCTGTTGTACAACAAGATGAGTAGAAGGTGTCTCTTCTGAAATTCCTAAAAATTGAGTAACAATTCTATGATAGATTTGAGCCTGATGTAATTTTTTATCTACATCAATAGAATTTGTAAATATTCTATTTCGTAGCCAGTTGCTCGCGCCAACTGTTTGAGTAGAACCTGTCCAATAAACCATAAGTGTACATGCAATACTATTGCGAAATGTTACTGCTAGATCAAATTTTCCTAACTCTTTTGCCATTTTTCTCAATCCCAATATTCGTAACTTAGATTTTTTTGACGAATCTGCTACGAATTTTGAGAATCTCGGATCATTTTCAAAGAGAGGAAGAACAGCAGAAGAGCCAACTAAAGTAATTTCCGCGTTTAAAAAATTTTTACATAATGTATTGATGGCAGGGGTAGCCATAACAGCATCACCAATCCAATTTGGCAGTCGTAATAAGATTTTCATAGAAAATTTTTCATTAAGAATGAGTTTTTGTAGATAAAATTGCTTCCGCAATTTCTTCAACCGAATGCGTACAAATATATTCTGGAGGAACAAGTGTAAGTAGATCATCCGTCCAGGGAATATTACCTTCCATGATGATATTTTGAATATCTATATACAAAGAACCAATAACAGCCTTAGCTTGGCAAGGTTCAAGTTTTTTGGCAAAATTTATATGGAATAAAATTTCATGGCTTACTAAGTTATCTTGAGAAAAAATCGGAATAATTAAAATCGGACGTTGATCACCACCTAATCCTAAATATATTTCCGCTTTTTGAACAACAGCTCTTTTCGTTCCAACCAAAAAAGTTGGATGATTTTGACAACGTGAAGGAATCGTGCTTGCTATTCCTTCGGATTTGAGAAGTTGTATAGTACTTTGCAAAGTTGGTTGGCCAGTAGCATCAAGATTTTTAATTTCGTAATAGCTATATCCTTTAACTTCGGAAATAGCAGGCTGCAATTGTTGAAGCCTTGCAATAATACTACTACGCATTTCTTGAATAGAAATCCCTGCATTGCGTAATGATTCAAATAATATACCACCAACTTCTTCAATTGTTTCTAATCTGCTCGTTCCAACTGTAACAGTTTTTGCCTGATGTTTGATTGCATCAATAGGCCGAGCTAATTCTTCTACTGCCCGATGCAATCTATCAAGTAAAGTTTCTAATAATGCTGTTGCAGATGCCGTTGTTCCAAATTCTTCAAAAAATGTTTGAATAGGCAATAAGCCTGTAGTATATGCTAACAAAATTGTAATATCGCTGCATGTATAAGGTGATAATGCTGAAGTAAAAACACCTTCTTGCTTTCGAAGTCTAAATTCCTTGCTAAATTGAACAATTGTACTTTGAATATCCGGATCTAACAAAATTAAATCTGGAGAAAGGACATTGAGCTTTTCTACAATTTTATCTCGTAAAGAAGCGAAAAAACGAGATAAATTATGAATAGAACGCGCAACATGATAGCCAAAAATATGGCCTGCCATAGTATTTAAAATAAGTGAAGATAATTCATCTGCTAAGGGAACTCTTATAATAGCGGTAGCATAGGGATCAAAACGATGTTCATCTTCTTGAGTGATAACAATAGGAAGAGAATTGTGAGCACGAAAAATCGCAACATCTTTCACAATGTCTCCTAAGACGCTGCTGGGCATTCCTGCTGCGCAGACTAAAATCAATGGTTCGGAAGATAGATCAATGTGTTTTTTATCTTCTACAAAATCACAAGCAATAGATTTATAGCAAAGCTCAGATAATTTAATGCGAACTTCTTGGGCGGCAATATAATTAGGTCCACTTCCCACTATTGCCCAATGCTGTCTCTTAACTCCCCAACGTCCTGCAATTTCAGCAATTTCATTTTCTTTGGCTAAAACTTTTTCTAAAAGCATGGGCAAGTTTTTTAAAGAGAATAATCTTCCCAACATTTCTCTTTCTGAAATAGTTTTTAAAAGTTGAGCAATAGTAATAGTAAGAATTTCTCCAGCGGTTACTTGAGAATAGAAAGCTTTTGTAGAAGCAACAGACATTTCAATATCACGCCCATTGCTAGTATACAATACTCCATCAACCATTGTTGTAATTTGCGAATTACGGCGATTGACAATAGACATAGTATATGCACCGCGTTTTTTACTCATATCAACTGATCGATTTGTGTCAGTTGTAGTCCCTGATTGTGTAATTGCAATAACAAGTGTATCCTTCATTTCTGGTTCAAGATAAAATCCTGAAAGTTCTGAAGATTTCATTCCTTGAACTTGCAAATTTGGTAAAGTTTTGTGCATTCGATAAGCGATTGCCTGAGCTGCTATGCTTGCCGTACCTTGGCCAACAACAAAGATTTTTTTTATCTGATGGTTAAGTAATGCTTGAACTATTTTTTCTGGAATAATTTTATCAGTTTTCAATTCTACTTTTTGGAGACCATCATTTCCTAATAAGAATTTTTCAATCTTACTAGTAATTGTTTGGGGGAGTTTAATTTCTGTTTTTTTTACTTCTTCTATTTTTGATTTATCATACTCTAAAGTAAATTTCCCTTTTAATGTATTTAAGATAGAAAAACGTGCTTCGTGAATTTCTTTATCAAAGAAATGTGTAAAATGTTGCCGATCAATATCTCTCGTTGTGATTTCTGCACGACGTAAATTCTTTGGCTGTAAGACAATTTCTGTCCCATCATAATAGGTCGCTTGAATCCCTTCTAACCCTGATTTATGGGAACTAAGAATAAAAATTTGCCCTTGAGTTTCAGGATGTCCTGGAATCCGTGGTGTTTCTCCATCCATCGCTAAATAAGAATCTGTGTCTTCTACGATACCATAAACTTCAGAAGCAATAATATATCTATCTTCACAAAGCCCAATATAAATAGCTTGCCCACTACCATGCAGTGCTAAAAAAATTTTTCCTGGCTCTAAATCACTTTGGGCTGCAATAGCATGAGAGCCTTCAAAAGAAGTTACTGCTTGGCGAAAGGCCTGTTCCATAGAAAAGCCAAGGTTTAGTTTATGTTGGATAGCAATAGCAATAATTTTTGCATCTGTTGTAATTTTATGGGAAATATGAATTTTATCTTCTTCTTCAATTTGTTCTTTTAGTTGATCGTAGTTATCAATATCTCCATTTAAAGCAACAAACAAACTTCCATTTTTTTTATAATAGGGATGTTGCTGAAAGTTAAGAATGTTATATGAGTTTTGAGGAGCACTAAAGATGATCTCATTATCTAAAGGGTGGCAATTAAAGATATTGATAATCCCATTGGAAGCCCAACGTGTATGAGAAAGATAAGTAATAGGTTGTTGACTATAACTTAATGCAATTTTAAAAATGTTATCTTGGCGGATTATTTTACGAAGTTCTTGTACATTATCACCTAATTTTCCAACAGCATTGCAAACTTTATAGACAAAGTTAATCCTATATACTGTTTCATTTTCAAAAGTTTTAATGCTTAAGGATACTAAATCTTTCAGTTTCTGACGGTTTTCATAATCTTCGTTCAAATTTCTAGTAACTATTTCCTTTAGAAACTCTGAATAGTTGAGAATGTTTAGCCCAATTACTATTCCTGCAGAATCACGCCCACGAATTTCTAATCGATCTAAAATATTAAAAATACTATTGAGCCGACGAAATATACGAATTTGCGATAATGATAAAGTAAATAAACTTTGTTGAGCAAGTTCTTCCATAGCTTGGAGGTTTCGTCGGTGTTCTTGTTGAATCCTCCAAACTATATCTCGCAATTGTAATACCATTGAGTTTTTATTTTCATCGCTTTCCCAAAGGGCTTCGAGTTTTTGAATCCATTGTTGCAATTCATCTGCAATTTTCCAAAGAATTTGTTGGTTATTTACATCTTTAGCTAAAGAACAAAAAAACTCATCTTCACGAAATAGAGTCTCTTGAGTAATTCTATTTAATAGGGAATTTTGATGCGAAAGGAAATCTTTTTCTGTAATATTTTTTGTATTTTGTATTTCTTGAAGCATATACTGTAAGTCAATGGATTTTTCGTTTAAAGTTTTGTTAATTTCAATAATACTGGTTAAACCGCATCTCAAAATTGATGGATGGTATGGAAATAACAACCAATCTCCTGTTACAGCATGAGTTGGAAATTTTCCAATATAAATTTTAGGGAAATGGATATTTTTTTTTAAATTTTGGAAAATATTTCTTAATTTTGATAGGATCAAGATGCCTTCCTTTCTTTTGCTAGCTTGGCTAAAAGTTACGGATTAAGTAATTTAGCTAGGCATAATATTCCTAGGATAAGTAATACTATTCCTAGTACTTTTTTTAAATGTTCCATGGAAAGTTTATGAGTAATCCACGCGCCTAATATTGGAGCGATTGCAGCACCAATACACATAGGGATAGCTAATTGCCAATTTGTAGAGTAATTACTAAAATAACTCCAAACCAAAAAGCCAATAAAACAAATTGGTGCTTCTGCAAAATCTGTTATTCCAATAGCATTTTTCCCTGGAATTCCAATAAGAACTTGGCCACCCGCAACCAATGGGCCGTAGCCACCGCCCGAAAGGCCCTTGTTAAAGGAGCTGATTAAACCGATAGCAATAAATTTTTTCCAAGAAAAGGAAAACGAAAATCCGCATAAGATGAGAATTCCAATTATAAAAACAAGTATACCAATATACCAAGAAAGAAAGGATTTAGGCAATTTTACGCCAAGTATACTAGAAATAATAACTCCAACTACTCCAAAAGTAACAATGTAGTATACTTTTCGTAAATCTTCACTTTTCCATTGGCTAAAATTGGCATTTTTAAAATGATTATGAAAGAAGGCCGCGCTCAGTCCACCCAAGGCTTGAGAAAGCAAAATTGCTGGAACCACTATTTTTGGATCAAATCCCAATAAAATAAAAACTGGGCTACCAAGTGTCCCATATCCTTGTCCTAATGCGGAGTCTAGAACTTCAAAAGCAAAAGCTAAAATAAGAATAGTAAAAAACATTGGTAAGTCAGATGGCATAAATCAATTTCCTTATATATTTCCCTTGATTTTTCAAGAGAAAAAGATATACTAATAAAAATGAAGTTGCAAAAAATTGTATAAGTTTTTTTCTAAATTGCAACTTATTTTCTAACTTATTTTTAATGAGATTTTTATGAATTTAATTCACAACGGGCTTTTATTTGTATTTATTTTTTCATTTTCTATACTTGCCCAAAGTGATTTGGATACACAATTGTTGCAATATTTTGCTCGAATTGAGGATGCGCAATCAACATCTGCTGAAGTAACATCTTCAATGGATACTATTTTAAAGATAGGAAAAAAGACATTGCCCTATCTCCAAAAAAGGTTTCGGCAAACTAATCATCCTAGATATTGGTATTTAATCCAGCAGATTGAAAACCAATCTGTGCAAGAAACAAGCAATTCTCAAGAACAATCTAATGCATCCATACAATCATATTTAGACAATTATTTTAAGCAAAAATTTCAGCAAGCACAATCTCTTTTAAATGCAGGAAAAACAGATGAAGCTGAAAAAATTGCTGTCTCAATTTTAAATTTAGAGCCTAAAATTGTTTTTGCTCAGGAAATTCGAGAATTTATTAGAAAATGTCATAATCAAGCTATTCTTCAAAAAATAATTTCCGGATTAGCACGTGGGGGAAAAAAAGTCTATAGTACAAATTCTGAAATTATGATTCATCTGGGGTTTAATAATCATCAAAATATTCCTATTATATTATTATCAGATGGAATTATTTTAGAAATTCAAGAACAAGAATTCACACTTGCAGGAGATTATCGCGAAAGAAGTTTAGATAATTTGGTTAAATTAAAGGAAGAAATTATTCTTCAACCTGGTGAAAATTGGAAATGGAATACAAAAATTACTGCTACAAAAAATCCAATAAGAAGCTATCGAAAATGGGAAATTTCAGCAAAAGTTCCACGGTGTAGAGTACTCGTCAATAACAATCCTAGCTATCCACAAATACAATTTCCTGCTTTTGTTATTCAGGAAATCCCACAAGATTTACAATATATTATTCAAGACCCTTTAAAATTTTCCTTGCAAGCTATAGAACGTAATCAAGAGGAAGTTGTTTTTTTTGCATCTTTTTTTTTAACACCACAGGAAAATTGCAAAGTTATTCCCAAATTGATTGATTCCTGGCCAGATATTGCATCTTATCGGACCCCACTCGTAGTAACATTAAGAAATCTTACAGGCAAGAATTTTGCAACAAAAGTGGAATGGAAAAATTGGTGGGCAAGCCAAAACTTTTCAGAAAAGTAAATATGGAAAAAAAATGTATTATCGTAAATGATCTTATGCAAAAAGATTATAGATATTTTCTTGTAGAAGAAATGGGAAAAAATTTTCATCTAGATTTTCGCCCTGAACTTTCTCCCAAAGAAATGCTAGAACTTGGCATATTTGGAGGAAAATATATGACAGATTGTACTTCCGAATTTCCTGATGATTGGTTTAAGAATGCAAAATTGTGTTCCACTCACCATGATCCAAATTTAAATTTTTTTGGTATCAATGCTTCACAACCCTTATCTGAATGGCGAAAAAAAGGATGGATATATGATGAAGATCCTCGTGGATGGTTCCAATGGTATTGTCGATACTTTATGGGAAGACGTTGTATTGATGATGAACGCCAGATAAAAAGATGGCGTGCAATATGTCGCCATATTGCGCAGATCAAAAAGAATTGTCAACCATATAATATGACCTGTCGTAGAAAACAACGTCAAGCATTATTACATTGGGCTTATGATTCTCGAAAAATTTGATAAATACTCAATGCTTTTTAACAAAAAAATGAATATTTGGAGAAAATTTATGTCAACTGTATGGAGAAAAGTAGATAATAAATGTGCTTTTTGTTCTAAGCCAGTAGCAAAAATCAGTATAAAATCTGGAAAAATTGTTGTAGAAGAATATAGTGATAGTTGGGGATGCTGGCAAAAAATCCCCAATAAATCTGAAATGAAAGTTTTATGTAGTACTTGCCAAAAAAAACAAAATAAGCTAGCACGTCGTGAAAAAAGAATGCAGCAACGACAAAATATTCAAAAATAGTATATCTCTTGGAAAGTAACATGCAAAATAATATTACATTAGCCTATTCTCCTTGTCCCAACGATGTTTTTGTTTTTGCAGGATTAGCACAAAAGAAAATAGATACTCAATTAAATTTTGATATTACTCTTTCGGATGTACAGACTTTAAATGAATTTGCTAATTCTGCAAGATTTGATGTTACTAAAATATCTGCTTTTGCATATCGTAATATTAAGTATAAATATCAAGTGTTATCTTCTGGATGTGTTTTAGGCTATGGATGTGGACCACTATTACTAAGTCGTCCAGAGATAGAATGGAAGCCTGGGCACCCATTCCCTGACTATTTTACTGTTGCTATTCCTGGTTTACATACAACTTCTCATTTACTTTTGCGGTTATTTTTAGGCAATAAAGCTCGTATCATTCCTATGAATTTTGCCCATATTATGCCTTCTGTGGCAGCAGGATTGGTTGATTTTGGTGTTGTCATACATGAAGGGCGTTTTATATATTCTGATTATGGTTTACAAGTGATTCAAGATTTAGGAGAATTCTGGCATCGTACGTATAATTTACCTCTACCCTTGGGGCTAATTGTTGCGCATAAAGATATTCCATTAGACATTTTTCAGAATATTGAAAAAGCGGTTTATGATAGTATTCTTTATAGCCATAGCCATAAAGAAGAAATTATGCCGTATATTAGAAAATATTCTCCAAAACTTGTTGAACATGTTATACAAGCACATATTCGTCTTTATGTAAATGATGAAACACTATCCCTTAGTTCTGAAGGCCGAAAAGCTATAGATTTCTTATTACAAAAAGCGGATGAGATTTTGCCAATATGCTAGACTTGTGTTTAAAAAAAAGTTGACTTAATCATTTAAATTGCTATAATCAAGAAATAATATAAGAAATGAATAGACAAAAGTTTTTGGACTAAAAAATATGCCAACTATGTGTTTGAGATTCAACTGTGAGGAATTGAACCCGCTGCAAATTTTTTTTCCTTAAAGATCATCATCTATAAACGGCAGGTAAATTCCTGCCATGCACATACGTGCATGGACAAGTTTACTTAGCTAAAGTTAGTACTGAAATAAGAGTGTATAATAAATTCTTAGTCCAAATACTTTTGAGAACTTACTGAGGAAGTAATGCAAGAATTAAAGTTTAATAAATGTCTTCAAATATTCTGGATTGCTTCCTCAAAAAAATTTTTAAGACACTATATTTACAATCAATAAGGATAGTACATGGAACAAGACACAACTAAATTACTAGGGATTTTTAAAAAAAATCCTCAAGATCAAAATACATTTAAATCTCTGGAACAATGTTATTTTTTAGCTAATGCTTGGGAAGATTTAGCACGACTCTATCAAATTCGTGCTCAAGTATTAGAAAAAAATGCACCAAATGAAGCTGCCCAATTGTATTTTCAGCAAGGAGATTGCTTGGAAAAAAGATTAGGGCAACCGAATTTAGCTTTAGATGCTTTTATTAAAGCATATAGTTTATATCGAGATGAACCTAAATTTTGGCAGGCTGCTATAGATATTGCAGAAAGTACACAGAATTGGACGAAGTTAGCAGAAATTCTTAAAGAAAGGTTGCCTGCTACAAACGATCGTGCTATTAAAGTAAAAACTTTATTGAAATTATCGATGTGTTATAAAGAAAATATTAGAGATTTCCAACAAGCCAAATTATTTCTAAAACAAGTTTTAGATGTTGAAGATAACCTTCAGGCTATTCAAATGCTAGAAAATATCTATATTTCAGAAAAATCTTGGGAATCATTAGTAGATCTGTACCATTCTTTAGCACAGCGTAATAAAGATAAAAAAGAAAAGGTTCAACGATTACAACAAGCAGCTCAAATAAGCTATGATAAATTGCAGTCCATTCCCCAAACCATTGATTTTTATGAAGAAATTATTAAAATCAATCCACAAGATTTACCTGCTCTACGTAAACTAGAAGCACTTTTTACTCATACAACGAAATGGGACAAAGTCATTGCTGTTATGCAAAAGCAATTAGAACTTAATACTCAAATCGAAGAAAAAATCCGTATATTAAATCAAATTGCTCTTGTTTGTCAAAAAACTGGAGATTATAAATCTTCTGCATTATATTATGAAAAAATTTTGCAACTTCAACCCGATCAAATTATTTTAAATATTTTGGAAGAAACCTATCGCTATCAGGAAGACTGGACAAATTTAGTTCGTATCCATCAACAACAAAGCGAAATTGCAGCTGACTCTAATGAGAAAGTAAAATTTTATTGCCAACTGGGGGAATTGTACGAACAGAAAATAAAGAATTTATCATTATCAATCAGTTGGTATCAAAAAGCCTTTCAAGAATCTCCTCAAAATTTAGAATTATTACATAAGTTGCAAGATTTATATCAGAAAAATAATGATTTTTCAAATTTACTAAAAAGTTTACGACAAGAATTAGACTGGCCATTAGAACAAGCAACTAAAATATCAATTTATGAAAAAATGGTTGCCTTATTGACACAACAAAACCAGCTTGAAGAATGCAGTTCTGTTTATGAAGAAATGCTTTTATTAGTTCCAGCAAATCGTGATATTTATCAAAAGTTGGGGCAATTGTATCAAAAACTTAAACAAACTGATAAACAATTGAATATTTTAGTACGATGGAGTTCTCAAGTTACTGGTCAGGAAAAAGTAGATGTATATTTACAAATTACAAAAATTTTAGAAGAACTTACTCGCGAAAAAGAAGCAGTAAGCTACTATCAAAAAATTTTAGAAATCGATCCCAACAATCTTACAATTTTACGGCGTCTCAAACAATATTATACAAAAGAAAATTCATTCCCTTTATTGATACAGACGATCACTCGTATCATTGCATTAGATAAGCAAGAAATTATTCCTGGATATTTAGAAATTGCCCGTTGTCAACAAGAAAAACTAAAAGATCCTGCTGCCGCAATTGCAACATACCAAAAATTGTTACAAAATGTCCCTGATCATCTTGATAGTATGCGTGGTTTAGCAAAATTATACCATCGTCAACAACAATGGAATGACTATATTACCATTGCAGAGCGTTTAGTAACATTAGTAGTAACACTCCAAGAACGTTTAGAATTACATTATGCTTTGGCTCAAGCTTTAGGAAATATTGGACAAAGCAATCGCCAAAAAACACATTTACGCACAATTTTACTTATTAAACCAGATGAAATAAATGCAATTCAGCAGCTTAAAGATCTGCATCGTAAGCAACAAAATTGGTTGCAATTGATTGAAGTCCTAGAAATAGAACTTCGTCAAAGTAGTGAAACCGCAAACAATCTAGCGAAACAATATAATGAAATTGCAAAAGTATATCAGCAGATAGAAGATACTGATAATGCAATTTTATACTATGAGAAGGCTCTTTGTTGTTATCCACAAGATTTGGAAGCAATACGACAACTCGAAGTATTATATAAAGAAACTCAACAATCTGAAAAGTTAGCCCAAATTTTACAACAACATGCAGAGTTGGCTAGTTTACCAGAAGCCAGTGATTGCCTATATCAAGCAGCTTTATTATATGAATCTTGTGAGAAGAAAAAAACAGGGAAAAGTACTCAAATTTCCCAAGAAAGTTCAAATACACAATCCATTATTTTATACCGACATATTTTAGAAAATATGCCGACACATCGTGAAGCGTTAGAACACCTTGAAAATCTTTTGCGAAATGCTAATAATTTTGAAGAATTAAGTCATGTATACGATCGGCTTACGCAATTATTACGAGATCCTCAATATTTAATAGAATTGCATGTTAAAGCCGGATCTATCGGTGAAGAACATTTACAAGATATTAACTATGCTATACGCCATTATCAGTCAATTTTGATGCTTGATCAAGGGAATCAAATATCTTTAAAACGTCTTATTGAGTTATATCGTGTAGAACAACGTTGGATAGATTTGGTTACTTTATACCATTTACAACTTACTATTACAAAAGAGCAAGAAGAGATTACCCAAATTTGGTATGAGCTAGCACAAATATATGCCAATCGTTTAAATAATGTAAGACAGGCAGTTGGTTGTTATCGTGAAATCTTAAAATTGGATAATGGGCATCGAAAAGCAATTTTAGGATGGTGCGATCTTTGCGAAAAAAATTCCCTATTTAAATTGTTAGTAGAAGGATTAGAACATCAGGAATCTATAACAACTCAACCTAAGTTAAAAAAAGAAATTTTAAAAAAAATCGTTGCATTATGCCAGGATAATCCTCAAAAAGCAATTGAGTTGGAAAAACGTATTCTTGAAATTACTCCTAATGATTTAGAATCCATCATAAATTTGCACCAGCTTTATCAAAAAACTGGGCAGATCACAGAATTAGCCAGCCTAATTCAAAAAGAAATAGAACTTACTACTGAACCCGAGCGACAAATTGAACTATTGATTGAATTGACTGATATTCAGGAAAATCGTTTACACGATACTTCTTCCGCCCTAAAATCATTAGAACAACTCTTGACAATTGATGTGCAAAACGTAGCAGCATACAATCGTTTAGAAGAGATCTATCAAAATCATCAAAATTGGGATGAGCTTTTGCAAACATTGCAACAACATTCCGAGTTTGCAACAGGTTTAGAAAGATTAGATATTCTAGTAAAAATTGCAATCTTATTACAAAAATATAAAAATGATGAAGACGCTGCATGTAAAATTTTAGCACAGGTAGTTGCAGAGCAATCAGAGAATTGGAATGCTACAAATACTAACATTCCTTATATCAATACCCCTATCAATCGAAAAACAGCAGTCAATTTATTAGCTACATTATATACTAAAAGACAAGAATGGCTGAATCTAATCGGGTTGTATGAACAAGAATTATCTTTAACTCAAGATCCTCAGAAACAAAATGAGCTTCATTTACAGATCGCAGAAACTTGGGAAAAGATGTCCCAATATGAAGAAACCTTAAAACATTACCAATCTTATTTAACAACAGATCCTAATAATTTAGCTGTATTGCGCCGTTTGGAAGAAGTTTATCAGAATCTTAATAAGCCTACAGAATTAGCCGCTACTCTTAAGAAAGAATTGGAACTTACTACCATTTCAAAACAACGTCGCATAGCAATTTTATTAAGAACAGCAGAAGTTCAAGAAATTCAACTTGCAAACCTTGATGCAGCGAAAGAAAATTATCTTACTTTATTAGAATTGGATACAGATAATAATATTGTTCTTAAAGGATTGGAACGTATCTATCGCCAAACAAAAGAATATAAAGCCTTACAAAATATTCTTGAAAAAGAGTTAGAAAAACAAAAAGATCCGATTCAACAAAAACCATTACTTTGGGAAATTTCAGAACTACGACGTGACAAATTTGGAAATATCACAGGTGCAATTCAAACTTTAGAGCAACTCCATAAAGACAATTTACAAGATTTAAATGTTATCGCTAAACTTCTTGAACTTTATCAAATAGAGAAAAAATGGGCAGAATATGCTAAATTGTTGGAAGAAAAGATTATCCTTATTCAAGAGCAAGATGATCCAACTCCATATCATCGTGAGCTTGTTACTATATATCGAGATCATCTTCAACAAAATGCTCAAGCAATTATCCATGCAGAGGCTATTCTTAAATTACATACAGATGATATTGAAAATATTCTTGCCTTGGAAAGTTTATATAAAGAACCAAAATCTTTGGTGCAAGCATATATTCAAGAAGCAAATATTTTACAAAATAGCGGGAAACATGAACGTTTAGTTTTTTTATATCGCGAAATTGGTAAAATTCATCAACAATTGGAGCAAAAAGAAGAATCTGTTGTATACTATCAAAAAGCAATTGCCTTAAATCCTAATGATAGTGAAACATTAAATAATCTAGTAGAACTTCTTAGCCAACAACAAAAATGGCAAGAATTATTAAATGTTTATGAAACTTTAGCAATATTTTGCGAAGACTCTGCTGTATTAGAAAATCTTCATATTAAAATTGCTGTTCTTCAAGAAACTCAGTTTAATGACGTAGCTAAGGCTATGAATCATTATCAAATTGCTTATAAAATCAATCCTGAAAATATTAAAACTATTAAAGGACTACGAAATCTTTTTCAAAAGCAACAACGTTGGCCAGAGACAATTGAATTACTTGAAAGAGAATGCAAAGTTCTTGAAGAGGATAGTAAACGAGCAGCATTATATTTTAAAATTGGAGATATATGGGGACAAGAAATGAAAGTGCCACATAAAGCATTAGAGTCATTCTCACGTATTTTGGCACAGGGATTTCATCGTCCTACAGCAGAAAAGATGATGGAATTGCAAAATCAGTTGCAAGATTATCGTGGTTTTGCAGAAGTTTTAGAAAAAGAATTGCGTGCAAGTAGTACAAAAACCGAAGGTCTTCTTGGAAAACTTTTAAGACTAGGCGATCTGTATTGGAAAAAACTTCAAGATTTGCCTAATGCTGCCCGTATTTTTGATATAGCATTGTCACAGGACAAACAAAATAAAATTGCTTTAGATAGTTTAGAAAAAATTTTAGAGGAATTAAAACGTTATCCTGCTTTAATTGAGGTATTGCAACGCAAATTAACAGCAATTGAAGATCCTCAGGCGAAATTTCAATTGCAGGTAAAAATAGCGGAAATATACCGTCAAAAATTACATTTGGGTAATGAAGCTATGGCTGTTTATGAAAATGCTTTAGCTTTGCAACCTCAATGTATGCCTGTTTTACATAAATTGCAAGAAATTTATGAAGAATGGGGGCAATTTGAGAAACTTGTTTTAAGTTGCCAACAAGAAATCAGTATGATCAAAGATACAAGCCGTATTGTTGATTTGTATCACAAAATGGGTCGAATCTGGAGCTATAAACTTTTTGATTCTAAGCAATCAATTGCAATTTATCAAAAACTACGTACCATTGCACCAAACGATCGTCAAACTTTAGTTGAGTTGGCAGAATTATTCCAACGGCAAGAACGTTGGCCAGAATTATTAGGTGTTCTTCAAGAAATTGTTCAATATTCTCGTACCAACCATGAAATGAATGAAGAAATTCAAGCTTGGTTGCAAATTGGACGTATTCAAATGAGTCTTGGACATAAACCAGAAGCAATTTCAGCTTATCAGCACGTCTTGGAACTTGAAGAATACAATGAAGAAGCCTTTACTAATTTGGAAAAATTATATCTTACTCAAAAGAGTTTCCATGAAGTAGCTAAGACATTAGAAGAAAAAGTTGAAAAACTTGAAACTCAAGAAGCTAAAATTGATATATATTTAACACTCGGGAAAATCTACGAGCAAAATCTAAAAAATTTACAAGCTGCAAGTTCTAACTTAGAAAAAGTTCTTCTTCTTCAAAATAGCAATTTAACTGCATTGCAATCCTTACATCGCATTTATGAAATAACTCAACAATGGACAGATTTTTCAAGAATTCTCACTCAAGAAATAGCAATAGCGACTGATCCAATTGTAAAAGCAGATCTTTGCTATACTTTAGCAATGATTTCTTCTCAACATTTAAACCTTCCATCACAAGCTTTACAAAATTTAACTCTAGCTGTACAAACTTATCCTCAGCACACTTCTTCTCTTATTGAACTAGGAAATCTTGCGGAATCAGAAGAAAAATGGCAAGAGTCAGTGCAATTTTGGAAACAGGCTATTGAAATTTTTGAAAGCTATGGGCCAAAAGAAACCAGCGAGCAGTTGCAAGAACGTTCCCATTTATATCTTCGCTTAGGAGAAATATATTATAAGCATCTTGATAAATTTTCTGAAGCAATTGAAATGTATCAAAAGGCTATTAAACTACAACCCAACAGCATTACTAATTATGAAGCTATTTGTTCATTATACTTTTCACAAAATCAATGGACAGAACTTGAACCGATGCTTAGTAGGTTAATTAGTTTATTGTCTGGAAATACTCCAATAGGAGATATTCCTGCAAATTCTACTGCTAATCTTGCAGAGTGGTATTATCGTTGGGGCATTTGTGCTACAGCTTTGAATTGCAAAGATGATGCCATTTCTCGACATAGCCAAGCTCGCAAACTTAATCCAAAGCAACTCGAACCTATACTTGCAATAGCCCCTCTTTATATAGAAAAACAATACTGGACTGAAGCCTACGAAAATCTTACAGTTGCTAGTCAAAATACAACATTATCAACTGCCAACAAATTCGAAATTTTATCTCAATTAGCTTTAGTTTCAGAAAAACTTGAAAAATATACCGAAGCAATTAACCATTATCAAAGCCTTTTAAAGTTGCAGCCAGTAAACCAACTTGGTTTAGTATTGGCTTCTCTCGCCCGTTTATATGGTAAGATGGATAAAAATGAAGAAAGTTTAAGCTACTATAACCAAGTTCTGGAGAGTACTATGGACGATGATTCCAAATCTCTAGCCCAAAAAGACAAAGCGGCCCTTTTGGTAAAAATGGGCCGGTATAATGAGGCAATAGAAGAATATACTCGTGTTTTTGAGTATAATCCACAGGATACTGATGTTGTAGCTGCGTTAGCAAATTTGACCATCAAACATAAAGATTGGGAGCAAGCCGAACATTGGAATCAACAACATTACCAGCTTTTAAAAGATGTTTCAGCAAAAGTTAGTAATCGTTGTCAACATGCTATTATTTTAAGTGAAGGCTTAAAACGTTATGATGAAGCAATTGCAGCATATCAAGAAGCTCTTGATATGGATGTAACTTGCTTGGAAGCTGTCGAAGGAATTGGGAATATTTATGTTTCTCAAAAAGATTGGCAATCCCTGGCAAAATGTTATCAAAACTTTTTAGCCAAGTTGCCAGTAAACCAAAGACATATTGGCTTTCCTATTCATTTGGCTTTAGGATATCTTTTATCTGAACAGCTTAATGATGTTACAGGAGCAATTCGAGAATTTGAAAAAGTTTTGGAACTTGATCCCAGTCATAATGAAACACAAATTGCTTTAACTGAACTGAAAAGTAATAATCCAGAAATGGCACAAGATGCGATTAAAGGACACCTTAAACTTTTGCAGAAAGATCAATTCCGTACGAATTCTTATCGTGCCTTAGGGAAATTATTGCTTCAAGAGAATCAAAAAGATCGTGCTATGCGAGCCTATAATGCTTTAGGTGTCTTAGAGCCTGCTTTCTTGCATGAACAAAATCTTGATTTCTCTACAACAACACGAAATGTCGAATTAGTTCCCGATTCTGCTATTATGCCAAATTTAGTCCCTTCTCGAATTCATTCCCTTTTCCAACTTATGGCCTTGACCGATGCGACTCAGGAAAAAACTTACCCACCTTATATAGACAAAGCTTGGGGGCAGCATATTGGAAAACTTAGCCCACAACCTCCTGTTTGGTATTATGCGAACAAGATCATGAAAATTCTTGGTCTTAAAGATAAACAAATGTACATGTATATCAAAAATGACAATACAGTAGAAATTTCCATTGAAAATACAAATCCTCCAAGTTTAATCATTAGCCAACGTCTTTTGGATATATTCAATGAATCTGAATTGAACTTTATTTTGGCCAAATATTTGTTCTATATTACACAAAAACAATCTCTAGCATTTAAGTTAAGTACTAAACTTAGCAATGATGATTTGGAATTATATTTCAAACTATTACGAAATGCTGTGCAAGGTGTAGAACCTGCTCCGCAACATCGTGAACTACAGAAACAAATTGCTAAAGGTTTATCAGGTAGTCTTGGGCTTTCTAGTATCCCTAATCAAATTAAAACTCGCCCGGAACTTCTTGAAGCTACGACACAAGTAAATGTTTCACTATACCTTAAATGTTTGGAATATTCTGCAAACCGTCTTGCCTTACTCATTACAAATTCTCTTGATCTTAGCATTCAAATGCTCTGCCGTTTGAATAAAATTCATCGCGGAGAACGGTTAGAAAAAGGAAAATTATTTACGATTAAAGAAATGCAGGAATGTGATGGTGTTCCAGATCTATTGCATTTTAATATCTCAGAACAATATATGAAAATCCGTAAACTTTGCGGTTTAAGCGATGATTAGGTTTTAAACCGTCAAAAAAAATAACCCACCAATTAAATTTGGTGGGTTATTTTTTTTGTTTGTTTTTTAAATAGGTCTATCATCTTTTTTCACTGGTTTTTTAGGCAAAGAAGGGATTTTGTCTTGTCCTGCAGGAGGCTTCATAATAGGCATTTTTGGTGGAGTTTTGTTAGGAATATTTTGAATAGAATCTTTAGTAGAAGATTTCTTAATTAAGGAATAAATCCAATTTCGATGAACATCTTTAGTCATAAAAGCAAAACCTTCATAATTTTGCCATATTTCTTTTAATTGTTTTATTCCTAACCATGAGAAAGAAGATATTCTTTCATTTGGTAAAGCATGAAGCAGAATAATTCCTATAAAAAGAAAAGTAAATAAAGTATAAATCCCAAAACTAAGCAAACGAATAAACCAATTAGGCTTAGTTTGTAGGTTATTTTTTTGTCCTTCAGAACTACTTACTGTTAGCGGCTTGCTCTCTTTAAAAATAAAAGAATTGTCTTTATTAGTATTAGGACGCTCTTCAGTAGGACGTTCTACTTTAATTTGTCGATTACAATTTGGGCAACGTCCTGTATTTCCGAGACGTTCCTCGGGAGCGCATAGAACATTGCCACAAGCACAACGAATTTTAATAGTCATATTACGCTCCGAACAATTTCTTATTTTTAATAAGAATTTTTTATTGCTTTGCAACTTTTTTTGACTACTAAGCTGCAAAGCAAAACATTAAAAAAAACTTAAGATAGTCGAAACTCATTTTGGCAATTTTAGTCGTTATTTCCGCTACCTAAAACTGGTGCAGGGGTCAAAGACATAAGTTCTTTTGCTTGATGACTAACAATTTGTATTTTTTGTTGGTATTCGGTAATTTTAGCATTACGTTGAGTTACTTTGACTTCCAAATCTTCTTTCGCAACATCTTTAATGACTGCAAATTTTTCTTTGAGGGAATCTTCTATTTGTTCAAACATAGCTCTATCATAGCTAATTCCACGTCTTTCCATGGCTTTACGTTCATCAAATATTTTGGAAGCAATGACATCATGTCGCCCTAACAAACCAACTAATTTTTCACGACCTTTAGCAATTTTTTCGCTTAATTCATCCCAACCTTCATTACATAAAGTTTGAAAAGCTATAGCAACATGTTTTTTATAATTTTCGGTCAGGTATTCTATCAAGGCTTCTTGTTTTTGTCGGCATTGTTCTTGGTTATCACATTCGATAGAGGCCACATAATTTAAATTTTCATTATAAATACCAACTTCATCTAATTTTTTAATAGCGATTTCTGCCATAACTCCACAAGCCTCGTTGAGTTGGCCTTTGAGAGAATCCATAAATTTAATAAATAAAGTATGTGGTTGGATATAAAGATTTAAATTAAATTGAGTCAAAATTTCTTCAATATGATCAATATATCCCTCATTATCTATTGTCCGACAAAGAGCTTCAATATGATGGGCAACAATACCAATAAGTACTTCCAAAAACTTTTCGCGTAAAGATTTGTTGACATCTTTAATGACAGCTAGTTCAATTTCATGCGAAAGGACTTTAGAACGTCCGGCAGTATAATTCCGAATGACTCGAACACGTTGGTATACATCAATAGTAGGAAAGATTTCTTTAGTAAGATAGGTCAAAATATCAACAGGCCGTTGAGGTGTCATAGGAGAATTTGGTTCATTATCGATTAAATCGATTTCTCCCGCAGCATCAGCCTCATCAAAAATTACAGTATCATCAATAGGTTTCTTTTTATTATCTTTGCCTGCAGGAACATCTAGTTCTTTTGGAGTTTTTTTAGGTTCTGGTTTAATTTCTAGCTTGGGTTCAAATAATTTCGCACTCTTTGTTGCTCGAATTGCTTTGTTCATTCTTCGACGCATGAAAAGTTTTTCTAGCAATCGTCCTAATTTTCCTTTTGGTTTTTGCTCTTCATTTTCTTCGCTAAAAATATCAACTTTTCCATGCGTAGTTTCAATTAGTTTTTCAATACTTTGTTGCAAACTATCGGCAAATTCATCTAAGCGTTTTTCTACACCATGAACATTTTCTTTAAAGCCTTCCAAAGCTGCTTTGCATCGGCTTAATTCAGAATCTTCAAAAATGGTGGTATCAATTTTTCCAGTTTTAGGATCGACAATAATTTCCTCTACGCGTTTATTCATTGCTTTAAGGAAATCCATAAGAACCTCACCATGATTTTTCATGGCCAACATCGGCAAGCTGTTTTCGCAATAGTATTCCAAAAATTCTCGAAGTTGGAGAACGCCCATTTCAGATAACAAGCGATTTCCATATTGTTGCTTAAGATCGCGATAATTGCTAATTGCCCATTCTTGTTGATTCTTACGATATTTTGCATCAATATCAATTCCAGATTTTTCTTCAAGATACATTAAAGCTGGAAGAGATGAAACGCGGAAAACATTCTTACTTTGGAAATGATATTCATTGATAACTTCACGGACAGCACGTTCAGCACCAGGGTGGTCTGTATCATGCCATTTATTAAAAATAAAGAAGCATTTTTGTTGAATATCATAAAGTTTGGAAGCAATATGAGTCAAGAGTTCTTGCTCGCCTTCTGTAAAAGAAGGTTTTTGAGAATCTTTTAAAAACAGTACAGCATCAGCTTCTTCTGCAATAAATTTGTAAGAAAATTGACGATGAGCCAAATTGGGAACATCCATACCAGGCAAATCTACTAGTTGTATAGGATATGTAATATTTTGAGCGGGAATAGAAATTGAAATTGAACGTAAGGTTCGAGAGGCTTTGCCATCTTTGATGGCGTCAAGTGCTGATTTTATACTATTGATAGGCGGCAATTTGTATCCGGGATCGAGTGTTCTAAAGATTTGTACAGCTTCTTTGAGTTCCAAAATATAATGATCTTGCGTAGCCCCAGTTCCACCACGAATAGGCTGTTTTAGGGCTGGCAGTGCTACTTCATTTACCCATGTTGCAAAACTTGTTGGAGTTAAATCATTAAAATTCGGTTTTTCTAAAGCAACTTTTTGAGACATTTGGTCGATATTCCAACGTAATGCTTGAATAAAATCTGCAGTAGTAATAGGATCTGCGCGAACATAACAGTTTTCTTCATTGTAACCAGGAATTAATTTTATAATAGTTGGAACTTGTGTTGTAATATCTGCGGCTGTTGGAAGATCTACATTATAAATGCCACGATCAAAAAATAACGCTTTTAATAAAGTTGTTTTTCCTGTACTGTAACTTCCTACAACAGCAATTTTGTAAAATCCTTGTGCACTAGTAAAATACTTCTCTTCTTCTTCCAAAGTTTGAGAAAGTTTTACTGTTCCAAATTCTGGAAATTCATTAACAAGAGTCCCATATAGTTCGCTAATTTCCTTGAATAAATCAGAAAGTTTAGCTCGACGATCTTCTTTCATAAAAATTCCTTGAATTACTTGATAACTTTAAAAAATTTGTATAAAATTTCTATAGATATTTTTAATTCTAACAATTGTAGTATAAAAATACCATGAAAACTTTGTGAAAAACTAAATTTTGTATTTTTTATGGTTATACTTTATAAGTATATATATATAAATATATTAAGAGATTATACATACACAATATATTTATACTATATCACAAACATAGCAAATTTTTATATAAAAATGCTTTCTATACTACTGTAGCTTAAAAAAAATTTATCAAATTTTTTGCAAAAAAAATTTGACAAGAAAAAAAACTGTGTTAAATTATTATAAGAAGAAACGGAAGTATTTTTTTGTTATCTCATAACAAAAAAAACAG
>CAZPDM010000005.1:64510-84581 GCA_964585305.1 uncultured Planctomycetota bacterium | reverse complement strand
TTTTAAACAACAAAAAAAACCCTTGTTTATCCACAACAAGGGTTTTTTTGTTAAAATGTCTTAATGCTTTATTTTATTACTTTCGAATATAGTTCATTGAATTTAGAAGCAAATTTAGGTCCGCCTAAAGTTTTTTGTTGGATACGTAAAATTTCGATAGAACTACGAACAAGGTCTTTTTCTTCTTGAAGATAGTTTAAATAAATCTGTCTGTATTTAGCTTGCCACCATTGAGGATTATCATAAGGACCAAATCTCAATTGGAGATTTAAATATGGCGGAAGACTTTCTACTAATCTAGAGCTAAAAGCGTAAGAGATATATATAGCTAAGTTTTGAGTTCGTTTAATAATTTGTTCTTCATTCAATTGTTCTACTACTTTTATATCAAATTCCCTATTTAAAATTTCATTGTACTTATTTTCATAAAGGATGAGCAATTCTTGAATATTACCAACGCTTTTATTTTTTTCTTTATCTTTTTCCCAGGTTTCAGTAATAGTTTGCAAATCTTTTTCGCTTAATTTTTCACCACGTATCCATGATGTAACTTTATATAACCCAAGATATTTTTCATAAACCCCCTGAGCACTTGGAGTAAATTCTATAAGTTCTTTAAGCTCGTCTATAAAATCTCGTTTAGCATATTGTATTAAGAATTTATACAACTCTTTGGAATTTTTAAAATTGGTTTGTTCTCCAATACCCATAAGTATTTCAGCAGTCATATCAAGGTATTGAGGATCTTCTTTTTGAGTTGTAGGTTTTTTAATTCCGCGAGGCCCACGTTCTTCTTTTCGTTTAACTTCACGTTTAGTTTTATCGTTATGATAAACAGGGTAAATGCTATATAAAGCTTGCTCCCATGATTGAGACATTGTTGCACATTGAGCAATTTTAAATTGTATTGCTTCAGTTCTAGTAGAGTCTTTTTGTAATTTAAGGCTTTTTTCAAATAAAGGCATAGCTTTTTGAAAGTATTGAAGTGCAACATTATTTTGTTCTTTTTCTTGAAATTTTTGAGCGATCTTAACAAGCAAACTAGCAATTTGTTCAAATGTAGCTGCATTAGCAGTGTTTTTGCGAATGAGCCATTGATAATAATATTGGCCAGCTTTGCTGCCTTGTTCTAGCCAAAGATTTTGTAATGCAGATAATTTTTCTTTATCTACATTTTTACCTTTTGCTAACTGAGCATCAATTTCTTTTTGTATTTCGTTGGCTTTTAAATCGTATTCTTTGCCTAAAAGAGCATATAATGTACTTTGATATTGAGAAATATTACTATTGGGATCTTCATCTCCATAGCGTTTTTCCAATTCTATTGCAAGTTTTTCTGCTTCTTCTAAAGATTTTTTTTCTACTTTTAGCTTGGCAATAAAGTATGTTGATATAGCAACCATATCGCTTTGTTCGCTAAATTCGCTACGAATTTTTTGGAAAAAATGAATTGCTTGTTCTGTGTTATTTTTAAGCAATGCAATTCGTCCAAGATAAAAAGTAGCTAATCCCATTGCTTCTTTTCTTCGTGAAATTCGTTGAACATCTGCTTCTGGTAAAGGTTTGTCTGATACATATTTTTGGTAGGAAGATAGTTCTTGTTCAGCAAGCTCTAAATATTCTCGTGCTTTTGCAGAAATTTCTGTTGATTTTTTTTCTTCGTTCTTTTCACTTTTAGTTTGAAATTCGGAAGCTTTGTAATAACATTTTCCTGCGTAAACCCAAGATGGTTCATATTGATCCGCACCGGATTTTACATTTTTATATGCTTGAGCAGCAATGATAAATTTATTGATAGCATTTTGAGGAGAAGATGTCTTTTCTGCCTCGATTTCTTTTTCACGCGCTTGATCGTAAGTCCGATTTAATGAATATCCAGAATCTGGCCAATTATCTGTGAGATAGGCAAGCATTATTTTAGCTAATTTTTCTTCTTCAGAATCATTACTGATTTTATAACTTTCGCTAAAACTACGATATGCCCAATAAGCTGCTTTATCTGCTAAAGATATCTTTTCTATTTTACCACTGCTGGTAGATACAGTTTTTTGATATTGTTTATAGTCTTGGGCTAAAATTTGGTAGCAAATTCCAGCTTCTCGATATAATTTTAGCATCCAAAAGCATTGTCCCATTTTATCCCAGGAATCTATGGCATACATTTCAATATCTTGTTTTGTTGTAGCATATTGGATAACTTTTTGGAAACTAAGAACTGCGTCTTTATATCGATTTTTATTCCATAATCCCATGGCAACCAAATATGCGTTTTTAGACGTTTGTAAAGCACTAGGAGCAAGTTGTCCCCATTCTCGTAATAAACGTTTAGCGGTATTGCCCCAAAATGTAGCTTTTTCAGCAATTTTTTCAGCAATTTCTAATCCTTTGCTATGTTCGCTACGTTCTATATAAGCTTTCCCTGTTTCTAATAAAGTTGCTTGTCCTAAGAGTTGATCTTCTAATGATATTTTGTGAAGTTGTTGTAACTTATTATCAAACTCTGTAACATTTGAAATAGCTTGATCATATCGAGCTGCAGCAACAAGAGTTTTTGTCTTGTAATAAAGTGCTTGAAGCCTTAAATTCATTGAAGTTGGGCTTTGGAGAATATAATAAACGTCTAACGAATCGCCTCTTTTTTTAATAAGAAAACGATCGTTTCTGTCTGAGATTAGCCAAATACTATTTTTTTCTAATCTTTCGATAGTTCCTTGATTGCTTAGCTCTATTTTTTTCTTTTCTTGAAAAATAGCTTGAATCTTTGAAGTTACAGTATTAGCATCTAAATATCTTAGATAGCTATCTTCCAAATTAAATAAATAATTTTCTTCAAGTGCTTTAATGACACTATCAAAACATTCTACTGCATCTATAAATTTTTTTTGTTCATGAAATACTAACCCACGTAGTAAAATTGCATAATAGCTGGCAATTTTACCTTCATAATCCCATATATAGCCTTCTAATTCTTGTAAGCATTTTTTCCCAGTATCTTTGCCAATTTTGAATTGAAGAAACAAAGAACGGCAGTATCCAAACCATGCTTGATAGCGAATATTCGCTTGATTTACACGTTGTTTTTCTGCTTCTGAGTTATCTTTTGCTTCTAATTCGTATCCAGCTTTATCTGTTTGATTTTTGAGGTCTAAAAAAAGTTTTTGCGCTTCTTGCAGTTGTGTAGATACAGAATCTGGCAAACCAACTTTTCCAGATTCTTCAGCTTGATCAATAGTCAATCGAGCTTGTTTAAGCAATGCTTCCCCAAGTTCCAACTGTACCATAAATTTAGTATTGCCTTTACTTGTTGGAATAAGAGATTTATATCCAGCAACTGCTTCTTGATACCATTTATTTTGTTCTTCTGTTGTGAGTGCCTTTTCTCCACGAATTTGCAAAAGTGAGCATCGTAATAATCTCCCAGATTGTCGATTTTCTTCTGGAAGCCATGTTGCCATAGCTAGACGATTTGCTATATTTTCTGCTAAATCATAATAACCCCAGCGGGCCAATTCCTGAGCATAATCACTATCGTCTTTTCCATTAAGTATGCCATCTTGGGCAAATATCCCTAGCACTAATGTTAATAAAAGTGCAAAAAAAAATATCCTTTGCATGAATTATTTCCTATCCTATCTTTACTCTAATTATAGTTTAGTTTAAAAAAGTATGTTCAGTCGTATTTTTTTATTTTACTTAAAAACTTTTAGTTAGTCAATAAAAGAATTCTTTTAGAAATTTTATAAAAAGAATCTTTTTCTATCAAAATATTTGATTGTAAATAAATTCTAGCTATAATAGAAATAATTTAGTAAAGGAAATCCTTTTATGCTAGAACAGATTCCATATATTTCTATTATTTTACCAGTTTATAATGCAGAAAAAACATTAGATCGATGTTTAAATTCTTTACTTGTTCAAGATTATCCATCAGAATACTATGAGATTATTGTCATAAATAATAAATCTACAGATAAAAGTAGCCAAATTTTAAAAAGATATTCAATAAAAATTCTTGAAGAAGATGATATTCAAAGTTTATATGCCGCGAGAAATATTGGTATTCATCATTCCGAGGGAGATATACTTGCCTTTACAGATGCGGATTGTTTTCCCCATCCTCAGTGGCTTTTACAAGGTGTTCTTGGATTTGAAAATGAGCAAGTAGGAGCAGTTGCAGGAGAAATTTCTCCTTTTACCTCTACTCATTTACTATCCCAATATTTAACTCTTCGTAATATGTTATCCCAAGATACTTCTATGAGTCATCCTTTTTTGCCGTATGCTCAGACAGCAAATGTTTTCTATCGTAAGGATGTATTCGAAACCATAGGATATTTTGAAGATTGGCCTGCAGCAAGTGATATTGATTTTTCTTGGCGGATGCAATTAAAAAGCAATTATAAGATTTTATTTAAGCATGAAGCAATTGTAGAACGTTATCAGTATATTACTAAATTAGAATTATTTCATCTTTTTTTGAAAAGAGGTTTGGGAGCTACTTATATTTTTCAAAAATATTCTCAACATCTTCCTAAACGACAACTAAATCAAACCATAAAAGATATTTGGTATTTGTGCAAATATTTGATTCCTCATGCTCTAGCTTCATATATATACAAATCTAATATAGAAAAACAATACGATTTAGTTTCCTTTCTAGGTTATAAAATTGGGATGTTACAAGGTTCATTGCGTAATAAAGTATATTATTGTTAAACAAAATCTTTTCTTTTAAAATTTCCTTGACGTAACTTCTTATTTTTGTTGAAATAAAGCAATTCTATTTTATCAAAATTTATGATGAACTTAAAAGGTTAGCTATTTTTGTACTTTTTTTGCAGAAAGGTTAACAATGTTTGAATATCTTTATTATTTACTTCTGGGAATTGCACCAGCAATATTTTATCTTTGCTATATTTATAAAAAAGATAAATGGGAACCCGAACCTAAATTGCAAGTAGTAAAAATCTTTTTTTTAGGTATTTTAGCAATTCCGCTTGCTGGAGTAGCGGAATATTTTCTGATGAAGATGTGGAATCTTGATGTATTTCAAGCAGGTCCAAAAGCTCCATCTGCTATTTTAAGTGCGATAGCATGTTTTTTGGTGATTGCTCCAATTGAAGAATTTTTTAAATATTCAGCAGTAAAAGTTTTTATTTATCCTAAAAAAGATTTTAATGAGCCTATAGATGGTGTTGTTTATATGGTTGCTGCTGCAATGGGATTTGCAGGTATTGAAAACTTTATGTATATTATCAACGATTCTCATCCAACAACAGTTGGTATTTTACGTGGTGTTCTTTCAACTCCTGCTCATGCTATTTTCTCTGGTTTTATAGGGATCTATCTTGGTCGTGCAAAATTTTGTGATAATTCTTTGAAAGCCGCAGGTTTAATTATTTGGGGATTTTTAATTGCTATCGGCTTGCATGGTGCATACAATTTCTTTTTATTAAGTGGTTCAATATTGAATTTCCCCATAAGGTTAGAATTCCTTGCTATTGGAATGATGATAGTTGCTGCAATCGTACTTGTTGCTATGATCAATAAAGCTGCGCATGCATCACCTTTCCGCAAAGAAGACAATCAATTAAGCTAAACACTTGTTTTCTAAATTTGCTATTTTTTTATGAATAAAAATATTTTTCTTTTAGCATTGGTTCCTCTAGGATTTCTTCCATGGGGAACCAATCCTCAATTGCCAAAAACAGTCATCTTAGCATTTATTGCTATTATTTATCTTGTTCCTAAAATATTTCATATAAAAAATTGTCGGCAAGAAATTTTGGCTTCTATAGTCAAATTTTTTCGTTTAGAAATGCCGCTATTGAATTTTTTGTGGATACTTTGGATATTAGCATTGCTTGTGTCCTTATTTTTTTGCCAAGATTTTGCTATGGCAATAAAGCGTTGGGGAGATTGGCTACTTTTAGTAATTGTCCATTTTATTGCTATAAAATTTTCTTTACAAAATTGGCAACGATATAGCCAAATACTTTGGATAAGTGCTGGCTTTACATCAATATATGGAATTATCCAATCATTAAATTTAGAGACTGTCAATATGTACCCGGCATATACATCAACATATAGCAATGTTAGTTATGCTGGAGCTGCAATGGCAATATTTTTACTTGTGGGAACATTTCCACAATCTAATTTTCCATTTAAGAAATGGTTTAAAAGTTTGGCATTTCTTTTTATGTTTTGGTATTTACTTCGGACAAGTAGTCGTGCTGCATGGCTTGCTTTTATATTAGGTTTACTAGTTTATAGTATTTTATCATTATGGATGAGATGGAAAAACAATACGTTAGAAAAAACTGAGCAAAAGTTTTCACAACAAGAGATCTCTTCTCAAAAAAGTAATCTTTTTTTTAGATGTTTATTTTTTCTAATTTTAATATTGATTCCTTTATTGCATAGTGATTTCCGTATGACTTTAGTCCGTCGGTTAAATGAGCTTTCTCATTGGCAAAGTGGTTCAATTGCAGTTCGTACTTTGATTTGGAAATCTACTGTTCAAATGATTAAGGAACATCCTTTTGGAGTGGGACTGGGGCAATTTAGCCATCATTTTTATATTTATAGAGATATTCAGGAAATAGAAATCTCAAAAGAGCGATTAGTAGATCATCCTCATAATACTTGGCTTTTAATGCTTTCAGAAGTTGGTATAATTTGCACATTTATCTTTTTGGCAATCGTAATTGTTACTTTTTGGAAGTTGTTGTATTTTTTCCAGCATACTGATATACAAACTAGGCAAATAAGCATAACGTGGTTGGCTATTTTAGCTGCTTTACTTATATTAAGTTTATTTTCAGAAGTTTGGTTGATTCCGGAAACTGGTATATTTTTTCCGCTCACAACAGGATGGCTAGTCGGGCATTCTTTTAAAGAATCAAATAAGAAAAACAACTTTGAAGAAAATATTTTTCCAAAAGAAAATAAGAGTTTCTTTTTATACTTTGCAAATTGTTGTGTTTTTCTTTGTCAGAAAATATGCCTATTAGGAATAGTTTTTTTTCTTATATTATTTTCCTTTAGTCCTTGTATTGCGGATATTTATTTAGATTATGGTCAGAAGCAACTTATTCAAAAAGAATATTACCAAGCAAAAAAAGCTTTAAAAAAAGCTGTATTTTTTTATCCACAAGGCTTTCATCATTTAGAGTATGGTCGTGCTTTATTAGCAACACGAGAATATAAAAAATCTGCAGAAGTTTTGTCTAATGTTGTTATTTCTTTTCCAGAATTAGAAGGTGGCCATATTGATTTGGGATTAGCATACTACGCGTTAGGAAATTATTCTGATGCAATAAATGTTTGGAAAAAGGCCCAAGCATATTTTCCTAAAAATCCTATTATTTATAATAATTTAATTGAATTGCTGTTGCAACTTCGTCAAGGTAATACTGCACTTGATTATCTTTTACGTCAATCTTATTTTTTTCCAAAAGTTGTAGAAATGCTTACTTATCAATTACAAATTGGTCAAGCTCATCAATTTGCTGGTAATACTAAAGAGGCTATGCTTTGTTATATTCAAACAAAAGAGAAGTTTCCTCAAAATGCTTTGCCATATCTTTATTTAGGAAGATTGATGGCAGAAATGGGATTGCGTGATGCGGCTATTTATAATATTAGTGAAGCAATTCGGTTAGGAGAAAGTAAAGAAAAATGTATGGCCTATTGTGTTATAGGCTATCTTATGCAACAAGAAGGACAACATAAATTGGCTGCGACATATTTTTTTAAAGCTAGAACAGAATTTGATAACTATGCTATTCCTTATCTATATCTCTGTCAATTAGCTTTAGAACTTAATCAGAATGATCTTGCTGTGCAGTATTTTGAGCAAGCAAAAAGTTTTGGTTTTGCAAGACATCTTATAACTACAGATCCTTCTTTTCAGAAACTTGCCCACAGTCAAATTTATCAAAAAAAATGAAAAGGTGAACCGATGGAGAAACGAACAGCCGAAGAAATACGAATGGCCATGCAAAAGTTAGAAGACCGATTTGATCATGGCGAAATTTCTGAAAAAGTCTTTTCTCTTCGATACCAGTCTTTAAAAGAAGAGCTAAATGAATATCAAATAGAACAACAGCCAATAAGAAAACCAGTACAATCTCCTCATTTGATTAGGTTAAGTGAAGGTATTACTTGCCGCCAATATTTAGAGATGGAATTAGCTGGCCATTATCGTATTTTAAAAGAGTTAGGGCGTGGTGGTATGGGTATTGTATACCAAGCAGAGGACGCATATTTTAAAGGACAACGAATTGTTGCGATTAAAGTTTTGCCTCAAAACCTTAGCCAAATTTCAGAAACACTTGAAGATTTCAAACGTGAATTTTTAACAGCTTGCCAATTAGTACATCAGAATATTTGCGCAATGTATGAGTTCGGACAAGATAGTGATTTAGAAACTTATTTTTTAGTGATTGAGTATCTTGAAGGTGAGACGTTAGCAGAAATTTTGAATAAAAATAAACGCCTTACTTTTTCTCAAACAATTCCAATTTTGGAACAAGTTGCAGATGGTCTAGACTTTGCACATAGTAAAGGCGTGTTGCATCTTGATATGAAGCCTGGAAATATTATGGTTTCTAAAGCTGGCCATGCTAAAATAATGGATTTTGGATTAGCCCAGAAATTACATGGAGATAAGACACATATTAGATTAAATAAAACTTTTGGGACCCCACTGTATTTAGCCCCAGAACAAGTATTATCAGGCGAACAAAATGTCGTTAGATCTGCTACAGATCTTTGGGCTATGGCAGTTATGGTGTACGAACTTCTTCAAGGAGAACCGCCTTTTAAAGGAAGTACAGTATTACAATTGAGTCATAATATTATTAGTACGACACCAAAACCCATTGTTACTATTCCAAAAGCTGCTTGGCAAGCTATTCTTAAAGCATTATCAAAAGAACCACAAAAAAGATTTTCTTCTTGCCGTGAATTTGTTGAGGCAATGAAAAAAAATGATTCTACATCTTTTATGAGTAGTTCTGGGATTTACGCAAAAAGTATTACAAATATAAAAGTAAGTTCCCTAATAAAAAAATCTAATAATAATGGCTTAATTACTCAGCTTGGAAAACCCTCTTTAAGCCTACAAAGATCTCAAAATATTCAACATCTCTTTTGGATTACTACCATACTTATTCTTTTATTTTTAGGATTTTTTTTGCAACAGATATTTTTAGAGAATAAAATTGAGAATTCAGAAGACCCTATTCTATATTCTAATTCTAACCAAGATCCTTGGGAAGATAAAAATTTAGAATTACCTGTTGAATTACAACAATCCTGTTGGGTTGCAGATCAAAAAATATGGGATTTCACGGCAAAAAGTTGGAAAAATCTTAGCATTAATGAACAATTGCGCTATGCACGAGCATATCAAAATTGGTATGCTGATCTGATAAAGCAGCCTGTTGAGAAAAAAATAAACATTCAAAATATTATTATTACTATGCGTTTAATTCCCCCAGGAAAGTTTTTAATAGGATCTCCAACTTCAGAACTAGGAAGAAATGAAGACGAATTGCAGCATACAGTAACTATTTCTCAAGCATATTGGTTAAGTAAATATGAAATAACACAAGAACAATGGCAATCTGTTATGAAATCAAATCCTTCCTTTTTTAAGGGAGCAGGATTAAACGCTCCTGTTGAAAATATAGATTGGGCAAATGCACAAGATTTTTGTAAGAAAATAGAATGCTCTTTGCCGACAGAAGCGCAATGGGAATATGCTAGTCGTTCTGGAACATCTGGAATGGGCTATTTAGGAGATTTTGAAATTCTTGGGATTAATAATGCTCCTAAGTTAGGAAAAATTGCTTGGTATGCTGGAAATAGTGGAGCAAATTATACTGGTGCTCAACCTAGCCATGCTTGGCCACAATGTGAGATTTCTTCTAATTATAGCGGTACACATACTGTTGGACAAAAAATACCCAATGCTTGGGGAATTTATGATATGTTAGGAAATGTTACAGAATGGTGCCAAGATTGGTATGGTAAATATTCTGCTGAAGATGTAAAAGATCCAAGTGGTAATATAGAAGGCATTACAAGATTACAACGTGGCGGATCTTGGCGGCATGCTGCGCAAGTCTGTCGTGTAGCAAATCGAAGTCGTTGGGGGCAACGGCTGGATTTTGTGGGCTTACGTGTTGTTCAGTCACTGCCATAATTTGAAATTTCTTGATAAGAAAGGATTCCCCATGGATATTGAAGAAGAACTTAAGCGATTACGTGATGAACGGCAAAAAAAATTTAATGAAGAAGATTGGGAAGGCGCATTAAAAGTTCATGATCGTATTTTGGAATTAAGCCCTTCAGCATTACGTTATGCAAATCGTGGTTCTATTTTATATCGTTTAGGACGGTTAAGTGAAGCAATAGAAAGTTATCACCAAGCATTAGATATGGATCCTAGTTTAAAACGTGCTCGTGCTGATTTAGAAAGATTAGAAGCGCAATATCAAAAACAAATAGAAGAAAATGATGGAGTTCCCCCATTAACATCAGCACAAGAATCCTTTCCGTCAGAATCTAAAGAAAAGCGAAATGAATTTTTTGATGGTGAAGAAGGCGAAGATAAACAAAAAAATGAAAAACACCGTCAGGAAAAAATTAACCTTTTACGTGTGCAACGTCAGCAGGCAATCAATTCCGAAAATTGGCAAGAAGCATTAAATTTACACAACCAAATTTTGGAATATGAACCAACAGCTTCTCGTTATATGAATCAAGGATCAATTTTATATCGCTTGGGAAGAGTAAACGATGCTATTACAAGTTATCGTAAAGCCTTGGAATTAGATCCAAATTTAGAGAAAGCACGTATTGATTTAGAACGATTAGAATCACAAGTTGAAGAAGAAAAATTATTAAGTCTTCCAAAGATCAATAAGCCAGTAGATATACAAAAGCGTATTGAAGAATTACGAAAAGAAAGACAGGAAAAAATTGCTAAAGAAGATTGGCAAGGAGCACTTAAAATCCATGATGATATTCTGGGAATAGAACCAACAGGATTGCGTTATGCTAATAAAGGTGCTTTATTATATAGAATGAATAGATTGAAAGAAGCCTTAGATTGTTATAATAAAGCTATTTCACTTGATCCGACTTTAGTAAAAATTAAACAAGATATTGAACATCTTGAGAGTCAACTTGAAGAAGAACAACTTAGCGTACATCTTTCAGAATCTCAAATGGTAAAATCTGTTGCACAAGAAATGACTCCAGAAGAACGAAACGAGCGCATTGAACAATTAAAGCAAGAACGTCAAAAATATTTGGATGTTAAAGATTGGGATAAAGCTTTACAATTACATGATGAAATCATTAGATTAGAGCCTACTGCTTTAAGATATGTCAATCGTGGATCAATGCTTTATCGTATGCAACGCATTGAAGATGCTATTGAAAGCTATCGTAAAGCATTAGAATTAGATCCAAACTTAGGACGGGCTAAGACTGATTTAGAACGAATGGAAAAGGAGCTATCGCAGAAAAAACCTGTAAAAGTTTCTTCATCATCTGCTCCAATTTCTTCGGCTTCTGTCCAAGCTCCGCCCATAGCTCCAATTCCTGCTCCAGTATCCGTGGCAAAGCCAAGTAGTGCTGCTTCTAAATCTAATACAGCTCGGCTACCTGTTTATAATCCAAATGCAAAAGTCAATGTGCCTCCTCCTGCAGTAAGTTTATCTGCAAAATTAGAAGAATTGCGCCAACTACGCCAACAAAAAATACAAGAAAATAAATGGGAAGAGGCCCTACACTTTCAAGATGAGATTGTTCGATTAGAACCTACTGGAAGTCGTTATGCCACTCGCGGTTCAATTCTTTACCGTCTTAATAGAATCAATGATGCAATTTTGAGTTATCGTAAAGCCTTAGATTTAGAACCTAATTTAGAACAAGCTAAACGCGATCTCAAGAATCTTCAAGATAGTGAAATGGAACGTTTACGCCAAGAACGCCAACAAAAGATGGAAGAAGAAGATTGGCCTAACGCACTTGCATTACATGATGTCATTTTAGCTTTAGAGCCATCTGCTTTAAGATATGCAAATCGTGGCTCGATTTTATATAGAATGCAACGGATTCAAGATGCTGTAGCTGCATATCAAAAAGCATTAGAACTTGACCCCAATTTAAAGCAAGCGCAAGAAGATTTAGCTCAACTACAGGAAGAGATTATGCAAAATGCTTCTCCTGGTCAAATTCAGGAAGATGATTAATTCTTTGAGTTCCCATGCTGATTTTTGCCTGGGAACTCATTTGCCTTGATCTTTCTATATTATTCACACATTATTTTTTTTAGAGCATGTTGCAAACATTGCCAGGCTAACATTACGCATTGCATTCTATTCTGATAAGGAATAATTGCTGCGAATCCAACCATATCTCCATATATAGATAAGCTTTTAGGATCACTTTCTCCATTTAAAATTTCTAAAATATCATAACTTATTTTTTGTGCTTCGGCTAAAGATTTTTGATTGACAATGTCTGTTAACATAGATGCGGACGCAAAGCATAAAGAACACCCTGCTCCTTGAAATTGAATATTTTGAATTTTGTTTTTTTCTACTTTTATTGCCAAACGAATACGATCGCCACAAGCTGAGTTTTCTTCTTCTTGTAAAATGCTATAATTTTCTAATTGTCCAGCTTGAAAATGGTGGGGATTTCTATAATGATCCAATATTTTTTCACGATATAATTCATCAAATTGCATACAAAAAAACTCCTGCTAAAAAAACTTGCCTGCGCGTTTTAAGCTATCTACCATTAAATCGATTTCAGTATGAGTATTATAAAAATAAATACTTACTCGTACAGTACCAGGAATATTTAATTTCCTCATAATTGGCTGACAACAATGATGTCCAGCACGTACTGCAATTCCATCGTTATCTAAAAACTGAGCAATATCATGGGGATGAATTTTTCCAATATTAAATGAAAAGACTCCTAAGTGTTTTGTTGATTCTAGTTTTTTTCCATATAATATAATATTTGGAATTTCCTGTAATTTTTGGAGTGTATATTTGGTAAGTTCTTGTTCGTAAATTGAAGTTTGTGTCATGTTCAAATTTTCTAAATACATGATTGCAGAGTGTAAACCAATAGCTTCTGCAATTGGTGGTGTCCCTGCTTCAAAACAATACGGTGGATCATTGTATTCTGAATGATCCAGCCAAACAGATCGAATCATATCTCCCCCACCTTGATACGGTGGCATTTTTTCTAGCCAATTTTTTTTACCATATAAAACTCCAATGCCTGTTGGTCCACATATTTTATGTCCAGAGAATGCTAAAAAATCGCAGTCTAGTTTTTGCACATCAATAGGTATATGTGGAATGCTTTGTGCAGCATCGATTAAAACTGGAATTCCTGCAAGATGTGCTTGTTGGATAACTTCTTCTATGGGTTGTATGCTTCCCAATACATTTGAAGCATGATGAATTGCAATTAAACTTATAGGTTCTTCTAATATTTTAGAAAAGACTTCCATATCTAGAATTCCATTGTCTAATACAGGAATAAATTTGAGTTGTACTCCTTTTTCTTCTTGAAGCATTTGCCATGGAATCAAATTACTATGATGTTCTAGTTCGCTTAATAAAATTATGCTTTTATTATGAAGAAATTTTTTCCCAAAACTTGTAGCAACTAAATTGATGGATTCAGTTGTTCCTTTTGTAAAAATGATTTCTTTCCAAGAATTCGCATGAATAAATTCTGCGATTTTTTTTCGACTATTTTCATACGCTTGAGTTGCATATTCTGCTAATTTATAAACAGAACGGTGTATATTAGCATTATATTCTAAATAAAATTTTTGTTGACTTTCTATAACAGATAACGGTTTCTGAGTAGTTGCTGCATTATCTAAATAGATAAATGGAATATTTCCGCCTTGTTTACAAGGGAAAGTTTGTTGAAGAATAGGAAAATCGTTTCGAATTTTTTCAACTGGCCAGTAAAATTTGGAATTTTTTGCGTCCATAAATATTTCTTATAAATGAATGGACAAAAGTTTTTGGACTAAAAAAATGCCAACTACGCGTTTGATTTAACTGTGAGGAATTGAGCTTCACACTATACATTTTTCTTTTGTTAACGTTATCATTTATAAGTCCAAATACTTTTGACAGACCACTTAGTTTAAGTAAGCAGATTCTTAATTTTAAGATTTTAATTATGCCATAGTTTAAGCAATTTTTCTACTAAAAACAACAAATTCTATAAAGAAAGCATTTGTTCTAATTTCTTAAAGGAAAGTAAAATGCATGGAGAATTGGAAATTATAAATGTAAAAGAACCTTTAAAGTATAAAATTATGCCGGGAGGATTTTTAGTATTAGGACGCAGTCATAGTGCTGATGTTGTTTTAACTAATGATCCTACGATGTCTAGATTGCATTGCAAGATTTTTTATCAAGAAAAAAATTTCTGGATACAAAATTTAAAAAGTACAAATCATACTTTAGTGAACGAACGTAAAGTTAAAGATAAGCAACTTTTAAAAGATGGCGACTTTCTTCAAGTTGGCTATTATAAAATTAAATTTAGTATTATTAGTATACAAGATGATGCTATTCTTATAGAGCCGTTTGCTGCGGTAAAACGTACGGATAAACTTATTGGTAAGATTGCTATGAAGTTAGGAATTTTAAATCAGGAGCGATTAAAATCTGCAGTAAAAAAACAAACAGAAATTGCTTTGGATGGTTTATATTTTCCTTTGGAAGATATTCTAATTAACGAAAATTACTTGTCTAAGCAATCATTATTGCAAATACAAAATTATCAAAATAATATTCTTGTCCAAATTCCCAGTTATAAAATACAGGAACTTATTGGTATGGGAGGAATGGGGCATATTTATACAGCAAGATGTTTGAAGACAAAAAAAATTGTAGCTTGTAAAATCTTTAGTACTACTGCTAAAGCACATGAGACACAAATTCGAGAGCAATTTCAAAGAGAAGCAAAAGCTTTGCTAGAGTTTCATCATCCTCATATTGTTTCTGGAATTGAATCGGGAGATGTGAATGGAATTCCATATATTGTTATGGAATACGTAGATGGTCCAACATTGCAACAACATCTTAAAGATAATGGTGGTCGGTTGCTTACTGATGAAGCTCTCCGAATTGTAATTCAAGTTGTTCAAGCCTTAGAACATGCGCATCAAAAAGATCGTGTTCATCGGGATATTAAACCAGAAAATATTTTATTGACAAAAGATTTTAATGTTAAGCTTTGTGATTTTGGTTTAGTTCGGGATACAACTACAATAGAAACAGATGAGAGTGTTTTTGGAACAGTAGCCTATATGAGTCCTGAGCAAATTAAAGGGAACGTAAATGTTGATATTCGCAGTGATATTTATTCATTAGGGGCGGTATTTTATCGTTTGTTGTTTGGTAAACTTCCTTTTGTTGGAGATAACAAACGCATTCGGCAGCAGCATTTAGATGAACCTCTTAAATTTCCTGAAGAATCTGGTTACAAACATAAACACGATTTGATTCATGTTATAAGAAAAATGATGGCAAAATCTCCTGAACAACGTTATCAAACACCGCAAGAATTGTTGGATGTTTTAAATAAAATTAAATATAAACTTTCTCAATTAGATGATTTGCAAGCTACAGAAGAATTACCACGAGATATGTCTTTAAATCATGAAAATGTTGAAAATTTTAATATCCCATCATATAGTGCAAAAAAAATTATAGAGACTGCCGAATTAAGAAATCCTGTAAATAAGAAAACTGGTACGCATGAGCTTCCTAATTTAGAAAAACCTGTGGCTAAATTATCAAATTTTGTCCCTACTCGTGAACTTTCAAATCCTGCTGGTAAGAAATTTTCTACTACAGAAGAGAGATACATTCCAAACGCTTCTGGGAAATTAGCTAGTAAAAATAATCTGTCAGATGCTGATAGCACTATTATTTCTAAGAAACAAAAACAATCTCGTCAAAGAAAAATGCTATTGGGGATTGTTTCTGGATTGGCAATTATGATTTTAAGTACTGTTACGATAGTTTTATATAGTTGGATGCAAAGAGAATCTCGTGATTGGCAGAAATTTTGGCA
The DNA here is from genome assembly GCA_964585305.1 of uncultured Planctomycetota bacterium. Taxonomy (GTDB): domain Bacteria; phylum Planctomycetota; class Uabimicrobiia; order Uabimicrobiales; family JABWCH01; genus CAZPDM01. The sequence continues at coordinate 68,426 of CAZPDM010000005.1, read as the reverse complement.
AGCTATTCAGAATGCAAATTTTGTAGATATTCAAAAATATGGAGAAAATTTTCTTCAAAAATATCCAGACAGCTCACGTATTTCAGAATTAAAGGAACAATGGCAGATAGCATTATGGAAAGAAGCATATACTAAGCCAGTTGTAGAGCGTTTGATTCATGCGCAACCTTTATGCGAGCAAATTCGTCAAATCAATCCACATTCTGCGATTGCTAAACAGGCACAAATTTGGTTAGCAGATTTACAAGAAGAGGAACGTAAACGGAAAGAACGAGAATTTTTGCAAAGTAAATTACGTGAATTGCAACAACAGATTGCTTTGATAGATATAACAACAGAAAATATAATTAGTCCAACCAATTTAGCAAATGCTCAAAAGACTTGGTCAGAATATGAAAACCGTTGGCTATCCAATGCGGAATTTAAAGCAGAAGCCTTAAAACTACAAGAACAACTTCAAGAAAGAATCTTGCGAAAACGCATGGAGGCTTGGAAATATTATGATGCAGAGCAGTTAGAGGAAGAAGTCCGCTTTTATAAAAAACAAAATGAATCAATAAATAAAGCATCTCGTAAGCCAAATTCTTCAGATGTATGGCAGTATTTTTTATTAGGTAATCGTCCGCTTTTTCAACCTGGAATGAAAAATGCTGGAACTATGATGGCTGCAAATTCAGTATATTGCCATTGTGTTTTTGTCAGTGATGGAAGAGTGTTGTGGACGGAATCCTTATCTGGAAAAGGGAATTATCAGTGGATATGGCTTACTCCTAAAAATCAGGAGACTCAAAATAGTCGTTTTGCTGATAAAGTTATTTTATCTCAACTACAGGGAAAGCAAATTAAAGTTATTGCAATAGGCACAGGAAAAACATTATTACAGATTCTTTTGCCATCAGATTTAAGTACTCCATGTCTCCTTTTTCAAGATGAAATATTAGCCAGTTGTCAAAATGGTTATACTTATCGCATATCATTAAAAAATGGGGCTATTCTTGGTGCTTGGTATACTGAATCAGTGATTTGCGAAAGCGGTATTCTTTCTTCTAAAGTTCTATTTTTAAAAAGTGAACAAAATTGCTATCAGTTTGATCTTTCTTCGCGAAAACTAAATTCTTATTTGCCTTTATCTCACTCATCTGCTATGTCTTTGCCCAAAATATCAAAAAAAGATTTTGCAACAATTCCTAATCTTGGATCTAAAATTAAATTTCCAGGAGTAGCTAATTCTCCATGGCAATTGTCGGGTGATTATCATTGCTTTACAACAGTAGAAAAAGAAGAAGTTTGGTGTCATATACTTAAAGAAACTTCTCAACAACAAAAACAATTACTTTGGCAAAGACGCTTAAATATTCCAATAACTCAGATATTATCCTTAAAAAAAGAAAAAATATTATGGATGGCTTTACAAGATGGTGCTTTAATACAAGCTATTCCTAATACTAAATCTTTTGTGCCTGCGTTTAAGCCACTTAAGGGAAATTTATATGCGAATATGCCTTCTCAATTGTTATACCTTCCTCAAGATATCAACAACACTACAGCAAAAATTGTGATTGTTCGTAATGTAGGAATATCTCAAATGATGACATTGGGGGGAGACTTTGTTAAAGATTGGAGTCTTAAAGAAAGTTTAGAAAATATAGGGATGGGCTTAACTCAACTTCAAGGGAAGTTCTTACTTGTTCCTCAGCAAAATTTAATCAAATGTTTTTCTCTTGTTAGTGGTCGTAAAATTGTGGATATTCAAAATTCTCAGAAATTTACTATGCCTCTGTTTGCGCAAAATTTGAATATTTGGACAGGTGATCAATCAGGAAATTTTCAATCTTGGAATGCTAACATTCAAACCAATAGCTTATCTTGGCAAAAATCTTGGGCCTATAAAGCAAATGGCTCAATTACAAGTATGCCAGGTGTTACAAATAAAGCAATTTACTTTGGTGATGATATTGGAAATTTCTATAGTCTTCAGATTAAAACAGGTCAGCAAAATTGGATTTATACTTGTCAATCAGGTATTAAGTCTTGCATTGTAACCGATACTATTATTTACATTGGCGATCAAAAGGGCAATTGCTATGCTCTTGATGCAAATACTGGAAAATTAAAATGGCAACAAGCTTTAGAAACGACACTATGTAGTGAAATGGTTTTAGGGAAAAATAAAATTTATCTTGCCACTTGTAATGCAGAAATTTATAGTTTAGATTTACAAACTGGCAATATTGCGTGGAGTCTTTCTGTTCCAGGAAAATCAGTATCTTCTTTTGTTGTTTTAGAAAATCGTATTTACATAGGAACAGATGCAGGTTGGTTGACAGTTATACAAGATAGATAAATTTTATTAAAAAAATAAAAAGGAAAATTATGCCTAAAACTTTACTCCAAAAGAAATCAAAAACTTCTCAAAAAGTAAGTTCTATTTTAAAAGTTCTGGATTCTCTTTATCCTAATCTTCATACTGAGTTAATACATCAAACAACGTTTCAACTTTTAATTGCAACCATGATGTCCGCTCAATGTACGGATCGCCAGGTAAATATTGTCACGCCACAACTTTTTGCGAAATTTCCAGATGTTCAGTCTTTAGCATCTGCTAAAGTAAAAGAAATAGAATCCTTAATTCGCTCTACAGGGTTTTATCATAATAAAGCCAAAAATATATTGGCCACTTCTAAAATGATATTAAAAGAATTTAAGGGGCAAGTTCCGGATAATCTTGATGATCTTTTAAAATTACCAGGAGTAGGTCGGAAAACAGCGAATGTTATTTTAGGTGCATCATTTGGAATTCCAGCAGTTGTAGTAGATACACATGTTAAAAGAATTTGCTATCGTTTGGGATTTACTCAAAGTACCGACCCAGATAAAATAGAACAAGATATAGCTGAAAAATTACCACCAGACTCCTGGAATCAATTTTCTTTGCAACTCATTCAACTCGGTCGAAAAATTTGTACAAGTCGTAAGGCACATTGTGAAGTATGCCCATTATTAAAGTTGTGTGATTATGGTATAAATCAGGAAGAAAAATAGCAAGAACATAGGCAAATAAAAAATGAAAGATCAGTTTTGGGATATTCCCCTAACTGATCTTTTTTTGTTTTCGCACCTATTATTTGATTTTAATAAAAAGCTAACAAAAAAAAGTGAAAATAGAAAAAAAAGAGTTGCTTAAAATAACAAAGATTTATCCAAAGATCATAGAAACAGACTTAGAAAAATTGAAAGAAATACTGAGTTCGTTTTTAGACACTTTGTCTCAATTATTCAAGAAACGTTGTATGCTGATTATTGATGAAATGCAGGAATTGGCGAGTGGGATTGTATTGGAAGAGAAAGTACCAAATTTAATGGACATCCCGCCCGATATAGACAAATATTGTGGAAAATGCCAGATGAATTTACTCAGGATTATGAAGAGTGCAAATTTTTGGGTATTACTAAGTGGATCCGTGGTGAGTATATTAGTTGAATGAGGCATTGACGAGTGCGTTAAAAAACCGTTGTAATGTGGCTAATATCCCGCCGTTGTCAAAGGAAGAACTATGAAATAGATATGCGGAATCCTGCAAGACACGAAAACAAAAAAAGAAGTAGTATTAGTGATGGAAACAAAAAAAAGAAAAAGCAAAGTATCGGTAAAGGATGCAGAAAAATTTATAGCATTACTCCAACTTGTAGGTCAAAAGAACAAAGAAAGAAAGCTACTTGCGATTTATACAGATCATAATGGAAGTTTTTCGCAAGCAGCAATAGAAATACTAAAAGAAAACAAAGTCGAATTTGGAAAATTCCAAGACATACTCAAGAAAAAAGCAAATCCATGCTAGGTATTAAAAAAAGAACAAATAATTTTAAGTTATTTGTTCTTTTTTTAATTATTATGGAATACCATATATCCAGATCA
>CAZPDM010000005.1:0-64410 GCA_964585305.1 uncultured Planctomycetota bacterium | reverse complement strand
TTTTAAGTTATTTGTTCTTTTTTTAATTATTATGGAATACCATATATCCAGATCATTCCTTTAATACCGCCGATTGCAACCATCATTCCATTATCACTAAAATCTGCAGAACACAAATCTTTATTTAAGCAAACATTCCATCGACATTTGGCTGTAGCGGTTTCGTGAATACGCACTTCTCCATCACGACCAGCCAGCATAAGGAATTCGCCTGTGCCATTGACTTTCATGCTAATCATAGCACCGCCTTGGCTAAAATCATTATATGGTTTGTCAATTTCCATATCATCAACATTTGTTACAGTATAAACAGGAAGTCGTTTAACTTTGCTGAAAAATCCTTTATAATCATCAACATCTGATTGATCGCAACCTCTCCATTTATCAATATTGACTCGTAATTCCCATAATTTTTCTTCGCCATCCCAGGAAGTATTGTTTGTATCGAGCAAAAGTTGCCAACGTCTCATGTAACAAGATTTATCTCCAGTGTATAAATATTGCATACTAGGGCAAATAGTCATTGCAGTAATACTACTTCCATGATAACGATAGCTATCATAATAGCCATCTGGAATTTTCCAAACGCGGATTGAGTTGCGATCATCTCCACTAAATAATCGTTTTCCATCTGGGCTAAATACTAATGGACGAATATCCATAAAATATGAAAGCGTCATTTTTTTTATAAACTGTCGTGTAGGAAAATCCCATAGCAAAATGTAACGAGAGCCACTAGCTAAATATTTTTCATCTGGACTTAAGGCAATAGATTCAACCGGGAATTCCTTATCCGTTAATGTCGTCGTACATTTTTCTGTAGCAATATCCCATATTTTAATCGTTTTATCTGTACTACAAGAAACAATAGTTTTGTTATCTCGTGTAATTAAAACATCTCGAACACTGCTAGCATGTCCACGTAAATTTTTTAAAATTTTCAAAGTCCAGGGATCCAGAACTTTTATTGTTCCATCATCTAATCCAGCAATTAAATATAAATTATCTTTGCTAAATTTTAAACATCGAACAGTTTCTTTGGAAAGTTGTACTGCAACAATTTCTCCAAAATTATCATAATTTGCGGAAGTGCAGGAAATGGGCAATATATAACTTCTTTGGCAGGTAGTTTTATTTTCATGGATGACTTCAATTGTCATCAATGGTAGTTGCGGATTAACAGTAATTTCATTTTTAAAAACTGCCTGTTGTTTGGTACTATCTAAAAAATAAAGTGTACATTCCGTACTTTCTTTACTTCCGCGTGAGTTACTGAGAATAACATTCACCGATTTAATTGCTACATCTGCCTTAACCTCTCCATTTACCCAGGTTTTTCCTTGGTATGTCAGGGTAGGAAAACGATAACGAATAGATGGATTCCAAAGATAAATATCATCAGATGAAGCTATCAAAGGAAAAATAAGTATAAAAAAATACAAAAATATAAACACTTTTTCTTTCATTTCAGATTTTCCTTCTTTCTTCTTTTTTGTATACAAACTTTTAAATTCTTTTGGGTATAAAAAATATTTTATATAACTCTTTTAGAGTGTAATGCAGTAGCTATCTCTAATATTAAGTTTGTATTTTCTACAACATTGATCCATTCTTGGGGTATATTTTTTGAACCATTATATGCTCCGGAAATTGCTCCTGCAATGCAGGCTGTTGAATCAGAATCTCCAGTAATATTTGCAGCATTAAGTACAGTTTGACGATAATCTTGGGGGGTTTTAAGAAAAGCATAGAGAGCTATTGCAATTGCTTCTTCTCCTATCCATCCTTGACCAATTTTAGGAATAGCTATATTTGGCGGTTCATTTAAGATTTTCAAGGCGAGTTCCAATTTGCTGGAGACTTCTTTTAATGTATCATACGGAGCAATAAGTTGTATTGTTTGCGGAATCATTTGTTCGCAAGGAACTTGATGTAAACCAAGGTATGTACATATTGCAGTCGCGATTCCGGACGCAATACCAGTAGGATGGGCGTGAGTACAAATACTTGTAGCGTACGATACTTTTACAACATCTTCTATATTTTCATAAAATATTCCAATTGGTGCACTACGCATAGCTGCACCACAACCTTTAGAATTCCTGATTCCACTTTCTTGCCAAGATATTCCTTTTGCTAAATTATCGCATCCATTTAAACAAGTAGTCCCTGGAGCTCGCATTTCTTCACAATTATTGGCCCAATCTATAAATTCACGAACGATTTCTGACATAACATTATCTATATCTTTTGGATTTTTGCTTTGTAATAATGCTCGTGCGACTGCTAAACTCATATCAGTATCATCAGAATATATTCCTAATGGAGCATTAGGAAAGGCTTGGACAAATGTTGTAATCCCGGATGATCCATATCTGGAATGAATTAAATCAATTGGGCTAAATTCAATAGGAAAACCTAGTGCATCACCAATTGCAAGTCCCCACATACAACCTTTGCATTGATCAAGATAATTTTGCATGATAAGTCCTCCTAAAAATTAGAAAAAATATTTTTTTGCTTTATTTTATAAAAATTTTTTGTTAAATAGAACCTAATTATATTTTCAATATTTCCCAAATTATTGATAAATCGTAGTTTCTTTAAATTTTTTTATAAATTTTAAGGATTTTTAGGATGCCTAGTTTTTTTCCCTATACTTTATTGCAAGCCGTTCCTAATATGACGATTTCTACTCTTCACGATACGTTATTGATTGTTGGGATTGCTATTTTTGCTATTTGTATATGTTATCTGATGAAAATTCCTACAATTATTGGAATTTTACTTACTGGAGTAATAGCAGGCCCATATATTTCAGATAAATCAGCCGTTAATGTTGTTGCAGATATAGGTGTTGTATTTTTATTATTTAACAGTGGCATTCAATTTTCAATAAAAGAATTGATGCGGATTAAAAAGGTAGTTTTTTTAGGTGGTGCAATGCAAGTTGTTTTGACAACGGTTATTGTTGTCTTAATTTTATATTTATTTAAATTTAGCTTGGCAACTAGCATTGTTGTGGGATTTATGGTTTCGATGACAAGTACAGCTATTCTTGTTAAAGTCTTGCAAGAACGTTTAGAGATGGACACTCCACAAGCTAGAGCTTGTCTAGGTATTTCTATTTTTCAAGATGTTATGTCAATCCCTATGGTTTTAGCTATACCAATTTTAGGAAATGCAGATACAGATTTCTGGGGTTTTTTGTTTTTATTTCTTGGAAAGTCTATTATTGTAATTTCTTCTGTAATGTTTTCTGCGCTGTGGCTTGTTCCCAAAGTTTTATATTATGTTGCACGAACAAAAGACCGCGCATTATTTATGATGTCCATTTTATTTATTTGTCTTGCAATTGCCTGGATTACTTCATCCGTAGGGCTGTCTTTGGCATTAGGTGCCTTTTTAGCTGGCTTGATTATTTCTGAATCGGAATATGGCAATCGCGCACTATCTAGTATACTTCCTTTTCAAGATTTGTTTATGAGCTTTTTCTTTGTTTCTATTGGTATGCTTTTAGATATTACATATTTTAAAGAAAATATTTGGCTAATACTATTGATTACATTTATTGCTTTATTGCTTAAAACTATTGCTGCTAAAATAGCTGTTTTAATTGTAGGTTATCCTTTAAGAACGGCTATTTTATCAGGAATTATTTTAAATCAGATTGGCGAATTTTCATTTGTACTTTGTAAAGAAGCTGCACAACCTAATTATAAATTATTAGATAATAATTTGTATCAGATGTTTTTAGGTGTATCTATTTTAAGTATGATGGCCAATCCTTTTCTAGTTACATTAGGCCCTAAAATTACTGACTTAGTTGCAAAAATAACAAAAAAAATTGGACAAAAAATTCCAGATACTCAATCCTTACCAGAAGATCTTGCGGATCATCTTATTATTGTAGGTTTTGGACTCAATGGACGTAATTTAGCTCAAACTGCTACTGCTGCAAAAGTACCTTTTGTTATTATTGAAATGAATCCTAAGACAGTGCATCAAGAACGCGCTAAAAATATGCCCATTTTTTTTGGAGACTCTACAGAAGATATTGTTCTGGATCATGCAAATATTAAAAAAGCTAGAACAATGGTTATTGCAATTTCGGATAGTGAGGCTGCACGTCGTACTACAGAACTGGCAAGAAGAATGAATCCGTCCTTACATATTATAACTCGAACACGCTATAGCAGTGAAATTCCACGATTACTTAAATTAGGAGCAAGTGAAGTAATTCCAGAAGAGTTTGAAACTTCGATTGAGATATTTATTCGTGTTTTACGGCAATACCTTATTCCCAAAGATAAAATTGAACAACTTGTGCAAGAAATTCGCTCAAGTGGTTATGAAATGTTACGTAGTCTTTCTGATGTTTTTCCTGAAAATAATATCAAACTTCCGAATCTTGATATTACAAATATTAGTGTTGATAAAGCAGCTTTTATTACTTATAAAAGTTTATCTACAATTGGATTACGCAAAAAATATTCAATTACTGTTTTAGCAATACAACGTAAAGAAGGATACATTTTAAATCCAGATGGGGAAACTGTTATTCTTCCGGATGATATAGTTTTTATTATGGGAACATCGGATAAAATTCGCGAATCAATTTCCTTATTTCGGGATAAACTGTAGTTTTTTTTAAAAAAAATGCGTTAGTTAGTCAAGTAACTAACGCATTTTTTTTAATTCTTTTTTATGCCCAATATATCTATGCAACGTTGTAAACCTTCTAAAAATAAACTATGCCCACTAAATTGGATACTTTGTTTTGCAATCATATTTTTCATCTTAGAAATTACTTCCATAGCCAATCCAAAGTTTTTTTGATGATAATATTGTTTAGCTAACTCTAAATTAGAAGCAAGGGCTTGTTGAATTTGCCCGGTTTTTTCATAGATTGCTGATAATTCTTGACGTGCTGCCGTATAATTAGGAAATCTTTCTACTAAAATTTTTAACTCACTGATTTTTTCTTCTACTGAAATTAGTTTTTTCTTTTCTTGATATTCAATAAGTTGAAAATGGGCGTCCATTCTCATTCGAAAATCTTCTGGATCAAGCGGTAGAAAAATATAATCATTAACAGGAATGTATAGCACTTCTAAGAGGTCTGTATTCTGCTCATTACTGATATGACGTGGTGTAAGAAAAATAAGTGGCAAATGTAATGTACCTGGGTATTTTTTTAATGTTTGACAAATCTCAACGCTTTTACGCCCTAAGATATCATAATCTACTAAAATAAGCATGGGCAAGCGTTCTTTGATTGCTTCCATTGTACTATTTAAATCTTTTGCTACACGAAATTCTAAATCACTTTTATTATATGCTTCCTGATATAAAGCTACACGTTCTTCTGAGCCAATCAACAAAATGTCTTTTGGCATACTTTATCTCCTATTCTTATTTTGTGAAAAATTACCAAAATTTTTGCTAACTCAATGAGCCGACTTTGCAAATAGACGATTTTTCAAATAGTTTCAAATAGCTATGATTAAAGGAAAGTATCATTACTTCTTTCCTAAATTAGGAAAAATCCGTGCTGGTATGAATCAGCATGGATTTTTCTGCAGAATTATTTTGCTATAATGTCAGCTTAAGACCAAGCATCCAATAGAAATCATTTCGTTCAAGTCCTGGCGCAGGAGCGTTGTTATATTCATCTTTAATGCTGGCTGTAAAAGATAATACATCTGTTACGGGCATTTCTAGCATAGCTTCTAAAATGCAACGGTATCCGTCAAGGTTTCCTGCATTTCTTTTATTCTGCGGCTCTTGGAAATCTTGTATATATGTCCCTGTAAGAGAGAATACCCATTTATTGGGGAAAATGTGTTTATATTGAATACGAGCAACCAAACCTGCACTATGGGTATCTTCGCCTTCTTTAAAATCGGTTGCACTATAAGACGCACCAAGATCAAAGTCTAATGTAATTTTGTCATCGGTAAACAAATGAACATCGGTTTCTTTTAATATATGGATACCACCACCAAGTTCTGCCATAAAGCCAAAATTGATTTCTTTAACTTCGTCCCATTTTCCTTCAAGTCGCCCATATATATATAGGCGTGCTGTAATATCTACGTTTTCACGTAAATATCCTGAGACTTCTTTCGCGCTAAGCACATCATCTGTTTCGCCATAGCGGGCTTCTAAATGGGCGATAAATTTATCAGAAGGTGCTGTTCTTTCAACATGAGCAATAGCATTAAATGTTGCTGAATCTTTATTTCCGCTTGTTCCACTAAAGTTAAGATTTAAAAAACCTGACCATACTTTATTTATTTGTGTAGCATTAGCTAGATCTTCCTGAGCTTTTTTGAGATCATTTTGAGTTTTAATATATTCAGGAGAAACGCTATCGTTTGTTGGGCCTACCATTAAAATTTTTTCGCGAGGAACTGAAAATTGTCCTACTAATCCGGAATTAAGAACTTGTTGTCCGTTTTGGACTCCTGCAGGACGAGCAGCCATAACATCACTTTCAGTTCTGAAATATAATGTACGGTTGCTTTCTATTCCTTGAATATTTTCCCAAGGAACTTTTACTTCGCCGATCATACTTCCTACTAAAATAACATTTCCATTGTCCCAATTACTAATTTGTCCAGAAAGTCTATCACCATTTTTTAGAATAACAATATCATTAGAAGCAGGTGTTTCTTGTGCAATAACAGAAATCATAAGTAAAAAAGAGAGACAAATTCCTAGAAATGTTTTCATAAATTACCTTTCCTTATTATCATTTTTTTGCAGATATAATTTAGTTTGTATCAAATTACTTAAGAATATTTCTTGTTGGAGATCGTAACCATCGGCAAGCCATATTGCAAGATTTGGATTCATATAATCATCTGTAGCATGATTTTTTTGTTTGACAACTTTTAATCTGATTTGCCAAGTATTTTTTTCTTGTAAATATGGTTCTAAAGTAATATGTAAACAACTTCGGCTGCCTGTTGAACGCAATGGTTGCAAATGGTATAACCATTGGCTTTTCCAATGATAGAGAGTTTTTTGTAAATTTAAGGATTGTTCTGTTTTTGAATCTATGCTTTGTTGAGAATTTTCTTTATATCCACATATTTGTATCACAGACTGACATATTTCCCAAATTTCTTCCTGTGGTTGAGTAATAGGTTGTATTATTTGCCAATGTTCCCCGCAACCAAATATGAAGAGAGAAATGATGGGAAGGAATATAAAAATATTAGAATTTTTTAGCATCTTATTTCTCAGGAATCATAAATTCTTCTATTGTTTTTGTTTTGGGTGTTTCTTGTGTTTCTATTTCCTTTGGAGGAGGCATTTTTACTGCTAGGCGCATAGCAAAAAAGCTAAGTAACAAATTGGCTTCATCAAAATTATTTCCTGCAGTATACCATTCTGCTTCAGATATTACATTGGGGTTGTCCATATTACGATTTTGTTCGCGCATAACACAGATTTTAATGATATGTTTCGGGCGAGTATCTATTTTTTCATTCTTAATATCCAATGGTTTGCTGGTATCTGAAGGATCGTATACATCAAGTGAGGGTTCTATTTTGATATAAACTTTATCGCGAAAACCTTCCAAATATTGTAAAGACATTTGATTTCGCCAATCAGTTTCCAATTTATAAGTTGTTTCGGAGGCTTCTTTAATATTATATCTTTTATTGATGACTTGATAGACTGTTTGCCAAATATCTTTTGGATCATGAGGGTAGGGAGGAGAAGATACCCATTCACATACACTACAGGAAATTAAAGATATTGAAAAAAAAAGTAATATTAGTAATTTACAAGGTATCATAGAATACTTTCTAAGTTTAAAACTATTCTAAATCTCAACATTAAAATTGTCAAGATATTTTAAGAATTTTGTTAATGTTCTCCACAAAAAGGATCGTATTGAGAATCTACTTTTTGTGGGACATAATCTATATCTGCCCATATTTTTATATCATACATTTTGGCTAGAAGCAAAACGACTCTTCCAGTTTCATCACAAGCAAGTGTTATTTCTTCTGCATCTACTTCATCTAAATGAAAATGAGAAATCAATTGCGGTTCACTTATAGGATTTTCATCTTCCAAGTATACATCATACATTTCTCGTATAGGTAATGATTGACTTAGCGCGCAACGGTATCTCGATCCATCAGGATATTGGATAGTATCTACCATTTTAGTCCGGGCAGGGATAATAATTCTACGATTAAATAGTTCTTGGCTACTGATTGCTTTTTGTAAAATGCAGTAGCCATATTTGTCTTCTACCATAGAAGTTCGTATTGGCGTATGAAATGACGAGTCTTCGAGGTAAGATAAGGCTAAGATATTTTTAGGGCCGCGTGGAAGAAAAAATGCACGGACAAATAGCTCTGCGTCGGCTTCAAAGCCTACAAGATATTGTTCTCTAAATTTACGGAAATCATCGAAATCATTGTTATAGGCAATTGCTTCGGCGTTGATTAGACCAAGATATTGTGGTTGTGCTCCTTCAAAGTCTATGCGATATATCCAGAATTTTTCCTGAACGGGTCTTAATTCGTTCATTGGAGTACGTGCTACAGGTTTCCCATCTATAAAAGATCGTTGGCTTAGTTCTTGTCCATGTTCAAAAATGCTAACCATTGCAATAAGGGAATCATAAACAAGACGACATGCAAGATTGGTAAATAGGTTTTCTACTACTAGATCTACTTGGTCGTATCCTTCACGTAATAGTTGGCGTGTTTTCTCATGTCCGGGATCAAGTCTTACGGATTCCAAATAACGCCCAATACATGCTCCCATAGCTACAGATGTTTTAGCTAAATCTGGTTCAAAAAAAACATTCGCAAGACTAAAGTCAAATAATCTTTCAGTCTTTTGGAAGAGTTTTTTTGCTTGCTCTTGAACGATTTTTAAATTACAAGATAATCCAGAAAAAATAAGCCGGTCTATTCTGTCTGTAATATTTCCTATTGTTAGCCTTGCTTGTGCTAGGTTAATAGCTAAACTTAGAGAGTCAATAACAGGCTGCTCAGTACATTGTGTCAGTTCATGTTGAGAAATAGTAATTTTCCAGTCTTCAGTGTTAATTTCACGTTGTTTTTCTAACCATGGATAGATCCCAAACAACATTTTTTCAATTTGGATAGCATCAAGTGTAACTATTTCTGGCCATTCACTGCCAAGGCCACTTCCAGAATAAGTTGATATAGGCGTTCCTAATTGTTTTTTAGCTGCTTCTGTTAAATCCCATAAAATAAAAAAATTAGCAGTATTACTGGTATCTTCAAAAAATCTGGTTGGCAATATTACATCTAAAAAATTTTGGTTTAATTGTTCATAGCGTCGTAGTTGGCTATTTGCTTGATATGCGATATGTAATATTGATTTGGAACGATACCGTCCTTTTTCATCTGCAAAATCTTCTGGAAGATTGTTACTTAAAAATGCTGCTAACTTACAATCAAAAGGAATTTCTATTTCGTGAGTATAGATAAGTGTAAGCAATCTATCTACAATTTTTGTTTTTACAATCCGGAAAAGCCATAGAGTGAGTAAATCCCCGCCAATATATCGATGTCCTGTCGCGCCTAATAATTTAGGTGTAATTCGAAAATATTGTCCACCAAGTGATTTAGTTTTATCCATTGGCTCAAAAATAGGAAGCTCTTCATAAATGAGTTGAAGCAGCGCAATATCTGTTGTTCCTCCTCCTAAATCATATAGAAGAAGATTTTGGTAAGCTCGGCCATGTCGATCTCTGCGGCATCTTGCCATAAGTCCATGCATTCCGCATACAGGATCTGCGCAAACTTCACGCCAAATATAATAAAGTGCAGAAGCAGTTCCTTCGTCAAAGCGAGTATCTATGTCTTGTACTTTTAATTCGTTCATCATATCACGTAATTTGCGACGTAAAGATGCTGGATATGTTGTTGGAAATGTGGCTACAATTGTTCGAACTCCATCTGCATATTTCATTTCACCTTTACGACTGCGATTTTGTATATCAGATAAGGCTCGTTGAATAAGTTTTTGATATGCTAAACGACAAAGAATTTCGGGACTAAACTGGATCAATGCTTCTTCTGTTTCAGAAGGTACTAGCTCGATTTTTTGTTCTTGGCCAAAATAACGTTTGATAGTCAAAACAAATTGCCGAATATCTGCTTCACGTAAAGCAGCACTACGCATGAGTAGATGAACTCTCATGCCCATTTCTACTTTAGTTTCTTGGTATAATTGCTCTTGATCTGTTACAGGAGGAGCTGAAATAATTTGTAATGCACTAGAAATAGGTCCAGTGCCAGCATTTTCATCTAGCTCTAAAATGAAGTATCTTTGAGATTCAAGGGTTTTAGAATATACACATTTTTCAAAACCATTCATTACTTCTCCTGCTAAATCTTGCAAAATTTTGTGATTATTGCTGTCTATATCAAAATTAGAAAAATTAGCAATAACTTCTTCTAAAAATTTTGCTTTTGCTTCTTTAGGAATTCTTTGTAAATCTTCCCAAATATCTACAGAAAGACTTCCGCAAGGAGATACATCCATTTCCGGTACATATCGAGTAATTTCTTCTACAAATAAATCCTGTTCACTAGGGGCCAATACAGATAAATGATGAATTACCCAAGAATCAACCCATTGCATTAAGGTTGTCCATTGTTCTCTGCTAAGGTCTTCTTTTATTTCTTCAGCTGCAAATAAAGGATCTCTTACTACAACAACTGAATTTGTTGTTCCAAAATCAATAGCCATGATCCCACTATACACTTCTGGTAACTTGGAAGATTTAACAGATGTTGAAGTTGGTTCACTAATTGGAGTAACTTCAGGTTCTGCAGTGGGAGGATTGGTAGGAGTAAAGTTTTCTGGCAAAACACTGGTTTCTGGAATATTTGGCAATGTCGCAGCTTCCATAGCACCAATTGATTCCATTCCATAATCTGTTGCAGAACTTATGGAATTGGGCAAAGGTTTGTCTGATAGGACAGCATCTAATACTTTTTGTGCCATATCTAATTTAATAGTAGGCAAATTTTCCATATCCTCTAATGGATAGTTTTGTTCTTCTGTGCTACTACCATTAGGCAATTCCAGATATGCTTCTCCAAGTTCTTCTATTTGTTTTTCATCTATATTAGTTTGCATAACCATAGTTTGGTAGCACTTTAATTGAAACCCTTGGCTTTGAGCAGTGTCTTTTTTAGACAATTTAATTACCAAAGGAACTTCTACCTCGCCTTGGTTGGGAAGTAATCCTGGATTTGCTAACGGTTTAAGAGGAACGATAATTAGCCATTTTGATGCTAACCTTTTAATTTCAAAATATCCAATATCTAAAATGTGAACTAAAATTTCTCGTATTCTTGATTTTAATGCTTGAGAAGAAATTTTCCATTTACCAGCAAATGCAAATTTTACAGTTAGATCTTTTTTAGAAATGTCTGGTTGAGGACATGAAAGGACATATCGTAATTCACCGACCCCCTTTAAGGGGTGAACAACAAGGTGAGGATTTTCGGGATAAAATTGCATACTTACATCCCAAAAAAAGTTTGGATTTTTAATCCAAGATTGCTAAAATATATACTAAAAAAAATTATTATACTTATTTTTTTCAATTTCGCAAGAAGATGTCTAAAATTAAAGGAAATTTTATGAGCCTCCAAGAATATTTGGGGAAATCTGTAATCATGGATAGTAAAGGAGAGTATATTTTTTTGGGCAATTTTATTGCAGAAGATGAAGAATTTTATACTCTTCAAGATGTTGATGTTCACGATCATCGTACTACAACAATTCCCAAAGATGTATATATCATTGAATCTGCAAAATATGGTGTTAAGCCTAATAGAAAGCAAACAAAAATAACACGAAAAGATATTATTTCTATCAGTTTATTAGAGGATGTAATTCAATATTAAATGCTACAAAAAAAATGCGAATATTCTCAATTCCATAAGAATATTCGCATTTTTTGATTTGACTGATTATTGATTAGCCTCGGACGCTGCGGGTAATAATGACATATCCATTATTGGGGCCGGGTACTGGGCCATTAACAGCGATTGTATTATCTACTAAATCAATACTGATAATTTTTAGATTGCGAACAGTGCTTCGATGATTACCGAATTGACCAGCCATACGTTTGCCTTTCATAACGCGGGCAGGACCTGCAGAAGCACCGATAGAACCAGGGGCGCGTGTACGGTCAGATTGACCATGAGTTACTTTACCGCCGCTGAATCCATGTCGTTTCATAACGCCAGAAAAGCCTCTACCTTTACTTGTTCCAATAATATCTACAAATTTGGCTTTTTCAAAGATTGATAGAGTAATTTCTTTGCCGGGGGCAACTTCATCTTTGCCATCCCATTCGACTTCGCGGACAAATTTCTTAGGTGTAGTATTGGCATGTTTTTTGGCGTGACCAATTTCAGCTTTTGTTGTACCTTTAATTGTGTTATCTTTCCTGATAACCTTATTTTCTGTTCCTAATTGGAGTGCGTTATATCCATCAGTTTTTTCAGTTTTTACTTGCATAATTAGGCAAGGAGGAACACTAATAATTGTTACAGGTAAGCATTTGCTTTCTTGGAAAACTTGTAACATGCCAAGTTTTTTTCCTAATATACCAGAAATCATGACGTTATCCTTTGTTTTTTTTAAAGTGGGCCATAATTTCTTCCGCGCTGATTTTTTTTCAGTTAGGTAAGAACTAAGACCAAAAATTAAATTTTTTATGCGTGAATTTTTCCATCAAAAATTTCGCTAAAAATTATTTTACTAATAATTCAAAAAAAAGCAAGTAAAAAATTCCATTTTATATAAAAATTTGTTAAAATTAACTATATAGAAAAAATTCTATTTGGCTGTACTAAAAAAATAAGCTGGTTTTTTTTAACCAGCTTAAGAAGTGTTATTTGTTTGATTTTATAATCAAAAATATATGGGAGATTTGAATATGACAGTACATTTTATGTGTTCTTGTGGTGGAAGGACATATTCTTTGCCAGATAAGATGTCAGGACAAAAAGTTCGTTGCCCAAATTGCAAAGTTTTAATTATTGTTCCCCAACCAAGCGAACAAGTTGTCTTAGCCATGCCAGCAGAAGATCAAACAATTCCATAGATTATTCGTTTTCACAACCAATAAGTTCTCGATATTTAGATAAGAAATTTCTAATATCTGGATCTCTTTCTAATTCAGAATATAATTCTCTACGAAAATTGGCAACTTCTTTTTCTATGGCTTGTTTTACCATAGTTTTAAGTTCGCCTTGATGAGTAGAAGATTCGTTATTATCTTCCCAGCCTTCCTTCTCATCAGAAGGATTGGCTGGTGAATATTCATCATTCCAATCATTGGTTTCTTCAGTTGGATTGGTATTTTCAAAAGAATCTTCTACAGTATTTTCTTCGGTTGTATTTTCAGTAGGATTTTCTTCAACATTATTTTCAAAAGGATCTTCTTCTACAGTAGTATTTTCCTCCGGTGTATTTTCGGTGGTGGTTTCTTCTACAGTAGTATTTTCCTCCGGTGTATTTTCGGTGGTGGTTTCTTCTACAGTATTGTCCTCAGATGTCTTTTCGGTGGGAGTATTTTCGTTATTATTTTCAGGTGGGGTAATATTTTTATTTTGTTCGGTTTGTAAGGCATCGAATTTTTCTTGGAATTCTTTTTCTTTTAATTCTAAAGATTCTTCTCTAACAATGAGTTGTTGTTCGCGTTCTAAAAGTTTTTCAGAAAGCTCTTTTAATTCTTGTTCTTTTTGAGAAAAATAAATTTGTTGTTCTGCATATTTTTCTGCCATAGCTTCTAATTCAGCAGCTTTTTGATTAAGCTCTATTTCTTTTTCCTGAAGTTCTGCTTGTTGGATTGCAAGTTTTGTTTCGGTATATTTTAATTCTTCTTCATGTTGTTTTACTTGTTCTTCATGTTGTTGTATTTCTTTTTCATGCTGTTCAGATTCTTCTTGTATTTTTTTGATTTTATCTTCTTCTTTCATTTTCAGCATGTATTCAAAATATGTTACTTGCCCGAATTGCAATGTTTTAACTACAGAATCCTGTAAATCGCCTTCTTTATTGAAAGATATAACATATTTACCAATTGGATCGTCACTGCTAACATCAACATCTACTACTTCAATTTTTAGTTGGCTAAATTTATCGACTATGATTTTAGTTGCAATAGTCTCTTTCTTCTCAATACAATTTTCCCATTTTTTGCTTTCAAAGATAACTTTGCTGCTATTGTTTTCAAATATCTTAATTTTAATATCTGGCTTTCCATTCATAGCATCCCAAGGCTTGCCATTGGATTTTTTGGTGGCAACTATAATTTTTTGAAAGACAAATTCATATTGTTGAGCCTGGACTAATACAATCGCAAAAACTAAAATTAAACATAAACAAAGTTTTTTTCCCATGAACAACTCCTTTGTGAAATATTTTAGATTAGGCGATAAGCATTAAATAAGTTATCGCCTAGTGGAAGCAAAAATTATAACAACTCTTTTGATTTAGCTAAAATGCTAGGATTTCCTGTTTCTTGAAGGCTACTATATACTTGGGCAATAATTTCAGTGCTTTCATTTTTTATATTCTTTAGTGTATCAATTATCCATTCTATTAAAGCAATAGTAGTTTGTTTTACTTCTTCATCTTTGCTTTCTTGTAGTACTTGAACACAGAGTTGAGTGAGAAATATAGGATCTTGTTCTGTTTTTTGCGCTATGTATTTTATACATTCAGGATCACAGGAAGCAGCTTTACAAAGTATTTCTGAAGCGCGAACATAATATTGGCGGTCAGAAGTATTAACAAACCAAAGTGCGCTATCAAGCAAAGTTTGTGGATCAGAACTGCTTAATCCATCAACATACTTTTGATAATCAAGAGCCATAACTCACCTTTCTTGGTCACTTTCTTATTGAAATTATTGAGCTTTTACAGCAGGTTTGACTATTTTGCTAAGAGTAACGATATTTCCAATTTCGTTATATTCGATTTTATCTACACAACGACTCATTAACATAATTCCCAAACCACCCATACGACCTTCTTTTTGACTTTGTCTAGCTCGACCTACAGCGTCATTAGCTTGGTTAGTTTTGATATAATTTTGCCAATCAAAACCAGTTCCGCTATCAGCTATAGATGCAGTTATTTTTTCTCTGTCTAATAAATAGAGTACTTCCAACATTCTATCACGACGATGTTTGTTTCCATGTTGGGCAGCATTAGCTAAGGCTTCACGAAATGCTGCATTAAAGGTAATTTGTTCTTCTTCTGAAAGGCCGGACAGGGCAAATAATTTTCCACATAATTCACTAGCTCGTTCAATGTTTTCATCTGTTGTAGGAAATTGAAAAACAACTTCGTGTTTTAAAATAGTACTTTCTTCTGAAATTCGCCACAGTAAACTTTCAATAATATGTACTAACTGTTTGATTTCAAAAGGTTGGATAATATGTTCATCCCCACATACACGAAAATTGTCTGTTTTTTTAATATCCATATCTTTGGGATATAATAAAACCAAAGGAATTAAGTTTGTTTCACGATTGCATTTTATAAACTCACATATCTCTTGATGTTTATCGACTAGAACATCGATAATAAGCAATTGTGGTTTTGCAGTACGTAAAAACTTTTGAGCATCTTCAACATTGTGGCAAGTATTGATTTTCCAGCCAGCTTTTTCAAAATGATATTCTACAGTTTTAATAAAAAAGTCTCGAGTTGGTACAAGTAAAACAATATTTCCGGAACGAGATTTTTCTATCTGCTTTTGTACCTCTGCTTCAGGTTCGAATTCAATTGGTATTTTGCATAGTTCTAAAAATTTTTTATCAGGATCAAATTTTAATAATTTTTTGTTAGAAGTAATAACTCGATGGCCTGTTTTGGGAGATCTTCCAAGCCGAGCTTTTCGTTCTTCAATCCTGAAAGAGGTAAAGTCCATAATTTGAACTTCATATCCCTTAACTATCATATTTTTTATATAATTTATAAGAACTTCCCAGGCCTGAGTACTTCGCTCACGATTCATATCTGCTAAATTTTGTGTTATTTTATCAAAGATAATAGAATTGTCTAGTAATTCAGCATCTTTTTTCTGTGTGCAAAAGAATGTACCAAATCCTGCTAATTTGATTTTGTTTGTTTCAATATTTTTTGCGATTTCTGTAATTACTATATTTAAAAATTTTTCAGATTCTTCTTTAGAACGACAAACTCCCTTAGCTTGGAGTTCATCAAAGATGTCCTTTTTAACAATAATTTCCATAAAAAGCACCTCGCATTGATAAAACCCCAAAGTTATTCACTTCGGGGATGGATGAGTTGCTCAGTTAAAACTGATAAAGACCTTATTTTTTTTCCTCTTTAGTAGTTGATTTTCCTAATTTTGCAAGCAGCTCGTCTTGAGAAAAAATATTTTTTTGAATAAGTAGTTGAACTAATGCTTTTTGAAATGCAAGATTATCTTGTTCTATGAGTTTTTCTAAAGATGTCGCATCTTTAGATGGAGTTGTAGGTTCTTCTTCCTTTTGCTCTTCAGAGAAAAATTGAAAAATAGCTTTCCGTATTCCTTCACGTGATGCTAATACGGGTTCTACTTTGCAACCTGTTAAAAATTGAATTTCTTCGATCGCGTCATATTCGTTAATATTTGACATTGCTAGTGTAATT
This sequence comes from uncultured Planctomycetota bacterium, assembly GCA_964585305.1. Lineage (GTDB taxonomy): Bacteria > Planctomycetota > Uabimicrobiia > Uabimicrobiales > JABWCH01 > CAZPDM01. Next base: position 47,703 of record CAZPDM010000005.1, on the reverse strand, counting down.
TGATTTTCACGTCTAGAAATAGGAATAACACCGTGTTTTTCAATAACATCACGTGGGATTTGGTTCATCAATTTTTTAGGTATAACAATAGTGCTAATATCTATTGTTTCCACCCCTTCTAATCTGCCTATGATTTCAGTAATATCAATATCTGAAACATATCCCAGCTTTACTAAAAGAGGTGCAAAATCACCACCAATTTTGTCATGCAAAGTAAGAACCATCTGCCATTGTTCTTTGGTCAATTTTTTAGTTTTTAATAATTCTTGGCCTAATTTTTGTTTATCCATAAAATTTTCCTAGAATAGATGGAATTTTAGGAAACGAAAATAGTTTTTGCGATTTAGAGATTTAATTATTTAAAAGCAGTTCCAAACCGCGACAGTTGTGTTCTTTAGCACGAGTAGCTTATTTTCTTAATATTTTTTTTAGCACAAAGAACGTATTTTGTTAATTATAAATAATTTATTTATTTTGGCAAGTAAAAAAAAGAGAAGTTTTGTTTTATATATTGATAACTTATGTATTACCAAATAATTGTAGTCTATTGAATGAAGATTAAAAGCTAAATCCTATTGAAATAAACCAAGCAAATAAATCTTCTTTTGTTCCGGAATAAGGATTGATTTCGCGATCTGGATTAAACCCAATATCCCCTCGAATAGGGCCAACTGGAGTATTATACCAAATTCCCAAACCTATTGCATATTTAAGATGATTGATCCTGTAGTCTTTAATACTACGAATTTCTGAGATCAATTGCCCCATATCTCCAAACAGAGATATTCCTAAATTTCCATAAATTGGAATGCGCAATTCAGAAGAAAATAAAAAAATTCCTTCTCCTCCTAAAGGATTATTTTTATAATCCCAAGGGGGTAATTGGCGTTCTTTAAAACTACGTATTGTTTGGATTCCACCGCTAAAATAGCGACGTTGAATGGGAATGCTATTGCTGTTTCCAAAGGGAACAATGACGCCTCCCCGTGCTGCTATACTAAATACACATTGCCCAGTAATTCGAAAATACCAGGCACTATGTCCATAAATTTTAAAATAATCTATTTCTGCGGCTAAAGCTGTTAAACTTTGTTCCATTTCAATAAAATGATAACTTCCAGAAGTCGGATAGCTATTATTATCCCTGAGATTGAGAGTTATTTTTTCAGCAGTAGTTGCAAAAAAAGTTGTTCCTACTTTTGTATCTGAAATTTCTTCTTGAACATCTAATATCCTACTCCATAATAAATTATAGCTAAATTGTCCAGTTAATACTTTACTAAATTTTTTTTCAAAAATAAAGCTTAATCCCTGATCAAATGATGTATAACTTGGAGTAACTTCATATAGAACGAATGCTTTTACTGAAAAAGACCAAGTTCGACTTCCTAAGAAATAAGGCTCTGTTAATTGAATAGTAATGCTAGATTTATCTAATTCTCCTGCAAAAAGAGTGGTTTCAATAGCCGAAGAAAATTTCCAGCCTCTTCCAAAAGCGTTAATATGTTCAAATTCTGCACCTGCAGTTGGTCCATAGCTTGTGGCATATCCTACATGAAGTGTTAAAAGTCGGGCGTTGCGTTCTTCAACGACAACGGCCAAATCCATTTCTTCCGGAGGAAGAATTGTTTCTTTTACTTCTGCCCAAGTAAATAACCCTGTTTCATGTAGATTTTGCAAACTACTGCGGATGTTGGAAATAGTATAAACATCTCCTTCATAAAAATCTAATTGTCGTCGGATGATATCTGGTTCTGCGCGTAATTGTCCTTGGATACTTATTTGCCTTATTTTATAAATACTTCCTTCTTGTATAGAGAAAATAATGCAATGATTTTGTTGACGAGATTTTGGTAATGAAGTACTTTGTTCTATTTCTGTTTGTATAACAACTTGAGCATATCCTTGTTGGTGATAATAGTCTTTTATTTGGTTTGCAATTTGATTAGGCATTCCGGGCGTATAAATAATGGGTTTATCAAATCCCAGCTCTTTTTTTAAAATTTCTTCAGAAATATTCTCATTTCCTACAAATTTTATTTCTGCAATATAACATTGTGGACCTTCTTGAATATAAACATTTATAATAACAGATTGACTTTCAGGAGGTGGAACATCCCAAATATATTCAATTTTGTGAGAATATTCTAAATATCCTTTGCTTAAATAAAAATCGCGTAGAGCTGAAATATCGCTTTCTATTTGTTGGCGATTAAACAAGTGCTTATCTAAAAAAGCTGGCTTTGTTAAAAATTTGCGAAGTTGTTCATCAGAAAAAGAAAGATTGATTTCTTGATTTTCTTGAGGAAGTTTTCCTATAAATTCAATCTTGTTAACATAAATAGCTTTTCCTTCATGGATGTTAAATAGAATTGAATCAGAATTGATTTCATAATCTACTTCCGCAAAAGAAAATCCGTTTTGCCGATAATATCGTAAGATAGAATAAGCTGCATCATCTATATAAGCAAGTTGTGTTTGTTCAAGATATTTTTTCCAAGGTTCGGCAATAACTTTTTCTAATTGTTGTGAGGTATGATGGTGATTGCCTTGAAAAATAATTTTATTTTGCTTGTTTATTGCCTGATTTGATAAGCTAGTTTGTGGGGAAGTATTGTCCTGGGCATATAATATATAGTGAAATAGTATAATACAAAAACATAGTAGCCAATTAGATACATGCATGTTTTTTATGAAAGAATAGGTGTTTTTGCCTATTCTTTCACCATTTTATTAAAAAAATTTTTTAACTTAATCTAAGTATCTGTCTTTATTTAAATTTTTATCTTGGAATTTTGTGCCAATATCTCGTATGGATTGAAAAATTGGTTGTATATCAATAGGAATTGTTTTTAATTTCAGGAGTTTTTGTTGTAAATTATCGTTTAATTTACCATATTTTTCAATTAAGGCTTTTGCACGATCGTAATCGCCAGTACCTTCAATTTCCAAGATTTCTTTGACTAAAATTTTTAAGCCAGGTACAATTTTTTCAAAGTTAATAGAATAATAGCCATCTTTTTCTACAATAGCACCATATTCTTTGAGAAAGTTAATTTGAATAAGGTTTGCGCCTCCGTGAGCTTCTTCTACACCAAACCTCATGGATCGGAACATAGAAGCTAATTGTGTTACAAACATTGCTTTTTGTAATTCACTAGGAATAACTTTCTTTTCCATCATCAGTAATGAATTGTATAACCCTACTGTATCTGCTTTTGCTTCTTCAATAATACTATATAGTTCTTTCAAAGATTTTCTTACTGGGATTTTTTCTGATTGAGGATCTATATAATCTGTTCCTAATGGGTGAGATAATTCATGCAAAATAACATGATATAAGAATGCTTTAAAATTTATATGTTCTAATTGGCTAGGGTCAATCATAATTTGGGCAATGGGAAAAAGAATACTTTTATATTTGGCTTCCATAACATTTTGCATGATGATTTTTTTAGAACCTTTTAGTTCTCTTACTTTTTCATCATTAGGAAGTGCAAAGGCAATCGTGTGTACTCCTGCTTTGGCATCTCCCGCAGAAAAAACTAAATCTACAACTTTTAAAGGAGACAGTGTTGCTAAAGTTTCGCTTAGATATTTTTTATCTACAGGAAGATTATTTTGCATATCTTTAAGGTAATGGATAAAAGCCTGTACTTTTTCTGTTTCTACAGAATCAATCATATAAATAAAAGCTTCATACGCAGCTTTATAATTAAATAAGCTATCTTCATAAACTTCATAGGGTCCGATTACAAATTCCAAGTGATTGTCTTTTAAGTCTAACCAATCACAGTCGCTTTGAAAATAGTCATTGCTAAGTAAATCTTGCGCACGACTTAAAAAATATTTTTTTAATCCAGGATTTTCTGTTACATTTGCAGCAGATTCTAAATATTTGGCTGCTTCTTTTACAAATTTAGCATAAAATTCTGGGTAGGGAGTGGCTTGAAGTTCTCCAGATTCATTACGAATGATAACTGTATAGGGAGATTCAAAGTTTTCTTTTAGTTCAGGGTGTTTTTTTACAAAATCAAGAAATTCTTCTTTAGTCATATTTTCTGGATAAAATGCTGCTCCTAGTGGCTTTGTATTTTCTCCAAAAAAAGGCCGATCATTTTGTAAACGGTCGAATGCTCCAAAATGGATTTGGAATTTAGCTTCTAAAGATTTTTTATCTTCACCAGTATATTTTTGCAAAGCCTGCCATACTTCAGGATTTTTGCTATAAACTTGGCGAAAATAAATCTGATCCATTATGGTTCCTGCTTTAACTAAATAATACAAGGCTTCAAGTTCTTTAGCATCGAGGGTATTTAAATTAGCAATAATTGGAGTGGGAACATGAGTGGATACTTTGGTAATTTCTTGGGCATTATTCATACAGTTGAATCCCAAACATAGAATAAGAATAGTCCATGCAAAAATTTGTTTGATTTGCATTATGGAACCTTTCTTTAAAAGTTAAAAAAACATGACGCTATATATAATCAAAAAAAACTGAAAATTATTTCAATCTTATGATCTTTAGCCAAGTGCCAACTGCATTAGATTTGTCTAAATGCGTTAAAAATATTCTGTCAAAAAAAACGATAAAAAGCAAGGAAAAATTTAACTAAGGGAAAAATTATTTAGTAATCAAGTTGATTGATAAAAATTTTTTGTTAGAATGATTGCAGCTAAAAACATTAAAAAAAATTTAGAATAAAAGTTTTTTTCTTATATTTTCCTCTCTTAATTTGATTATTTTTCGAGGTTTTGAATGAAAAAAAATTTACTTTTGACAAATTATTCCTTCTTTATGACAAACAAAAAAAATATTTTTCTGCTTTTTGGGGCGATAATTTTATCGTTGCCAATTGCAGCGACGAATGGAATGTTTCCTATTTTTATGGGAATCCCAGGTGCGGGGCGGGCTGGTGTAGATATTGGAATAGCATCAGACGCTACTTGTATCAATACAAATCCTGGTGGTTTAGGATTTTTATATGGTAAAACAATGGAATTTTCAGCAGGTGCATATTTTCCTAGTATTTCATTCGAAAATGCGACAAATAAATCTGAATCCTATTTTGAGCCTATTGCCATTGGTTCTGCTGCATTTGCCTGGGATCATCTTAACCAAACTGGAGAAATTTTTTTAGATCCTTGGAGATATATTTTTTGTGGAACTCCTAGAAATAGTGAGTACATCTATTTTTCTAATAATCAGCCTTTAGCGACAGAAAATTCTCAAAATACTGGAATTGGAAAAATGGAATTTTCCTTACCAGAAAATATCGAGAATTTAGAATTAAATGTTACGGGAAACGATATTGTATTGCAAGGGGTGCGTGTTGTAATTCCTCAGAAATCTTTAAGTAAAATATTTTTTGCTACCAATATGTTGCCTGCACTTCCCCCTCAAGCTCAAATTACAACAGTTGCTGCGCATTTTACATGGCGTGGTACTGGAAATTCGCAGATCAAGATTGAAGTTGATGAAATTTCTGAAAAAGTTATTCTTAATAAAAATAATCAAAACCCAATTGATCCTAATACTAATCTAGGCTATATTGCTTTAGCCTGGTCGAAACCATATTCGCCTTGTTTAATTCGAATTAGTTCAGATCAATCAGATAGTTTAGAGATACAACTTACAGAAATATTATTAGGCTATCGGTTGGCGGGAGAAATATATTGGGAAAAGATTCCATTAAACTATCATTCTAATAAAGATGTAGGAATGATAGCGGCTTTGGATGTTCAAGAATATTCTATACAGAATACAAAGCCTTTGCGTTTGATGCTAGCTTCATTTTTTAAAAATATTTCTTCTCAAAAAATAAAATTATTTTATTCATATAAAATGCAACCTTCTGCAAGATTAGAATTACTTGCTAGTATTCCAAATCGAATTTTAGCAAGAAATTTGCATGGTGGTATTCAACGTGAAGCAGATAAACCTGTTCCAATTTGCCAACGTAATGCTGATCATGAAACTCCAATGAATGTCAGAGCTTCTGGTTGGAAATTTGGTTTTGGTGTATTTCCTCAAGCAGGAGCGCGTTATACCGTTAAAGTCAAGACAGATGATTTCTTTCAAGAAGGCGTTGAAAATCGTACAGATATAATGGTTGTTTCCGTTGCACCTTCTGTTGCGTATCGTTTTGGCGATCGTTTTAGTATTGGTGTATCTTTAAATTTAAATTGGGAAAGTTTAGAGCTTGATGGGCTTATTTCTCAAAGTTCTCTTATTTTAAAAGGTACTCCGTTTGAAAATACACAGACAACGTTTGGGCAATATTTAGTTGCTACACGCGATATAAACAATATCAAAGGGGAACTTGATACCAATGCTCTTTATGGTTTTGGTGTTGGTGGAAGATTAGGATTTCTCTGGAAAATTAACAAAAATATGCAATTAGGAGCTATGTATAGTCCTAAAACTTGGATGATGGATGCTACAGGAAAAGTTACTTTAGATTTCAATCGCCATTTTAATGATATTGATGTTGCCCATATTGTTAAAATTGTCCTTCCAAATAATGGACGAGAAGGCTTTTCTGGTAAATATGATATGAAAATTGATTTTGAAATGCCACAACAAGCTGGCGTAGGTTTTAGCTGGCTTTTGGGCGACAATCTTTTATTATCTGCTGATTTTCGTTGGATAAATTATTCTGATACTCAATACGTTATTAAAGCAAAAGTAAAAAATGGAACTAATGCAGATTTGAATGCCTTAATTGGAGCAAACGGAACAACTGCTTCTATCCCAGTTGGCTGGAAAGATCAATACATTGCTGCTATTGGTTTAGTTTGGCAATCCTCGCCAAATTGGATTTGGCGTATGGGTTATAATTATAGCAGTGGTATTGTTCCTGATGAATATCTTAACCCACAGCTTGCTGCAATTACAGAACATCATGTTACACTAGGCGCAAGTTATGTTATCAATCGAAATCTTACCGTCAGCACAGCAATTGAAGCTGGGTTGCCAAATAGCCTTAAATCTGGCAATACAAATTATGTCCATGAGAAATTTGCTAATAGTGAGCTTGAATTATTTACTATATCTGCCTTAATGGGTGTAAGCATGAGATTTTAAAATTTTCTTGGTTAGGATATTTTATGAATAACAAAATATTTTTTTTCTGGATGATTATTTTTGTCGTACTTTTTAATATTTGTTCTTTTTCACAAAACGCGCTAGTTTTACAAACTGATTTTGGGACTCAAGATGGTGCTGTTGCTGCTATGAAAGGTGTTGCTTTTGGTGTTGATCGAAACCTTCCTGTTTTTGATCTTACACATAATATTACTCCATTTGATATATGGGAAGGTGCCTATCGTTTATGGCAGGTTGCTCCATATTGGCCGGCAGGAACAGTATTTGTAAGTGTTATCGATCCGGGTGTAGGAACAATTCGAAAACCAATAATTTTGAAAACTAAAAGTAATCATTATTTTGTTACCCCAGATAATGGAACAATAACTTTAGTTGCCGAAAAATTGGGAATTAGTGAAGCCAGACAAATTGATGAAACACGAAATCGCTTACCAGGATCAAATGCTTCTTATACATTTCATGGACGAGATGTTTTTGTTTATGCTGGAGCGCGTTTAGCTTCTGGCAAAATTACTTGGGAAGAAGTCGGCCCAGTTTTTAATCAAACATTAGCTATGCTGCCATACACTAAAGCAGAATGTAAAGACAACACTATATTTGGAACAATTGTTGTGCTGGATCCTGCTTTTGGTAATATTTGGACAAATATTTCGGGTGAAATTTTTGAGGATATTTCTGTACAATATGGTAATCTTTGTGATGTAAAAATTTTTCAGTTAGATAAAGTAGTCTATCAAGGATCAATTCCTTATATGCCAAGTTTTGGAGATGTTCCCAAAGGACAGCCGCTTCTATATCTAAATAGTCTTCTACAAATAGCAGTTGCTTTAAATCAAGATAGCTTTGCTCAAACTTATAAAATTGGCGCAGGCTCGGAATGGCGTATTGAAATAAGAAAAAAATAAGATGATTTAACAAAAAACCCTAGCTAAATATCAACTATTATTAGCCAGGGTTTTAAATTTGAGTTTCCATTATATTACCAATCTTTGTTTATAGATATGCCATAAGCACCTTCTTTTACGTATGGAGTTACTGAAACACCATGATACGGTGTAGTAAAAATGAAGCTGCTGACAACACCAATTGCTGCTCCTGCAACAACGTCTTCCACATAATGTTTTTTTCCTTTAATTCTACTATACCCAACAAAAGAGGCAATGGCATAAGCGGGAATAGCATACCCCAATCCATATCTTTTATGAATAAACCCTGCTCCTTGAAAGGCAATAGAAGTATGTCCGGAAGGAAAAGAATGTTTTCCTCCATTGGGACGTTTTTTGGGAACAGCTTCTTTTAGTACCGCAGTAACTGCTAAACTTGTTAAAGCAGATGGATAAAATTGTACACGCCCTTCGGAATCACCTAAATATAATGTCGTTGCATAAGCTGCTGCAGGTGGTATATATTGTAAAATATCTCCGGCATCTTCCATTTCTTGGGTACTCATATTGAAACATCCAGTTAATATAACTGGAATAAGTAGGAAAATAAATATTTTATACATTTGTTTCCCTTTTTGTAAAAATTTGTGTACAAAATTAATTTTTCACACACAAAGTAGCTTAAAGCTGAAAAAAAAGCAAGAACTTTATTTTAGAAAAGTTCTTGCTTTTCAATTCTACATTTTTGTTACAGAAATAATTTGTATGGTTTCTGAAGGAATGTCTGACATTGGTCCTGTGCGTTTGGTAGGAATTTTAGCAATAGCATCAACAACTTCCATACCTTTGGTTACTTTGCCAAATACAGCATATCCGAAATCGCGTGTTCCATGATCCAAAAAGGAATTATCTTTAAGATTGATAAAGAATTGGCTGGTTGCACTGTCAATTACACCAGTTCTAGCCATTGCAATAGTACCACGTAAATTTTTAAGACCATTTTTGGCTTCATTTTTAATAGGAGCATGGCCTTCTTTTTGGTTCATCTTAGGATCAAATCCGCCGCCTTGAATCATAAAATCAGGAATAACACGATGAAAAATAAGACCATCAAAGAATTTTTCGCTAACATATTGCATAAAATTTTTGACAGAAATTGGGGCTTTTTCGCTGTCAAGCTCTAATTCTATATTGCCTTTGTTGGTTTTCATAAGAACTTTTTCTGGCATAATAATTACTCCTACATAAAAAATATGAAGTGATAAAGAATTAAAAAATTTCTGTTGAGGCAGGAAAACATTTGTTGCTTAATCTTTGATTGTACTCAGTCAAAATTTAAGCGACAGAGCATTTTCCATTAACAATAATTGTAGCAATATATTTAAATATATGCAATCATATTCTATCTTTTTTCTTAAAGATTCCTAAAGATCATGCTGGCAAAAGAAACCATTCCGCCTTGAATATCTTCAGATTGATCGTAAGCTAATAAGGTGCTTTCAACAGGTGTGTTGTTGGTAATAATGGAAAGCCAACGTACTAAAGTATATAGACTTGTAAGTCCACATATATTTCGCCAAGAATTTTCCCCAATTCCAGTGAGATAAAGTTTTTCTGCTTCCAATGACATTGCTAAACGCAAAGTATTGCGATCGAGTTCTTCTAATTTTTTCCAAAATTCTATAGCTTCATTTTCATCCTTAAATTCTATGTCATTTCCAAATTTAGGGCCTACATGAGAAAGATCAATCCCTGTTAAAATCATGATCTTTTTTCCTTGCTCTATATATTTTTTTAGGATCAATCCAATTTTTTGAATAGCTTCTTCAATATGAGGAAGAGAGGCGGGGGTGCAATTCTCACAATATTTTTCTAAAGATGAACATAGGATAGGAACCCATTTAGGGCTTTTTTCTCTCCAAAGGTATTTAAGCCAAAGAGCTTGAAATTCTAAGGAATGTTCATTATGATGAATTATTTCTTCAGCTTTAGGATCGTACCATAATGCACTTGCAATTTCTTGATACAACTCTGCATCTGTTTCAATATTTCCGTATATTGTTTCAAATGTTTTATCTGTCATTACCCAGGGAGAATTCGGCGAAGCATGTGCTACTCCTAAAGCTATAATCACATCAGGTTGTTGACATTCTGATAAAGATTGATAACTCCACGCATATAAAGGTCCACCACGTTCAAAATCAATGTGAGGAGTAACAACAGCTAAGGGAGGTTTTTGAATGCTAGATGTTTCTGAAAGCGGTTTCTCTGGCCCTCTTTTATCTTGGAAAAAACTGCCTAGCATAGCAGCTAATTGTAGTCTATCTTCTGGATATGCACGACCTATAAAGACTGATTTCCGCACTTTAGATGTACGAAATTCCTCAAATTTTTGTTTTCTCCATTCTTGGACTTCAGAAGTTTCTAAAAAATGAGAGTCAGAAAGTTGCTGCAACATTCCATAAATTTCTAAAATTTGCAACATCGTCCCTGTCTTTTCCATAAAAAGACTTTGTAATTCTTTTATAGTACGCTTTCCATCTGCTAAAGCGACTAATAAAAATGCAGCAATAGAAATAATTGCTGGTTTTTCTGCGAACCCTTCAGTATCTTGAAGTAAAACCATAGGTTGGTTTTGATATTCAATTTGCATAACTTCGATACCATGCTTGAGATGAGGGAATTGAATCTCTTCTTTAGGTGTTTGGGATTCAGACTGAGGAAACAGAATAATAGACATAATTTTTCTTTCAAAAAAAAACTTATATAAACATTACTTTTTTTCTTTGAGACTTGCTTCAAATTTTGATAAAATTTTCCCAAAAAGCAAGCAAATTTTAAATTTATTGATAAAGTTTTTTTTAACAAACTAAGGATTAAAAAATTTAATGGAATATCTTTATCATGTGGATGAAAATGACCATGTTTTAGGCTATTTAGAAAGAACATCGGTACATATTCCTCCCTATCCTATACATCGAGCTACGAGTATTATTACTCTTACTCCGGATTATCAAATTCTTTTTCAACGCCGAGCATATTGGAAAAATGTTTATCCGGGTGCAATAGATATACATGGGGGAAATGTTCAATATATCCATGTTCCTAAAATTATTACAGAGACAGTGTTGGAACGGAAGCATCTTTATGAAGTTTCAATGTCTGTTGAATTTTTAGAAGAAGTTGGGCTAGATATCCCACTCTACCATTTTCATTGGGTTGTTGCCCATCCTTTAGATTATTTTAAAGTTCGAATTCCAAATGTAAATTATGAAAACAAAGTAATTTTTCTTGTTTTTCTTAGTTGGAAAAATATGCAGGAAATTGATAAGAAAAATTCAGAATTAAAAGAACTTTGGACTAAAGTTTATTCTATAGTAAGTGAAAAATTGGGCATTACACCAGAACTATTATTATATAAAGTTGTTCAGAAGAATGAAGAATCTATTCGTATTAATATTCGCGAATGTCTTATCAATTTGGTTGGCATTGAAAATATTGCTTTTTTTGAAATAGAAGAATTCATGAAAATGCCATGGAATTGTGCTATGGAAGAATACCGTCGTCATCCAGAAAATTTTGCAGATGGTTTTTACAGCCTTTTTGATAGCACGAGGAATATGGCAGTAGAAGCGAAAGATTATTCTACAATAATACAAGAAGCCATGGAAAAATTGTGGCAGCAAAAGTCGTTAAATAAATAAGAAGAAAGGCATTTCATGTTATCGCAAAAATCAATTCTTGTTACAGGTGGAACAGGATCATTTGGAAAAATGTTTATTAAAACAGTCATTGAAAAATATCCTAATTTTGAAAGAATTGTTGTATTCAGCCGGGATGAACTAAAACAGTTTGAAATGGCTCATCAAGAGCCATATAACGATAAACGCGTTCGATATTTTATTGGAGATGTTCGGGATCAGCAGAGATTATACCGAGCATTTGATGGGATTGATATTGTAATTCATGCTGCTGCATTGAAACAAATTCCTGCATGTGAATACAATCCTTTTGAAGCAGTTCGTACAAATGTTTTTGGCGCAGAAAATGTGATCAGTGCTGCAATTGATCGGAATGTAAAACGAGTTGTTGCTTTGAGTACGGATAAGGCTTGCGCTCCGGTAAATCTTTATGGAGCAACGAAGTTGTGTTCAGATAAGCTTTTTATTGCAGGAAATTCTTATGTAGGAAAGCATGAAACAAAGTTTGCTGTAGTACGTTATGGAAATGTCGCTGGCAGTCGTGGGTCTGTTATTCCATTCTTTCGTAATTTAATTAATTCTGGCGCAAAAGAACTACCAATTACAGATAGCCGCATGACGCGATTTTGGTTACGTCTTGAAGAAGCTGTAGATCTAGTTATGACTGCATTGAATGAAATGCAAGGCGGAGAAATTTTTGTTCGCAAAATTCCTTCTATGCGTGTGGTTGATTTAGCTCAAGCACTTGCTCCAGAAATGCCATTGAAAGATATTGGTATTCGTCCGGGTGAAAAAATCCACGAAATGATGATTACAAAAGAAGATGCAAGACATACTTTAGAATTAGAAAAGTATTATATTATTGCTCCGGAATTTGCTTTTTGGAAAGCAAACGCAAATTTCCCTAATAGTAAATCAGTTGCCGAAGATTTTGAATATTCCAGCGGTAATAATACTTGGTGGCTTAATGTCGAACAACTAAAAGAAGAGCTTAAAAATATCTAAAGTTATTATGCAGGAGAAATTTTGTGAAGTCAAAAACTTATAGCTATGGACGCCAAACTATTTCCTGGCGCGATGTTTGGGAAGTCGCAAAAGCATTGCGTTCGGCTTGGCTGACCCAAGGGCCAACAGTAGTAGAATTTGAAAAAGAGATTTGCCGATATACAGGCGCGAAGTATGCAGTTGCTGTCGCAAATGGTACTGCTGCGCTTCATCTCACAACACTTGTTTTAAACCTTCAACCCCAAGATGAAATTATTACTTCTGCTAATACTTTTCTTGCTTCGGCAAATTGTGTATTATATGTAGGAGCAAAGGCTGTATTTTGTGATATTGATCCCGAAACAGGTTTGCTTGATCTTAATGATCTAGCGCGTAAAATTACAGATAAAACACGTGCAATTATTCCAGTTCATTTTGCTGGACAATCTTGTGATATGGAAAAAATTGCCAAATTAAAGCAAGGAAAAAATATTTTTATTATAGAAGATGCTGCTCATGCAATCGGTTCCAAATATCATAAAGAATATGTTGGCAATTGTTGTTATTCTGATATGACGATCTTTTCTTTTCATCCAGTTAAAACAATTACAACCGCAGAAGGTGGCGCGATTACTACAAACAATCCAGATTTATACGAAAAACTTATGATTTTACGCTCTCATGGAATGACTAAAGACTCAAAATATCTTACTCATAATGATGGACCTTGGTATTATGAAATGCACTGGCTTGGCTTCAACTATCGGTTAACTGATATTCAAGCAGCACTAGGCATTTCTCAGATGAAGCAGCTTGAACAGTTTAAAAAACGACGCCGTGAGATTGTAATGCTATATCGAAATTTTTTTGCCGGTGATGAACGATTTAAATTACTTGCAGAAAAAGAATACTCTGAAGCAGCTTTCCATCTTTGTCCGCTGCTTATTGATTTTAGTAAAATTAAAATTACTAAACGAGAGCTTTTTGAAAAATTAAAAGCAAGAGGAATTACTTTGCAAGTTCATTATATTCCTGTTCCTAACCAACCTTTTTATCAAAAACTTGGCAATAAACCAGAAGAATTTCCTCATGCCAATGCTTATTATCAATCAGAATTTTCTTTACCACTATATCCTGTTCTTACAAATAAAGATATTTCTCATATTGTGCAGGTTATCAAAGAATTAGCAAGTTAAGAAATTAAAAATTTCTTTTGGTTTTTCTATTAAAAAAATGGTAGGAAAATTTATGATAGAACTTGGATTAAAAATTTGGTCAACAAATGATTATTATGTTTCGGATGCTGTCAGACTTTATGAAGAAGGTTGGTGCCAGTATATTGAATTATATTCCGTGCCAAAATCCTTTCAAACATGTTTTCATATTTGGGAAGGAATTAAACATATTCCTTTTATTATTCATGCCCCTCATAGCCAAAGTGGTCTTAATTTCGCAAAATCTGATTGTAAAAAACAAAATTTATCTTATGCCCGTGAAGCTATAGAATTTGCTAATCTTCTTTCTGCATCATATATAATTTTTCATCCTGGTACTGATGGAGATTTAAACGAAACCATACAACAAATTCAAGAAATCTGGGATCCGCGAATTGTTATTGAAAATAAACCTTATTGGGGAGTAGATGGAACAATACTTTGCAATGGCTATACTCCAGAACAAATTCAGTTGGTTATACAAAAGGCAAAAACTGGGTTTTGTTTAGATATTGGACATGCGATTTGTGCTGCCAATGCTCTCAAACAAGAGCCATTTGCTTTTATTTCAGAATTCATGACACTTAATCCTCAAATGTTCCATCTTTGCGATGGAGATTTTATTAGTCTTTATGATCAACACCTTCATTTAGGAAAAGGCAATTTTCCTCTTAAAAAAATTATCGAATCTTTTCCCAAATCATGCAAACTTAGCCTTGAAACCCCAAAAGACTATCAAAACAAATTATCTGACTTTGAAGATGATGTAACATATTTACAAAATTGTCTAAAAATATGAAACAATCCCACATTTTGTGGCTTAAATAAAATATCGATTTTATCGATAACGAATAGCAAATATTTTTATCAATAGAAAGATTTTTTATGCTAAATTTTTTTCGTAAAAATTGGATTTTTTTACTAGTAATTATTTTAGGATTTTTCTTAGATATTGGAAGTAAATCGTGGACATTTTCTTCCTTAGAAGGAACAATTTTTGTTCCTGAAGTTATAGCAAAAATTCCTGATTCTTATAGTAAATATTTAGTTTCGGGTCCAATAACAGAAGACTTACAAAAACAGCTTGTTTCTCATATTCCTATATCTTCTCAAGCAATTTTAAGAATGAATTTCCATAATGAATATTGGGTATATGAAAGTGGTAAATATTTTCTTTTATTAGTTCGCGGAAAAGAAATCCACATTTCCCAGCCTAAATATCCTCTTCCTGCAAATAATCACCCATTAGGCCCACGTTTACTTGCTAAACCAGACTATCACATTTATTCTGTTATTCCAGATTTTTTCAGTTTGCGTTTGGCATTTAATCTTGGAGCGATTTGGAGCAGTTTTGAAGGTCAAACTATAATGTTGCAACTTTTTTCTATTATTGCCATGTTATTTATTTTGTACCTTGCTATTTCTCACGAATATCCCAAATACTATCAAGTTTTTCTTGGCATGATCATGGCAGGAGCAGCAGGAAATCTTTGGGATCGAATAATATTTGGTGGAGTTAGAGATTTCTTAGATTTTTATGTAACTCGTTATCATTGGCCAACCTTCAATATTGCAGATTGCCTTGTTGTCGTTGGTGTAACTTTATTTGTTTGGAATGAGTACCAAACAGAAAAATCAAAAGCAATCGAAAAAAAGAATACAGAGACCCAAGCAAAACTTAATGTAGAAACAGAAAAAGCAAAATAAGATAACAAAAAAAACAAGCACTAGTTCCGTGCTTGTTTTTTTTAAAAAAAGATTGCCGAATCTACTTATTTTTTTCTTTATTTATCTGATAAATGCGAAAGATCATCCATGCTTGTAAAAGGATTGCTGCTATCATAACAATAAAACCTAAAAATGAAACGCAACCGGAAATAAATCGTTCTTTTCCTAATAGACCAAATTTGCCCAGCAAGAAGTTCCAGTCATGAGAGGCTTCGCCCCCGCCGGGAGTTACTAAATGAAGGGCCATTTTAGATGCATCTGCTATATAATAGGAAACGTTGAGCAAATTTGAAGCAAGCCAAGTCATTGCGAATGGAATCGCAGTTAGATCGGGAGTTTTGAGAAAAACTACTATTGCAATGAGAGGGGCTAGACATTGCAGTAGTGTGCCACCAAAAGCACAAATGACTTCACCGCCAAAACGAAATACGAGATGTCCAATTTCATGAATTCCTAAGTTTATTCCGGAAAACCAACTGTGGTAGCCTTCTCTTCCGCACATTTGAAAAGTAAGAAATAGCATAATAACAAGAATAATACTTCTTAAATACCATGTTTTATCTTTTGCCCATTCATCGAAATAGTCAAGTAGAGTTTGAAGCATATTTTCTTTCTCCTGAAAAAGATAAAAATCTTAGCAAAGATATTTTGTCATAAATAAAAATGTTGACAATTGTTATAATATCTCTTATTATAAGACATCAAAAATTTTATATTTAAAAAATGCTTTAACTTGATTTTTTTAATAAATATTTCATAATATACAAGACAAGGCTTTTTTAAGGAGGAACGACATTTTCTTATTTTAAGAAATTTTGTCGTTAATTTTCTATGAAAAAAATGAGCTTTTTGCTGTTTATTGGATATTTAATAGTTGCTTCAACAATGGGATTGGAAATTTGGGTAATTGGATCAAATCCTGAGATAAATCAAAAGTTGCAGGAATTTCAAAAATTGTCAGTTTTTAATTTCGTGCCAAGATATTACTCTAATCTTCCCTATCCTTCAAATCCTAATGAATATCCTAATTTAACTGATACTATTTTGTTATTTACTGAATTGCCAGCTCTGGAAGCTACTACAAAATTTCAAAATAATATCAATATTCTTTCTATTTATTTAAAGAAAGATAAAGAACTTGCATTTCGTGGAAATTCTATGGTTGGTGTTATAAATTGGCAGCATCTTTGGGATGGTTTATTAGGTCAGGCTGATTTAGATAAAGATCAACAAATTACCAGAAATGAACTTTATGATTTTTTAAGAGGGCAGCGGCCAAAAACTTCTTATTCTATTACTTCCCAAAATTTTTCGATTGCAGATCTTTCAAAGATAAGTTTGCCTACATCAACAACCTTTTTACCCATACTTAGCCTTCAATCTCCTTCTTATGAACAAAAATTTTCTGAAAATAAAGTTGAAATAAAAGGCAGTATTTCAGCTATACCTAATTCATTCTGGCTTATTCAAGCGAATACTTCTAACCAATATAATTTAAAAAGCTATTTGAGATATGAAAGTGGCCAGATTGTTTTTTCTCTTTTTATTGGTCTAATGTCTCCTGGCCAAAATATATTAGAATTTGAAATAAATGGTAGTAAAATAAGAAGTATTCCTATTTTCTTTGAACAACCACAAGAAGTTTCTTATAGTATATCTAATATTACACCTCAAAATAATTCTAGTTGGGAATCTAATCAAGTTACAATCAGAGGTTCGCTTGCACCAGCTTCTCAATTACCACAAAACTTTTTTATCAAATTTGGATCAGAAAGCCTTGCAATTACAAAAATAGATAGAGGAAATTTTGAAGTTGTGGTTCCTTTAAAAGCTGGTGATAATATTTTTGAATTTTATGCCAATAGCCAAAAAATCTATACATTGAATTTAAAAGGAAATCAAGCTTCTGCACCAATTTCTCTTTCTATACCAAAATTGACAATTATACCATATCCTCTTGTAATAAAAACTGGGAAAACAATCGTTTTTAAAATAGAGTCAAGTTCTTATAGTGATAAAGATTTCTTTATTCGCGCTAATTTAGGAACAGCAAGTAATTTAAGTTATACTGCACCCTATCAAGAATGTGAAGCCAAGATTCAATTCTATTTGTATCCTAATACTTTTGTAAAAGAAATAAAAATTAAAGTTGTTAATGTTCACGAAGATAGAGTACTTGCTAAAACACAAATGCAGGCAATTGCAGAAGAAGAAGCCTTTTTGGATGCTAAAATACAGCTTGCAGAAAAAATTTATGGTGCTAGCATTGAAAGTGCTACAGAAGTAAAAGATGGTATTACAGAAAAAGATACCATTACTCTTTCTATTTTTGGAAGACTTACTGGAGTCCGAAAAAGTAATACGACTTGGAACGCAGAAGATCATGTTCAAGTTACAGCAACAATGTCAAAACGATTTGTTCAAAGATTATTAAGAGATATTTTCCCTAATAATAATGCGTTAGTTCAACATATTCTAAAAAATTTACCGGAATCTGTTGAGGCTGTCGGTGAGGCATATATTTCTTACTAAATTTAGTTTAGTAGCTATATCATAGATTCCTCGTAGTTTTTCGCTACGAGGTATAGCTTTCTTTTGAAGCGATACGGAATCATTTCTCTGAAAATGTTCAAATTATTAGAGAGGTGCATATTTTTATGAATAAAATCATGCTTGTTTTATTTTTCATTATTTCAACTTTAAGTATTGCACAAACAAATCCCAAAATCCTTCAAACTGCTATTCGCGTTGCAGAAGTTGATGCTATGCGAAA
Source organism: uncultured Planctomycetota bacterium (assembly GCA_964585305.1). GTDB lineage: Bacteria > Planctomycetota > Uabimicrobiia > Uabimicrobiales > JABWCH01 > CAZPDM01. The sequence continues at coordinate 29,308 of CAZPDM010000005.1, read as the reverse complement.
TTTAGGGGAATGTGTAGTAGGAACATTTGTTGCAGGTTCTTCTGATAGCAAAAAAATAGAATATATTACGAAAAATAATAAGTCGTTTATTGAAGGTTTTTCTACAAAATTAGCCTCTCAAAATTCGAATTATTTAGTGGTAGAAGCAACTATTACGAGAGAAAAATATTTAAAAAATCTTGAAAATATAGCTTCGAATTCAGAGTATCCTAAAGATTCCTTAAAACTTGCAGCGAGTTTTCTTCCTGATACTATAAAAGCTATGGGCTGTGGGCCATTAAATGTACAAGGAATAAAGTTAATTAAAGCCCGAAGAATTGCTTTAGTTGATGCAATGAGAAATATAGCCCAAACGTGTTGTGGAGAAATTGTTGAAAAAAATGTCCAAGTTGAAAAATTTATTTTAACAAATCAAGAAGTTAAAAGCAAACTAGAAGGCTTTCAATATATCAATGGCCTGGAAGTTCTTAAAGAAGAAATTAAAGACAAACGTTTTGTCGTTACAACTTCTATTAACCTTCGTATCTATAAAGCCTTGTTATTAACTATTATTTCAGAACAAAAACCTGAGAATTGGGAAGAATTACTTAAAGATGTACAAGAAATCCCAGAAGAAGATATAACTGCTGAAGGAATAGGTATTATCCCGAATTAGTGAGATATAATTTTATATGATTATTTTCGTTTTTTTGATTTATTTTGGAGGCTTAAAATTTTATGAAGTTAATTATAGTTTGTCTATTTGTATGTTGTATTTTTTCAGTTACAGCATATAGCCTTAATTTAGAACAGGCGAAGATTGCAGCTCAAGAAGATGCAAAAAAAAATCTTTCTGAACGTGCGCAAGGCTTTTGGATTGCTAAAGAAAGTAGAGCTGGTTTAAATAATATTAGTATTGAAATTATCAAAAAGTCTCAAGGTTATTTACTTAAACTATGTAAAACAACTGTTGAAAATATTGATAGTGCTAATGGTTTTGTCATTGCAAAAGCTAGTATTGCTCAGTATGATATTATGGTGTCTTTGGAAGATTCAATGAAACCAGGCAGATTAACTTTAAAACAGATTCAAGACATCAAATATCTTTTTCCAAAAGAAACTGTTGAATATGGTTATGCAGCTTTTACTCCATCAGGAGAACGAGTTGTTAATAATATTAAAATGGCAAAATTAGATGCAGCTGCAAAACTTGGCGCACGGTTGTTTGGGGAAGTTATTTCAAATAGTGAAACCGTTGATAAATTTATCTTGGAACATGAAGAACATCAAGCTACTTTAGAAAATTTGAAGCTCATTGGTTGCGGTTTCTCTAAACCAATCGTCAATTGGAGCGATAAAAAAGTATATATTGATGCTGAGATTAAAATTCCCTTGTATATTCTTTCTCTTAGCCAAACATTAAAAGAATTAGGTGTTTCTTTAACTCTTGAAGAATGCCAAACTTTACAGGCTCTTTTTAACTCTTATGAAAAAGAACGTGGAGAAGCTGTTCTTCAATAGTATTAAGTATTAAACTTTAATAGCAGGGATAAAACATGAAGGTATTCTGCTATATTTTACTAAGCCTGTTGTTATTTTTTTCAATGGGATGTGATAAAGAGGAAATTGTAAAAAATATTGTTATTATTCCTCATCGAGTTATTACCTTTGTGAATACTCCAATCTACTTTGAATTCTATTATCGTGATGGTAATAACATGCGCAAAGTAGAGATTTCTAAAATAGAGGTCAAAACTCCAGGATGTGAGTGGAAGAATAATGCTCTTTGGATATCTCAGGAAACAAGCCAAGCATTAGAAGTTGTCTTGTACTCTCCTAAATATGAAATAACACAGACTGTTTTTGTCTATGCGTTATCTCCTTTACAGGATCCAATTGTAAGAATTACTCAAATGGAAACAATAGCCATAGAAGAAGCTAGCATAGATGCAAAACTTGCAATTGCTAAAGAATTGCAGGCTATTTTTAAAAAGATTGATCCAAATACAGTAACTACTTCTCAAGAAACATTGAGAGGTGTAAAAATTGGTACTCCTGTATGGAATTCTGATAAAACTTGTGTTACAGTAGAAGGAAAAATCGAATCTCAATTTATTGAATTTTTAGTCAAGAAAAAACTTGGCGATGAGTCAGTTAAAAATTTTCCTAATATTATTCCTGATCAGATTGTAGTAACAGGAAAAGCCTATCTTGTAAAGTAAAAATGTAATTTAGTTTGCCAATTAATTATATTTTCAGAAAATTAAGAAAAATTCGTTATTTAAACTTGCTGCTGATTGGCAAGTATGAATTTTTCTATTAAATTCGGGAGATTGTTATGAAATACATCGCATATTTATTGATTGGTATTATTTTATTCAGTTCTTATGTTGTAGCACAAGATTTCGTTTCTTCTATTCCTTTGAAACATGATCCCAAATGGGCCAGCAAAATGAATGTTGCTCAAATACAAGAAGTTTCTGTAAGACAAGAAGATGCTACTATCCAAGCCAAGGGTTTTATTGTTGAAAATATCTTAGGTGCTGTGATTAGTAAAGTAAGTATTATCAATAATAATACTAGTATGATTATTACTAAAGTTGATATTCCTCCAACAAAATTAACTGGTGCTAAGAAAAGAAGCGATTTAGATGTTGTTGACACAAAACTAGGTGTAGTTGCCAGTTACATGGAAATTTCTAATGCTTGGATGATCCGTAGTATTGAAAGAAGCATTGGCGGAAAACTTAAAGGTTCAGAATATATGGAAGTTTCTCGCTTATTGCCAGAAAAATTGCTTGTTTGTGGTATTTCTGGTTATACCGAAGGCGGAAAGTTAATTGCTAATGCTATTACTGCTGCGTATGCTGAAGCCCGTAGTAATGTTGCTAAACAAGTTACAGAAGAAATTGTTGCTTGCAATGAAAAAGTCAACAAATTTATTCTTGAAGAACAAACTCGTTTAAATGTTTTGCAAAAGACAACCTTAGTTGGATGCGAAATTCTAAAAATTAATATTGATTTCACAGCCAAAAAAGTTACTATGAAACTTCGTATTCCCAAACACATGTGCATCTATTCTTTATCCCAAAATTTGAAAAAATTAGGCTTAGAACTTTCAGATGAAGATTATTCTTTATTTGAAGGTATTGAAGATGATGATGAAATTTTTATTGCCGAAGGTATTGGTTTAATGGCAAAATAATTCAATAGTCACGGTTGAATTAGCTATTAATATAAAAAACATGCTTTAGTTGTTATCAACTAAAGCATGTTTTGCTAAGAAAAAATATATTTTAAGGAAAATAAACTATGAAAAGATATTTTATTATTGTTTTAATCCTATTATTAGGAATACTTTCTTTACAAGCACAATGGGGAGCTGAAACACGTGGGCATTATGAAGCTCAGGCAAGTCTTGAGGAAGCTAATAATAACAAAGTTGAAGCATTGGAAAAAGCTCGGTATCGTGCTATCCGTAAGGCTGCTGAATTTGTTGGTGTAGAAGTTGAATCAGAAACTAAAATAAAAGATTTTGAAATGGAATATGATAATATTCTAATTACTTGTAAAGGTGTTGTAAAAGATATAAAAGAAATATATGCAGATTTTAATCGAGGTGATACAACAACAGTTTTGGTTATTATTGAAGCAACAGTAGTTGAAGGTGGTTTATCATTAAGACGTACAAGTGCAGAAGATTTTGGCATCACTTTTTTTACAAAAAATGAATGGAGTGAAAGTTTTTCCGAGGAAAGCGATCTAAAAGGTTATCGCTATAAAGTTGATGTAAAAAATAAAGTTACTATATTTTTAAAGTTTGCTGGAAGTAATATTCCAACAATTCAAAAAACAAAGAGATACTATCCGTTTTCTACTGTAAATATCGTTAAAAAAACTCCACTTACTTTGTATGCAATCAATAAAAATATTTCAGGAAATATGATTTGTTATGACATAGTCCGTAAATTTGATAAATTAGCTTTACATCTTAAAGTTTTTGAATTAGAATATGGTGGTTGTGTTTATTATGCTATTTTTGAATGTCGGAACGATCAAAAACTTATTAACAAATATTATCCCATGTTTGAACAAGTGTTAGCATCTTTTCAATTAGAGGAGTAGTTTCTTGGGATTCTTTCTTAATAAGTTTGCTAATTTTTAAGGAAACTTTAATGCAAAAAACTAAAACTTATTTTATTTTTTTTCTCATTCTTATAATTTCTTTATCTTGTCTGTCATGCCTTAAACATAATAATAAGAAAGCGAATGAAGTTCCAGATCCGAATCCTGTACAGTTATATGATATTATTTTGTCTGCTACAAGTCAGAATCCAGATGTTTGCTATTGTTTAGTAAATGGTGCTATTAAAAAAACAGCAAATGATATTGCTAATTATGCAGAGAATGATCTTCCTCTTGGAACATTATTAACAATTTCTACTGATGATATTCTTTCTCTGGCTTCATTTATAGAATATTCTCCTGATGGTGGTACGTATCGTCCAGGTGTTAATGTTTTCCAATTTTCCAAGATAATTGGCGAGGCTATAATACGTACGCAAGTTGCTGGAGATGTTGATCATGATGGACAGGCAGAACTCATTATTTCCTTGGATAATGATAAAGGTACATTTATGTATCTTAACAATACTTGGAAAAAAATAGATGATGAATCGGCAAATGTTATTGCTTTATGTGATTTAGATAATAATGGGCAAAAAGATATTGTCATGAGTTATACTCATAGCAACAGCATATATGCTTGGATGAATAATGAATATTGGCAGCATATTGATAATGAAGCAGCAAACGATATCGTTGTTGCAGATATAGATAATAATGCTCAAGAAGATCTTGTTATTGCATACAAAAATACTCCAGCAATTTATGCTTGGCTGAATAACTCTACTTGGCAAAAAATTGATGAAGAAATGGCAGATAGTCTTGAAATATTAGATTTAGATAATAATGGCCAAAATGATATAGCTATTGCTTATACACAAGGAAGTGTTTGGGCATGGATGAACCAAAATGCTTGGCAAAAAATTGCAGAAGAAAAGGTTATTCGTTTAGGTTCTGCGCAAATCAATAATCGTAAGCAAAATGCTTTACTTATTCATGATGGAAATAAAGCATGGGCTTGGATAGATAATTCTAAATGGGAAAGAGCTAATTTGCAGGAAGCTAAAAAGATTAGTGGAGACTTTGATCTTTCTAGTGTAGAAATTAAACCTCAACTACTTCCTAAGAATGAAGAAGTCGTTAATAAAACTATATCTAATATTTCTGTACTCGCTACCAAACCTAACACAGAAGTAAAATCTAAACCTTTTCAACGTGTTATGGAAAAATAAGAAATACTAAAAAAAAGTCTGTTGGTTTTCTTGACCAACAGACTTTTTTTTTACTATTTCTTAATTACTAGTTTTTGCCAAATCTTTCTGAAACTTGGATGTTGATTAAGAACTACACCAATAAAATCTTTGAGTATCCACAGCTCTTTTAATTTTTCTTCTGTAATGCTATATCCTTCTTCGTGAGCTTTAGTAAGCCAAAATATTGTTTGAGAGGTATTTCTACGATCTGCTTTTTTTATAGCAATGGAAAAATATATTTCTCCATAGTATTTTTTATCGATATTTAATTCAGTGATGTTTTCTAAAGTAATAGGATATTCGCTTTCCAATATAACTAAGGCTTTAAGTGTGTCAATAACATTTGAAATATCTTTTTGAACTGCAAAATATTGTACTTTTCTCCAAAGTAAATTTCCTTTATAACTGGCGTGTTTGATGGCAAGCTCAAGAAATATGTCCAGATTCTCCATATTTTTTTGCTCTTTTAAATAAATCCCAATTAAATCAGAAAGAAATTGGCTATCCTCTGGGCATAAAATGAAAGCCTTTTCAAGTTTATCAATAGCTAACTGGTATTCTTTTTTATGTTGATAGAATAAAGATTCCATATATAAACGTAAGGATTCACTACGATAATCTTGCATGTCTTTTTTTTGCCATTCTTGCCACCATATATCAATTTCAGGAGAATTAGGCTCAATACTTAGTTTATATTTCAACCAAAGAGCGGCAATAATTGGTTCTGTTTTATATAAGTTGTCATAAGCTAATATATCTAATGCTTGAGAATATTGTTTATTTTTATAATAAAGAAGTGCCATATATTGAATCAATTGTAGAAAAGCATAACGTTCATAAAAATTACTATCGAGAGATTTAATTAGCTTGCCTAATTCGATTGCCTTTTCTAATGCTGAAATATAGCGTGTTAGGAGAATCGGCTCGCTGATATCCTTTTCAAGAGTTTTTATAAATCGTTCGTCAATAACAATAAAGTTTTCCTCAGCCATAAGGTTAGAATCGAGTAAATGATTATATTGATTATTTCGTAAAACTTGTCTATAAAACCACATTAAAGATAATAAAGATTTTCTATGCTTTTCGCTATCTGGTTTTTTTTGAAAAATTAACTTTTGTTCAGATTCTTTCTTTTGTAAGGTAGTATATAGATTTGTCAATTCTTTATTATTGGGTTGTTTTATAGATAGATTGATCAACGCCCCTAATCTCATTAGAGGAATTGTTGTGTCTTCTTTTTCTAAATTATTATAGATTTCACCCCATACTCTTTTAGAAAGGTCATCGATTTTTGTTGTTGATATTAAACTCCAAAAAATTAGGCCTGATTCGCCTTCTTTAAGAGAATTAATAATGAGATTTTCTATAAAAGCTTTTAAAGCGTTTTTTTGTATATTATCCTTGATAAAACTGTTGATTCCATAATAGAAATGGCATAAAACCGCAATAACCATACCTTTTTCTACATTATCTTTTGTAGTACTTACTATATTCATAAGCGTTTTAGCCGCATCTTGATCTTTAGGAATAGAGTACAAGAACATAATTTTTTCTAATATATTCGTTTCTGTATTTTCCATTTGAGCAATAATTTTCTGATCTTTAATTTTTAATAAAAATAGGCTTGCTATAATCGAAATTTCTTGATTAGTTATCGATTTATTTTCCAAAATATTCCAGCAAATTTTTTGTAGTGGATCTTGTGCTTTCTTACGAAATTGCTCAAATTCGCAAGCTAGAACTAATGCGGTTTTTTGAATTCGTGTATTTTTATCTTCATAGAGTTTTTTAAAATCATTCCAATATTTATTGAACAATTCATCATTTACATTCCACTTAAATAGAGCTTTAGTAGCTATAATAGCTAACATTTTATTACGGATGTCGCTATGTATAAAATTTTCTTCCCATATTTTTTTCATTTCTATATGAAAATTTTGCCAGCTATCATTTGGAATTTTCTGCTCTAAAAGAGAAATATTATGCATAATCCAAATTTTAGCTAAGGGAGTACAAAGATAGAAATAATTATGAAAAATTTCTTTTTTATGATCAAAATTTGCAACTATTAGAGGGGTTGCAACTGTTTCTATAAAAGGATCTCCTAGATAATCTTTATTGCTAGCAAATTTTTCAAGAAATTTTTGGGTTTCTAAATCAAAATATCCAATTCCTTGTAAAACACGAAGTAAAATAACTTTTATTTGAGGATTATTTTCTTGTTTACTCCAATTAGCTAAAATAAACCGATAGTAATGATTTGTTCTAGGATATTTTGAAAAAATATGGGCGTTCTCAGCTATAATTTTTTGTGGGATAATAATAGGGATTTGAGCTAAAATAGATGCCCCAAGGTAATATAATTTGAACCAATGGTTTTCTTTGGAATTGCTTGTATAATATTCTCGAACTTCTTTTTGAAAGGCTTTTTCGAATACTAAACGATGAAGGATACTAAGACGTTCTTCGTCTTGGAAAATTTTTAAAATTTCCTTAGGAATATTTTTTTCAAAAGATACAGAAGATAAAAGATATAAAGTTTGATCAATAAGACGTGCATTGTTTTTTTCTTTTACAGAGTTGATGATGTCTGAAAGAATTTTTAGTTTTCGTTGAGTTTCAATGTTTTGGTGAGTTGAATCTTGCGTTTCTAGTTCTTTTTCTTTTATTTTAAGAAATTCTAATGTGCTAGAATATGGTTGCATTTCTAAAAAAGATTCTTTAGCTAATTTTGAAAATTTTTCATTACTATCAAAAAGCAGGGAATAAAATTTTTCAGACATTGCAATCGAAATACTATTTACTTCCTGTTCTTGCCATTTTGCACGAAAATACATTTTCATCCGTGTTACGTCATCTTCCCATGTATCTATGTATGCCATATTTACTCTCAGCCACCAACGATGAACAATCCCAATAATTTTTTCTACATTATCGTATTTGGGATGTTGATAATGAGGAAAAATTTCAAAAAATTTTATCAACGGTTCTATTTGCTGAGGATTGATTTGAGAAGAAAATTCAAAGTCTTCTAAGCATTTTTCATAATTTTTTAATTCTAAATATGCTATCCCTCGGATCAAATAGCAAGAATCTCTCATAGGATTTTTTTGTAAACATATATCCATCAAGTTAATTACATATTTCATAGTTGTTTCTTTATTGCTGGATGGCATCCATAAATATATTCTTGCTTTGAGTTCTTGTAATAACGTCCATTCTTCAGAATATTCAGAAATATCTTGTTCATATTTTTTTATTTCTTCTACCATTGCGATCAATTTATTAAAGTCAATGTTATCCTTTTTTGTAAGGTCTTCGGTATACAAAATATTGTTAATGATGCAAGATCCTATATGAATAAGAATATTTGCATAGATTTTTTTTATAGGAAAATTTTGTTCAATTTTTTGAGACTTATTCAACATTTCAAGATGTTTATTCATGAATTTAGAAAAATTATTTTTATCCCAATTTTTTTCTGCACTCTTAAAATATTGTAAAGCTAATATATATTTTTGTTGTTTTACGTAAGAAAGGCCGATTTGGTAAGAAATTGCAATCTTCGCATATTCCCATAAAATTTTTTGAATAGATTCTTTTGGTGAAAAAAAAGTGTAATATGTAAGAAGTTGCTCAAATTTTTGAATAGCCTCTTCATGTTGAAAAGATTTGTAGTCTTTTTTAGCTTGATTTAAAACTTCAATAGGCCAATTAAAATTTTTTAAAATATTGTTTTTAACTAACTCAATTTGTTGAATATTTTCTTTTGTTAAATTTTTTTCTTGCCCATTGATGGTTGGCTCAATAGCTTTCCAATAATTATTAGAAATGCTATTTTGTAGATCTGGTTGAAATTTTTCTGCTGTATCATGAAATTTATTTAAATAAATCTCTTCCTCTCTCATATTTGCCAAATGATATATTTGTGCTAGAGAGTATGTTTCATGGAGGAACTTATTTAAAGATGATGAAAATTTATCTTTATTTTTTTGATAGAGGGATGGATTATTATCAACCAGATTAACAAATTCTTCTAAACACGAGTATCCTTGTACAATCTCGTTATTTTCGTAATAGTTTTTTGCCATTCCCAATTTTTGTTCGACTATAAAAAGAGCATTTTCTAAGGGGTCTATTGGCGAATTTAATTTGTTGATGATAAGATGGCTTAATAAAGCAACAATTCCAACAGATAGAATTATTCCCAAAATAATTGATAAATGGAATATTTTTCTGCGCCATTGTTGTTTTTGAATAAAACCCGCAGCATTGATTTTTTTTCCTTGTCGATAGTTTTTTAAATCTTCAGAAAATGCTTTAGCCGTAGGATATCGTTGCTCTTTATCTTTACAAAGAGCTTTCATGCAAATTTGTTCAAGCTCAGGAGAAATTTCAGAATTATGTTGAGAAGGTAAAATAATTTCCGTTTTGTTAAGTTCAAATAGCATTTCTGTAAGTGTTTGAGATTGTATAGGAGTTTTTTTAGTAAGAATTTGATATAGAACTGCACCTAAACTATATATATCGACACGATGATCTACAGCACGTTTTTCTCCGGATGCTTGTTCAGGAGCCATATATTGTACGGTTCCAATCACTTCCCCTGTACGTGTTAAATCATCAATTTGAATTGCTTTAGCAATTCCAAAATCCATCAAGACAGGTTCGCCATTATTTCGGATCATAATATTAGAAGGTTTAATATCACGATGGATAATTTGTTTTCTATGAGCATAATGAACGGCATCTACGACTTTTTCAAATATTTCTAATAATTTATCTAGGCTGGGACTTTCAGTCGCAATATAGTCCATTAAAGGCTGACCTTCAACATATTCCATCACTAGAAATGGTCGATTATTTTCAACTGTAAATTGATAAACTTTAATAATATTAGGATGATCTAGGCTTGCAGAAATTTGACTTTCACGCATAAATCTTTTTACTGCTTTTATATTTGGGACGACTTTTTCATGGAAGGCTTTCATCGCGACAGTACGATTCAAATTTATATCAACCGCTTGATACACTTGTCCCATTCCGCCTTCACCAAGTATTTTAATAATTTTATATGGCATATTATTTTCTTTTTTTAATATATGGGAGTTTCTTAAGAAAGTGTCTTAAGAAACTTTTTTTATTTTTTATCTATGTAGATTTTATTCCAAACTTCTCTAAATTTAGGATATTTTATAGATATTGCTCTTGCGTTTTTTTCCAATTTTTTTGATGTTTTTTTATGGACGCGGTAACCTTCTTGATATGCTTTATCGAGCCAATATGTAACATTATAGTAATTATAGTCGTCTATATATTTTTTAGCTATAGTCGAATAAATAATTCCTAATTTTTCTTTGGGAATATTCAATCGTTGTACATCATCTATTCTTAATGGAAAAGCTAGTTTAGCTAAAATGTCTTCAACCACATCATACTCTCTTTTCATTGCATAATATTGTGCATATAGCCAGCGTAAAGAGTTTTTATAATCAGATTTTGTAATAGCTATAGGTAATAATTTTTCTGCCATATTTAAATCAGATATATCATACAAATAAATTTCTATCATATTTGTTTGAATTTCGCTATCTTCTGGACAAAGCATATAAGCGTATTTTAAATGTTGAAGAGCTTCTTTATATTGTTTATTTTGCCTTTCTAACATTGCCTGCATTTGCAGTCGTAATGATTCCGTTCGACAATCAGATATTTCTTTTTCTTTCCAATTTTTCCAGAAGTTTTCAATTTGATGATCATTGGGTTCATATACTATTTTTAACTTTAGCCAGAGATGTGCAATTTCTATTTCTATATTATGTAGATTTTCTTTTTCTAAAATAGCCCAAATATTTTTAAATTCTTTTTTTTGTTCATAAATCTTACAAAGTTGTTTCATAGAACGTAGGAAATATCTACGTTCATAGAAATCGCCTTTAATACTTTCAATAGCAGTACTTATTTTTATAATTGTCTCTAGGGATTTTTGCGCACGTTCTTGCATGTTTGGATCTAAATGGCAATTTTCTAAACTTCTTATAATATATTCATCAATCGAAATATAATTTTCGGATTGCATGATTAAATTAAAACTTTGTTTATCGCTAAATTGATGACTACGTAATAATTCACGATAAAACCAAAGGACAGACATCAATTGCTTTTTATTTTTTTTAGGTTCTTTTAGTTTTTCTTCCAAAATTTTATGCCATTGGATGGCTTCTTTTTTTAATTCAGGATCATTAGGATTCTTTGCAGCAATATTTAATAATGAACCTAAAATATTTCCATCATTTGGTTTTTCTAACAAATCTTTGGCTATTTTTTTCCATACTATTTTTGATATATGATCAGATTTGGATGTTGCGATTAAAGCCCAATAAAGAGAGTCTGGATATTGACTATAGATACATTTTTCCAAAGATTTTTCAAAAAAATTACGAATGAGACTTCTATGTGCAATTTCAACTAAAAGATTTTGTAAAAATGGATAGAAATGAGAAAGCATTCCTTGAATTATACCTTGTCCTTCTGCGCTTGGATTTTCAAGAAAAGTTTTACAAATTGCTAAAATTCCATCAAGATAATCTAAAAGTTCTTTTTCCTGTCCATAGAGTCCATAAAGAAAAGCAATTTTTTCAAAATTGGTCGTTTCTTTTTCTTGTATAGCTTTTAAAGTTTGGGAGTCAGCCATTCTAATAAGTGCAGTCTTGGCCATAAGTTTTATTTCCCATTTTGCATCGCTATCCAAAATTATTTTGCAAGTGTTTGTAAAGTCTTTATGTATATCTTTTCGTAAAGTATCGGATTCTGTAAAAAGGGCTAATGCTGCTTTTTGTAAAATAGCATTCTCATGTTGGAAAAATTTTTTCATTCTATGAAAGATTGGTTTAGGGTTGGGAACTTTTCTTTGCAGATGTCCGATTTTATCTGTTAGAATAATGCTTAGCATTTGTTGGCGATAGTCTTCTGTGCAATAGAATCCTTTGTCCCAAGTGGAATCAATTACATTAAAGAATTTTTCTCTATCTCCATAATAGACAATATCATCAAAATCTTCTGTAGTATGAACAATCCAAAGTCTAGTGAGAGGACTGCATTGGCTAAAGAATTCAAACCATTGCTTTTTAGTATTATCTTTGTTATCAAATGGGATAAGAGAAGAAATTATCATTTCAATAAAGGGATTGTTGTTATATTTTTTTATATCTCTTGCAACTTGCCAAATAAAATAATTGTTATCTGTATCAAAATATCCAACTTCTTGTAATGCTTTTAGTAAAATAATTTTTAATGGTTCTTGAATTTCCCTTTTACTTAAATCTATAAGAAGAGTACGAAAATATTTTTTAGAAAAAGGCGATGAAGGTACCACTTCTATTTCTTTTTGTAAAAATTGGGGGATAGTAATATGTGTATGAGCAAGAAGACGGGCACCTAGATAATATAGTTTTTGCCAGTCTTCTTCAGATTCACAGTTGTTTCTAAAATCTTTTTTAAATACTAGATTGTAAATTGTTCTTAAATATTCTGGTTTTTCAAGATTTGTAAATTCTGCGACGATATTTTCTGGAATTCTATTTTGATATGGAATACTACTTAATAAGTAAAGAGTTTGGCTGCTATAATTTTGTGCATTTTCTTGTTCAACTTCTCCAATAATTTTAGAGACGATTTTGTGTTTATTTTTTAATGACTCTAAATTAGTTGTTTCAGGTTTTTTTAATTCTTCTTCAATTGATTTTCTTTTCGCTTCTAAAAATTGTAATGCTTGAGAGCATGGGCGCATTCCTAGAAAAGAAGTCTGTGCTAATTGAGCAAGGGATTCTACACTAAATAAATGAGGATAAATTATTTCTGCATCTTTAACAAGAGCTGTAGAATTTTCCTGCTCTTGCCATTTTTTTCTAAAATTAGAACGAATTCGTATAATGTCTTCTTCATGAATATCTACAATAGTCATGTTGATTCGTAGCCACCAACGCAAAAAAACTCCAATGATATTTTCCATATCATTATATTTTAGAGATTGATAATTGGGAAGGATTTCAACAAATTTACTAATAGATTCTACTTGTTGGGGATTGATTTGAAAAGCATATTCGAAAGAATTTAAAGATCGTTCATATTCTTTAAGTTCCAAATAAGCACTGCCTAATATCAAGTAACAAGAATCTCGAATTGGATTTTCTTTTAAACATTCTTCCATAAGAAAAATAGAATTTCTTATATTTTTTTCTCTTTCTCCTGAATTTTTCCAAATAAGCAATCTAGCTTTCAATTCTTGGAGTAATGCCCATTCCTCTGAGTAATGAGAGAGAACTTCACTATATCTTTTTTGTTCTAACAAATCTAAAATATTTGTAATATATTTTATCAAGTCTGGATCGTATTCTTTTTCATTAGATTTGCTATCTTTGAAAAAGATATTTTCTGAATAGGGAATTTCTCCAATCCGACTGCTTGCCAGATATATCAGCATGTTGCTGTAAAATTTTTCTATAGAAAAATTTTGTTCCATTTTTTTTACTTGTTGCAATATTTCTTGTTGCTCTCGCACAAATGCGAAAAAATTGCTTTGTTCTAACTTTTCTTTGGCATTAGAAAAGTGTTCAAATGCCGTTTTAAATTTCTTTTGTTGAAAATAACATAATCCTAGCTGATAGGTATTAACAATATTTGCGTATTGTTGTAATAATTTTTGGATAGGATAGATACTTTCAAATGAAGAATAATGCGTTCTTAAATTTTCAAATTTTTCTATAGCTGTACTAAATTGTCGAGAGTTATAGTTTTTCTTTGCTTCATAAAAATAATCTTCTGTTAAAATGCTTTTTCCTTTTTCTTTTACTACCCAGTGTTTAGTATACTGGCTGCTGCTTTCTTCTATCTGTTTGCATGTTTCTTGAAATTGAACTAAATAAAGCAATCTTTCATTAGATTTTTCAAGTGCATAAATTTGAGATAATGCGTATGTTTCATACAAAAATTTTTCTAATTTAGGTTGAAGATTATTTTTTCTTTCAAGAAAGAATTTTTTATCGCTGATGATATAGGTAGAAAATTCTTCTAAGTAGGAATATGCTTTTGCGAATTGTTGCTTTGCATAACATTCTTCTGCGTTTTTCCAAGCATCTTCAACTTTTTTTTCTAATGATGCAATAGCTTGGAGTTGGTATTTCTTTTCATTTTCAGATTTTTGGATATTTCTATAGCTACTCCAAATTCCTATACCTGCTAGCATAACTAAGAACACAATTCCTATAATAATAAAGCGTTTTTGCCATTTTTGTTTCTGTATAAATCCAGACGCTTTAATTTTTTTTCCTTCTCGATAGTTTCTTAAGTCTTCCGCAAATGCTTTTGCGGTGGCATAACGTTGATCTTTTTCTTTGCAAAGAGCTTTCATACAAATTTGCTCAAGATCGACTGAAATTTCTGGATTTCGCTCCCTGGGTAAAATTACGGGCTTTGCATATATATTGTATAAAATTTCAGTTAGGTTTTCCCCTTCAACAGGGCGTGCTTTAGTTAAGATTTGATAAAGTATTGCACCTAGGCTATAAATGTCTGTACGGAAATCAATTTCTCTCCGACTTCCAGATGCCTGTTCAGGAGACATATATTGAGGTGTTCCAACTAATTCTCCTGATCGTGTCAAGTCTTCTACTTGAGAGGCTTTTGCAATACCAAAATCCATAAGTACTGGCTCACCATTTTTGCGAACCATAATATTAGATGGTTTTATATCACGATGAATAATTTGCTTTCGATGGGCATAATGAACGGCTTCTACCACTTTCTCAAAGATTTCTAGAATTTTATCCAAACTTGGTTTTTGATTTTCGATGTAATCTAGTAAAGGCTCTCCTTCAATATATTCCATGATAAGAGAGGATCGATTATTTTCAGATAAAAATTGATATACTTTAATAATATTAGGATGATCCAAACTTGCAGAAATTTCTGTCTCTCTCATAAAGCGTTTGATAGCTTTAGCAGTGGGAACAACTTTTTCTCGAAATGATTTTATAGCAACAATTCTATTTAATGATGTATCTACTGCTTGATAGACAATTCCCATGCCGCCTTCGCCTAAAACTTTTTTTATTTGGTAGGCCATATTTGAGAATTCCTTAATTTTCCTCGTTCTATAGAAGAACGAGGGAAAGCTTAGTTTAAGTAGTCTGTCAATAAAATTGTTAGACATAATTTCGTTATCTTAATTATACTTGTCCATGCACATAGGGGCATGGTAGGAATTGACCACCGCTTATAAATGAAGGCTTTAAAGAAAAAATTGCAGTGGCAGGTTCAATTCCTCTCAATTAAATATCCAAAAACTTAGTTGACAGACCATTCAGTAAATTTTATTTTACTGTATATATTTTACGCCAAATTTGTGAAAACTTAGGAAATAATAAAGCTCTTTTTACAGCGATTTCAAAACCTTCTGGAATTCTATCTTTTATTCGATATCCTTCTTGATATGCTTTTTCAAACCAGAAAATAGCATGGTAGATTTGACGCTTTTCAGTTTTTTGTCTGCCAATAGAATAATAGACATATCCTAACTGATCTTTGGGAATTCCAAGGCTTTGTATATTTTCAAAAGTAATAGGATATTCACATGCATTATAAGCAAGATATTCTAGATACTTTATAAAAGTTTCTAAATTATATGTATAGGAATCATAATATTTAAGTCGATACCAATAAAATGGAGATTTATATTGTGCATGATAGAGCGCCATAAAAAGAGCAATTTCTCCATTTTTTAAATCAGCTTGTTCTTTAAAATAAACTTCGAGTAAATCTATTTGATTGCTATTATCTTCTGGACAGAGAATATGTGCTTGTTTTAATGTTTGAATAGCTTCATTGTATTTTTTTTCTTTGCGTAGTAAAAATGCTTTTATTTGTAAGCGAATAGATTCATCTCTACAGTTGTTTAATTTTTGATTTTGCCAATTTTTCCACCAAATTTTTATTTCGTCATTGTTTATAAAGTTATTTTGTTCTGAATTGTCAAACTTTAATTGCAACCAAGCAAGTGCAATTTGAGGATTTTCCTTATGAAGATTTTCTGTTTCTAATATCTGTTGGGCTTTATCTATTTCATTGTTATTTTTGTATACTTTACTTAAAGCTAATATCATCTTAATCATTCTACTTCTGCCATATTCATTATCTTTAATAGCTCCCATTGTTTTTCCAATTTCTAGCATAGTTTCTAGAGCATATTTGGCACGAAATAGAAAATCAGGATCAAAAATTTCTGTTTCGAATGTAGTAAAAAATCTTTCTTCCATTGCAATAGGGTTTTCGTTTGTAATAAAATCTTTTGTCTCAGCAAAATAATTATTTTTATTATTTTGCAAGATTTGCCAATAAAACCACATACTGTAGTATAGTTCTTGTGGGTAATTTTGGGGAGTTTTAGCTTTTTCCATTATACTACTTTTCCATTGTGGGCATAGCTTTACTAACTCTTGATAATTAGGTTGGCGAACAGCTATATTTAATAATGCTCCTATTTGTAAACTGTCAAGTATTTTATTTTGGTTGGATCCTATTTTAGAGGCAATTTTTTGCCATATTCTGGGAGAAAGATCATCAATCTTGCTAGAAGATATTATACTCCAATATCTCATTGTATAATCATCTTCATCTAAATAGGATATGATAAGATTTTCAAAAAAGGATTGCAATATATTTCGTTGTAATCTATCTGTAGATGATGTTTGTATAGCATGAAAAAAATAACAGAACATTGTTAGCATAATACTATTTTCTTGATTGCGTATATTTTTTTCAAAAAAGTTAAAAAAGTTTTTAGCATAAGATATATTGATTTGGCTACTATTTATACAGAAAAAAAAGTTTACTTTTTCTAAAAATGTCAAATTTTGGTTTTCCATATATTCAAAAATTCTATCATCTGATGAGCGTAATAAGTTTACAACAGCCATTCTTTTAGTTTCTGAATTATCTGATTTTTTTAAAATTTCCCAACATATTCTTTGAAATTCAGGAAAATTTAGTTTTCGAATTTCGGAAAATTCTGAAGCTGCTACTAAGGCGGCTTTTTGTAAAAGAGGATTTTTATCGAAAAAGAATGGTTGTAAAAAAGGCCAAATTTTTTCATTAGTATATGAGAATTTAAAAATTTTTTTAGTATTGATAATGCTTAGCATTTTTAGTCGGTAGTCAGAACTTGATAATCCTTCCTCCCAAAGATTTTGCATGGGAATATCGAAATACAATCGTTTTTCAAAAAATTTATTATCTATATCATACGAAGTGTAAACAATAATTTGTTTTGCTAGAGAACTGCATTGTTGAAAAAAAGAGTAAAATTTTTTTTGAGTGTCTTTTTGTTCACTTTTAAACAATAGGGGAAAATATATCATTTCTATAAAAGGATCTTTATGGAGTGTTTGTTTACTGCTCACTTGCCAAATGAACTCACGATGCTCTGAAGAAAAATAGGTAATATCTTGTAATGCTCTTAATAAAATAATCTTTAATATTTCATTGTTTTCTTTTTTTACTAACTCTAGTAGAAGCGGTCGATAATATTTTTGGTATGATGGCAATGTTTGATATTCGATTGGAAGTATTTCTTGGGGAATTTCTTTTTGTATATGTGCAAGTACTCTCGCTCCTAAGTAATATAGTTTCAACCAATCTTGTTTTTCTTCTAAATTGTTTATACTTGGCCATTCATCTTGAAATGCACGGTCGAATACTAATCGATGGATTATATACAGACGCTTAGGATTTTTAGTAAATTCTTCTAATATATCTTCTGGAATTCTATTTTGATAGGAAATCATACTCAGAAGGTATAAAACTTGGTATTTAAATTTTTCTTTATCTTTTTCTTGCAAAGAAAAAATAAGCTCAGATATTTTTGTTAATTTTTTTTGTTTTTCGAATGAATCTATGCTGGAATTATTGTTAATTTCTTTTTTTTTGTTTTCCAAAAATTCTAATGTTTGAGAATATGCTTGCATAGATAAAAAAGAATTTGTTGCTAAACTAGATAATTCTTCTGAGCCAAAAAGATGAGAATAAAATTTCTCTGCATCATTTATAGAAATCGCTGAATTTTCTTGTTCTTGCCATTTCGTTCGGAAATGTTTTTGTATTTTAGAAATATCATCTCCAAAGAAATCAAAAATTGTTAAATCTGCACGTACCCACCAATTGTGAAGGATGCTAACAATATTTTCAATACTTTCGTATCTTGTCGTAGGATAGTAAGGAATAATTTTAAAAATTTTACTAAGCGATTCTATTTGTTCTGGATTTATTTTTGAAGCATAATCAAAATCGTAAAAGGATTTTTTATATTCCTTTAATTCTAAATAGGCTGTTCCGCGTATTAAGTAGCAGGAAAAACGCATGGGATTGTTTTCTAAACAAGTAGTAATTAAATTGATTGCGTATTCTTTATTTTCTTTGTTTATATATGTTTCGTCATTTTTTTTCCATAAAGCTATTCTAGCTTTAAACTCTTGTAATAAAGCCCATTCTTCAGAATATTCGGAAATATTTTTTTCATAAGAAGTCAATTCTTCTAAAATACTTACTAAATTGGAATAGTTAACTTTATCATCAGATGTTAGATCATTAGTATAAGGAATATCTCCAATAAAGCTTGTTCCTAAATAAATTAGAATATTGGCGTATAATTTCCTTATAGGTAATCGTGATTCAAATTTTTGTGATTTTTGTAAAATGTCTTGATGTTCTTCTATAAATTTTACAAAGTTATTTCCTTTCCAATATCGTTGAGCATCTAAAAAAATATTTGAAGCGGAAGCAAATTTTCTTTGGTTGACATAACATAACCCTAGATAATAAGCAACAGTAATCTTTGCATATTCCCAACAAATTTTTTGAATAGGTTTTTGAGGTTGAAAATTAAGATAATATGTGCGTAGTAATTCAAAATTTTGAACAGCAGCTTCATATTGATATGATTTATATTCTTGTAATGCTTGTTTAAAAATAGTAACAGGCCAGTTGGAATCTTTAATAAGATATTCATTGATAGAGTTTATTTGATGTGTCATCTGTCCTGATATAGGCAGTTTCCAATACTTATTTCTAATTTGTGAGATCATTGAAAGATCAATTTTTTTTGCTATTTCTTCACATTTAGCTAAATAAATAATTTCTTCATTAGATCCACCTAAAAGATATATTAGAGATAGAGAATATGTTTCGTGCAAGAATTTTTCTATATTAGCTTGGCATTGTGACAAATTTTCCTGGAAATATATCTTATTATTACTTACTAATGTTGAAAATTCATCTAAGTAAGAATAGCCTTTTGCTATGCTATTTTGGGAATAGTATATTTGTGAATTATTTAAATATTCTTGTAGCTTTTTTTCATCAAAAGTATTTTCAGGTTTTGAATAAAAATTTATAGTAGCATAAAAGAAAGCTAGAATCGCAATAAATATGCCAGCAATAATTCCTACCTTGGCAAAGTATTTTTGCCATTTTTGTTTTTGAATAAACTTTTCAGCTTTAATTTTTTTTCCTTGTTGAAAATTATATAAATCTTCAGCAAATTCTTTTGCTGTAGCATATCTTTTTTCTTTATCGCGACAAAGAGATTTCATGCAAATTTGTTCAAGATTGGGAGCCATTTCTTGGTTGTACTCTCGCGGCAAAATTATTTCTGCAGTAGCTATGTTTTCTAACATTTCACTTAAAGTAGTTGCTGTAATAGGAAGTTTTTCTGTTAAAATTTGGTATAAAATGACGCCTAGACTATAGATGTCTGCACGGTGATCCACGGCATGTCGTTCTCCAGATGCTTGTTCAGGAGACATATATTGAGGAGTTCCAACCAGTTCTCCTGTCCGAGTTAAGTCTTCAATTTGCGCTGCTTTTGCTATTCCAAAATCCATAAGTACGGGTTCGCCATTATCTCGTACAATAATATTTGTTGGTTTAATATCTCTATGAATAATTTGTTTTCTATGTGCATAGTGTACAGCTTCTATTATTTTGGCAAAAATTTCTAATATTTTATCTTGGCTTGGTTTTTTATTTTTAATATATTCCAGCAAACATTCCCCTTCAATGTATTCCATCACTAAAATAGCACGATTATTTTCGAAAGTAAATTGATAAACCTTAATGATGTTAGGATGGTCTAAACTAGCACAAATTTGACTTTCACGCAAAAATCTCTTTGCAGCTTTTTCATTTGGCACAATGTTCTCATGGAAAGCTTTAATGGCAACAATTCGATTTAAGGTTGTGTCAAGCGCTTGGTAAACCTTTCCCATTCCACCTTCACCTAGTATTTTTAAAATTTTATAAGACATGATTGATACTAATCCTTTCATGGGTACGAAAACCTCGTACCCATTATTTTTTATTTCTTTTTGGATTTATACATTTCTGTCCAAATTTTTTTAAATTTAGGATATTGTTCAATAATTTTTGACTTATTTTTTTCTATATTTTTAGACTCTTGATAAAATGAAGGATTATTTTCTTCAATAATCAATCCTTCTTGGAATGCTTTTTCTAGCCAATATCCAGCATTATAATAATTTCTTCTTTCCAAATTTTTATGTGCAATTAAAAAATATAGACCAATTAAGCTTTCTTTAGGAAATTGTAGAAATTCAATATCATTTGGAGTAATTTTATAGCTATTGTCTCTATCTAAAATTCGTTCTGCAAAAATTTTAAAAGCTTCTTGATAATTTTTTTGAAGGCAATATATTTTTGCATGATACCAACGTAAATCTTCTTTATAGCTGATATGTTGGAATATCGTATATATTAAATTATTAGCGTTGTTTAAATCGCGATGATTTACAACATCTTTTCTTTCTTTAAGAAATATTTCCATCATATCAGATGGTATTTGGGGATCTTCTGGACAAAGAATATAGGCTTCATATAGGGTATCCAAAGCAGATTCAAAATTCTTTTTTTTACGTTGCAATAAGGCTTTCATACATAAGTATAAACTTTCATGTCGGCAATTTTGAATTTCTTTATTTTGCCAATTTTCGCCCCAAAATTTTCTTATGCTAGGCTCGTTCTCTATATCTGGATAATTGGCTAATTCTGGGCTTGATAATTTAATTCTTAACCAATAGTGAGCAATTTCGGCATCAATCATATAAAGTTCTTGTTCTTTATAAATTGTTTTTTCTAAGATATTAAGAGCTTCTTGATAGTTTCCTTTGAATTGTTGAATGCATGCAGAATTCTTTAAATATCTTAAAAAATAATACCGTTCATAAGAATTGTTTTCTATGCTTTTAACTGTATTACCAATTTTGATGATAGTTTGTAGTGCTTCTTCTGCTTGTTTTAGCATAGCTGGGTTAAAAATAGTAGATTCTAATATATTACGAACATTTTTTTCTAAAGCAATATCGCTATCTTTGTTTAACATCTCATAGTTTATAGGCATTTCAATTTTGTTATTTCTTAGCAATTGTTTATAAAACCAGGAAAATTTTAATAGTTCTTGTTGATGATTTTGTGGATTTTTAATTAAATCATCTACTATATTTTGGTATTTAATTCTTATATCATTAAGTTCAGTATTTTTAGGATCTCTTGCCGCAATATTTATTAGTGCTCCTAAATATCCATAATACATATCGTTTTTCAGTGATAATTTTTCTAGAATTATTCCCCATACTTTTTTTGAAAGATTATCAATTTTTGTTGTGGACATAAGACCCCAGAAAATTAAATCAATATCATTGCTATTAAGACAGGTAATGATTGAAGTTTCAATAAACATTTTGAATGCATTAGCTTGCATGGCATTAGGAATACGACTGACAATAGTATAAAAGAAATGGCTGAATATCCCTAATATCAATCCTTTTCCTTCGGAATTTTCTTCGTGTAGTGCATTTTCACATAGGCTTTTGCTCATCATGACTAAATTGGCAAAATTTTTGCTTTCCATACGTGGTAAAACATAAAGAAATGCAATCTTTTCAAAAAGGCTTGTTTTGGTCGTTTCTAGTTTTTTGAGCAATTTTTCGTCTGCCATTTGCAGTAAGCAAATTGTTGCCATCATTTTAATTTCTAAATTTTCTCCAGTATCTTCTAAAAGTTTATGTAAGTTATTTTTGACATTTTCTAATGCTATATTTCTTACATCTGGAGTTTCTGTACATAAAGCAATAACAGATTTCTGTAAGATATAATTTTTATTAAAGAAAAAAGAATCTAAGTGTTCTAAAATTTCTTGAGAATAACGTTTTCTTATTTCTTCATGTTTAGTTGTTAAAATCGCAAGCATTTTTTGCCGATCGTCAGAAGATGTGAAACTTTTTTTCCAAGTTTGAGCTGCGATATCCCAAAATTCTTTTCTATTCTCTACTGAAATATAATCATTAACAAATGAAGGGCGAGAATGAACAATATATAATTGTGTTAAAGGATCAGATTGTTGAAAAAATAAGAAAATATTTTTATTGCTATTCAGACAGGCTGTTAAAAGAGGAAGAGATAATATTTCTATAAATACATCATTTTTTTTCTGAACAAATTTACAGATAAAATCTTGATTTCCTACATCGAAATAGCCAATCTCTTGTAGCACACGAAGTATAATGATTTTTTTTGTTTCCTGATATTTTAATTCATTTTGGATTAAATCTACTAAAAGCATTCGATAATATTTTTTGGTAGGTTTTTTATGATTGATTTCTTGAGGTATTGGTATTTGTAATTGAGCTAGGATTCTTGCGGCTAGGTAAAATTTGATACATTCTTCTCTTGTTTTACATTCTAAGCTAAAAATAAGATTATGAAGAACACGTAGTCGTTCTACTTGACTAAATACCTCTAAAATTTCATTTGAAGGTCTTTTTTGATAAGTAATACTGCTCAATAAATATAGTGTTTGGCTATTAGTTTTTTCCAATTTCTTTTGTTCAATATCTTCTTTTAAGCGAAGAATCGTATTGATTTGTTTTTGGATTTTTTTATTCGATTGTTCATCTTTAGTGTTATTAAGAGATTCTTCTAATTCTTTCTTTTTATTATCTAAAAAATTTAATGTATCTGAATAGGGTTGCATTGCTAGAAAAGAGTTTTGTGCTAAATTTGCTAAAGACTCTGAAGCAAATAAGTATTGATAAAATTTTTCAGCATCTTTTGCAGATGTAGCTATTGTTTCTTGTTCTTGCCATTTTGTTCTGTAATATGAACGTATTTTGCTAATATCTTCTTCCCAAATATCTACAACATTCATATTCATTCTTAGCCACCAACGGCTTAAAACTCCAATAATATTTTCTATATCATCATATTTAGGTGCTTGATAATATGGAAGAATAAGTAATAATTTTGATGTAGATTCTATTTGTACAGGATTTAGTTGATGTGCATATTCAAAATCGTCTAAAGCCCTTTCGTATTGTTTTAGCTCTAAATAAGCACTACCACGAATTAAATAGCAAGAAAATCTCATGGGATTTTTTTCTAAGCAACCATTAATAATAGATATTGCATTATTTATTTTTTCAATTGTTTGAGGTGCTTTCCATATAGACATTCTAGCTTTCATTTCTTGTAATAATGCCCATTCTTCAGAATATTGAGAAATTGCATTTATATATTTTTCTTGTTGCAAAGTATTTAGAATACTTTCAATTGACTCTACTAATTTTTGTTGGCTTTCTCCAGTTGTTGTATTTTTAGTAAAATCTTCAGAATAAAGATTATTAGCTAGTTTGCTTGTTCCTAAATATACTAAAGTATTTGCATAGAATCTATCCATAGATAGATTTTGTTCTATTTTCTTTTCTTTTTGTAAAATTTCTTTTTGTTTTTGTATGAAAACTAAGAAAATATTATTATTCCATTCTTTTTCGATTTTAGAAAATTTTTCTTCGGCTTCTGAGAATTTTTTTTGTTGAAAGTAGCATAAACCAAGATTATAAGTTAACAAAAGTTTTGAGTATTCCCATAATATTTTTTGAAGAGGATATTCTCCTTGATATGTAGAATAATATGATTCTAGATCTTGAAATTTTTGTGTAGCTAAAGTATATCTCATAAATCCATAATCATTTTTGGCTTCATAAAAGCATATCTTAGGCCATTGTTTCGTCTCTGCAAATTTTGTTGCAAAGTTTGTTAATTTTTGTTTTAAATTTTCCTCAGAACCTATCCAAAAATTATTTTTTATATATTCTTCTAAACCAAATTTTTTTCCTATGTCTTCAAGTTTAGCTTGATATTCTAATTGTTCGTTAGAGTTTGCTAATGTATAAATTTGTACCAATGTGTATGTCTCGGTTAAAAATTTTTTTAGATGAGGTTCTAATTTTTCTCTCTCAGTATCGTAATGATTTTTATCATTGCTAATTGCATTGGCAAAGTCTTCTAAATAAAAATATCCTTGAGCAAATTCTTTTTGTTCATAAAATTTTTGAGAATTATTTAATGCTTCCTCAATTTTTTTTGCAGTACTTGTTTGAGGTGCAGCTTGAGAATTATTAAGATTTTGATAACTCCACAAAATTCCGATTCCTACTAATAAAATTGTAAAAATAATTCCTAGGATAGAGAACCGTTTTCTCCATTGTTGTTTTTGAATAAATCCAGATGCTTTAATTTTTTTTCCTTGTCGATAATTTCTTATGTCTTCAGCAAAAGCTTTAGCTGTTTCGTAACGATGTTCTTTATTTTTACAAAGAGCTTTCATACAAATTTGTTCTATATCTTCTGAAATATTAGAATTGTGTTGCCGTGGCAAAATAATTTCTTTTGCCCCTATTTCAAATAGCATTTCAGTTAAAGTTGTAGAAGAGATAGCAGTTTTTTCTGTAAGTATTTCATATAATACTGCTCCTAAGCTATAAATATCTACCCGATGATCCATCTCATGCCGAAGCCCTGAAGCCTGCTCGGGAGCCATATACTGCACCGTTCCCATGATTTCACCTGTTCGAGTTAAATCTTCAATTTGTGCAGCTTTAGCGATTCCAAAATCCATCAGTATTGGTTCTCCATTTGTACGTACCATAATATTTGATGGTTTTATATCTCGATGAATAATTTGCTTTCGATGAGCATAATGTACAGCTTCAACAATTTTTTCAAAGATTTCAAGGCTTTGTTCTAAATTAAGTTTTTGATTTTCAATATATTGAAAAAAGGGCATCCCTTCTACGTATTCCATGATTAAAAGTGGACGATTATTTTCAACTACAAATTGGTATACTTTAACAATATTGGGATGATCCAAACTTGCTGAAATTTGGCTTTCTCTCATAAAACGCTTGACAGCTTTAGCATTCGGAATGATATTATCATGAAATGCTTTTATTGCAACAGTACGATTGAGTGCTGGATCTGTTGCTTGATAGACTTTTCCCATCCCGCCTTCGCCTAATATTTTTACAATTTGATAGGCCATATTTTTCCCTTAAAATTTTTAAAATGCTTTTTTTAACAAAAAAACCCGGCAAATTCTCTTGGCCGGGAAAATTTTAATGTTAAACTAGTTAATTTATATATTCTAGTTTTTTTTTGTTTTCAGTCGCAGCCAAATTCCTGTAAATACTACTAATAATAAACCTAATGTATTTGGCTCGGGAGCAACAACATCATATTCTACTATATATCCACTAAGTCCATTATTCGCCAGATCGTTCCAAAATCCAGTATTATAAAATTGGGCATATTCTTCAGCCCCACCTGAATTATTAGGCTCTCCACTATTCCAATTTGTATAACTCCAAACTTCATCTGTTACCCAACGCCAATGGCCTGCTGGTTCTACTGCCTTATCATATTGGTATGCACCAATCCAGGGATTCATTGTACAACTAAAATTTGTACGAATGAATTCATTTTCTGCTGCAGAAGTAATAGTAACTAGATGGCCAGTATATGTTACTCCATCTACAACAATTGTTCTTGCAGCGGCAGCATCTCTGGCTTGTGTCCATGTCCAGGTGCTTCCTGAAATAAGTTCATATCCATGAAAGTTAGCTCCAACACCCTGGTTAAAGAATACTGGCGCACTATAAACAAATGGAAGACATAATATAAGTGTAAGAAAAAATATTTTTGTCATAAAAACTCCTTATAAATTTGAAATTGTCTAGTACTTTCCTTTGTTAAGTATAAAAAAATTTGCTTGGATATTCAAGATAATTTTATTAAATTTTAACTATCTATTGCTTTTTCTGATGCTTATACGTAAAATCTAAATAATAATCATTTATTTAACTAAATTTTAGAAGGAGAAGTCTATGCCAGTAATTTTTAAATGTAATTGTGGGAAATATATCTCTGTTCCAAATAAATATATTGGTAAAAAATTACAATGTTTAGAATGTCATGCTATTATATCTATCCCTATTCCAGCCCAAAGTAATTCACAACCTCCCAAATCTTAGGAGGTAGTATGTCTAGAATTATTAGCATTATCCAAAATAGTGGATATGATGTCCAAACAATTACTACTTTATTAAAAGTTCTTGGGCATTATCTTGGTTTTGATTGGTCTGTTGCAAATTTAGAAATGGCCGATCGTAATGCAGAATCTCTTCTTGAGCAAATTATTCAAACAATTCTTCAAGAAGAATATTTATTACAACAAATTCAAACTCTTTCTTCAGATATTGCTCAATTGGAAGAATGTCTTATCAGCCTTGAGCATCAAAATATAGATTTTTCCTACCAATTAAGTGCTATTCGGCAAAAAATTGTTAAAATTTTATTAGAGCTTGGTTACGAAGTTCCGGGAAAAATTGGGCAACTTGATTTATTGCTCTATCATTTGAATGAGACTTTGAAAACAAGAAATATAGATTTAAATACTCCATTATGTGAAGAGAATATAACTGCTGTCATATCAAATGCAGAAATTTCATTAGTTCAGCAAATTGAAGATTTGCTTACGGGATGGAATTTAAATCAGCTTCCTAGCAGCGAAAGACAACAAGTAGTTCTAGCTTTATGCCATCACTTATACAGCATTCGTAAATTTGAGACAGCTTCACAATATCTTGTAACTGCAATTGAAGCAGGAATTACCGGATCTCTCATTTATTATAATTATTTTATTTTAGCTTTAACTGCTAGAGAATTTGAAGTTGCAGTACAAGGATATTTGACAGCCATTCAAAATGCTCCGGAATTATCATTAGTCCCGCATGATCGTTATCAGATATTAAGAGCTATCGATAAAAACCGCATTCAAACTATTTTTCAAGGACAAGATACAATCCAAAATCGTCCAGTTACTATAAAAATTCTTACAGGCCCATCTCCAAATATTTGTAATCTTATAGAAAAATCTGTAGCTCTTAAACATGATGGAATTTTAGCAGTTTATGAAGTTGGCCAATTGATGGCGCAACGGCCGTTTATCATTCAGGAAACTACCAATTGGCTGGCTTTACAAGAATTTATTAGCTCTGCTGGTACTCTTACTCCAGATTTAGCAATTTCAGTAATGTCTAATTTGCTTAAAGCTATGGCCTATTCTCATGAACGTGGCATTATTCATGGGAATTTGATTCCTTCAACTATTTATATTCAGCCGCCGAATATTAAAATTACTGATTTTGGTGTATGTCCTTGGGAAGATCAATGGCCTATTCCAATAGAGAAGAGCGAATTGCGTCAAATTGCCTTTGTTGCTCCAGAATTGTTAATTCCAGACGCACTTCCAACTATGGCAAGCGATGTATATTCCCTTGGGATATTGTTTTGCTTTCTTTGGACAGGAAAAACAGTAGGATATGCTAGTGATAAAAAAATTTCAGATGTATTGATCCCTATTCTTGCAAAAGCAACAAATTCAGAGCCTAATCAAAGATATTCTAATGCAAAGGAATTTTTAGAAGCATTTCCCAAATCTTCCGAAGTAATAAATCGAAGTAAAAATGATACAGTTATTTTATATGCTTCTACGAAATTAGAGTCTAAAATTATTCCTACAAATCGAAAAATAAAGCTTAGTGCAAGTGATACAATCATTTTACCAGAAAAATTTATTTTGCATGAAAGTAATGTATATTGCCAATATGATGATAGCGAAATGGTGTTGATTCCTTGTGGATATTTTATAATGGGTTCTTCTGAGCATAATGAAGAAGGTCCGGTACATGAAGTGTTTCTTAATCATTATTTGATAGATAAATATCCTGTTACAAATTCTCAATATAATCAATTTTTAGAATATATTCGTGCGACAAATGATCATTCACGATGTCATCCTCAAGAACCTCCACAAAAAAATCATACACCCAAATATTGGGGTACGGAGCAATATCAGCAATATAGTGGCAGTATAGATTGCCCTGTAATTTTTGTAGATTGGTGGGATGCATATTCATACTCAGTTTGGGCGGGAAAAGTTTTACCAAGCGAAGCCCAATGGGAAAAAGCTGCACGAGGAAGTGATGGACGCAAATACCCTTGGGGGGATCAGTCTCCGACATCTGAACATGCAAATTTTAACTATAACATAGTTGCTGCATCTCCTGTTTTTAGTCATAGTTTGGGAATATCTCCATATCGATGTTTTAATCTTGCTGGAAATGTTTGGGAATGGTGTTTAGATAATTATGATAGGAATTTTTATATTCAAAGTATGCGAGAAAATCCAGTATGTATTCTTAATAATGAAGCTCATGTTGCACGAGGAGGAGCTTGGAATAGTTCTGCGAATCATATTAAAGCTACAAGTCGCGGTTGCTGGCTGCAAACAACCCAAGCTGCTTATTTAGGATTCCGTTGTGCCAAGGTTTTATCAACTACCTAACGAAATTAAATTAGATTTATAGCATATTTAAAAAAAGCCGTCATTGTACGGCTTTTTATATTTTCGCCAAAAATTTAGCAAACTTGCCAAATTTTTATTTTTACTAGAATTTTTTTAAAAAAAAAGATAATAACCTCTTTAAATT
>CAZPDM010000004.1:32051-89910 GCA_964585305.1 uncultured Planctomycetota bacterium | reverse complement strand
TTATTGTCAAAGATCTATCTTCTCACTAATTTCTTAGTGATTTTTCTATATTCTTGTCTTTAAGAAGATTTTTTAGTTCTTCTTTTGTCCATTTATTTAACGAAGGCTATTATAGCATCTTCATCTCATTTTGTCAAGAACTTTTTTTTATTTTTTTATTTTTATTTTTTTTCTTGTTGTTCTCAACAACTTGGACTTTTGTTTAAGACGTGGGTAATTATATCTTTTTTTTTCATTTTGTCAACTAAAAATTATGATATTTTAAAAAAAATATTATAATCATTTGTTATAATTATAGTTATAATTATATTTTTTTTTAAAAAAGTTTTGCTTTCTATCCATCTTTAAGATAAAATATATTGATTATTTCCTATAACTTTTGGATATTAAAAAGAGGTAATAATACTTAAAATATTTATTTTAAAGAGGTTATATGAACAGAAGAGAATTTTTAGAACGCTTAACTGCACTAGGAGCATTAGTAACACTATCTAGTTTGGATAAGAAAACTACTTTTTTATCTGCTCAAGAAATACCCAGCAATAATAATAACATAAAACTACGATTTTGGCAATATGAATTAGAATTAAAACATACCTGGACTATTGCTCGAGGAAGTAAGAATACTACTATTATAACATTATTAGAACTTTCTTGCGATGGGATTCAAGGATTAGGAGAAGCTGCCCTTTCTACTGCTGCTCGTTACGGAGAAACAAAAGAAACAGTTACTGAATTTTTAAAAAAAATAGATTTTAGTCATTTTTCTTCTCTTTTTCAACAACAAGATATATTGGAATATATACAACACCTTGCGCCAGGGAATTATGCAGCAAAAGCTGCTATAGATATAGCTTTGCATGATTGGTTGGGCAAAAAATTAGGCATTCCTCTTTATAAAATGTGGGGACTTAATCCAAATAGAACACCTATTACTACTTTTTCTATTTCTATAGATACTCCTGAAATGATGATGAAAAAAACTCTTGAAGCTGCTGAATTTCCAATACTAAAAATTAAAGTTGGTAAAGATAATGATGAGGAAAATATCCGTGCTATCAGAAAAGTTACAGATAAACCTTTAAGAGTAGATGCAAATGAAGGCTGGAAAACAAAAGAAATTGCTTTAGAAAAAATTAAATGGTTGGCAGATCAAGGAGTAGAATTTATAGAACAACCATTACCTACAAGCCAACTTGATGATATGATTTGGCTGCATGAAAGAGTAAAAATTCCACTTATTGCTGACGAAAGTGTAACAGGCTTGCAAGATATTGTAAAACTTAAAGATGGTTTTGATGGCATCAATATTAAACTGATGAAATGCGGAGGAATTAACCAAGCCTTGAAAATGATTCATACTGCTAGAGCTTTAGGCCTTAAGATAATGATGGGGTGCATGATAGAAAGTTCTGTCGCCATTTCTGCTGCCGCGCAACTTTCTCCTTTAATTGATTATGCTGATCTTGATGGAAATCTTCTTGTAAGCAACGATCCTTATGAAGGCTCTAAAGTAGTAAATGGCAAAATTATTCTTAGTGAATATCACGGAATAGGCGTTAAAGCAAGATAATATTGATAATGGAGCAAAATATGACAGAAAATGAAGATTTTTTAGAAGAAAATATGGATGTAGAAGAATCTATAGAAGAAGATTTTGAACCTCGAAGTAATAAATTTAATGAATTTTTGAAAAATAATGCATCTATATTATGGTTTATGACTTCTTTAGCTGTTCATGCTATATTTATATTTTTAGCAGTATTATTTAGTGGTGATGCTCCAGCTCCTCAAGTAAAAATCACTCTTAATACCAAAGTTTCTTTACAACAAGAACCCGAAAAATTTAAAGTAGAGCCTAAGATAACTCAAGATATGAAAGAAACTTCTCAGGAAGTTAACCAAGATTTTACTCCAGTTGAACCTCAAGTTAATGAAGTAGTAATTAAAGACGCCAAAATCTCCGATCACAATGAAACTGCAAACGAAGAAAACTTTAACGCATCTAAAGGAGATCAAGGAACCTCTGATTCACCACTAGAAAACCAATTTCAAAATGATGATATTGGTGTAGGTGGTGGGGCTGGAGGAATGTTTGGAGATCGTTTTGGTGGCAGAGAAAACTTAGTAAGATCTGGTGGCGGGGGTGCTGCCACAGAAGATGCTGTAAATTTAGGTT
Organism: uncultured Planctomycetota bacterium; assembly: GCA_964585305.1. Lineage (GTDB taxonomy): Bacteria > Planctomycetota > Uabimicrobiia > Uabimicrobiales > JABWCH01 > CAZPDM01. The sequence goes on along the minus strand of CAZPDM010000004.1, from coordinate 87,731 downwards.
TACAATGGCTAAAAAAACATCAAAGTGCAGATGGGTATTGGGATGTAGATGGTTTTAGCGGTTTATGTAAAGAAGGAACTTGTACAGGGCATGGAGATCCTCAATATGATCCTGCAATTTCTGGGCTTGCACTGCTTTGTTTCTTGGGAGCTGGGCATACCACTACACAAGGGAATTACCAACGAGAAGTCAAAAATGGAATTCGATATTTAACAAGTATTCAAAATGAAGATGGTTCTTTTGGTAGTTGTAATACATCCAAACACATGTACAACCATGCGATTGCTACTTTAGCAATGACTGAAGCGTACGCACTTTGTTCATGCAATCCTATTTTGAAAAGTTCTGCCCAAAAAGGGATAGATTATCTTCTTCAAGCTCAAACAGCAGGGGGCGGCTGGCGTTACACATATCAACCAGGAGATGATGATACTTCTGTTATGGGATGGTGCGTTATGGCCTTAAAAGGAGCGCAAACAGCAGGTCTTTCGATTCCATCTAGCTCATATATTGGAGCAAAAACTTTTTTGGATTCTGTAACAACTCCTTCTTATACAGTTGCCTATCGTTCTGTCAATGGACAAATGGAATTTGAAACACCTTTTTTTGACTTACTAAATATTTTTAAATTATCTAACACTTATTTAAGTAATTTAGAAAAAGGCATTATTGGAGAATATTTCAAAGCAGAATTTGCTCAAAAAGGTTATTCATTAGGAGAAAATCTATCTCTAGAACAAAATAGTTTCAGCGAAGTAACAGTGGGCTTAGGATCAAGTGTTGGAAATAAACAAATCCAAGGTTGGCGGTTAATTGATGCTACCAATCAACAAAAATATCTTATATGTTTCCAAAATAATGAATTGGTGGTATCCAAAATAAATAAAATTTTTGCAGTTAGTCCATCCATGCTTGCAGTTTCTATGACCTCCCGTATTTTTATGCAAACTAATACTAAACAAGATGAATATCTTGTTAAAGGTAGCGAAGTTTTATCAAAATCTCTTCCACAATGGGGAGAGAATGAAATGGGACATTGTTTAATTAATTATTATTATTGGTATTATGGTGGACTTTCTATGTATCAGATGGGAGGGGAGAGTTGGACAAGCTGGAACAAACAAATGAAAGAAGTATTGCTCTCTCGCCAAGAAAAACATGGATGCCAAAGAGGTTCTTGGCCTCCAGAAGGACGAACATGCAAAGCAGGTGGTAGAATTTATTCGACTGCTCTTGGGATATTATGTTTAGAAATATATTATCGATATACTAAATTGTTGAATTAAACAAAAGTATTAACTAAAAAATAAAATATCTCGCTTAAAACGAGATATTTTATTTTTTAATTAGTCTCTAAACAAAGCCCAAACTTAGAAATCAAAATTTGGCCAGATATCAATTTTAGAGATGATATTCCACATAAGTTTATCTAACGAACCATCAAAATTATCTTTTTTACTTCTGGTATTTACTAAAATAGCCCAACAAAATCCACTATTCGTACGGACAAGGTAACTTTGGTTTCCAGGAAGACTTCCATTGTGCCAATAATTAGGAACTTTATTTACAGCCCATCCTTTTGCATAACCAGCATTTGCAGAAGAAGTAGTATACATAATATCAAGAATAGAATTCGATAAAATATCAGGTTTGCTAGGAAATTTATCAACTCTAACTAGCAACCGAACTAAATCAATGGGGCGGGCAATCCATCCACCATGAGAGTCCATGCGGGCGACTTTCATTCCATAAGGATTTTCTCCTTCTTGCCCATAATAAATAACTTCATTAGATTTGCGGTCGTCTTTTGTATCTCCAGCAATATCCATTGTTTGGATGCTCAAAGGAGATAAAATTTGATTTTTTACAAAAGAATCGTATTTTTGGCCACTTTTTTTCTCAATTATTCTCCCCAAAACACAATAACCAAAATTAGAATAATCAGAAACCTGGCCCGGAATATTTTCTAATAGACGATTATTTAATGTCCAACTTATCAGTTCTTTTTGATTTAAAGAAGAATTGGAAAACATCGGATCGTTTGATTTGTTTCCCCAACCTCCGCTAGTATGTTCAAGTAAATGCTGCACTGTAATTTTATCTACATTAGAACTATATGGTGTCTTCCCATATTCTGTTCCTAAAATAGCACCTATTCCAAAAACTTTATCACTTAATTTTAATTTATTTTGTTCTACTAATTTCATTATTGCAATAGACGTAATTGGTTTAGAAACACTAGCTATACGAAAACGATGTCGTGGAGCAACTTGTTCCTTATTATCTGTGTCGGCAAATCCATAAGTTTTAGCTAAAACTAATTTTCCATCTTTAGCAAGAGCAAAAGAAAGACCAGGAACAGAATAATCTTTCATAAATTGAGAAACTAGTTGATCTACTTCATCCATATCCGCTCCACTAAAGCCATTTAGAGATTCCCATATTCCAGTATAAAAACTATCTCCATCAACATTATACCCAGAAATCCAAACCGGACGAAATCCTTGAAAATAAAAACGATCAAATTCATCTTGATATTCACGATTTCCTTTTAAGCCATGCCGAGCATACCATCTTCCTGTTCCTGACTTTTCCCAAATAGCTGCAAAATAAGGATTTCCATTTTTTTGATAACCATAAACTTGTTTTAGCCTAAAACCTTCGTTACGAAGTTTAAGAAATTCATTTTGATAGCCACTAGAGCTTAAGCCTGTTTTAGCAATCCAGGCAGGGCCACTACTTTTTTCGAAAATTCCAGCATAATAATCTTGAGAACCAACATTGTAAGCACACAAATCAACTAAACGATAACCTTCGCTAACCGATTTATCAAACTCAGTTTGAAATTGGGAAGCTGTTAAACCATGGCGAGCTTTCCAAGCTATTCCGGAAACTTTTTTCTCAAAAATTGCAGCATAATATGCAGTATTTCCAACAGCATAACCACTTACCTGCACCGGACGATAACCTTGTTGATTCATTTTGTCAAACTCAACTTGATATTGCCCTGTGGTTAAACCATGGCGAGCTTGCCAAGGCGGAGAATTTACAATTTTTTCAAAAATGGCAGCATACATTGCCTTACCATCCTGGTTATAACCACTTACCTGAACAAGTCGATAACCTTGGCTTGTCCATTTAGTGAATTCAGCTTGATATTCCGATGCATTTAGTCCATGCCGAGAAACCCAAGGTTGTCCCAAAATAGAAAGCGATAAGATAAAGAGAGAAAATAAAATATATATTTTTTTCATTTAAAGTCCTTTCAAAAAAATACCAACTTTTTACTTAAAGCAAAATTTGCTTAGTATTCAGTAATTAATCGATATTTAATAATTAAATATTATAATACTACAATACCTAAATTTCAATAAAAAAATAAAAAAATTGCAAAAAATTTTTTTTAAAGTAAAATATATTCTCAATAACTAATAATAATGAAAGTTCTTATAGCTAAATGGCCAACTTTTAAGAAAAAAATTATGATTTATTTTAATAAAGAATATGAAGCCGCTTTTAATAGAGTAGGAATAAAAAAAGAGTCAGATGTAGAAAATTTTTGCGGACAAGGAACTCTGATTAGCAGCAGTTCCTGTTCGTATGTTTGGAAACAGCAACTAGGAAACAATTATATTTACATAAAAAAATATGATTACCCGTATTCATTCTCATATTTTTTGCGTCCCAGCAAAGCCTATTGTGAATGGAATTCTTATAATTTTTTCCAAGAATGCAATATACCTTGCGCTCATGTATTATGCTATGCAGAAAAAAGAATATTAGGGCGATTATGTTGGGCAGTGATTATTACTTTAGAAATTCCTAACACAATAGATCTCATGAAATTCTTTCAAGAAGAAAAAAATATTGCTGCGACAATACGAAATGAAATTATTGTAGAATTAGCAAAAAAAATCGCTCTTCTCCACCAAAAACACTTTTACCATCATGATTTTAAGCCAAGAAATATTCTTTATAAGCATGATTCTAAAAAAGAAAGCCTACTATATTTTATTGATTGTCCAAGAGGGAAAAAATATCTTTGGTGGAAAAGAAAATATATGATTAAAGACTTGGAAAACATGTACCGTTATGCAGGAAAAATTTGGTCAAAAGAGGAGTGGCAAATATTTTTACAGGAATATTTTCAAGCTATTCAAATCAACCCAAAAGATAAAGAAGCAATACTTCATCATAAATTTAAAATAAAATAATCTTTAATAGGTTAATTTTACTATTTTTAATAAGGAAAAAACATGCTTAAACTGTTACTTTTTTTTCAAATTTTATTCGTAGCTTTGCTATCAGCAGAACCTGCAAATTGGGTAAATTGGAGAGGAAATAATAACGATGGTATTTCAAAAGAAACCCAATGGGATATTTCTTTTTCTGAAAAAAATATCAATATATTATGGCAGAAAGAATTAGGAAATGGGCATTCTTCTGTTGTCATTCAAGATAATTATCTTTATACAATGGGAAATATAAAAAATAAAGATATTGTCTATTGCTTAAATACAGAAACCGGAGAAGAAGTTTGGCGTTATGAATACGAATGTGAAGGTGGGTCTTTTCCTGGTCCACGAGCAACGCCAGCAGTTGATGGAGAAAGTATTTTTACTTTCAGTAGAAATGGTCATATTTTTTGTTTGGACGCAAAAACTGGTTTACTAAAATGGAAACGAAATCTTATAGAAGAATATGAAGTCACCAATCTTATGCACGGAATTTCAGGATCTCCATGTGTAATTGGAGACGCTGTTATTTTTAATGCTGGTGCGTCAGGATTTGCATTTAATAAAAAAACTGGAGAAAAACTTTGGGGCAGCGATCCCAAAATAGAATGTGGTTATGCTAGCCCAGTTCCATTTCAACAAGATGGTGTATTAGTTTTTTCCGGACACGGATTATATCTTTTAGAGCCACTTACTGGAAAACAAAAATTCTTTTTCCCGTGGAAAACTGAATATGCTTTAAATGCAGCAGATCCTGTTGTCGTCGATAATAAAATTTTTATTTGTTCTTATAACGATCAAGGAACAAATTTTATCGAAGTTAAAAACAATCAACCGACTATGTTATGGCAAAATGAAATGAAAAATGCCTATACGACGCCTATTATACTACAAGGAAATTTATATACTTTTAGTGGTTGCTCGGATATGAAATCAAAATTCCACTGTCTTGATCTGGAAACAGGAAAAGAAAAATGGAGTGAGGATTTCAAATATGGTTCATTCATTGTCGCAGATAATAAATTTATTATTTTGGATGAGGTGGGAACATTATTTGTTATCAATGCAAACCCAGAAAAATATGAAGAAGTCTCTAAATGTAACATTTTTAAAGCTGCTAAAGGGATGCGCGCTTGGACGATGCCAGTTCTTTGCAATGGGAAATTGTATTGTCGAAATAGTCTGGGAAAACTTCTTTGTATTCAACTTCAAAAAAAATAGTAAAATAACGTAATAAACAAAAAAATGGCTGTTTTTTGACAGCCATTTTTTTGTTTACAGAATCTTCGCCAGAAAGCTCCAGCCTTTAATCAGCTTTAGTCAGCTTTCTCAGATCATGTCAGGCTGTAAATAGGCGCCATTTTGAATGCGTTTAATTCGGCGCAAGATTATCTCATAATATTTCGGATTAATTTCAAAGGTAACATAATGGCGTTTATTAAGCAAACACGCAGCAGCTGTAGTTCCCGATCCTGCAAAAGGATCAAGAACTATTCCATTTTCTGGACAACTTGCCTTTATCATACGTTCAATAATTTCAAGTGGTTTTTGAGTAGGATGATCTTCTCTTTCTGAGTGTATGCGATGTAATCTTGATACAGACCAAACATCTTTGGGATTGCAGCCGATTTCTAACCACTTTTTTCCTATAAAAATAGATCGTGTTCTGGCTTTCTTTGTTGTTTCATTGTATGGAATACGAACAGAGTCAATGTCAAAATAATAGTTTTTAGCTTTAACAAAAAAACCAATCGTATCATGGACAGAACTAAATTTTCGTGTACTTCCTCCCATACTAGGAACTTTTCTGTCCCAAATGATTTCATTTATCATTATGAGTCGGGATTTTAAAAAAGTAAAAATTTCAGGACTATATCGCCATGTTGTGAAAATATAAAGACTTCCACTTTTCTTTAATTTAGTAATGACTAAGTCAAGCCATTGTTCTGTCCAATACAAAAACTCAGTATATTCTTTTTTATCAGAGTCATTCCCATAGTCTTTGCCCAAACCATAAGGAGGATCGGCAATGATTAAATCAACGCTATAATCAGGAATTATCTTAATTCCTTCCAAAACATCAATATTTAAAACTTTGTCAAGCCATTTTTTTTTCTTCATTATTTCACACTAAACTTGAATTATGTGATTTTAACTTAAGACTGACTACAAGCAAAGAAAATAACAAGCAAAAAATAGCTGTTAAAACAGCTATTTTTTGCTTTAACCATATCCACCGAAGCCAAAGAATCCATATCGTTTGGCCCAACGATAAAGCCAATGTTTTTCTGGAATTTCACAATCTGAAATATGATGACCAGGACATTTTTTCATGGAAGAAATCTCTGCCAAAGCTGTATTTCTTCCACTGGAATCATAGACTTGATGTTGCTGAATAAATTGTACAAGATCTTGGGGGCAATCGAGAAGAACACAACCAGATGTATGACTCTGGCAAAATTTTCGTAAGTCTGTTAAGAATTGTGAATTTTCAAAAAGTGCTGCAAGATCAGTTTCTGCAGTAATTTTTTCCTGAGCAAATTGTAAAGGTGGGCAAAATTCAACATCTCCGTCAGGGCCAATATGATTACTAAGCCCCACAGCACCTGGGCATAAGGCTTGCCCAAGATGATCCCAATAGGCATCAACTATAATAACAGGAAGTTCTGTACGTACAGAAACCAAAAATTTTCGCAATGTGATGATTTGTTCTTGAGATAAAATCAATTCTGGAGAAGGATGCGGACCTACCGGACGATAAATATAGTACCAAACATAATGAACACCACGTTGGATCATTTCTTTTAAAAATTCTCGACGCACAACTTGATCAAAATTAGATTGACAAACACTTGTTGCTACACCAACAATTAAGCCTTGTTGGCGACAATATTCAAGCCCTTGCAATGCTCGCTCGTATACTTGATGACCCCCACGACGAACATCACTTGTCTCTCCAATTCCTTCAATGCTAATGAGTGGGGTGATATTCCCCAATTGTTTCATAATTTTGGTATTTTCAGGAGTAAGAAGAGTTCCATTTGTAAAAAGTTGAAAATAACATTGGGAATATCGTGATAAAATTTGAAAAAGATTAGGATATAAAATTGGCTCGCCACCTAATATCCCAAAGAAATAACTTTTTTGCTTATTTGCACTAGAAATAATTTGATCCAAAACTTCTGGCGATAATTTTCGTGAAGGATTTTGCTGAGAAACCCAGCAACCTTGACAACGCAAATTGCACTGATCCGTTAAAGATAACATTAAAAATGCAGGAAAATATTGGCCTTTTTTCATCCTCTTTTTAAAACTTAATACGGCTCTCATTCCTTTCCAACCAAAATTGTAAAAGAATTTCCAAGCAACACGAGGACTGACTCCTTTAAAAAAGCGATATGCTAAGGAAAAAATCATTCGTTTCCTATCTTATTTGAAATTTTATAAAAGATAAAATGTTAGTGTTTTTCTGAAGGACGAAATATCTTAGCTAATTCTGGAGCTACACGATCCCAGGCAGTTTTAAAAGCAACCGCATCTTCAAAACTATCAATTTTTTGAACAATGACATTTTGCTGATGAATAAGCATTTTTTCAATATCACGAATTTTTGAGTTTTGAGATTCTGCAATTTCATGTACAGCTTCTATTTTTTCGGAAAAATCTTTTTGCAATTCTTGAGTTTTTTTGATGAATACTTCCTTTAGATCTTTTGCTATTTGATCGTATTCTTCTAATTGAAGAACACGTTTTTGTAATTCGTAGACATCATTTCTTGGAAATTTTGCTTTATCTTGAATACTACGCAATCTATAGCGTACATGTTCCATAGTGCGAATAGCTGGACGTAATCCTGTAAGCAGGATCGCTGCGAATGCTCCAATATATGCAATAATTCCAATTGTCGTAAAAATAGCTAAAAACAGAAAAATAAGAGAAGTTATAATATGAGAAATAATAGCAATTTTTCCAGCTCTCTTTTTTACTATCTTTGCATATTCTTTATCTTGCTCGCTAGGTTTTCCGCCTTTTTCTTCTGTTTGAGCAATTTCATTTAAAGCGTCATCCGCGGCAAAATAAACATTCCAAGGTAAAATCACAAGCCCGGAAAGAACCCAATAGCTTAGGACACCCGAAACCCATAAAGTTGCTGTTCCAATATTGATTTGAAACCAATTTAAAGTAAAAAAAACACATATCGAAAAAATAGTAAAAATAATTGCTTGCCAAACCCATTTAAAAAAAGAATTCTCCATATTTTCCTCTCACTTACAATCTTTAAAAATTAGTCTATTTTTTTAACTTATATTTTCCTACTTATATTTTTAACGGAAAATACTTTGTTGATTAACCTTTGATTGAGTACAATCAAAGGCCGCAACAAATATTTTCCTAGCTTTTATAAATTTTAGATTGCAAATAACTTAGACCTACAGATGTGTAAATCATTAACATCGGGGAAATAGATTCTCTAAAACGATGGCTACCATAGAAAACAAGAGCAATGAAAAGAGTAAGGAGAACCGCACTATGTAATGATAAAAAAATGCGATTTTTCCACGATATCAATATTCCTAAAATTACAAAAGGAAAAATTAGTCCCCATCCCAAACCACCTATAAGGTTAAACATCTTATTGGGTGTGTTGTATATTGGAGTAATTAAACGATACAACTTCATCAATTCTAATTTAGGCATATCTTTAATATGATTCTTGACAAAGTCTATTCCATAACGATATGCCGCTTTATCTAGTTCATAATTATTTGGCATTTTTTTACATTCTGCCCAAACCTCTAATTCAGAAACACGAATCCAGCTTCCAATTTCTTTAGGATCATTTAATATTTTTTCATTATGTGCACCTAAAAAGGTTACACCTCCATGTGTAGAAATCAAAACAAGATGTCCTGTTACGTAATAATTTCTTACTGTCCATGGAATAAGAATAAGTATTGTAATAAAGATAGGAGTAAGAACTAACTTTAACAAAATCTTAGGTATTTTCCAAAAATAAACGAAACATAAAAAACTATAAAAAGGTAAATAAAATAAAGCTGTGGGGCGAATATATGTACTAATACCTACAGCAATTCCCACAAGAATTCCATATCTTATTTGTTGTTTCTCCTGAAATAGTATTGTCCACCAAACTGCAAGGCTCATAAAAAAAGCCCAAGGAACTTCAGAAAATAAATGAGAACTATAATAAAAGTGCATGGGATAAAAAGCAAGAAAAAGAGCAGTAATGATAGAAAATGTTTCGTTTAATATCTTTTTGCTAATAAAATATACAATAATACAAGTTCCTGCTCCTAATAAACAAAACATAATCCTAGCAAGTATGTAATTTACACCAAATATATAATAAATAGGAAATAATAAAAAAGAAACCCCTGGTGGCCGTTCAGTTGTTGGCAACCCAAAATCATCCAAAACAAAGCCTTTTCCTGAGACAAGATTTTGAGCAAGTATATCGTATTCTACATGATCTGCACCAACATCAGGATCGGGGGGGGAATTTAACCCTTGAAAAACAATGTTAATTGCCAATCTAATTAAAAAGGCAAGAATAAATATAGTGATCAATTTCCATACTGTGGAAATTTTATTTAAGTTTAAAAAAATTTTTTTCACAATTTTTTTCCGTCAAAATTTTTTATAAAAAAATCTTGAGGGAAATAGTCTTAAAAAGCTATTTTCCTCATTGTTTAATTATTTTTTTTCTTTGCTGCTAAAATATTTCTTGCTTTTAATCGCCGTTCGTGCAAGGCTTTTTGTGGATCAGAGCCAAGCATTTGTTGGAGATTAGTAGGTTTATAATCGCTAGGAACTGGAGCACCTTGTAAAGGCGTTTCTGGACATTTGGGAAAAATGATTGCACATGCAGGGCAAATCCTGGCACAAGCAGGACAATTATTTTTACATGATTTAGGATTTTTTACAGTAACTTTGCCTTCTTTTTGAGAATATACACCAAATAGGCAAAAATTTAGACACTGTTTACAATTGCAACAGCGATCGTAATCAAGAACAGGAAACCATGGGATCCAAGGAGCATCTGTATTAGAATTATTAGTTTGTTGAGGAATATTATGTAAAGTATTATCTGAATTTTTTTGAGAAATTTCCTCAATTTTTTTCACAATATCTATTCCTGATAATTCTTTCATATTCCATATTTGAGATGTCTCTATGCTAATACCAACGCACTTTAAAAGCCAATATACAGCACGTGGATAACAAGCAATAATAATAGTCTCTGCCCATGAAATTTCTTTCAGCATGGGATTAGATTCTGCTGCCAATTTGCATAAGTCAGGAATATAATCCACTTTTAATCCACTTTGTACTAAGGCTTTTTTTATCTGATCTTTACTATCCTGGGGAATGATAGTACTATGAACACAATCACAATAAAGAATCTGCATACCTTACTTTCTAAGTAGTCTGCCAAAAGTATTTGGAGTAAGAATTTATTATACATTCCTATCTCAATACTAACTTTAGCTTAGTAAACTTGTCCATGCACTGATGTGCATGGTAAGAATTAACCCACCATTTATAAACAAAGAGCTTTAACGAAAAAAAATTGCAGCGGCGGGTTCAATTCCTCACAGTTGAATTTCAAACACGTAGTTGGCTTATTTTTTAGTCCAAAAACTTTTGTCCATTCATTTAGCTAGAAGAAATTATTCGATCATACTATAAATATAGGAAACAATCTGAGGTTTAGGCCAACCTAATCCCAATTTTTCTTTAATAGATTTCACCAATTGTGCTTGGACTCGCACGGGAATATCCTGCAGTTTATATTTTAAAACCAATTTAGAAAGAATTTGTTCACTTGATCTTCCTCCAAAAATGGAAGCATTATCAAGCAATTGAAGCGTAGGATTGAAAAGATAATAATGGAATAGCCAATTAAAAAAACTTGCAATATCTGAAGATTGGCTGGCATTTGCTAAAGATTCATAAATTTTCTGTTGAGTATCTGGGAGTAATTGTTCAAATTCATCAAAAAAATAATAAACTATAGATATTTCCACAGCAGTACAAAACTTATTAAGCCAAAGTTCTAACAGCAGTACATTGGGAATTTCCTCTGGACTGGATTGATGAATTTTATCAAGAAAGCGATTTTCTCTTTTAATACGACGGCTTGCAGCCATTTGTTTTCGTACATCAAAATATTTCTGCCAAAATTGTTCTTTTACAGTTGTTTGTACTGGAACCTGTTCCAAAATACGACGTACTTCTTCCTCTGCCCAAGGAATGCAATTTACATCAAGATATGCTTTAGCTCGGTCAAAACATTCTGTTTGAGAACTTCTGCTATTTGACAAAATTTCTCGAATTTGATTACGATGATCTTCCTGCAAATGGAAATGATAACACTTTTGCATAAAATCTTTGATTTCTTTTGGATCCGGTAAAGGGTTAAGATCAAAGATAGTTAAAAAAATATCACTTATTTCTGGGTTTTTTAACTCTGGATAAATTGCCAATAAAAATTTATTTTTAGAATCTTTGAAGAACTCACGCCAATTCCAAGGAATCTGCTGAGATTCTATCTCTAAAATACGTTGTTCTATTTTAAGATAATCGCTGAAAACTTGAATCTTGTAGCTCCAAATTTCCTGGGCTTCTTTAAGTAACGTTTGGACATCATCATCTTTTTTTACCAAAGCTAAATTTGTTACTGATAAAAGCTGCTCCGGATATTGCTGCTGAATAAAAGCATATTTCTTTTGTAATTCTTGATGTTCTCTTTGTAACTGCATAGAAAGTATTTTTTTGCGAATTGCTGGTTGTTGAGGAACACGACTTAAATCCGCCTGATACTGCAAAAATTCTAACAAAACACTTCGAGTAAAATTAGGCTCTTGCACTTCTTCCGGAAGCAACTGCAAAAATTGGTTGCGTAAATCAGCAGCAGTAACATTTTTCCAACGGGCTAAACTAATTTTCTTAATATCTGATAAAGCAGATGGTATATCTTTAAATTGTTCCGTATGCCTACGCAAAAGTTGATAAATATTTGCCAAAATTGGATCAGATGCGTAATGATCGGGTTTTAATAAAAGGCCATATTGATAAATTATATCAAATAACTGAGAAATTGCTTTTTGTTCATTTGTGCCCATTTGCCAATCATTTTGACACCACCTCATAATAAAACGACCAAGCCGTATCTTCAATTGATCCATCACAAAATCTTGATGAACTTCAGAATTATATTCTTCGAATAATGCCCGTTGATCTATTTCAATACCTGTAATTGAATGGCGATTTTGACGAATTGTTGTCAGCGTCCAACCTTGAGCATTAGCATATTCACTCCACCGATGACAAAGCTTTTCCAAATCTTCAAGGATTATTTTTGTTTTATGATAGACAATATGCCACTTGCCTAATTCTTTATCAAAGAAATCTAAATCCCATTGTAGCTTACTTAGAGAATATTCTAATTCAAAGTCATTATGAATAAATTTTGTTAATTTTTTAAGCTTTTGATAAAGGTATTCTAAAGGAAGTTGATCGGTAGAAAGAGCTGACATGAGAAAATGGCAATGTACATAATTCTCCATCTCTTTATATTCACGGTGAATATAAGAAAAAACAAAAGATAAATGTTGAATAATTTTAGGTAAAGTAGCTAAAGAAATTGTTGAAAAATTTTCAAATTCTAAAGGGGATGCTGTCATAAATGTTTGTTGGTGTTCCGGCAATTGCTGCAAAATGGCTTGGAGAATATCGATAAATTCTTGATAATCTTTAGGACTCTTAGCCCATTGTCCATAACCAGACGGTTTTAAATATGTATGCCATTCTTGAAATAATCCATGTACACTCTTATAGAAGAAATCTAGCATATTCTCAATAATAAATAAATTTGCCCAAGGAAATAAACAATAAGTATCGAGCAAATTTTCAAAAAAAAATAACTTTTTTCGATCATTCTTATTCAAATATTTACTTAAAGATTTTACTAGATTATATAAAGAAGCTATGCTACTTCCCGTAAAATCTATTTCTGATGAATAAAAAAGATGTTTTTCTACTTTTTTACGATAGTTTTGTAAGAATTCTTCCCAGATAGAAAGTTCCGACTGAGAATAATTTTGCTGATTTAATTCATGGTAGACTAATACATGACTGCGACTAATATTTTTTATCCACTGATAAACATTTTCAAGCCAGCAAATTTCCGTAATATCTTTCTTTTCTATCCAATGATCTGCTAACGCATTTTCTAATAAATCTTGCTGTTGAATTTCCCAAGCATATTGTACCCGTGCATAACGATCTAAAATATAAGATTGCACAATAATCAATTCAAAGTCTTTATTACCCAACATTTCCAAGTTATGACCTGTTTGAAAATAAACCAAGATATACTTTTTAAAACATTGTTCTTGCCAACTACGCAATTTTTCTAAGGTATGAGATATAAAATTCAAATTAAGTTGCTGAACTTGTCGTGTCTGAATGATATTTGTTATTTCCTCATTTAACTTTAAAATGTATTCTTCAGGGAAATCTTTTGAATTCCATAAATTACGAAGCAAATTTATGTCAAGCCAATTTGCTTGAGCAATCATTTTAAAACATTCTTGGACATGCATCAGAAAAACTTTTATTTGAGGAGGATTAAAATAACTTGCAACATCGACTAAACCTATGCTTTGCAAATTATTCAAAACGTTCTGCCTCTTTTGCCAAGTATCATATTGTTCCGAATATAATTTTGAGATCCCTGGAAATAATAATTCCATAAGTTTTATTGCTTGTTCTGGATGAAGTCCTTTACGATCTAGCCTGCACGCATCAAGAGAATATTCAACTACAATAATTTTATCCTCTTCCTGTAATACTTTCCAAGTACTATACTCAACAGACTCCTGTGTATACTTAATTATTAGCTTCCTCTGCATTTCTTCATCCAGCAGAGAATATGGGCAGTATCCAGTCAAACTCATACCAAGAAGAAATAGAAAACGACGTAAAGCAATTTCTAATCCTAGATTTTTTCCTTCTAAAAAAAACTTGTCAACATCCTTCTCTACAAGAGAAAAATGTTTGTAGTGGCAAACACTTTCTAATTTATTTATTAAACTGTCTATCAATCTTTGGAAAATAGTTTCCTGATACCCTTGAAAATCATGTAAAAGAGCACGATTCAAATCTGTACCACGCAAATAATCTGCCACTTTTCCCGTCATCATTCTTACTGCAACTTTTACTAAAGAAAACCAACGGGAATTCAAACTTTTCGCGCTCGTAACTAAATCAGATTCTACTTCAATATCTGAAGGCATATTTAACAGATGAAATAAAGAATAACAAGAGTAATCATTACTTCCTACAAGATTTTCATAGCTTTCTTCAAATAAATCCTTAGGGAAATGTCCTCCATAATCAATTAACTTCCACTCACCTGTTAATGTCATTTTAAAATTGCCAGGTTTTATATCTCCCAATATCCAGTTACTTTTTAGCAAAAGACGCGCAGCATAATATACTAAAAAAATGACTGCGGGAAAAGCAAGATAGGATTGTTTTTCTTCTTCCTCTACCAAACTTTGAGAAGTATTGTTAGGAGAGTAACAAAAATGAGAAGGTAAAATTTCCGTCCAATCCCATAAAAACTTTGAAATAATAATAATATTTTCGTTATTTTTTCCTATACTTTGAGGAGGAAATAAAACTTGATTTAATTCACTATCTGAGAATTGCATAGCATTCGCAGTAATAGTTTCATGTTTGACAGCCAATAATCGTTTTACTTCGTTTTTCAAATCCCCTTGTAATTCTTTTAAGACTACACCAGCCGGTAAATTTTGCTTATATTTTAGCTTAAAAAAATCTGGCCAATGTGTTCGAATTTCTTTTAAAGAATGATTTATAAAAAATTTCTCAAATGAAATAATACGTTCTAAAAAAATATTATTTAATCTTTCCCAGTCTTCTGGAATCCAGGAAAACTTCCAACAATCATTATATGGAAGACCATATAATAATTCTGAAATTAAACTGCGACCATGATCAGCAAACAATTTTCGACTTTGATCGACAATTTCTTTTAAAGAAAAATTAATATTTTGAGGAAATAAAAGAGAATACGCAGAGACAAATTCATAACATGTATCAACTTGTTGCCAGGAAAATTCACAATTGATTTGAGGAGCCAAATTCCATAAATCAAGCAAAGAAATATTCCTAAGTTTTACATTATCTAAAATTTGATATAACCATAATTCTAATATTCCTGGAAGAAACTTTTCTGAAACACGGTTTAATTGATAAAGAAAATCTTCTTTACATAAATATTCAACTAATTGTGGATATTTTATATATTCTAATTCAACAATATTATTGATAATAATGTCTGTACTCGAAAAATCCTCAATAAAAATTTGCCCATTTTTTAATTCGATTGTTTCATAGCCAATAATAAAAGGAATAATATCTTTAATATCTAATAAAACTGGACGTTGCGCAAGCATATCTTGAATTGTGTGCGCAGTTTCAACATATACTTCGCAATGGCTAGAAGAAGATTGCATCCAAAATTGTGTAGTAATTTCTGAATGATGGGGACAGAAGTCTAATACTTTTATAGCCACTTTTGTTCCATCTAATACATCTTGCCCTGAATAAACAGATCCAAAACCGCCACTCGCAACACGCTTTGAAAGAGAAAACCCTTTTTGCTCACAAAACTTTTCAACTTCTTCTTGAGATTGTACTCTAGAATCAACAAATTCCCAAAATTTAGTAGGATGTGTAGATGAGTTTGGGAAGTTTTCTGAATTGGAACCATCCGATTGATGCGGATAATCTTTCATACTTAACACCCTTATTTTATGTAGTTGGTTTTGAAACAATGCCCAATTTCTCTTGGCATTTAAGCAACATTTTTTTTACATGAGGAAATTCTTCATCCATTTGCCAAACACGGTAAAAATCTAATTTAGCTGAAGTATAATCATGCAAACGATAAAAACAAAAACCTCTCTGAAAATACGATTGTGTATCTTTACTATTTGCCTGAATTAAAGTATTAAGCATTGGTATAGCCTCTTCGTAAAGGTTCTTTTCCAATAATTTCATAATTTTGCCACGCTGTGATTTGGGATCAATCCCTGGTTGTATAATTTGAAATTCAGAGGTAGCAGATAAACTTGCCTCTGGCATAATAAAACGTTCCCCCAAATATAAATTACGAACTTCATCATCGTTGACTAAATCAACTGTTGGGCCATGTTTTAAAATTTTCCCTTTACTGATAATATACGTACGATCGGTAATGCTTAGAGTTTCACGAGGTTTATGATCTGTAATCAAAATCCCAATATTTTTTTGCTTCAAAGAAATAATTAAATCTTGCAAAGATTCTACCACCTTAGGATCCACTGCTGCAAAAGGCTCATCAAGCATAATAAAGGAAGGCTCCGTTAACAAAGTACGAGCAATTTCTAAACGCCGACGCTCTCCGCCAGATAAAGTTCCTGCTAAAGACTTTCGTAAGTGACCTATTTGCATTTCTCCTAAAACATTCTCCATTCGTTTGCGTCTTTCTGCGGCTTTTAAAGATAAATGTTCTAAAATAATCATTAAATTTTCTTCTACATTTAGTCGAGAAAAAATTGTTGGTTCCTGTGGCAAATAACCAATCCCTAATCGAGCGCGACTATACATAGCTATTTTACTAATTTCTTTTTCATTAAAAAAAATTTTACCTGAGTCTGGTTGAATTAGCCCTACTACCATTCTAAAAGTAGTTGTTTTCCCTGCTCCATTTGGACCTAAAATGCCTACAACTTCTCCCTGTCTTACTTCTAAGGAAACATGATCTACAACCATACGTTTTTGATAAATTTTTACTAAGTCTTGAGTTTTTAAATGAAATACCATGAAAATTTCCTACTATAAAAAAAACTATATAAAAAACATATTCTCTGCCATAAATAAATGGCTGGAGTCTCTCAAAGTGGGAAAAATTTTTGAAGCCCTACGAGCTTATTATTAGGAGTGCTTTCATTGCCACTCTAAAGGGTTAGTGATTTCTCGCACTTTTTTAATTACTAATTACTTATCATAGCCATTTATAAAAGAATTTGCAAATTTTTCCAAGAAAAATTTATTGAAAATTTCCTCAGATAAGCAATTTTGCAATTTCATAAAAAATAAGGTAGGAAAATAATAGTTAATATTGTCGCTTTTATTGAAACTTGATATATTCTATTATTTTGTTATAGAATGTGTTATAACAAAAAGAAAAAAATGAAAATTTTTTTCTTGACATTTCTTTGAAAAATGATATAATAATTTTCATAATAAATAAAAAAATTACCCGGTAGTGTAATTGGTAACACAACAGGTTTTGGTCCTGTACTTCGGGGTTCAAGTCCCTGCCGGGTAGTTAGCCTGAAATAAGAGTCGGTACAACCGATTCTTATTTTTTTATCTACAAAAAAATAAGAATCTTAAAACATCTCTTTTTGGCGAAAAAAGACATCTTAAAGAGAACAGGAATGCAAAGCAAATTTGTAATTTTTAGCGGAACAGCCCATCCTACTTTAGCTTATAAAATAAGCCAATATTTAAATGTAGATTTGGGACAATCAGAAATTAGCCGTTTTCCAGACGGAGAGACTGATATAAAAATAAATTCAGATATCAGAGGTGCAGACGTTTTTATCATCCAACCAACTTGTACACCTAGTAATGAAAATTTAATGGAGCTTTTAATTTATATAGACTGTGCAAAAAGAGCTTCTGCCGATCGAATCACTGCAGTTATACCTTATTATGGTTATGCTCGAAGAGATCGCAAAGACGAAGGTCGTGTCCCGATTACTGCTAAATTGGTTGCAAACTTATTAGAAACTGCTGGAGCTGATAGAGTATTAACTGTTGATTTACATGCCGGTCAAATTCAAGGTTTTTTTGACATTCCAGTCGATCATCTTCTAGCAAGAGTAACATTTATCCCTTATTTCCAACAACTTAATATTCCTAATCTAGTTGTTGTTGCTCCAGATGTTGGAGCTGTACGACATGCTCGAGCATATTCTAAAAGATTATCTGGAGATTTAGCAGTCATAGATAAACGTAGAGATTCCCCTCGATCTGTTACTATGATGCAACTTATTGGGCAAGTACAAGGAAAAAATGCTTTACTTGTAGATGATATGATTAGTACAGGAGGAACATTAGTCGAAGCATATCAATGCTTAAAAAATAATGGTTGCCAGGATGTTTATATTTGTGCAACCCATCCTGTATTCGCAGAAGAGGCTTGCACTAGGTTAAGTAAATGCGATTTTAAACAAATCGTAGTAAGTGATAGCATTCCTATTCCTAAGCATAAACAATTGCCAAATTTAGTGATAATATCTTTGGCAAATTATTTGGGAGAAGCTATTCGAAGAATACATACTAGTGAGTCTATCAGCACACTTTTTGTTCCTGGTACAGAAGATACACAAAAAAGCTAAAGCAAAAAAAAATTTTTAAAAACTCCATTTTTTAGAAAAAAAAATTTTTTATAATATTTTTTATATATTTTTATCGTAGTTAAACATATATATATCAATATATTATAAAAAAAATAAACAGAAAATTCATTAAAACATAACGAATATCATAAAAAATGGTTGCAATTTTTAAAAGAAATTATTAAATATAGACGTGCCAATTTGCCATACCTCTTATAGTATGGTTTGTGTTTGGCATATCAGAAAGGATTTGTAATAATGATCACTATTCCTATAACCAAAAGAGCGAATGTTGGCAAAAAGGCCTGCAATGAGTTGCGTGGCCAAGGTAATATTCCAGCCATCCTTTATGGTTTGAAAAAGGATGTTGTTGCTCTTGCAATTAAACCTGAAGATTTTTTACCTGTTTTGCAACGTCAAGAAAAGTTGGTTAAATTTGAAGTAGATGGAAAAGAAGAAACTGCAGTTATCAAAGAAGTGCAATACAACACTTACGGCGATAAAGTTCTGCATATTGACTTTTGCCGCATTGATATGAATAAAAAACTCACAGTTGCTATTCCTATCAAATTTATTGGAACACCAGTTGGCCTTACAAAAGGCGGAGTTTGGGAAAAGACGCTCAGACAATTGGAAATTTCTTGCCTGCCCATCAATATTCCTGAAAATATCAAAGTTAATGCAGAACACCTAGATATAGGAAATGTACTGCGGGTAAAAGATATCCAATTGCCAGCTCTTGCTACTTTAGTCACAGATCCCGAAGTCGTCGCTTGCTCGGTACAACTTCCTAAGATACAAGAAGCTGAACCTGCTGCTGCTACTACAGAAGCAACTGATAAGGCTGAACCTGAAGTTATTAAGAAACCCAAACCAGAAGCAGCAGAAAAAGAAACAAAGGAAAAGAAATAATTTATTCTTTTTCAAAATTCTTTATAGTTAATTATTCTTTGATAGAAAGGTTGGTCTTTTTTGGATAAAATTGTTTTAGGTATTGGAAACCCTGGTTCTCAATACACACAAACCCGCCACAATATAGGATTTCGAGTTATAGATTTTATTGCACAAAAACTATGTCTCAAATTTCAGACTTCTTCATTTAAAGCTGTTGTGGCAGAAGGACAAATTTCAAATTGTAAATTTCTTCTAGTAAAACCAATGACGTATGTAAATTTAAGTGGAGAATCTGCTCAGGCAATATTAAGTTGGTATAAACTACCTACTACCGCACTATTTACAATCTGCGATGATTTTAATTTGCCATTATCTAAAATTAGAATACGCAAAGAAGGAAGTAGTGGTGGTCATAATGGGCTTGATTCTATTATACGACATTTAAATACTGCAGAATTTATCCGTTTGAGAATCGGAATTGGATCGCCATTACAAAATGCTGCTCAGCATGTTTTATCCAAGTTTTCAAATGAAGAGGAAACTCTTCTCCAATCTACCATCTTATCTGCTAGTGAAGCTGTAATTAACTGGTTGGAAAAAAATGATTTAATGGCAGTTATGAACAAGTATAATAATTATACTAGCCAAAACTAACCACTATTCTTGACAGAAAAGTTTGTTTTTATTATATACTTAAATCAAAAACAAATTTTTATTATAAATTTTATTTGTGGAGATACTATGGAACAACGTACCTGTGAAGTACGCACATACGAAGGTATGTTTATGTTAGACCCCACCAAAGCCACACAAGAGTGGGATAATCTAAAAAAACAGATCATTGCTTTGGTCGAGAGACGGGGTGGTTCGATTATCAACGCTAAAAAATGGGGCGAACGGAAATTAGCTTATGAAATTAAACGCCATAAACGGGCAGTTTATCTTTTAGTTTATTTCCAACTACCATCTTTAAATTTGAACGCTTTACGCCACGACCTTCAACTTTCAGAATTAGTAATGCGGTTTTTAATTGTTGTTCGCAACAAAATTACTCCGGAAGAACAACAACGTGTTGTAGATAATGATACTCCTGATACCGCAGCTCCTACTGCTCCAACAACCAATCCAGAAACTCCACAACCTCCTGCTACCCCCAACTAAGATATAAATAGCTGGAACAAACATTAGGTTGCTAAGTTTTCTGAATAAAATTCATAAAATGATTTTATAAATTTGCTAAAAAATACTTACAAAATACTTGCAAATTTTTCTATCATTAGCTAAAATGGCATTTTATATTTTGCTAGAATATTTTTTTCTGCAAAATCTCTCAATTTAAGTCTTATTTATCAATTTTGGCGGAAGCCTGATAAATATTACAAGTAGTACTAAAAATGGGAACAATCCTAGAGTTGTCTAGGTTTTGTTAGTTTGTTTTATTCCTTTGGTCTTTTTGAAATGGGGTCACATATTATGACGACCGAGCACACCAATGAAGTCGGCGGAGCAAAAAAGAGCTCTCCTATGGCTAGTTTGAACAAAGTCTATTTAATTGGCAATCTTACCAGAAAACCCGAATTACGCTATACTCCCAGTGGCACACCAGTTGCTGAATTTGGTTTGGCAGTAAATCGTCATTATACTACAAGCGGTGGCGAAAAACGACGCGACACCTGCTTTGTCGAAGTTACTGTATGGCGTAACAAAGCAGAACTTTGCTACGATCACCTTACCAAAGGTAGCCCCGTATTTATCGAAGGCCGATTGGAACTGGACACATGGGAAACTCGCAATGGCGAACGCCGTAGTAAACTCCGAGTTGTGGCCGATAATCTCCAATTGTTAAGTAAAGCGGGCCGCAATGGTGGTGAAGAAGAAGAAATTGAAGAAGATGATAATAGCCAACCATCAGCGGAACAAAAGCCTGAGAACTAATTGCCTTTCCTTGGTGTCATTAGAACTATACATTCTGGAGAAATCTTCATGAGTAAGAACCAGTTCCGCAAAGGGGCGGAAAAATCTCGTTGCCGCTTTTGCCGTGAAAGTATTGATGAAATAGATTACAAAGATGTACAAACGTTACAAAAACTTTGCACAGCCCAAGGCAAACTATTTTCTCGTAAACGTTCAGGTAATTGTGCCTATCATCAACGTAAAGCTAAATCTGCCATTAAAAAAGCACGCTATATGGCTTTAATGCCTTACGTTGGCTAATTGCATTTTTTAAAAGAAAAAAATTGTTTTTAACAATTCTTTTCTGTAAAAAAATATTTGTTCCATCTTTGATAAGAAGGAACAAATATTTTTCATCAACAATAATTGTTGCCTCCCACCTAAATTTTTATCAAAAATGGTGGGAGATATTTAACACAAAAACAAATTTTTTGTCGCGCCTATTGGCGTGTGGGTTGAAAAAAATATGAAATATTTAGAACTTTTATTGATGCAAGACGTCCCTACTCTAGGCAACAAGGGTAAAATCGTTAAAGTTAAAGCAGGATACGGACGAAATTATCTTATCCCGCAAAAAATAGCGGCGGCAGTTACCCAAGAAAATCTTCGCCAATTAGAAATTTTAAAGAAAAAACAATTACTAGAAGAAGAAGCGAAGAAGAAGGAACTAGAAAAAATTGCCGAAAATATGCGTAGCGTTACTTGTGTTATCGAAGCCAAAGTTAACCAAGACGGACATCTATTCGGATCCATCACATACGCAAAAATTGCAGAAGCTTTCCAAAAACAAAATATCAATGTTAAAGCTGAAGATATACAACTTGACGATGCTTCTCTATATCCTATTAAAGACTTGGGATTCTTCCCAGTTCAAATTCGTTTGCATCCAGAAGTTGTTGCCAAAAGTAAAGTTTGTGTAATGAAAGAACCAGACACAGAAACCAAATAAAATAAGAGTTACAAAGTGTCTGATCATAGTGTAATTCTACCGCCAACTAGTATTGATGCGGAAATGGGGGTTCTGGGAGCATTATTAACAGAAAATAGTATTATTGGAGATGTTCTTCCTAAACTCGATAAAAGCTATTTCTTTTCCAGAACCAACCAATTTATTTTTGAAGCAATTAGCCAACTTTATCAGGAAAATAAACCTATTGATATAATTTCTGTACAAGAATATTTAAAGAAAAATGGAATAAGCTCTGACTCAGACTCCTATTTATTAAATTTAATGGCAACTACATACTCAGCAGGTAATGTATATTATTATGTTGAAGTACTTCGTGAAAAAGGGATTGTACAGCTATTGATCCAAGCAGCACAAGAAGTTATGGATCTTGCAAAAGATTGGCGCATGGATTTAAGTCCCCTATTGGATATAGCTGAAAAAAAAATATTTTCAGTAACCCAAAGGAAACTTTCAAACGATCCAGTGCCTATACAAATGATCTTAGGCTATCTTGTTCCAGCAATGAAAGAGGCTGCCAATAAATTTGAAGGTGTTAAAAGTGGGTTCGGAGATTTAGATCAAGTTATCAAAGGTTTTGCAAATTCTTCTCTTAATATCGTAGCAGCTCGTCCTAGTATGGGAAAAACAAGTTTTGCGTTGAATATTGCCATACATGCTGCACTTGAACAAAAAATAGGTGTGTTGATTTTTAGTTTGGAGATGTCGAAAGAGCAACTTGTACAAAATATGCTCTGTTCAAGAACTCAAATAGATTCTCATAAAATTGGAGTTAGAACCTTAAATGAAGAAGAATGTGATCGTATTAACATAGAAAGTAATGTTTTTGCTCAATCATATTTTTTTATCGATGATACACCAGGTTTAACTTTAGCAGATATTAGAGGAAAAGCACGCCGTTATAAACTACAGCATAAAGTTGGGCTAATTATTTTGGATTATATCCAATTGATGGAATGCGGACAAAGTGGCGGTGAAAACCGCCAGCAGGAAATTTCCCAAATTTCAAGAGGGTTAAAAGCTATTGCCCGTGAGATAAATGTTCCCATCATTGCGCTTTCTCAGCTCAATCGTTCGGTAGATTCAAGAGATGACCATCATCCACGTATGTCCGACTTACGAGAATCAGGTGCACTGGAACAAGATGCTGACCTGATTCTTTTTCTTTATCGGGATGAATATTACAATAAAAATAGCAGTAAACAAGGTATTGCCGAAGTTGTCATTGGAAAAAACCGCAATGGTCCGACGGGATCCATCGAATTATGCTTCTTTAAACAATTCACACGATTTGTTTCTATATCCAGAGAAACCTAATTTCCCAGAGCAACTTTAGTTCTGGGAAAACTATTTTTTACGCGGGAGTTACAATGCATTTTCCCAACGAATTTCTACACTTGGGATCTTTGATAGAAAAAGGTTGTTGCCAAAACTTAAAAAAACTACGTTATGTTTTGCTAATCCTTCTTATTATAGTCATTGCTCAAAATTGTTATAGTCAAGAAAATAGCAAGGTGTCTGCTGTTATTATTCGAGGCTTAATGACTATATCCGAAGAAAGCATCAAGCCTAAGCTGGAGATTCAGCCTGGGGTGGCATTCTCCTCTAAAGCTCTCAAAAATGACATTCAACGACTTCACCAATTAGGTCTATTTGCGAACCTTGAAGTACAGGTGGAGCAAACTAGCAACGGCGTACAAGTAACTTTTTTGGTAACAGAAAATCAATTACTTGGAGAAATTAAAGTATTTGGTAACCATGAAATTGGTACAGATGAAATATTGAGGACCTTACGTATTACTCAAGAACGCTATCTTGCTTCTCATACTTTATCTCTAGATATCCAAAATCTAACTGAAATGTATAGGAAAAAGGGATATTTATTTGCGAATATTAAGACAGAAAAAAAACCTAGTGGAAGTTGGATTGATTTACATATTATTGTAGATGAAGGGCCAGAAGTAACTATCAGAAGTATAAATTTTTTTGGCAACAAAACATTTACAAAAGGCACATTACTTGATCCAATCAAAACACAAGAAAGCGCGCTGTTTAGTTCTCAATATTTTGATGAAGAAAGTTTCCAAGAAGATTTATTATTGATGAGGAATTATTACCGTTCCGAAGGATTCTTAGATGTAAGATTGCATTTACGCGACATTATGTATAGTACCGATCGTACAGAAATGGACATCAATATCGTAGTAGAAGAAGGCGAACGATATACTGTTGATGCGATCACCTTTGAAGGTAATAAGCTCTTTACTCTAAAAGAAATTGAGACGCGCACAAATCTTCGTTTTGGTTCATTCTTCAGACAAAATGATATGTTGGAAGATAAATCCAAAATAGAGAAACTTTATGGTGAAAATGGCTTTCTTGATATTAAAGTCCAACCACTTGTTACAATTACAGATGTAAAAAAAACAAGCGTTAATATTCACTATAAGATACAAGAGGGAACAAAAACTTATATTCGAAAAATAGAAATTAAAGGAAACTCTCTTACCCAAGATAATGTAATTAGAAGAGAGGTTTTAATAAATCCTGGAGAACAATTTCATCTTGGAAAACTAGAAGAAAGCCAAAGCAGAATACGACGTCTCAATTATTTTGAAACTATCAAAGTTGATTTTATGGATACTGATGAACCAAATTGGAAAGATTTGCTTGTATCAGTTGAAGAAGGAAGAACAGGAAATTTAAGATTCGCAGCAGGAATTACTTCAGATTTAGGTGCAGTTGGAGAAATTTCTTTTACAAAAAGAAATTTTGATATTGCAGGCTGGCCAAATAGTTGGTCAGAATTTTTTTCTGGAGATAGTTTTACTGGAGCAGGCCAAACATTTGATTCTTTTGTTCAAATAGGCAAAAACCTTATGCGGTTTCGTGCTGCTTTTACTGAACCTTATCTGTTTGGAACAGATTGGAGTTTAGGGATAGAAGCATATAGCATGGCTTATGGTTATGAATCTTATGATGAAGAAAGAATCGGATCTCAAATTTCTATTGGGAGAAGACTCACACGAGATATTGAAGCTAAAGTAACATATAAAATAGAAGGTGTTGGTATTGTCGAAGTTGAAGATGTTGCACCAAGAGATGTTTTTGCCGTAAAAGGACATAGTCTACTTTCTACATTAACTTTTGATATAACACTTGATACTAGAGATGATTTTATCTTAGCCACACGAGGCTATATATTTGGAATTTCTTATGAAACTGCCGGAGTCTTTTTAGGCGGCGATTATGATTTTTCAAAATTTCATGTTCGTACTGCATGGTTCAATAGTATTTATACAAATAGTTCTGGATATAAACATGTTCTTTCTTTAGGCCTTAAACTTGATTTTGCAACTGCACATTCCCCTTCTGAAAAAGTACCTATTTTTGAACGTTATTTTGCTGGAGGCTCTTCTTCTTTACGCGGTTTTGCATACCGAGGAGTAAGCCCACGGGAAAACTATCCTGGACGAGCAGACGATCCTATTGGCGGCAATTTTATGCTATTGGGAACAGTCGAATATAGCATTCCTATTTATGAAGATGTTATTCGAGTCGTAGTCTTTACTGACTTTGGCAGTGTTGTCAAAAGTGTTAATACCACCATATTTGATACTATGCGAGCTTCTGTTGGTTTTGGATTTCGGGTAAAAATACCTTTCTTTGGGCCAAGACCATTTGCATTTGATTTTGGGTTCCCTCTTATGAAGGAAGATGGCGACGATACCCGCGTATTTAGTTTCTCTTTTGGGAAACCATTCTAAAAAACAAAAAAATTCGCGTTATATACGCGAATTTTTTTGTTTTTTAGAAAAAATTATGAAGTTATTTCTATTTCTCTTAAATAACTAATCAACTTGTCAAACTCTATATGAAGATGAGCATATAAAAGTTCTATACATGAAATATCATTTGCTTTAAGAGCATACTCTATTTCTTCTGCGATTTTTTTCATTGCTTGAGCACTCATATTCTCTGCTACACTTTTTATACTTTGTGTATAGCTTCGAATATGATTAAAATTCTTTTGTTGGATAGCTTGTCCTAGTTTTTCTAATTGGTTTGGCATATCTTGAACAAAAATTACCAATGACTCTTTCATAATCTTTTCATCGCCATTAACTCTTTTTAGCATATCTTCATGGTTAAAAACTTCACTATCATCCTCCCAAATTAAATTACGCACAATATCTGGAATAGGAGAATCTTTCTTTTTTTCTGAAGATACACTTAAATCTTTCAAAGATATAATATCCGTTTTTTCTACCTTATTTGTGTCAATATTTTTAGGATTTAGATTACTTCTTTCGAGAACTTTTTGGATAACAATTTCTACTTCGGTTTTATTAAGTGGTTTAGGAATATAATCTGTCATTCCTGCTTCCAAGCATTTTTCGCGATCTCCATTTAGCGCATGCGCAGTCATTGCAATAACAGGGATATTAGCATATTCAGGAGTTGCTCTCAATTTACGAATAACACTATATCCATCCATTCCAGGCATTTGAATATCTAAAAGAATGAGATCGTATTTTTTCTTTGCTAAACTATCCCAAACATTAAGGCCATTCATAATCAAATCAACATCTTGATAACCTATATTTTTTAATATTCCAA
This sequence comes from uncultured Planctomycetota bacterium, assembly GCA_964585305.1. Lineage (GTDB taxonomy): Bacteria > Planctomycetota > Uabimicrobiia > Uabimicrobiales > JABWCH01 > CAZPDM01. The sequence goes on along the minus strand of CAZPDM010000004.1, from coordinate 60,555 downwards.
TTGCAACTTTTTGGTTAATATAGTTATCTTCGACCAATAAAATTTTAGTATTTTTAGAAACAGCTATATCTTTCTTTTCAGAGGATCCTGCTGCTTGCTCATATCGAGCAGTAATAACTCTTTTTGTAGAAGGATCTTTTTCTTGAGTTAAAAAAGATTCTTTTCCAGATAAAATTTCTAATATCTTTGCTAATATTTTTTTGCGTTGAAATGGTCTTAACAACGAATAAAACTTTTTATCATATTCTTTAAATACTGTCTGATTAGTTTTAATCATAGGAGTTAAAACAATCACACGATTTTTTGCATAAACTGATATTTGCAAAATATTTTGGAGAATATCATGAGAATATGAAGTTGCTTCTAAAATAACAATATCAAAAGAATGGTTATTTTTTTCTGCCATAAGCAATTCGCGAATAGCAATTTCTGAATTACTATATATATAGCAATCCATTCCCCAAGTTGCAAAAATTTCAAGCATAGATTTTTTAAGATAACTATTACTAGTAATTAACATGACTTTACATTTTCTGATGGCTTCAGGAATTTCAATTGCTGAAGCATCTAATGCTTGTTTTAATGAAATAGTAAAGGAAAAATTACTTCCCTTTCCTAAATCGCTAGCAACCCCAATCTCTCCAGACATAATATTTACTAGCTTTTTACAAATAGACAAACCTAGACCTGTCCCACCATATTTTCGATCGATATTATCTCCTTGAACAAATGGAGAAAATATTTGCGTAATTTTTTCAAAAGAAATACCAATTCCTGTATCTTGAACAGAAATTAACAATTGGATGTTATTCTCTTTTTTTATTGGTGTTGGAAGTTGTACAGCTAAATCAGGAAAAATCAAGCCTGGTTGGAAAGGAGACTCATCTTTTTCTAATAAAGTCGCTGTTACTAGAATATGCCCTTGTTCTGTAAACTTAATAGCATTTCCAACTAAATTTATAATAATTTGTTGGATTCTTTTTGCATCACCATATAAATATTGCGGGATATGTCGATCTATAATAGAAATAATTTCTATTGGCCTTGTACAATCACGATTCCAAAGACTTGCAATGGAATCTTCAATGAGAGAGTGAAATTCAAATAACTCTTCATGCAAAATCATCTGCCCTGCTTCAATTTTACTAAAATCAAGAATATCATTGATGATAGATAATAGCAAATGTGCACTCGTTTGCGCCGCATCAAGAAGCTCATTTTGTTCTTCATTTAAAGCAGTTTCTCTTAATAAAGAAATATTCCCCAAAATTCCGTTAATTGGAGTACGTATTTCATGGCTCATGCTTGCTAAAAACTGGCTCTTTGCAGCATCTGCAGCCGCTGCCTGTTTCGCCAATAATTTTAATTTTTCTTCATATTCTTTCTGTTTAGTAATATCGATAATTTGATGGACAATTTTCTTAACTTTTTTCTGTTCATCAAAAATAGGATCCATTCTTACTCGAATATACTTTTGAATACTTGGTTCGTAAAATTCTTGTTCTTCAGCTTCTCCTGTAGTAACAACTCTTTTAAAAAAACACTCTGGGATAATAGACTTATTTCGATGAACAATGCAATAACATTTCTGATTCTCGCATTTTTTTGTTATTCCAAATAAAATATCTTGAGCTTTGTTACTGCATAAAATAGAATACTCTGCATCTAAAATCATAATAGCATGCCCCATAGAATTAAAGGTATCATGCCATTCTTGAATTTGTTGTTGAATTTGTCTTTGCTGTTGAATATTTTGAGAAATATCACGAGCTATAGTATAAATATATTTATTTTGGTATGAGATAGCTCTCCATTCTAACCAACAATATCCACGAGTAATACTTAAATATCGATTGGTAAAAGTAATACTATTTTGAGAATTACAAAGATTTTTGAGATGAGAATAAGTTTCATTATAATCTTCAGGATGAACAAAATCTAAAAGAGAATGCTGAAGTAATTGTTCCAAAGAAAAACCAAGCATCTTTTCCCAAACACGATTCATTCGAATAAATTTTCCATCAATAGTTGCTATACACAATAAATCAGGTGTTAAGGAAAAAAAACTATCTAGCTCTTCCTGTTTTGCTAATAAGTCTTTTTCTATTTTTTTACGATCTGTAATATCTTGAGCAGTAAAAATTACGTGAGTCCCTTTATTATTTTTAAAAGGCCTCATAATTAAACACATTGAAAATATTTCACTATTTTTAGAATAATAATCTGTTTCAAGAGAAATATACTCTTGTTCTCCAGATACTAAACAATTTAAAAGACTTATCATATTATCTTGAGAAATATTAGGAATAATTTTTGACAATTCTAAGGAGAATAATTCTGCTCTATCGTATTTTAAAATTAAATTCGTTGGTTCATTACAATCTACAATTTTTAATGTTTTAGGATCAATAGTAAAAATAACTTCTATAGTATTATCAATTGTAGCTTGAAATCTTAGCAAATGGGTTTCCATCCTTTTTAATATATCTATATTATTAAACATAAGTAATATTATAGGTTGACTTCGCCCATTTTCTAAAAAGAAATGAGGAATCAAATATCCAGACATTTGACTCCAAATAAAATCTTCTTTATTTTTTAATAAACGTATTTCTATGCTTTTGTTTTCTAAATCATATAAAAAATCTTGAAGAATTTTCTGCTCCTCTTGATGAACAATATTGTTTAGTCCTTTGATGATAAGGGCATTTTTATCTGTATTTAACATTGATAAAAATGTATTATTTGCATCTAAGATTTTATAATTTATATCTAAAATCACATATCCAACAGGAGTGGAATGAAACAAAGCAGTATAGAAATGTTGTTTTTCTTCGCATTGTATGGAATCTGAGACATTTTCTTTGCTGAGAGATTTATCTTCAGACATACTATTACTCCTAACAAAAAAACAATCATTAAATTATAATAAAAAAAAAGTAACTTAGTTTTCAAGCAAAAACTTTGTTTTTTAATAATAATCTGAAAACTAGTATTTGTCAAGAAACTTACTTAAAAAAACTTGACGAAAAGAATTAAAATAAGTTAGAATAGAAAATATTATTATTTTCTAACTATTGGGGATAGAAAAAATGCGAAATCAATTGCTAGTAATATTTCTTATATTTGTAGCTTTTTTTGCTATTTCTTGTGGGAATAGTAATTCAAGCAACAATAACGATCCTGAAATTACAAAAAATCAAGATGCTCAAATTGATGGAAATCGTACTACTGATAGAGTAGCAGCCAGTTCTTATATTTCTGATGTAACAGTTGCTAATCGTCGTATCTATGTTGCATGGCTAGATGCCCGTGATGGCGACAAAAATATTTATTTTAATGCTCGCGCAGAAGATCGAGGTTGGATTCATTCAAGCGATCTTAGATTAAATCCGAATCAAATTGGAGCAGAATTAGAAAGTGTAAAAATTTGCTCTGGAGCAAATGGAAGATACCTTCATATTGTTTGGAGCGATGCGCAAATAGGACAAGAATGTGTATATTATAGTGGATCTTCTGATTTTGGACAAACATTCTCAAAACCTTTTCCACTAAGCCCTGGAACGCCATTTCCTTTTGTAGGAACACTTCCTCAGATTGCATGTAGTCGAGATGGCACACAAGTTTTTGTTGTATGGAGACATGGACGGCATGATTTAGGATTTCGTTATTCAAATAATGCTGGAGTTTCCTGGTCAAGCATGTCTGACCCCAGCAAATTTTATGTCAATACAGATACAATAGGGCTTTATTTAGTCCACTTTCCAACTATAGATTGCAGCGATGATGGAATGTATTGCCATATTACTTGGACAGATTATCGAACTCTTGCCAGTCCTCCTCCTGATGGTGATTTTTTTATTTTTCATCGTTGTTGGGATATGACAAAACCAGTTCCCAACTGGAGAAGCTCTGAAAACCAAGTATCAGAAAAACGTGGAAGTCTCCCCTTTGTACGCTGCACAGCAGATGGAAAAAATGTCCATATTATCTGGACTGATATTCCTTCAAAAAGTACTACAAGATATAGCCGAGGACTTTTGCATGACTCTTCTACAGATTTCGGAGACACTTGGGGAACTGATGAAATTGTTGCAGAAACTCAAAGTGATGAAGATGATTACGGTATGTTTACTTGCAATCGTGATACTGGAGATATTTGCGCAGTTTGGAATGTCGATACTACTTTAAATGGAGATTGGACAGTTATCGCACGATCTAAAATAGGCACAGAATGGAAACCTGCTGTTCAAATTAGTAGAGTCTCACATAGAGATAAAAAAAATAGCCATGATATTCCAAGGATTTGCAATGTTGGAAATTATGTATATATACTTTGGACAGATTATAGAAACGCTCCAGAAGAAGCAGTTTATTATAACTTTTCTGATGATTTTGGCCTTACTTGGGCAGGAACAGGATTCCAACTCAATACAGCAGGAACAGAACGATCTTTTAGAGTAGTAAATCCAGAAATCTCTTGTGATGAAAATGGTGTTGTTTATGGAATTTGGGCCGAAGCACGTAACAGCAACATTCCTCAAATTTATGGAAGGTTTATGCAAGGAGTTACTCCTCTTAAAGATGAAAAAATACCAAAAAGTAACTTAGTTTCTTCCCATGCCTGGCAAGGAAGAATTTCTGTAAACCAAAATAATATTTATGGTGTATGGCTTACCGATCGCAATGGTTTTCAAGATGTTTACTTTAGCCAATCTGAAGATAATGGATTTCGTTGGCAAAATGATTACCTGGTTAATGTTGTTCAAGGCGAAATTGCCCGTATTCCACAGGTAGTTTCAGATAGCAATAGTCATGTTTATACAATATGGGAATACCCTGACTATAAAATAGTTGAGAATATATTAGAAACACATGTTTATATTCATACTAATGATAGAAGCCATTCATGTCAAAAACAAAATAAAACACTCTCTACTCCCAAAATAGAATTATTAAAAAATCCATCAAAAGCTGTTCACCTTGTTAAAAATATAGAAAATAATTTTTATTCTAAAAATAAGCACAATTATTCTTTTAATAATCGTGCAACTCAAATATCTAGCAATGATTACTATGGCGGAAACCCTTTAATTCGTACAGATGATCAAGGGCATGTATATGTATTATACCAACTGCTAGATCTTTGGAATGAAAATTCAAATTACTTAGTTGTATCTGACGATTTTGGAGAATCATGGGATGGATGGTTTGTAGAACCTACATTAGGTTCTGACTATCTTAATTACGACATGGCTATTTCTGGCCAATATGTCCATATTGTTTCTGAAAATAGAGAATTGGAAAACAGCCAGGTTCGTTATGCCAGAAACACAGATTATGGAATCCCTGGTAATTGGGATGGAGTAGATGTTGCACTTGATTATGATAGCACTCAACTTTCTCGTCGTCCTAAAATTTGTGCAGTAGGTGAACAACTTTTTGTTGTATGGCAAGAATATCAACCCGGAGGATTAGCCAAAGTTCATTATGTGTATTCTTCTGATAATGGAGAAAATTGGACGAATCCTGCTGCATTAGATAGCGGAATTCCTGGCAATTTTACTGCGGCAGAAATTAGCATATCCTGCAAAGAAGATACATTATATTCTGCATGGACATGTTACTTTCCTAATTCCAAAGATTTTCAAATTTATTTTGGAAAAATGCAAATCATAAATGGCGTACATACAATATCACCTAGTATTCCTATTAGTGATGGATTATCTGAAGCTCGTAATCCAAGTATTGTCTGTGATGGTAATGATATTTATATTGCTTGGCAAGAAAAAAAATATGGGTCGTTTGATATATTCGGAAGATATTCTAAAAATGGGGGTAAAACTTGGAGTGCCCTTTATCGATGGAATACTAATGCCCCTGGAAGTTCAAATTCTATTGAACCGAAACTTCATATCTCTTCCAAATGGGTACATTGTATATGGAAAGATTATCGTTACGGACTAAATATTTTTTACGAACAAAGAAAACGTTAATCTAAAAAGCTCGTCCCTGAAAAAATTCAAGGGACGAGAAAATTTAACAACACATCTTAAATTGGAGCAGCATAATTTGCTGAATTATATACTATGAATAGTAAGATTATCCTAACTTTATCGGTTTTCGGATGGTTTGCAATTTTCCTCTGCAATTGTGGAGGCGGCGGAGGTTCAAAACATTCCGTTGACCCTGACATTAGCAAATATCAAGATGCACGAATTGATTCTCCTCAAGATATTTTAAGTAATATCACTGCAAAATCTCCTAAAGTAGCTATATCTACAGATAGCTATACTAAATCCAGTCGTATTTTCATAGCTTGGCTGGATCAAAGAAACGGAGAAAGTAATGTATATTTTAACTGTCGAAACTGGGATGGAACTTGGTTATACTCTTCTGATCGGCGCATAGATGTTGGATTACAAGACGGGATGTTCGCAGAAGAATTATCTCTTGTAACAAGTACCGATGGAAAGATTATACATATTGTTTGGGCTGATCGACGTTCCAACTATGAGGCAATCTGGTATAACAATTCTCAAGACGGTGGATCAACATTTCAATCTAAAGCAATTTGCATTAGCCCAAACTGGCCTGCTTGTTATCCAAGCTCACAACCTAGAATTTGTTGTAGCAATGATGGCCTTACTGTACATATTGCTTACCGCTATGGATTATCCGATATTGTTCGACGTTCCTCAACAGATGGTGGCCTTCAATGGGAAGAACCTATAGATTCTAATTTTTTTGTTTCAGCAGTCAATCGTGGAATGTATTTAGCAAAGAATCCTTCTATTGCTTGTAGTGATGATGGAAGTTATTGCCATATTACTTGGCAAGGCGGATACTTTGATGATGGAACAAATTTAAAAAATTATATTTGGCATCGTTGTTGGAATCAAACTAAAAGAGGATGGGTAATTTCTGAAGAAAAGGATGTATCCCAAATTGTTGCCTGGCACTCTTATCCTCAAATTGCTTGCACCAGCGATGGACAATCAGCATATATTGTTTGGAGAATATCTGGTTATATTGATCCAAATATTGTTTCCTTCATTTCTTTTAGTTACACAAGCGATTTAGGACAAAACTTTTCTGCTCCTGGTGCAATTACAAATTCCGCACAAGATTTTATCCCTAAATTATATTTAAATCGTACTGATAACGAACTTTGTGTAATATGGGAAAATTTTGTACTCGCTGGAAATTCTACTTCTGGTATAGATGAATGGACAGTCCAATCGCGTAAACGTTTTTCTGATGGTTCATGGACAGTAGCTATTACCAATCTTAGTGAAGTAGCAACTAAAAATAATAAACCATTTGTTTTACCAGATATTGCAGGCAATGGAAAAAATGTTATTGTAGTTTGGTCTGATTTTGCTTTTCTGCCACAAACAATCTATATGAATCAATCTTCAAATACAGGAGAAACATGGACATATCCAACTGGCCAAGTAGTAAGCCAACCTAGCGCGAATGCAAAATGTCAAACAAATTGGCCAACTGTTGCAATCAATGAACTAGGAGAAATATATATAGCTTGGGCTGAAAAACGAAATAGCAACATATATAAAATATTTGGCAGAGACATGAGCAATTCCACAACACTGGAAGAAACCCCCACTCATCAGACAGAACAACGCCCTCATAATTGGGAACCTAAACTTGCTGCAAAGGGAATAAATTTATATGCGATCTGGCAATCAAATCGTAATGGTGGACAAGATTTATATTCTGCTAATTCTAATGACTATGGAAATAGCTGGAATAAAGATGCCATTGTGAACCAAAGTCCTGGGGAAATATGCAGCAATCATCAAATTAGCATGGATTCTAACTATACTTATTTTTTATGGGAAAAATCTTATACAGCAAATTCCGGAATAATCCAAGTCCCTGGCCATTATTTTGGAGAAGAAATCAAACAAGTTGTTTTCCAACGCTACTATCATCGTAACAATGCAAACGAGCTATCGAAAAAAACGGATGTAACTTTCGAATTTAATCCTCAAAATAATAAGCTCTATAAAAACTCTTTTCAATTAAAAAAACATTTGCAGTCTCTTACAACTAGGCTTTATCCTATTGCAAACCTTACTACCTCCGGTTTTTCACAAGAATGTCGAGACGCAATTGATCTCGATGAAAATGCAAATAATGCTTTATTAACTCATAATAATAATGGAGTACTATACGCTTTTTATAGCAATTCAGAGGATTACTCTTATACTCAAGTTCGTAGATATATCTCAACAAATTTAGGAGAAACTTGGAGCAAGAAAAATAATTATCATTATATAGATGCAAGTGGCACGGGAACTCTTTACCCTGTAGAATTTATCCAATCTCAAATTTTAGCCGAAACAAATATGCTATATTGGATTGGACAAATTAGAGGATGCCTATCAAACACTCGTTCTGATATTATTTTTATGAGACATATAAATTATATTGCAAATAATGAACCCGAAGTAAAAGTTCGCCTGGATCAGGGAGATGCTCCGTATAGTAATGAATCTTCACATCCTCAAATGGTAAAAAGCGGCAATATGATTCTGGCAGCCTGGACTGATTTTAGAAATGGTACAAAACCAGATATTTATTTTAATTATTCTCTTGATAATGGCGTTACTTGGAAAGATACGGCATTAGAGTTATCTAATGATTCAGGGGATCTTTATATCAACAGCCATGTAAAATTAGCAGCTTACCAAGATCGCTTTTATGCAGTTTGGAGCGAATATCACCCAAATGAAAACTATTTTTCTATACAAACCAATACAATACAACTCGACTCCGAGAAAAATATTAAAATTATTTCTACACCTATTCGTATAGAAGATCGTTCTGTATATTCACTTCATCCACAAATTATCTGCAACAATGGAAAAGTTTATATTGTTTGGGAAGGAAACTATTATGGGAATAGAGATATTTTAGTTACGAGCAGTAGTAACTATGGCAAAACATGGTCTGTTCCCAAGCGTTACAATACTCAATCAATCAAATGCCAAAATCCTCAAATTGCAATTAGCCAAAATTGGATCCATGTAATTTGGGAAGACTTTCGCTATGGAAAAAACATTTTCTTTGAAACTAGAAAATAATTTTGTAAAATATTTTACTTATTCTGAAAAATACTTTTTAAAGTAACTTCTAATTGGGCGCGAAAATCGCGCCCATAAAAAATATTTTATAAAAGAGATAAGCATGGCAACGCATTATGAAGAATTACAAACTAAATTTTCAACATTATTAAAAGAAGTCTCTCCCAATGATGCAATTTGGGAATTTATTTGTGATTCTTTGGAAAATTGGCAAAAACAAGGGACGTCCTATTTATCGAGGATGAAAAATACCTTAATTTATCATGATTCACTTTTAAAAACTTTAAAAGCTTTACATGAAGAACGAAATATTCAAAAGTTACTCAACACAATTTTAGATAAAGCTATTGAATTAACACGCGCCGAACGTGGATTTTTATTAGTAGAAGGGCATGAAATTGCGAGAAATTTTACCAAAGAAGATATTGTAGGAATATACCAAATCAGCAAATCTATTGCTTCTCAAGTACAAGAATCAGGACAATCTATTTTAGCCGAAAATGCTAAGTTTGATCCAAGATTTTCTCAACACCAATCTATTCAAGAATTTTCTTTGTTTTCTATTCTTTGCGTTCCTGTTATCTTAGATAAAAAAGTCATAGGCGTTATTTATTTAGATAATCGCTTAGTTCGAGGATGTTTTCAAGAAGATGATTTAGAAATTCTAAAAGCATTTGCAGAACAAGCTGCTGTAGCCATATATAATGCTACTCTTAATCAAGCACTTATGAATCGCACCCAAGAATTAAATTTGCAAGTTACAGAACAAAGTCAGAGGTTAGAAATAGCAGAACGACATATTAAGCAATTGAGCCAACGTTTTTTCTATCATAACCTTTATAGTCGAAATGCTAAAATGCAGCAAATTTTTTCTATTATTGAAAAAGTAAAAAATTCTAATATTGCAGTTCTTATACAAGGGGAAAGTGGAACAGGGAAAGAATTGATCGCACGCGCTATCCATTTTTCTAGTATTCGCCAGGATAAGCCATTTATTCCAGAAAATTGTGGTGCGATTCCCAATACTTTAGCAGAAGATGTTTTCTTTGGTCACATCAAAGGAGCTTTTTCCGGCGCAATAAAAGATGAACCAGGAATATTCGAACAAGCTGATACAGGAACAATCTTTCTTGATGAAATTTCAGAGTTAGATTATGAACTGCAAAAGAAACTCTTACGAATTTTGCAAGATAAATCTGTACGACGTATTGGTTCTACTAAAATCATTCCGTTAAATATTCGTATTATTTCAGCAACAAATAAAGATTTAGCGCAACTGGTTGCAGATGAGATGTTTCGTGAAGATTTGTACTTTCGCTTAAAAGTAGTTACAATAGAATTGCCTCCTTTACGAGAAAGAAAAGAAGATATTCCTTCTTTATTTTCTATCTTTTTAAAAGATTCAAACGAGCAAGAAAAGAAAAATATTCGACAGATAGAACAAGGATTATTATCAATTTTAATGAATTATGATTGGCCTGGAAACATTCGCGAACTTAAAAATACAGTAAATCGTTTAGTAGCGTTAGACAATTCTGTACTTCGAATTGCTAATTTGCCAAAAGAAATTACTCAAAGAATCATTCCTACTTCATCATCTCTTAATAAAACAAATTCTACAATACGAGATTTAAACCAACTTATCATGGATGTAGAAAAGAATGAAATTATCAAAGCATTATCTCGGACTAATGGAAATAGAAGCGCGGCCGCAACCTTATTAGGTATTAGCCGCTTTAGCTTACTAAGAAAAATAGAAAAATGTGGAATTACGGAATAGTTATTTTTTTAGTCTTTCCAATCCTCTTCCGGCCCAGGTTTTACAAGATGTTTTGGGCCATTTCCAATAAGATCCGAACGCCCGGCTTCACGTAATGCTTTTCGGACTCTACCTTGCATTTCAGGTTTGTTAGACTGCATCAAAGCACGCTGACGGCGTTTTTGGCGGATAGTAGTTGGAGTATAAACCAGTTCCATCGTAAAAGGATCGTATCCAGAATAGAACATTGCAGTTGCAGGTGTCATTGGTGTTGGAATAAAATCTTGGACTTGTTCCGGAGTCCAACCATGTCGATGAAAATATTCTGCCAAATGAATTTGTTCTTCCATCGTACAACCTGGATGGCTTGAGATAAAATAAGCAATTAGAAATTGCTCCTTACCGGCTTTTTTAGAAGCAGCTTCAAATTTTTTGCGGAATTGCTCATATTGACTAAAACTAGGTTTATGCATACGAAATAAAACTTTATCTGAAATATGTTCCGGAGCAACCTTTAGTCTTCCAGAAGTATGATTTTGTGCTAAATTTTCAATATAAATATCTCCAAACTTATCTGCACACTTTTCATCTAATAACATATCATAACGAATGCCACTTGAAATAAAAGCTTTTTTAATTCCCGGAATTTGCCTTACTTTTGCAAGCATATCCAATTGTTTTTCTAAGTTTTGTTGTAAATTTGGGCAAGGTTTGGGAAGTAAGCAATCACGATTCTTACAAGCTCCTTGACATTTCTGCTTTTCGCAGGTAGTTTCATACATATTTGCAGTCGGGCCACCTACATCACTAATATACCCTCGAAAAGAAGGCATTTTGGTAATATTTTCTGCTTCTTTTAAAATACTTTCACAACTACGGCTTTGTATAATTCTTCCCTGGTGCATGGTAAGTGCGCAAAAAGCGCAAGATCCTAAACATCCTCGATGAGTAATAATGCTATGTTGTGTGGTTTCCCATGCAGGAACACCTCCTTTCGCTTCATAATCAGGATGATAATATCGCGTATAAGGCAAGTCATACCAGCGGTCCATATCTTTTTTAGATTGCAATTTAGCTGGAGGCATTTGTACAACATAAAGCTGTCCAGAAGCTTGAACAATTGGATGCCCATGTACAGGATCTTGTTCTTCATAAATTTTTTTAAAGGCTAACGCATAATTTTTGCGGTATATAGGAGGTTTAGAAGTAGCCTCTTTCTCTTGAACCCTTTGCAAATCTTCCCCTTTAGGAGGAAGCAAATCTTTATATGCAAGAACAGATTGAGGAATTCCAAATTTTTCTATATATTCTGGAGTACTTAAAAAAGAAATGTCTTTTTTAACGTAAGCAGTTCCCCGAATATCCGTAATATTAGTAATTTTTTCGCCTGCATCTAAACGTCGAGCAATTTCAAGAATCTGTTGCTCTCCCATTCCATATACCAAAAGATCGGCATTTGAATCTAACAAGATACTCCGACGAACTTTATCTTCCCAATAATCATAATGGGCAAATCGACGCTGGCTAGCTTCAATTCCTCCGATAATAATTGGAATTTTCCCAAAAGTTTGCCGTATTAAATTACAATAAACTATAGTAGCTCGATTAGGACGGAACCCAGATTTCCCTCCAGGGGTATAAGGATCATCACTACGTGGCAATTTGCTTGCTGTATAAGCACTTAGCATACTATCTAAATTGCCTGCGCTTACCAACATCGCTAATCTTGGTTTTCCCAATGAAGTTATATCAGGCATAGATATCTTGTTAGATGAAGTAGGATGTGTTTTTTTACCTTTTTTAGATTTTTTCTGTTTAAAAAAATCCTTTTTCAAATTTTCCTCGGAAAAATCTTTTGAGGTATTTTGGGCTACATCCCATTTAGGTTGAGAAATAATACCTACTTTATATCCTGCAGATTCTAATACACGAGATATTACACCATTTGCAAAACTTGGATGATCGATATAAGCATCCCCTGTAACTAAAATAAAATCGCATTGATTCCATCCCCTAGCTTTTACATCTGCTAAATTCACTGGTAAAAACCGGTTACGAGGAAAAAGAAGATTTTCCTTTTCAGACTTTTTTATCATATAAAAATATCTCCATTTTTTCTTGATGATATATATGCTATAATTTTAAAGAATTTTCTAGAAATTAGCTAAGAAATAGCTAAACTAATTAAAAATAACTAAGAAAATTTTTTTTCTTAAAGGAATTTTTGTGCCCATTATTAAAATATTAAGCTGGTGTCTTTTTGATTTTGCCACTACTATATTTATGATGAATATAGTAACATTATCTTTTGCACAGTGGCTTGATCAAAGTTTTGGAAACGGAGACACCTATTATGGAATTATTTCAGCAATAGTTTATATATTTTGTTTATTTCTCTATCCTTTAACAGGACCAATTTGTGATCGGGGACATAAAGTTTTTCCATTATTTATACTAACAGTAATTTCAATTTCAGGAGTTTTTTCTCTTGGATTCTGTGGAAAAAATCTTATATTAGCCGGAATATTATTTACTATTGCATATCTTCCTTATCAACTTGCTTTGACATTTTACAATGCATTATTAGAAGATATTTCTACTTCAAAGCAAATGGGAACTGTATCAGGATTAGGAATTGCATTACGATATGTTGGGGCTATTTTTGGATTATTTACCATAGGTTTTTTCATTAGAAATAATTATCAGATTACACTTCCTTCTTGGTTAGGAGGAGTTATTTTACAACTCCCTGAATTTTTAAAATGCTTAATAATCCAAGATGTTTTACCAGGCAAAGTTTTATATGTAAATGCTTTTGTCCCTACTGCAATTCTTTATACAATTTTTGTTCTTCCCTTATTTTTATTTATTCGTCCTTCTAAATATACGCAAAATATAAGAGAATCAAATAGTTTTAGTCTTCCAGAAATCATCAAAAACTTATTAACAGCTATTAAAGATAAAAATACTTTCTGGTTACTTGCAGCAATATTATTAAGTGGAATACCTGTGTATGCCTCAGTCCATTTCATGTCGATTTTCTTAGAAAAAATTGGAGGATTTGCTAAAAGTGAACTTCCATTATTTTTAATGTTTTCTACTATTTTTGCAGTCCTTGGTGGCATAGGCTTTGGTTTATTACTCCGCCCGTTGGGAAATAAACTGACATTTGGCATTATCATTATGATATGGACAGCAACTTTACTCATTGGTAGCATTTGCTCTAGCAAACCTATTATGTGGGCTATTGGAATTATCTGCGGTATTGGAATGGGAGGATATTGGGCAACTTCACGTGTTTTAGTTTTAGACATCACTCCTCCAGGCTATAAAGGAGTATATCTCTCTTTATATTGGATTGTGATTGTTATATGTGGAATTCTTGGTACTGGACTTTGGCCATTTTTTGTATATATTGCAACTAAAATTGGCTTTCCAGAAACTCCGCAACGACTCAGTGTATTTTTATTAGGGTTATTAGGATTGCTAGCTTTCTTTGCCTTTAGCAATGTAAAATTTAACAAAAAAATCTTATAATTATAGTTTGTGATGCTAATTTTTAAACATCTGACAACTTTGGGACATATCTTTGGAAAGGTTTTAATATGGCAGAAATCCAGGCCAAGCAAATTCTATCAATCTTGCAAGCATCGGGAGTTGTCCCTTCGGAAGTGTTAGATAAAATAAATAATTTTGTGCTTACTGATCCCAATTTCCGTCTATTAGACAATTTAGTAGAAAGTAATATTCTCACTAGAGATTGTGCAAACAAAATTAGAGAAATGCTTTTGTCTCTTGAAGAAAGATTTTCTCACCATATCGATAGTCAAAGAGTAGCACTACACAAATTAGACAAAATATCTTCTGTAAATATCACAGATGAAATGAAGAAAGATATTTTATTCGCCCGTCAAGTATTAAGCGATGGGACTTGTAAAACAGAAGATGTAAATAAATGTTTTCAAGAACAGGCTAATTTAAAAAGGACTTCGGGACGCAGTCTTCTTGTTGGCCAAATTATGGTAAAGAATCATTATATTGCAGTAGATCGATTTGTACAGATACATCGCGATAGTGAATTACAAATAAAGAATGTTGATTGGAGCAAAGTTTTTTCTCAGGAGAAAAAAATACGGCTGACATTTCAAGATGGAATTATCCATTTTGTAGAGGGAAATATTCCTCAAAAATTTGGAGCTTATCAAATTTTAGAAGAAGTTGCCCGTGGAGGAATGGGAGTCGTTTATAAAGCCTGGGATGATAAATTACACCGTACAGTTGCTCTTAAAGTTTTAAAAGACTGGGAAAACCCTCCAGCAGATGAAATCCGTAGGTTTCATAGAGAAGCACGACTTGCAGCTAGCCTACATCATCCTAATATTGTTAGCATTTACGATTCCGGAATTGTTGATAATGTTCACTATTTTACAATGGATTTTGTAGAAGGACAAACTTTATCTAGCTATCTTAAAGGGACTCGACGCGATTTCCAACAAGAATTAGCAATTATTAGAGAGATTGCGTTAGCTTTAGATTATGCTCATTCACATGGGATTATTCATCGTGATGTTAAACCAGATAATATTATTTTAGATAAAAATAATCATCCTTTGCTTACAGATTTTGGTTTAGCTAAAGGAATGAATAGTATGGATAGCCACAGACTTACTCAAAGTGGAGAAGCATTAGGAACTCCAGCATATATGTCTCCTGAGCAGGCGCAAGGGGGAACAGTTGATGCGAGAAGTGATATTTACTCTCTTGGTGCAGTTCTCTATGAAATACTTGTTGGCCGCCCTCCTTATCAGGGAGAAGCAGTAATGAATGTGATTTCTGCTATACTTTCTCAAGATCCTGTTAGTCCAACCAAATTAAATCCCAAAATTCATAAAGATATTGAAACAATTTGTCTAAAATCTTTATCTCGCTCTGCCCAAAACCGGTATCAAACGGTTAAAGAAATGGCAGATGATATTGATAGATTTTTATACGGAGAAACTATCAAAGCAAAGCCTACATCCTTTTGGAGTCGTATAAAAAAATATTTTTATTTAAATATAACTTTTCTTACTCCATTGGTATTATTATTTTTATGTGCAATCTTATTATTAGGATGGTTTGGTGCAAAAACTTATCTAGGGTATAAAGAATCTTTAGATAACTATAATTTAGCACTCAAAGCAATTTCAGATAAAGATTATAAATTAGCCCTTTCACTTTTTCAAAATGCTGGGCAAAGCCCTAGAGTTTATGAAAAAATTCAATTAAAACGACTTGAATTAGCAAAGCATCATGTTACAACAGGAGAAAAACTGATTAAAAGTTACTTAAAAAATTCAGAGACACTAGAAAACTTGATTTTAAATGAAATAAAACGTTTTAGAAATGCAAATAATATTAAAGAAAAAAAAGAAGCTCTAATTTCCTTACAAGAATATGCAAACTCACAAAAAAATAATATTTCCCAACTCATGTTTGCACAACAAAATTTTTATCAAGCCTTATTATGGGAACCTCCTAATTTTTTAGCTAAACAAGGGTTAGGGAAAGTACATCAATATCATAGAAATCTTCCCGATCATGATGAATGGAATTGGGCAACTCCCGATCCTTTTTCTTGTACTTCTACTCCTATTGCAAAAATATCTATTACTACAACACCTCTACAAACAAAAGTTTATATATTTTCTTTGGAAGATTTATATCTCCGCAAAGTTCCTGTAGCTTATAAAGATTCCATCAATTGGTACCAAAATAATTATCAAAATATAGATACACAAGAATATTTAAATATTACCTATCCTCAAATTACGGAAGAAAATTGCATAGCAATCACTCAAGAAACCCCTAAAGAAATTCCTTTTTATAAAACAGGAAACTGTTTAATTATTCTTCAAAAAGAAGGGTTTCAAGAATTACGTCGTATCGAAAAAATTACTTATGGAATGGAATTAAAACTTTCTTTAAACTTAATCCCAGTTATATCTGAGCTTAAAGATTTTACTAATATAAATTTTCCAGAAAACTCTCCCAACTATTATTTTGTTTCCGATGAAATTTCAGTATCTCAATATTTAGAGTTTTTAAACTCTCCAAGTACAATTTCTCAATATAAGAAACAAAAAGAATCTGGTTCTCTTCAATATGTTCCACGAATTAAAAATCAACCATTATGGACATGGAATGGAACTAAATTTATAACGAATGATTCATTATCTAACCCTATATCCGGAATTTCTTGGCAAGATGCTCAAAATTATTGTAAATGGCTTAGTCAAAAAAGCAATAACTCAATCGAATACAGACTACTAACAAAAAAAGAATGGCAATGGATAGCTTACAATGTAGATGAAAGATATTATCCTTGGGGAAATATTTCTGATCCTTGGTTTTTAGGAAAAATATCTGACGAAAACTACCCAATAGATTTTGATATAAGCCCTTATGGAATTATTAAAATGGCAACTTCTGTTTCAGAATGGTGTCAAGATACATTAGAAATAGAATCACATAAAAATATTGAAAAAAAATCAGCAATTATTTGCGGAGAAGAAAGTTTAGAGTATAATTATCGTCTCATCGATGAAACTTCTAAAGAATTAGGATTTCGAATCCTTGCTATAACAAAGCAATAATATTGTGAAAAAAATAATTTATTTTTGCGATTGACTAAATATTTTGATATATTACTAATCTTTGCCAGAACTCTCCAATCTTTAGGTTGTGGGATAGATGGCGTTTTTAGTAAAATATTGAAATTTTTCTCTATCAGTCAATTCAGTATTATCTCTTTTTTTAAAAAATTTCATATATTGCCAAAAAAAATCTTTCTATTTATTATTTTAGATTAACGTTCATAGACCGAAATCTATTTTTTATCTTCCTTCCCATTTGCCTAACCTTTTAAGGCAATCAATGGGTTGGATATATTTCGTATTAGTCCACGGTGGTCTACTCTCTTGTTCTTTAACAAGATAATGTTATCTTGTAGAGCAGATCGGCCATTGGAAAGGAGCCCTACATACCTTTATGCAAACGTTGATTTTGGTGAACAACGAAAGCGATTGGCCCATTGACATACCTAAGGTACAAATTGTTTCTGCCCGCTCATACCTTACTGATCCAACCTATAGCAAATTACGAAATGTTAAAGTTTTTAACCTTTGCAGGTCTTATCGTTACCAAAGCATTGGTTATTACGTCTCTCTGTTAGCTGCGGCCCGTGGGCATAAACCAACACCCAGCGTTAATACTATCCAAGATATGAAGTTACAAACCGTAGTACGGTATGTATCTGAAGAGTTGGACGAACTAATTCAAAAAAGTCTGAACCTAATCCAATCCGATAAATTCACCCTTAGTATTTATTTCGGTCGAAACATCGCAAAGCGATATGAACGTTTAAGTATGGAACTTTATAAATTGTTCCCTACTCCGTTTTTTCGAGCACAATTCAGCTTTAATAATAAAAAATGGGATCTTCAAAGTGTTAGTCCTATTGAAGCGCAAGATATTCCTGTGGAACATAAAGATTTTGTCGTAGAAGCAGCCAAACATTACTTTACAGGAAAATCTCATACTACAAATAGTAAACGTGCAGAATCTCGCTATGATATTGCGATTTTATATGATCCTAATGAAAAAGAACCGCCATCAAATCAAAAAGCTTTACAAAAATTTATCAAAGCAGCAGAATCTTTAGGACTTGGAGCAGAGCTTATTACAAAAGAAGACTATGGACAAATCGCAGAATTTGATGCTCTTTTTATTAGAGAAACAACCGCAGTTAATCATCATACTTTTAGATTTGCACGAAGAGCAGCTGCAGAAGGATTAGTAGTTATTGATGATCCTGAAAGCATTTTAAAATGTACCAATAAAGTTTATATGGCAGAACTCATGGAACGCCATGAAATAAATGTCCCTAAAACTTTAATAGTACACCGTGATAACGTAGAAGCAATTGCTCCAACATTAGGCTTCCCATGTATTTTAAAACAACCAGATAGCTCTTTTTCTCAAGGTGTAATAAAAGTTGATAACGAAAAAGACCTTGAAGAAAAGGTTGAAAAATTATTAGACCGATCTGAGTTAATTATTGCACAAGAATTCATGAAGACAGATTTTGATTGGAGAATTGGAATTTTAGATCAAAAACCTTTATTTGCTTGCAAATATTTCATGGCAGAAAATCATTGGCAAATTATTAAACGTAATATAAAAAATAACGTTGTTGATGTAGATTATGGACGTTTCACAACATTGCCAATCGAATTAGCTCCCAAGCATGTTGTTCGCACAGCATTAAAGGCTGCAAATCTCATTGGAAATGGATTATATGGTGTGGATTTAAAAGAATCCAACCATAAATGCTATTTGATTGAAGTTAATGAAAACCCTAATATTGATGCCAACGTAGAAGACCAAATGCTAAAAGAAGATCTCTATCTGCGCATTATGGAGGTATTCCTCAAAAGGATCGAAGCGAAAAAGATGCCTAAAGGGGAACAATAATTAATGTCTGAAGAATCACTTCACTTATTCCAAGGCTATGGAATAGAATTAGAATATATGATTGTAAAGCAAGATACTTTAGATGTCTTGCCCATAGCAGATGCTATTTTAGAACATGAAAATGAAGATTACCTTGGGGATGAACTATCTAGAAAAGCCATTGCTTGGTCCAATGAATTAGTTTTACATGTTATCGAACTTAAATGCAATGGACCTGCAGCTTCTTTAGAACCACTTTCAAAGCATTTTCATCAACATATTTTACGGATCAACCAACTACTTAAAAATCTTAATGGAAAACTCATGCCAACTGCTATGCATCCTTGGATGAACCCATATAAAGAAACTAAGTTATGGCCGCATGATTGCAATGAAATTTATTCAGCATATAACCGAATATTTAATTGCCAAGGACACGGCTGGTCCAATTTACAAAGTATGCATATTAACTTGCCATTTGCAAATGACGAAGAATTCGGTCGGCTTCATGCCGCAATACGCTTAGTTTTGCCAATTTTGCCAGCATTATCTGCAAGTTCTCCTATTGTTGAAGGAAAAATTACAGGAATGATGGATACTCGATTGGAAACATATCGTCATAACCAAAAAAAAGTACCCAGAATCGCCGGGCAAATTATTCCTGAGCAAGTTTTTACAGAAAAAGATTATCGCACTGAAATTTTAGAAAAAATCTTTGTTGATATCAAACCTTATGATATTGACAATATTCTTCAAAATGAATGGCTGAACTCACGTGGTGCAATTGCCAGATTCATGCGGAATGCAATTGAAATCCGTGTATTAGATCTTCAAGAATGCCCTCTTGCAGATATATCCATAGCAGCTGCTATTACCTCAACTATCCAAAGCCTTGTTGCAGAAAATTGGACTACTTTCGAAAAACAAAAAAGCATTCCAATAGAACCGTTGGCCAAAATACTACATCAAGTAATTAAAGATGCAGAAAAAGCTACCATAGATAATGAAGATTATTTAAAATTATTTAAATATCCAGGAAAATCTTGCACAATTCAAGAACTTTGGCAATATTTGATTACAAATACACTCTCTCAACAAACTTCTCAATCCCAAATGTGGAGAGAATCTCTCAATGTTATACTCAATCAAGGAACTTTAAGTCGAAGAATTCTTAAATCCATTCACCAAGATACTTCTCGTACTACTCTTCATAAAATTTATAACCGTCTTTGTGAATGTCTAGAGAAGAATATAATGTTTCTGATAGAATAACATTTTGCTAAAAGCAAAAAAACCCTTGCTCAAAACAAGGGTTTTTTTTAAACTAAAAAAATTTTAACTATAATTCTTTGCCGGATGCTACTCTATTATACTCACTTTTTTTGCTTTAGTAATATTTAAATTAGCTTTGCTTTGTTTTTGTTGCTTGCTCCAAAGGCTTTTTAAATATTCATACATTTTTTCTGGGCCATATTGTATATACCAACGCATTTTTTGGCTATCTAAACCCCAATCAGCATCCTTATACAAACTTGGTGGCTGAACAGTATTTGGACGAAGTAAGATATTAAAAATAATATCAATAAGAATTCTATCGATTTCTCCATTTACTACATAACACGCTTTTGTGCCAACCTCCCGTATCCGAGGATGGAAAAGCGGCGTTTTAGGAATAATCTGAATTGTTCCTAAATTTTGAGGATATTCTCTTGGTAGTGAAAATTCAAAAATATGCTCATAATTAATTTTTAATTCGCCATGTTCTACAGCAACTAAGCCAGGCAAATTCTTACAAGTTAAACGGATTGTTTTATACGCCTGATCAGAATAAAAGCTGATGATTTCTACTAAAAATTGTGAATGTTCCCAAACATTGCTTTTTTTTTTGGGCTTTCTAATTCCCAACCTTCTTTTTCAAAAATCTCTTTTAAACAAGATTTGTAAAATTCTTCAACAAGACTATCAATCCTTCTATTGAAGATAGCTGTAGGTAGCCCACCAACAACAGGTTGGGTACCCAGTTTAAATCTTTCATTATTTTGAATTTCAGGTTTGGCATCGCCTAAAAGCATTCCAGGAGGAAGTATGGCATTCCCTTCTGATTTCCGCAAAAGAACAAATTGATAATCACTACCTACCTGTTTTTGAGCCCATTTTTTTATATCGATTCCTTCAGTTTGGCAACGCTCTGATATTACATTCAGAATATCTCCAACTGTAGCATCTTTATCAATACCCATTCGAAATTCTTTTCCGCGTGGTTCAACATCTATCAATACTTCTCGCCAAGGTAAATCAGTTTCAGACATAATTTTGCTCCCTATTTACTTTTTTAACTTTTTCGAAAAAGATTATATCTTATTACTCTCTTTTTGTCAAGAAAATCTTATTCTTTTTTCATGTTTGGCTTTTCGTACCAATATTGTTCAAACCCAGGTGTTATATGAAGCAAATAACCATCTGTCTCTTGAGTAATAATACAAACTTCAAGCCCTATTTCTTGTGCAATCTTTAAAGATTCTGAAATAGGTAAAAGACAAAAAGATGTACAATAGGCATCTGAAATCATATTTGTTGGCCCAATAACAGTTACTGAAATAATGACTGTTTCAACGGGTTTTAAATTTTTAATATTTATAATATGAGAATAACGATGTCCTTGAATTTCTATATATCTTCGATAATGTCCAGAAGTTGATACTGCTTTATTTTGAACTTTTACAATTCCTATAATACTTTCAGGATCATCTGCATTTTTTATACGAGGATCTTGAATTCCAACTTTCCAAACACGATCGCCAAAACATCGTATATCTCCCCCCATTCTTACTAAACCATTTGCAATTCCTTGTCTTTGTAAAACGCCTACTACTTGATCTACAGCATATCCTTTAGAAAATGCTCCCAGATTGATACTTAAAGGATCTGATCCATGCAACTCAACTTTTTGGGGTTCAACTAAATGTAAACGATCCCATCCAATTTGAGATTGAATTTTTAAAAACTCTTCTTGAGTTGGAAGCCGGTTTAATTCTCCACATTTTTTCCAAAGCTTTACTAATGGCCCAACAGTAATATCAAATACTCCTTGTGTACGTTGAGATATAGTCTGGCTAAATTGAAGCAACTGCCATAATTCGAAAGAAATAGCCATAGAAGAAACCCCATTTTCTAAAGCCAATCGCAATTTACCTGCTTCACTAATCGGATCATATTCATTGATTACACTATCCAATCTTTCAACTTCTTGCCAAGCAGTATTTGTTATTTTTTCCAAATTTTCTATAGAAGTTGCGCTACATGCAATTACTTGCATTGTTCCCGAATTCCACTTTACTAATTCCCAATATCTTTCTATACATTTTTCCTTTTGTTGAAACCAGAATAAATGTAAAAAAATCAATACTAGCATAGAACCTAAGAGAAAAAAATTTTTTTTATTTCTAATAAAATTAAACATAACTTCACTCCAAATTTTAAAGAACGATTTTGCAAAATTTTCTTGAGTATCTTACAAAATCTTGTTAACATATAATTAAAAGAAGAGAAACATGACTGTATAAGACATTTAAACTAAAGGAAAAAAGTATATGAAAAAAGCATTGATCACTGGCATTACTGGCCAGGATGGATCGTACCTTACAGAATTTCTTTTATCTAAAGGATATGAAGTACACGGAATTATTCGTAGAGCATCAACATTTAATACTCAACGAATCGATCATATTTATATGGATCCACATGAAAATCAAGCGCGTCTATTTCTACATTATGGTGATCTTTCAGACCCCGGAATCATTTCTGATATTATATGGAACATTCGCCCTGATGAAGTTTATCATTTAGGTGCGCAATCTCATGTCCGAGTATCCTTTGATATGCCTGAATTCACTGCTAATATTACTGGGCTTGGAGCTACCCGTATTTTAGAAGCTATTCGCCGCAGTGGAACAAAAAGCAGATTCTATCAAGCATCCTCATCCGAAATGTTTGGCGGCTCACTTCCTCCACAAAGCGAAAAAACGCCCTTTTATCCTAAAAGCCCTTATGCAGCAGCAAAACTTTATGCTTATTGGCTAACTGTTAATTATCGCGAAGGCTACCAGATTTTTGCCTGTAATGGAATTTTATTTAACCATGAAAGTCCCAGACGTGGAGAAACTTTTGTTACTCGAAAAATTACACGGGCTATTGCTCAAATATTAGCAGGGAAACAAAATAAAATATACCTTGGAAATATTGACGCTAAAAGAGATTGGGGATTTGCTCCAGAATATGTGGAAGCAATGTGGTTAATGCTGCAACAAGATAAACCTGATGATTACGTCATTGGGACTGGGGAAAGCCATTCAGTTCGAGAATTTCTTGACCATGCTTTTGGTTATGTTGGAGTGGAATTAGAATGGCATGGAAAAGATGCAAATGAAAAGGCACTTGTCAAATCTGTATCAAAAGAATGGCAACATGTTTTAAAACCTGGAATGATCATTATTGAAATTGATCCCAAATATTTCCGCCCTACCGAAGTTGTTCATCTTTGTGCTGATATTACAAAAGCAAAAGAATCCTTACATTGGGAACCTCGTATTACATTTAAAGAACTTGTTGAAATTATGACTGATTACGATCTTAAATTTATCAATCTTAATGCTCCTGGACGTGGAGAAGCCGCGTCTAAAGCTAAAGGTTTCGCCTATACAAACCATACTCTTTCTACACAAGCAACAACAGAAAGTTAGAAATTATCCCTTTAAAACTAAATATTTTCTGAATAGCTGGCCGCAATTGCTGGCTATTTAGAAAGTACGTAGTATTTTTTTAAAGAAGTTAAAAAGGATTTTTTATGTCTCAAAGAACTGTTTTCTTCCAAGAAGCTATACAAAAATCCCTAGATGTAAAGCAGAAAATTTTACATGATACAAATCTTTTGACAACATTAGATACTATTTGTAATGAAATTATTCAGACTTTTCGTAGAGATAATAAAGTTTTACTTTGTGGAAATGGTGGAAGTGCTGCAGATGCACAGCATATTGCAGCAGAGCTTTCTGGTAGATTTTATTTCGATCGAGAGCCATTATTTGCTGAAGCATTACATGTTAATAGTTCTTATATGACTGCAGTTGCAAATGATTATAGCTATGCAGAAGTTTTTGCACGTCTGGTCAAAGGTATGGGAAGAAAAGGTGATATTCTAATAGGAATTTCCACGTCTGGAAATTCTGCTAATATCGTCAAAGCCTTAGAAGTTGCAAATACTTGTGGTTTAATAACCATAGGATTAACAGGTCAAGGTGGCGGCAAAATGAAAAATATTGTTCGCTATCTTTTAGACATTCCCAGTACCGATACTCCTCGTATTCAAGAAGGGCACATATTGATTGGGCATATTCTTTGCGAATTTGTTGAAAAAGAATTGTTCCAACAAAAAAAATAAGCTAAATACTAATATATATGAAATCTCTAAAAAATGATAATAATGATAAACCAACTCTTATTTTAGCAATAGATACCTCATGTGACGATACATCAATAGCTGTTTTACAAAAAGATTGTATTATTGCTAGTGTAGTTTCTTCACAAACCAATATCCATCAAAATTGGGGTGGTGTTGTTCCTATATTAGCCAAAAGGGCACATCAAGAAATTATCCCTTCTTGTTTAACGGCAGCCCTAAAAAAAACTCACCGTAAATCTTGGGAAGGAATCAATGCAATTGCCGTTACTTACGGTCCAGGACTTGCGCCAAGTTTAGAAGTAGGAATCCAAAAAGCAAAAGAGTTGGCTATAGAATATAAATTACCTATAATTCCAGTAAATCACATGGAAGGACATCTTCTTTCTCCTTTTTTAAAAAACAGTAAAGGTAAATATTTTTCTAAAATTTCAACTTTAGAACTTCCCTGGTTAGCATTGACTGTATCCGGTGGACACACAGAAATTGTATGGGTTGAAAAGATTGGAAATTATAAAATTTTAGGACGCACTTTAGATGATGCTGCGGGAGAAGCTTTTGATAAAGTTGCCCGTATGCTAGGACTAGGATATCCTGGCGGAGCTATTATTGAAGCAATGTCAAAAACAGGCAATCCAAAAAAATATGAATTACCTCGTCCTATGCATAATAGTCCAAACTACGATTTTAGCTTCTCAGGATTAAAAACAGCTTGTTTATATAGTACGAATGATTTGAAGAAAACATTACAAGAAAAATTTCCTCAAATTGTTCCAGACTATTGTGCTTCCTTGCAAGAAGCTATTGTTGATACTTTACTTATAAAAATAAAACGTTGCGTTAAGAATCTCAATCCTCGAACAATCTTAGTTGGAGGAGGAGTGAGTGCAAACTTACGCTTGCGAAAAAAATTTCGAAGCACATTTAAATCAATTGGGATTCCTGTATATTTTCCTCATCGCAAATTTTGTATGGATAATGGAGCCATGATTGGATTAGTTGCCTATCATAAATATTTACGAGGAGAAATGACTTACGAATATGACAAGATTGACAGAATTCCTTATTTAACAATAGATGCCTCGGAAACATGGAATACCCAAGTAATAGAAGAAAAATCAAAATAACTTTTTTACTCCTGAAAAAGGAGTTTGAATATAATAAGGATCAAGCTATGACTGAATCGAAATATTCGCAAGGGATATTTGGCGGACTATATGTCCCCTTTTCTCCCAAAGCAATTTTAATAGGAATGTTTGCTGTTTTAGTTTTTTTCTCTGGAATTTTTTGTATCAATATTTTTTTTCAAGAAAACTACTTAGCTAGCCGTAGTTTATTTTGGATATTTTCTTATTTAGGCATAACAGTTAGCCAAATATTTGCTTGGATATACAGTTTTACGCCAGGAGAAAAAGCTACTCTTGCTATTCTCTCCCAAACTCCTCATCCCATAGCTTTATCTTTATCCTTAGTATGGTTTGTTTTGGTGTGGAGTTTCTTTGGTGGTGCGATTGCTAGAATAGTTGCCCTAAATTTAGGAAAAGATCAATCTATCAGTATCAAAAAAACACTATCATATAGCTGGAAACATAAAACAAGTTTATTAGGAACACCACTTATTTTAATCGGTGCGATAGCATTATTCTTCGGCGCGAGCTGGCTGTATAATTTTTTAGGAACACTTGTTCCTATTCTTGGTCCAATATTTTTAGTATTGCTTTTTATTCTTGTTTTACTTTCTGTTTTATTTCTAATTCTTGTTGGAATTGCGCTTGTCTTTGGAATTCATCTTATTCCTGGAATTATAGGAGTAGATGGGTGTGATACAGTTGAAACACTTATCAATGTATTTAATACCATTTTTGATAGAACTTGGTACTATCTATTATATACCGCACTTTTAATTATCTCCATTGTTATTATATTTTTACTAGGCGGAATCTTTCTGGATACTTGTTTTCATTCTTTTCATACAACAGCAACAGTTGAAGGTTATTCTATAAGTAAAGATTGGAAAACAGTTAAAGTTATGACAAAAGATTCTGTTGAACCATCTATATTTTCTTTAGAACCATCTCAAACACCTAAGACATATCAGATAGGATTTAATGAAATTGCTGCTTACTTTAAAGGTGTATCTATTGAAACATGGAATCTGGATGCCACAACAGGAGAGACCATTCTTCAAACTCAAAAAATAGATTTTCTTATTTTATGGAAATTAAATAAATATTGGGCTTGTATTGGAATTGGACTGTTTTTATGGTATTTGTTTATTCAACTTATTGTCTGGGGATATGTTTGGAGTTATATTATATCATCCGGGACAATGATATATCTACTGATACGTAAAGAAAGTGATGGAACAGAATTTAAAGAAATTTGGGACGAAGAATCAAATCAAAAAATGGTTCAAGAAATCAAAAAGATTGAAAAAAAGAGACAACCTACGGAAAAAATTATTTCAACGCCAGAAAGTCAAAATATAAATGTCAGCATACCTCCAGTTGAATCCCAAATTCCATTGTCAGTTGAAGTACAACTCGAATCAACATTACCTAAAGAAATTGTAACTAAAGAAGAATCATTAACACTCCCTACCATTCCTGCTATAGATACATCTTTAACATTACCAACCATCCCACAAATAGAACCAGAACAAAACTTTTCTCTTTTGCCAACAATAAATGAAACAGAAAGCGACAATCAAAAAATAGAGACTGATACTAAAAATTTAAGCTCTGATATTACTGAAACTAAAAAAATATCTTTATCTTTACTTAAAGCAAACTCTTCTAGTACTTCGCAGGAAACAACAGATTCTTCTGATACTTCGCAAGAAACAACAAGCCAGGAAAGTAGTTTAGAACCACCTCAACTTTCATCAAATTTAGTAGCTCCGGAATCAATTGTAGAACATGTTCCAGAACCTAATGAACAGGTCGCAGAAAATAATGAGCCAACATTTAGTATGCATATAAATTATAATCTAGGAATAGAAACTGGATTACCTAAAATATCTGATGATATTCAAGAACAAACGACGACACAATCTACAAATGGTGAAGAAAATAATTTAGAAACAACCATTCCTCAAAATTTTAGCACAACTTTGCAAATGACAGAAACTACAATAGAATCTGAAACAATGACAGCTTCTTCAGAAGAAATAAACATAGCACTTAACCAGGATTCTAAAGATTTTCTTTCGCAGCCTAATATATCTGAAGAAAATGCTATCCAAGAAAAAATTCTACAAGAAACAGTTCCAGAAACTTTGACACAAGAGCCTTCTCAAGAAACTATTCCAGAGACAGTAGTTCAAGAACCTGCAACACAAGACATTGTTCAAGAACCTACAACACAAACTATCCCAGAAACAGTAGTTCAAGAGCCTGCAACACAAGATATTGTTCAAGAAACAATACCCCAAGAAGCTGCAATACAAGATGCACTTCAAGAACCTGCGACACAAACTATCCCAGAGACAGTAGCTCAACAACCTGCAACACAAGATACTGTTCAAGAGTCCACTCAAGAAATCGTTCAAGAGCCTTCAACACAAGAAATCAGTCAAGAAACTGCTTCTCAAGAAATCAGTCCAGAGCCTTCAACACAAGAAACCAGTCCAGAAGCTGATTCTCAAGAAATCAATCCAGAAACTGCTTCTCAAGAAATCAATCCAGA
>CAZPDM010000004.1:0-31951 GCA_964585305.1 uncultured Planctomycetota bacterium | reverse complement strand
AAGCTGATTCTCAAGAAATCAATCCAGAAACTGCTTCTCAAGAAATCAATCCAGAGCCAGAAACAGTAATACAACCACCTTCTACTCGCAACGATGATGAAGATTTCAAAGGATTTATTGACTATTCTGAACCAAATGCTTTCAATAAAAACAAAGAAGATTCTGAAGTTAAAGAAACTTCACTACTAGAAATGGCACAACCATCCCCAACACCAGCTGAAACTCCAACTAATAAACCTCATTCTGGAACAATGAAAATCCCATTGGTTAAACGTAAAAAAACTGGAGAAAATATTAAGCCACCAAAACCTCCAAAACAATATATGGACTAGAATAGAGAATTTATTTTGAACAGTTTCTTTTAGGTTAAAAGAAACTGTTCAAACATTTTTGAAAGGATTTTTTTATGGCAATTGAAAAATTGCAAGCTGCGTTAAAGCCTTACTTAGAACAATTGGATCAAAAAGGAATTCGAAAAGGATTTGAAATGGTTATCACAGGAGTTAAAACTCCTCAAGACGGTTTTGGTCCTCGCTATTACATAGCAGGAAAAGGAACCCAAGAATTCATTAAAATGAATGCCAACTCTTATCTTGGGTTGACACATCGAAAAGATTTAATTGAAGCTGAAGAAGAAGGGACGAAAAAGTTTGGAGTAGGTCCAGGCGCAGTGCGCTTTATTAGTGGAACACACCAAGCTCATATTGATTTAGAAAAGCAACTAGCCAATTTTCATAAACGAGAATCAGCAATGTTGTTTAGTTCTGCTTATGTAACCAGTATGGGAGTTTTAGTCCCTTTAATTACAGAACAAACTGTTATTGTCAGTGATGAATTAAATCATAATTGCATTATCAATGCTATGAAACTAGCCCGACCATCTGTTAAAGTAATCTACAAACACAACAATATGCCTGAGATGGAAAATGCCATAAAAAACAACATTGGAAAAGGAAAACGTTGTATTGTAATGACGGATGGCATTTTTAGTATGCGTGGCGACAATGCTCCTTTGGATCAAATTATGGCAATTACTCAAAAATATCAAAAAGATTTTGAAGAAGGAGTAATTGTTGTCGCCGACGATTCTCATGGCGTTGGAGCATTTGGACAAACAGGAAGAGGAACCGAAGAATACACTAAAACTCATGTTGACATTCTTATAGGAACATTAGGAAAAGCATTTGGTGTTAATGGTGGTTATGTAGTTGCAGATGCAATAACAATTGCATATCTACGAGAAACTGCACCAATGTATATTTACTCAAATCCTATCACAGTTGGGGAATGCTATGCAGCAAGTAAAGCACTTAGCGTTTTAGACAGTTCAGAAGGGTTAAAGATTTTAGAACATTTGCGTAAAGTTACCAATCAATTCCGTAATGGACTCAAACAAAATGGCTATGAAACACTTCCAGGTGATCATCCTGTTGTGCCCCTCATGGTACGAGATACAGATAAAACACGCACTCTTGTACGTTATTTAAACGAAAATGGAATTTTAGTAACAGGTCTTAGTTATCCAGTAGTTCCAAAAGGCGACGAAGAAATTCGATTTCAAGTCTCTGCTAGCCATACAGAAAAAGACATTGAATATGTTCTTTCTGTTTTAAAAAAATATAACACAAGATAACAAATTTTTTTAATAAGCATGGCTTATTCACATTTCCTCAATAAGCCATGCTTGCTTTTGAACAAAATTTAACTCATGGAAAAATTTATGCCAAGAAACGAAAAATCTACAAATAAAGATCAATCAACAGAAAAAAAAATTTCTAATAAAAAAAAATCCACAATAAATACCATAGATCCTGAAACTCCTCTAAAAAAAATTAAAGCTAAAACGATTAAACCCTCTCCCAATATTATCCCAATTGAAGCATCAAATTATGAAGAACTTGGAAATGAACTTAACCAGCTTAGCAACATTCGTCCCTATAAAATTGCTATTCTTGAGTTAAGTACAAAAGCAGTAAAAATGATGTGGGGAGAGATGCGTCGTCTTACTTATGGTTTTGATTTCAGCCATTTCCATAATCTATCCAATCTTACAAACACAGGAGATTGCCTAGACAAAAATTCCAATTTAGAGGTGGGAAAATTTAAACAATATGTTCTTCCCTCTATTGAATCTTTACTTCAAGAGGCAAAAAAAGAAAAAATTACTCACCTTTATTGCATTGGAACTGCTGTTTTCCGTAACGCTCAAAATATTCAAGAAATTCTTGATCTGCTAAAAAAAGAGACCAACCTTGAAGTTAAGATTATTTCTCCCGTAACAGAAGCACAATTAAGTCTATCTGCTTTTCTATGGAGTAGCGCGATTATTGTAGCAGAATTTAAAAAAGACATTATCATGATGGATCAAGGCGGTGGTTCAGTACAAATCTGTTGGTTTGAACGCGATGAAAATTTAACATATTCATTAAATACAAATCATGATTTTTCGCTTGGAACAACAACATTAAAAAAAATGTTACTTAATGATTTTGCCAACGATACCCCTTTAGAAGACGCATTCCAAGAAATGGAAGACTATATTGATAAAACCATGGGAAAATATTTTAAGAAACTTTCCCAAGAAATGGGAAATGCTGTAAAAAGCTGCTTTGCTATGGGAACAGCTATTACAAAAGCTACGGGGAAAACAAGCAATCGAAATCAGCATCTTACACATCTGACAAAAAAACAAATATTGGATGTAATACAATATTCTGAAAAAGAAATATTAAAAAATTATGAAAATATTGAAGATATTCAACATGATATGGGCTTTAGCAGCAACAAAAATGAACTCGAGCACTTGGTAATTATGCGATTAGGTTTGCCCATGTACATCAAAATGATGGAAACCTGGAATGTCCCAGAAATTGTTGTAAGTGGTACTGCGCTTCGATATGGTTTATACTGGCAAAAACTACAAGAAATGAAACGATATATGGAATAATAAGAAAAAGACAAAATTTATAGCAAATTTCTGGAAAAATACTTTTCTATCGTCTATAATAATTAAATGAATGGACAAAAGTCTTTTGACTAAAAAATATGCCAACTACGTGTTTGACATCCAACTGTGAGGAATTGAACCCGCTGCTGCAATTTTTTTTCGTTAAAGCTCGCTGTCTATAAACGGCGGGTTAATTCCTATGCACATCCGTGCATGGACAAGTTTAGTGAGCTAAAGTTAGTATTGAGATAGAAATGTATAATAAACACTAAAAAAAACTTAAAAATAATCATAGGCTCTTTTTAAGAAAGGTAATTATAATGAAAAATATACTTTATCTTCTACGCTTTTTGAGCATAAGTTTTATAGCATTGCTCCTTTGCATTGGTTGCGTTGGTTATTACGACGATCAAGGAAATTACTATCCTGAACCATATCCAACCCCAACACCAACACCAGACCCATATTACCCACCAGACCCATATTATCCACCAAACCCCAATCCATATCCACCCAATCCTTATCCACCAGATCCTCATTATCATAGCAGTGGACGTATTGAAGTATTAAGCCGAGATATTGGTGGTGGAAATATGTTTACTCCTAAAGCTAAAATTTTAGTGCGTGTACATGGCAGAAATATACAATCTGTATCCATGTATGCAATACAAAACAATGGCTCTGAAGATCAAATTGATTCCGCATCTTGCAGCAATGGTTCCCAAGCCTATTTAAATGGGAAATACAATAGCGGCAACACAAGATATTTAGAAATTCGGTTATACAATAATCGAAATTATCTAGTTGCTCGAGAAACTGTCTCTATTAGATAATCTAATATCGAAAAAAAAACGTCAAATCCAATTATAAAAAGGATTTGACGTTTTTTTGTTTAAAACAAAAAGTGCGAAAAGTCGCAAAACATTTATTAGGGTGGAGAGTATTTTTTTACCAACCACGTCCTTGTAGTTTGTCTTGTTCTGGAATTTTTGTTACATCTAAACCTGGCATGGCATCAGAAAGACCAGTACTTACACGCAAAAGGACTTCTGCATCTTTATAATGGGTGGTAGCTTGAACAATTGCTACTGCACGTTTTGCGGGGTCTTTTGATTTAAAAATTCCTGAGCCAACAAAAATTGCTTCTGCACCAAGCTGCATCATTAAAGCAGCATCAGCAGGAGTAGCGACTCCACCTGCAGCAAAATTAGGAACAGGTAATTTTCCATTTTTTGCGACCCATTTTACTAATGGATAAGGTGCTCCCATTTCTTTGGAAATGGTCATAAGTTCTTCATCACTGGCAATTGTCAATTTTTTAATACTACTAACAACTGTTCGTATATGCTTAACAGCTTCCACAATATTACCTGTACCAGCTTCACCTTTTGTTCGGATCATTGCAGCACCTTCGCCAATACGACGTAAGGCTTCTCCTAAATCCCGACAGCCACAAACAAATGGAACTTTAAAATCAAGTTTATTGATGTGATAACGATCGTCCGCAGGAGTAAGTACTTCGCTTTCATCGATAAAATCTACACCAATTTGTTCTAATATTTGGGCTTCAACAAAATGTCCTATACGACATTTAGCCATGACAGGAATAGTTACAGCTTGTTTAATTTCTAATATTTTTTGTACATCTGCCATTCGCGCAACTCCGCCTTCTTTGCGGATATCTGCTGGCACTCTTTCTAATGCCATAACAGCCGCTGCGCCAGCATCTTGAGCAATTTTTGCTTGTTCTGCTGTGGTAACGTCCATAATAACGCCACCTTTTAACATTTCAGCAAAACCAATTTTCAAATTCATGCTTCCTAGTTCCATGATACTCTTCCTATGTTAAGAAATTTTCCAGCTTTAGCTTTAGTATCTTGCTTAAGCTTATATGATTTATTATAACAAAAAACCACTTAAAAATCAAATTATTTTAGACAAGCAATAGCCTATTTACTTAAAAAAATCTGATTCTCTCTCAATCTACGCCAAACTATTAAAAAAAGACGATAACTTTACTTTTGAGATAAAGTAGATTTATCGCCTTTTTTGTTTTTGCTTAACGGGGATAATTGTAATATTTTTTTATTATAACTATTATTACTATTTTTATTATTTGTTTTATAAAAAAAATCAACATAAAACTATTATAGAAAAAATGGTTGTAATGGTTATATTTTTTTGTTATAACTATTATTACTATTTTTATAAAATTAAGAAAGGAACTTAAATGGAAGATAATTTACTTAATATTTGGGAAGCTTATGGTTTCAAAGAAAATCCCTTCAATACACGGCCACTTTCTTTGTATGGAGAAACTTTACTTTCTATAGAAAAAGCTTTTATAGGAAGAAAAAATACAGAAGAATCTGATCTTCTTTTAAGACTATTAGGTTCTCCAGGAGGCAATCGTATTGTAATAGAAGGAGAGATAGGTGTAGGAAAAACAACATTTATCAATTACCATCGACATTTTTGGGAACATAAAGTTAAAAAAGAACAGAAACTTTTTACCTCTTATGGCGAAATTCCTATTTATTACAATTGGCAACCTAAAGATTTTTTGCTTAATATTCTTTCTCATCTGGTACATAAAATGGTGCTGACTTTTGGACTTGAAAAAATTATTTTAGAACCACTATTCGAAGAATTACTTATTTTGGATAAGGTCTATCAGCAAAGTTCTTACCAAATTGAAGGCCAAATATTAGGAATAGGAGGAGGATATGGTAAAAATAAAAGCATAACTATTCCTAGTATTACAGAAGCAAGACTCCAATTTTATCTTCAAGAAACCATACATGCTATATGTCAAAAGGGATATCGTGGAATAATTCTTCATTTCGACAACTTAGAGATTTTACAATCCGGTCGAATTGAAGAATGCCAACAAATATTTCAAAACCTGCGAGATACTTTTCAAATTCCAGAAGTATATTTTATTTTTATTGGACCAACAGGTTTCTTCCGAAAAGTAATTTCTCCATTGGAAAGAGTACGAAGTATTTTTTTTGGCTGGCCTATCTATGTGCCCCCTTTGACAAAAGAAGAAACTTTAGAAGCAATTCATCGTCGTTATGAACTCTTAGCCATGAAACAACTATGTTGGGTTAAACCTGTAGAAGACGATTGTATTAGTTTTTTATATGATCTGTATGAAGGAAAAATAAGATTTGTTATGGATGCTTTACAATCAATTCTTACTCGTTTTCCAAGAAGTATAGGAAAAATTTTAAAATTAGAAGATGTTCAAAATCTTCTTTTGGGATTTATGGAAGAAAAAATTTTGAAAGTTTTGACTACCCGCGAAATAGAAGTTTTACTAGAAGGAACTTCTTTGGGAACATTTACTAATCTTCAGCTTACACAACATCTTGATTTAAAAAAAAGCAATGTGGCTAAATATTTGCAAAAATTTCAAGAACTTGGTTTTGTAAAAATAGTCAAGAAAGAAGGACGAAATATTTTTTATGAAGTAAGTGAAGATATTAAAATTTTGTACCGAACTAAAAATATTCCATCTAAAAATTGCGAAATCAAATCAAACTTAATTCTCTCTCCAAGACAACAAAAAATTTTACAATGCATTCAAATATCCAATTCTACAAATATTCAAGGAATAGTATCTTTGCTTCAACTATCTTATTCTACTATTCGAACAGAGTTAGAACATTTAATTGAAGAAAACATCATAATAAGAAAAAAACAAGGAAACAAATATTTATACTTCCTAAGAAAATAAAAAAAGGCATCCTTCATAGATTACAGAATATTCGCCAGAAAGCCCCGGCTTTTAGGCACCTTTAGGCAGAAAATGAAAGTCGGACTTAATATACTTCTGTTATTATATTTAAGATAATTATTATTCACTTAACGAACCTATAAGTAACACAGTTTATGATAATTTGGAAAATTTCGTGTGAACAAAGCCTTAATAAAAAAGGCGATAACTTTACTTTATCTCAAAAGTAGAGTTATCGTCTTTTTTGTTTTTTAAGTATGCCTAATATCCTAAGAATAGGTAGTGATTTGGTATTATACCGCTGCATTTTCCCACTGCCAATTGATATTTTTACAATTTTAAAATGCTATAACGAATTATGCCTAAAGGGGAGATTTCAATATTTCCTTTTTGTCGATTTTCTATTCTTTCCAAAATAATAGGAGTTAGAGTAGAATTATTGGACTGCCAATAGCCTTTTCCATTAAAACGAATTTCTGAAGGAAATTGCCGTATTGTTATTGATTTAGGAATACTATATTCTTCTAACAAATTCCAAGACAATAGCTGAACTTGATCTAACCTTCCACAAAATCCTGCGCCAAAAGTTAAATTGGCATTTTTAGGTAATTTTGGAAAAGGATAGGATTGTTCTATAGCAAGAAACTGATTTACATAGACATATATTCTTTTATTGGAATCACATTGAATTTCCAGATAATTCCACTGGTAAATAGGTAAAAGTACTTCACTTTTTACTAATTGGATAGGAGTGCGTAAAACTAAATAGCCTTCGCTGGACAATTCTAAAGATAAATAAGAACCAATTTGCCAAAGAATCTGTTCTTTGCTTACGTTTCTTTCCGGATATATCCAGCAACTTAAAATAAAACCTTGAGAAATATTAAATTTTTGCCAATTTCCAAAATCAATTTTAGTAGTTGGAGTTATTTGTAGAGAAAGATTGATTTTTCCAGAAGTATTTTGAATATTTTTTGAAGCACCATGAAATCCAAAAGAACCAGTTATATTTATATCATCACAATGCCAAAATCCAACCAAACGACTTCCCCAAAGCTCAGCAATAGAATGTTCTTTATAAATTTTTACGGAAGTTGAAGAATTTTGTCCGCGTGAAAGTTGCTGTGCACTTCGTAGCATGTTATATATATGCAATGTACTACTGGATAATATATGTCGATCTTCAAAATGGCTAAAAAAACCACTACTTACACCTAGTAAAATAGAAAGAATAGTAATTACTACAAGTAATTCAATTAAAGTAAACCCTGTTTTATTTTTTTTCATAAAAGTTGTCTTATGGAGTTAATTTAAAACATGCAGGACTTAAACCACGTAGAGTCTTTTCATCTGCACTTTTGAAAAATTCTCTTTCCGGTTGGGTTAATTCATAATCTTTTAAAGTTGCTACAGAATCTTTAAGCAATTGTTCCATAAATTTAGCATCTTTTTGTGCTTTCATAATAATTTCTTCTGCTACTTTTTTGCTCATAATTTGTTATTCTTTCTTATAAAAGTTTTTTTTAAAACCCTTCTTTTCACATTATCTTAAATGCCTATAGAAAGTCAATATGAAATCAAAAATATCATTGAATCTTTTTATTTTTATGATATAGTTTTCTGCTAGACTATTTTATGAAAAGAAAAATTTATGACAAAAATCTTAATCGTAAAACTAAGTTCACTGGGGGATATTATTCATACCTTGCCTATTCCAGCAGCTCTTAAAGAATCAAATCCAAAGAACTTTGTAGCATGGCTAGTAGGAAGACAACATAGCCAGATTTTAGAAAACCACCCTTATATCGATCAAACTATTCTTTTTGAACGTGAACGATGGAGAGGGATAAATGCTATTACAAAACAAAATGAAATATGGGAACTTGTCCACCAAATTAGAAAAATGAAGTTTGATGTTGTCTTTGATCTCCAAGGATTATTTCGCAGTGGATTTTTCACTTTATTTTCAGGAGCAAGAGAAAGATTTGGGTTTGCTCATGCCAGAGAGTTAGCCTATTTCGCTTATAACAAGAAAATTGAAATCCCCTCTCAAATTATTCATGCTGTAGATAAAAATGCCTATTTGGTAGAGCAATGGCTTGGGCATACAATAGAACGAAAATTTCATATTGATACATCATCTGAAGATAAAAAGAAAGCGGAATCTTGGCTACCCAACTCCCCTTCAATTGTTATAGTTCCTAGTTCTCGCTGGGCAAGTAAATGCTGGCCACCAAAATATTTTGCACAATTGATGGATGAAATTATACAATTAAATGGAATATCTATCGCATTAGTTGGTGGTAAATCAGATTTAGAATTGTCTCATACTATTCTTAAACAGACAAATTATGCCCAATATTCTAATAATGTAATCAATCTCATCGGAAAAACATCTTTAAAAGAATTAGCAGCAGTTTTAGCACGGGCGACAATTGTAATAAGTAATGACTCTGGCCCAATGCACATTGCAGCTGCAATGGGAACTTCAGTTATAGCTTTATTTGGACCAACCGTTGCAGAAAAAACCGGCCCTTATAAAAACCATTGTGTTTTACAAGTCAAGCCTAGTTGTTGGCCTTGTCGCAATAAATTTTGTCTGGAAGAACCGTCTTGTATGAGCCTGATTAAACCACATAAAGTATTGAATACAATTCAAAACTTACTTCTCTCAAAAAAGATATGTTAAAAAAAATGCGAAAAATCGCTCCCCCTTTAGGGTGGAAAAAATTGGTTCATCATTATTAAAATTTAAAGAACCAATTTTTTTCACCTTGAGAGACTCCAGCCATTTATTTATGGCGGAGAGTATGTCTTTTTTTTATTTTATAAAATTTAATGAACAACTCCGGCAGATATAGGTTTTATGAAGGTAGCATAATGGATGAAGATATTGAATTGATGCTTCAAGTAAAATCCGAGCAATTATCAGCTTACGAAGTTTTATACCAACGCTACCAACAACCACTTACCAATTTTTTCTATCGATTAGGTTGTCCGGTAGACAATATCGAAGATTGTGTGCAAGAAGTATTTCTTCGAATATGGAAATCCAGAAAGGTATATGAACCCACGGCTAAATTTACGACATTTCTTTTCCAAATTGCTAAAAATTATTGGATAAATGAAGCTGATAAGAAAAAACGCCGTGGAATTTTGCAATCTTTGAGTTTCTTCAATAACTCTAAAGAAGAAAATGATTACGAGATTTCAGACACATCCTCGATTCCAGATGAACAAATACAAAAGAAAGAATTACAGAAAAAGGTACAAGAAGCAATCGCAAGTTTAAAAGAAAAACACCGTATTGTCTTTGTTTTAAGTGAAATTCAAGGTCTGAAATATAAAGATATTGCTGAAATATTAAACATACCTCTTGGAACTGTAAAATCTCGAATGACTCTTGCAGAAAAACAATTAAGAAAAAAACTTCAGAATTATATCGAACATTAAGGAATTTTATATGAAATGCCATAACATCCAAAAACTTCTTATTTCTTATAGTAAAGGAGAACTTGATTCTGTTTTACTTAAAGAAATTGAAACACATTTAGTTGGTTGCGATGGCTGCCAAAAAGAACTTCAACAGATTAAAGCCCATCTTTTTATCTATCAAAATTTGCCGGATATACGTATCACATATAATTGGTCAAATTTGTTGCAAAGAATTCAAAAGGAAAACTCTTTAGAACAAACTGAAACACATTTTTGGAAAATATCTGCCATAAGTTTATTTCCAAAATACCCGATACGAGCGGCTTGGGCAGCCATATTTTTGCTATTTTTAGGAATATTTTTAATCTATTCTGCATATCCTCCCACATGGAACATTAAAATTATCAATGGGAATCCTCTTGTATTATCATCTTTTCCAAAAATAGCAACAAAGGAGTCAACATTACAACTGCAAATTTCTCCTAATATTGAAATATCTTTTGCAGGAAATACTTCGATCACATTAAAAAAATATCCTGAAGTAGAATTGCATACTGGGGATATTTTTATCAAGAATCGTGAAAAAAAAACTTTTATCATTCATACTCCCGTAGGAATAGTATATTCTAAAGAATCCATATTTTCTGTGCATTCTTATAATTTTCAAACATATATAAAAGTAATTGAAGGAAATGCAGAATTCCGTCATAATGAAGAATACTATCAAGTTGCAGCAGGACAAATTTTTGAACATTCCGAAGAACATGAAAAACAATGCATTACTAAAATCAATACAAACCAAGGATTTCCTTGGTGGGAAGATGCACCTGTTGCGATTGCATTAAGTTTGCAGCAACAGAAATCCAGATACCTGGTTGAAGTAAGCCTGGCAAATCTAACAGAGCAATACTTAACAGTCCCAGAAATTTCACAAGAAAATGCGTCTCTTAATCTTTATGTTCAATATCCAGGAGAAGAAAATCCTAAATTAGTAAATTGCTCCAATAATCCTATTACTATTTCTCTTCAACCTGGACAAAAACATAAAATTATTTGTGATCTTACTGATTTTATTCAAAAAAATCAGGAATATATCATTACTGCAGTTTGTAACAAATGCAATCTACATTGCTGTTGCAATAATGATTCAAAAAATTCAACTTCAGGCTGTCATTGTAAACGTTGGAAAGGCATACACTCCAGTCCTCCTTTGAGAGTCTTAGCTCATAAATAGAAAGGATGAACATTGAATGGCGTTGGAACTTTTGCAAACAAAAATAAAAGAGCTGCATAATCAAATTCACAAGACAATTCTAATTCAAGGAATTTCCAAAACAATTTTAGGAATAATATTCCTTAGCGTTATCACATTTATTTTAGACTATTTTCTTATACTTCCCTGGTTGGCAAGGCTGGTACTTTTCTTATCATATATCAGTTTACTAGGATATATTATTCGGCATACGCTCATACTTCCTTTTCAAGTAAAAATTACTGATGATGATCTGGTAATTGCATTAGAAAAAGCAAACCCACGTTTACAAGATCGTTTGATTGCAGCTTTTCAATTTGCAAGGTTAATCAAAGATCCAAACTATTCTGACTCAAAAGAACTCTCAGAAAAAGTAATTCAAGATGCAGATGCTTTGTTGCTTGAAACAGATTTTGATATTGTAAGAAGTCGTTCTGTAATTGGTTATGTATTTTTAAGTATTTTTACGCTAGGCGCAATATTTTATTGTTATTCTAGCATTCCTAATTTTCAATACCTTGCTAATCTTTGGTTACGCCGCAATATCTTCTTACAGTCAATCAACTGGCCACAACGTACTAATCTTTTTCTACTTAAAGAAACATTTGTTGTTTCAGGACAACCGCCCCTTACTATTCAAGTAAAAACTCAAGCAAAACAGCCGATATTATGGTACTTATATGATGCACAAGGACTACATGTTTGGGATCGATTAAATTTTACCACTATAGAAGAAAATACTTGGCAAACAAAATTTCCAGAAACACAAAAAAACTTTTATTTTTATCTGGAAGATGGAGGTCAAATTATATCCAGCTTGTATAAAGTAATCTTTTCGCAAGACACCAGCAACAATATGCCTCAAAAAGTTTCCATAGAACTTCCCGATACAAAAATTTACAAAGCAACTGGACAAAATCTATATCTTAGAATTTTTTCCAAAGGATATATTCCAAGAACAGCACGTATTGTCGTTGAATTTGCTAATAAACAAAGAAATGAATCACGATTATTATATCAAGATCGGGGATTTTTCCAATATGACTTTACAACACTGATCGAAGATTTTGACTTTTTCTTTCAAGGTGGAGATGATGACGACGAATTTCCTCAATACAGTGTTCATGTGCTAACACCTCCTATTACCGAAGCAGTATCGATATGGTATCAATATCCCTCTTACACACAACTTTCTAATACGCCATTGGAAGCTCCTATCACTGATGGGAATATCAGTGCTGTTATTGGAACAAAAGTAATCTTGCAGATTCGTAGCAACGTTCCATTATCTCAAGCAAAAATCGTTTTTCCTGGAAGATATGAAAATATCCTTGCACCAATTTTTATGACACGCAAGCCGCCTTTGCCGAAATTACCTGCTGGAGATACAATTTATTACACTGAATTTACTGTTCAACATGATACTCGTTATCGCATTGATTTAACTTCAGAAAACCGTCTTGTAGATCCTAATCCTACTACATTTCAAATCAGAGCATTACTAGATGATCCTCCAACTATTATAATCCTTTCTCCTAAAAAGAGAGAGTATAAAATGCTATTGCAAGGTATGCTTCCTATTGTAGCACAAACTATCGACGATTTTGGAATAAAAAAAATCGGTTTAAAATATCAAATACATGGGCAAAGCCAAGATTGGCAACAAATAGATTGGGATAAAACTCAAAATATTCAAGATTATGGAAATAAACAAATTGAATCCCGAACAATCTTTGATTTACCCAAAATACTTAATAATCCAGAAAAATTAGAAAATCGCCAAAATATTTCTTTGAAGATCTATGCAATAGATACAAATACTCTTACTCCTGGATATAAAGAAACTTCTGTTTTTAGCATAGAAGTTCTAACAAATGCAGCAGAATTAAATAGCATTATTTTTGATAGATTAAATTCCATCAAGCAGCAACTTGTTAAGATTATAGAGCAGCAGGAAGAACGAAAACAAACGCTAAAAAGTTTGCTTGCTGATCAAAGTAGCCTAGAAGAAAGTGACATGAATCGTATCTTGCAATTACGCTTTGCACAAAATGCAATCTCTCGTGATATTGCACAAGAAACAAATAATATTTCTGATATTATGGATACGATTGAATATAATGGATTATGGAAAGACTATTCTGAAATTAAGCAAGTATTCAAACAAATAGAATTGCTTAGTCGAGAAGAAAAAGCCAGCAGCTATCAAGGTACAGCCTCCGAAGTTGAAAAATCATTCAATCAAGCTTTATTAGTTTTTCGCAATGATACTACAGAGGCTAGAAAAAATTTAGAATCCGCAATTTCTCAAGAAGAAGAACTTATTACTGGATTAAAAGAAGTTGTCAGACTTCTTCGGGAATTTGAAGACTATAATGGTGTTATTCAAGTAATGGAAGAACTTTTAAAAGAACATAGCCATTTTAGAGAAGAATTACAAGAAATTTTGAAAAAAAAATAAAAAATAGGGCACGCTATGCGTGCCCTTTAAAATAGGAGAATAATTATGACCGTCCGAATATGGCCAGTTATTATAGCATTTATTTTTATATCAACGGTCTTTGCACAAACAGAAATAAAAGACTCTCCTAGCAAAATCCATCAAAAACTTAAAGATTTAGTTGAGAAAATGCAAATTGTTCAAAAACGTATGCAAGATCAAGGAAAGACACAAGAAGCCGAAAAATTAAGAGAAGCAATTCTCCGAATTCAGGAAAAATTTGTTATAGATAAAAATAATAACGAAAGTAATAATTCTATAACTACCGACTTTGAAAACCTAAAAAAACTGGTAGAAAATCAAGATAATGCACGTGCCGAAGCACAAGCTGTTCTTATCGAGCAGAAACTAACTCTTTTACGCGATTATTTGATGAATCGTAAACAACTTGATGAAGTAGAAAAAAAAATTGAGGAATTACGAAAAGCACAAGAAGAGATGCAATCAGTCTCCCAAAAACAAGAACAACTCAAAAAACAAACAGAAAATATTCAAGAACAGCAAAAGAAAGACTTAGCTAAAGATTTACAAAATCTGAAAAAAGAAGCAGATGAACTTATTCAAGAACAAACACGTCTTG
Organism: uncultured Planctomycetota bacterium; assembly: GCA_964585305.1. GTDB lineage: Bacteria > Planctomycetota > Uabimicrobiia > Uabimicrobiales > JABWCH01 > CAZPDM01. Next base: position 17,495 of record CAZPDM010000004.1, on the reverse strand, counting down.
AAAAAGAGCTTAAAAAAATTGAGAATGAACAAAAAAATCCTTTGGAAAAAATTGCAGCTGAATTAAAAAATATGATACAAGAACAAAAGCAAACAATGGAAGAAACAATCGGAAAAGAAAATCCAAAGGAATTAGAAAAATCTTTAGAAGACATAAAATCTCTCTTAGAAAATCAACAAAAAATTGGGCAGAATATAAAACAAGCTGCAAATCAACAAAAGTTCAAACAAGAAATTCAAGAATTGCAACAAAACTGGCAAAAGTTACAAGATAACATAAAAGATAAAGAAGAACCTAATCAAAGTGAACAACAATTGGCACAAGAAATTTTAGAAATTTTACAAGAAGAAAGCAAACTTTATCAAAAAACACAAGAATTGCAATCTTTGATGAATTTTTCTAAAGAACTTCAAGAAATTATGGATCGTCAAGAAAAAGCACAAAAAATGATCCAAAATTTTGATCCTACAAATGATGAAGAAGCCGGACGATTAGCGCGTGGACAAACTCGTCTAGCAAAAGATTTAGAAAAACTTGCAAATCGTTTGGAAAATGCTGCCAATAAGCTACAAGAAAATGGATTGTCTCCGGAAGATAGTATAAAAATAAAAGAGGCAGCAAAACAACTGCAAGAGTCTTTAGAAGAGATGAAAAAATTATCCCAAAATTTAAAAGAGGGAAATATTGAATCAATCAAAACATCTTTAGAAAAGATTGGGGAAAAATTTAATTCAGCAAAAGAAATTGGGGAAAAAATACAACAAAAAGAAAGCTCAAAATTTTTAGCACCGCTTAAAGAAATGCAAGAAAAAATATTTTCTCAGACAAAAAAAATTACAGAAAAATTGCAAAAACAAGCACAAGAAACAAAACAGGGAAATTTAGAAAATGCAGCAAAATGGACGCAAACCGCAGCTAGTGAAATGGACAAAGCTGCCCAGCAATTAGCAGAAAAGAAAATAAATGAAGCGTCTTCTGCAGAACAACGGGCACTTGAATTTCTTTCTGCTGCAAGGGATATTCTCAACGATGGAAAGCCACAAGAAAAATCTCCTGGCCAAAAGTTGGCCAATAAGCAAGAAGAATTTGCACAACAAATAGATAAAATGGCGGAAAAGGCTGATTCTCAAGCTCAAAATAATCAAATTGACTCTGATACTTCCCAGCAAGAAAAGAAACAAAAAATGGCAAATGACATAATGGAATCGCTAAAAAAAGCTAGCCAGCAACTTCGCCAAGCTGCTGAAAAAAATCGGCAAAATTCTGAAAAGCTTTCTCATCCTCAATTAGATGAAGAATTAAAAGACGCCATGCAAAAACTTGAGCAACTTAATAATTCTACGCCAAAGAAAGATATTTCAGAATTATCTCCTGATCAAGAAAAGCAAATAGAACAAGCAAAAAAAATTTTAGAAGAAATAAAAAAACAACCAATTTCTAAACCTGCTATAAATCCACTAGAACAAAGCAAAAAAAAACTTGATCAAATAAATCAAGAAATGAAAAAAAATAATGCAACGGAAGCATTCGAACAAAATAATGAAGCATTAGAACAACTCAAACAGGCCTTACAAGCTCTCCAAGAACAAATCAATCGTCAAAATTCTCAATCAGGATTTTCAAGAATCAGTCAAGAAGGGCTTGAACAAAAGGCAAAAAATTTAGCTCAAGAACTTCAAGATAATGCTAAAAAACCAGACAATAAAGGCATCTCCGAAGGAATCAAAAAAACAGAAGAACAAGTAAAAAATGCAGCAGAACAAATGAGTCAAGCCAATCAAAAAATGGCGCAAAATGATTACTCTGGCGCAAAGCAAAATCAAAAAGAAGCAGTAGAGTCTTTGCAGCAGGCTTTAGATAAACTAAAATTGAGTATGGAAGAAAATAGCCAATCACAAAAGAAATTAGAAAAGCTGCAACAAGAACAAAAACAAGTTTTAGAAAAATTAAATAATCTTATGGAAAAAATGGAGCAACAACAAGTTCGAGCTGAAAAAGAAAATAAGAAAAAACTAAAAAAGGCTTCTGAAACTGCTCAAAATGCTAAAGAAAAAATGAAAGAAGCTCTACAAAAAATGCAACAAAGAAATCTAAGCGAAGCTCAACAAAACCAGGCCCAAGCATTAGAAAATTTGCAAAATATGCAACAGTCTCTTGATCAAATGCGTAATGAAACTCTATCTCAAAACCAGAAAAAGCAACTGGATGAACTTGAGAAAAAACAATTGGAGTTGCAAAAAGAATTGGATGAATTAAGAAGAAAATTAGACAAATTGCAACGAAAAGAAGCCAGCCAATCCGCAGAGAACGCAAGTTCTAAAATGCAACAAGCTCAACGACAAATGCAACAAAGAGACACTTCTGGAACCCAAGAAAGTCAAGAAGATGCTATTAAAAATTTGGAACAAGCTAAACGTGAAATAGAAAAAGAAAAATGGGAATACGAAAAATTGCGTCAAGAAGAAATGCTATTTGATTTAGAAAATCAACTAAAAGAAATTGCCAAACAACAACGAAAAATTTTACAAACTACTCAAGAACTAAGCAAAAATCCCAAAAGCCGCAGGGTACGTATTGAAATCAATGAAAAACTTATTACTCCTCAACGTAATCTTAAAGATGACTTAGGAAAAGTCTTAGAAGTTTTAGAGAAAGAAGAAAGCCAGGTTTTTGGATGGATATGTAAACGCATTTCTGTAACAATGGAAGAAATTATAGAAAACTTGCAACAAGGCGATACAGGTTCTATGACACAAAGTCTAGAAGAAGAAGTTATTGCGCGAGTAGAAAAACTTATCGAAACATTTAAACAAGAAAGACAACGCCGTAAAAACCAACAAGAACCAGAAGAAATGGACGAAGACGGTGGTGAAATGGCACCTCAAATCGTTCCCAGTATTGCAGAATTAAAAATGATTAGAGAAATGCAAATCGAAATAAAAAATAAGACAGAAAGCCTTTACGAAGAAGTCAAACGAAAAGGAAGTATGGATGATATGACGCGTAAAAAACTTGAAAGAATTAGCTTAGAAGAAGGCTCTCTCTCCGAAATTACTAAAAAATTTATTGAAAGATTAGAAGGCAACTTAAATAAATAAGGAGTTTTATTTATGTCTTCTTGGCATCTTCTTCATGTTTTTTCCACATTTAATATTGGTGGCCCTCAAGTCCGTACATCGGATATTATTCAAAACTTAGATCATCGATTTCGTCATACTATTTTAGCAATGGATGGCCAATATCTATGTAAAGGACATTTCGATCCATCAAAAAAAATAGATATTCTCTATTCTGATCTTATACTTCCTAAAAAAAATACATTAAAAAATGTTCTTACTATTACCCAACTTTTAAAACAAATCAAACCCAATTTATTATTGACTTACAACTGGGGAGCAATTGAATGGGTTATGGCACATTATTTTGCTCCAGTCTGTCCTATCATTCATGCCGAAGATGGCTTTAATCATGATGAATTAAAAAAGCAAAAATTATCAAGAGTATATATACGGAGATTATTTTTGCGACATTGCAATCTTATAATTGTACCATCATATAATTTGGAAAATATTAGTAAAAAAATTTGGAAAATTCCTCAATCTAAAGTTTGCTATATTCCCAATGGAATTGAGTTTCATAAATTTTTTTGCGAACGTTCTGAACAAAATTTATCAAAGTCATCTGGACAAGTTGTTGGCATAATAACTGCTTTACGTGCTGTAAAAAATATAGGAAGATTGATTTGCGCTTTTAATCAATTGCCTACCCCTACTCCTCATCAATTGTGGATTATTGGGGATGGTGAAGAACGTAGCAAGCTGGAAAATATAGCCCAATATGGAAGGAACCATTCACAAATAAAATTTTTTGGTAAAATTGATGATCCCTCACTACTCTTAAAAAAAATACATATTTGCGCTCTATCTTCTGATAGTGAGCAAATGCCAATTTCTATTCTTGAAGGAATGGCAGCAGGTTGCGCAATTTTAAGTACAGATGTTGGGGATATAAAAAATATGGTCTCTTTAGAAAATCAAGACTTTGTCATTCCTTTAGAAAATGAATCATCCTATTATTATGCTTTATCTCACCTTTTAGAAAACTATGAACTTTGTCAGATCTTAGGGCAAAAAAATCAACAAAAATGTCTTTCTGAATATACTAAATCCCAAATGATGGAAAAATATCAAAAAATATACTTAAGTTTATTGACATAAAAACAAAAGCCAATTCTAAAAAGAATTGGCTTTTGTTTTTACAAAAATTACCATGTCATGGTAATAGGCTTTTTTTCAAAGGCTTGATAAAGAATACGAGGAATTACGACGATCTTTAAAACTTCGTTCGCACCTTCTCCAATGCGTCCTAAAAGTGCATCTCTAAGATGCCGTTCGATTCGAGAATCACGAACATATCCATATCCGCCAGCTAGTTCAATAGCACGTTCAGAAACATGAACAGCAACTTCGCTTGCTTTAATTTTCGCAACAGCCGCATATTGAGCAATATTCTTATCTTCTTTAAAGAATGCCGCATGATGATAAAGTTCACGACTTGCAGAAATTTCAACAATCATTTCAGCAAATTCTTTTTTAGTATTGTCTAAATCTCGTAACAGTTTTCCAAACATTTTTCGTTCATGGGCATACTTCAAAAGTTTTTCATACGCGCCTTGTGCAATTCCTGTTGACCAAGCACCAATGGTAATGCGTCCGCCATTTAACATTCGCATAGCATATTTAAAACCGCAGCCCTTTTCACCAACTAAGCAATGTTCAGGAACTCGATAGTCTTGGAATACAAGTTCGGCTGTATTCGATGCACGAACGCCCATTTTATCAGCAATTTTATGCTGTTCAAAAGTACCTTTGCCTTCTTTATCGATAACAAAAGCACTTACTTTTCCTTCAGCATCACGAGCCATTAAAAAGAATACATCTGCGGAGATACCATTTGTAATCCAATATTTTGTTCCATTGATAACATATTCTTTTGTATCAGGATCGTAACGGAAATTTGTTGCCATATTTTGAGCATCGCTACCACTTGTAGTTTCGCTTAAAGCAAAGGCTGCAACCTTTCGACCTGAGATAATATCAGCCAAATGTTTTTGCTTGATATTATCATGGGCGTAATGCAAAATTCCATCTGCAGTTGTCCCATGTATTGCAACCGCTAAAGCAAATCCTGCATCTGCTTTGGCTAAACTTTCTAATCCAGAACAATAATAAGTAAATGGCAAATTTAAGCCATCATATTTTTCTGGAAAAGAAAGTGCAAAAAAGCCAAGCTGGCCTAATTCATGAAAATTTTCAACAGAAAAATGTTCTTCAATATCATCACGATAAGCTGCTGGTGCAACCTTACGAAGAATAAATTCTTCTAATGAATCACGTAAAAAGGCTAGATTTTCTGCATATCCTGAATCTTTACCATGTAATTTATATAAAACTTGCTCTTGTGCTTCTGTAAAGAAAGCCATACAAAACTCCTTCTATACTAACCAAACAATCAGTAATAAAAAGTATATAGAACTGACCAAACGGTTAATTATAGCGAATAAAAATTAAAAAAAAAAAAAAATAGGTCAATTTTTATAGAGAGCAAAAAACTCCCTATAAAAATTGAATAAGAAAATAATTTTACATTTTTTCTGGTAAAAATGGCTTAATTGCTGTCAAAAATTCTTTAGCATTTTGGTAGCGTTTATCTGGTGTTTTTTCCATCATTTTAGTAATGATAGCACATATTTCGGAAGGAAGTGAAGGTTTCATTTCTTTAATATTTTTTGCTTCTTCATAACGAATTTTATTTACTAAAACCATCATCTGATCCGAAATAAAGGGTTTTACACCTGTAAGCATTTCATAAAGACTTACACCTAATGAATAAATGTCCGCACGTTGATCCGCAAACCTAGCATCTAAAATTTGCTCAGGAGACATATAGTATAATGTTCCTACCCCTGTTTGAGATTTTGTTATGCCAGAAAGCCCTGCTTCTTCTAAATTTTTCGCCAAACCAAAATCTGTTAATTTAATATTATTCTCACGATCAATAAGAATATTTTCGGGTTTTATATCTCGATGAACAACATTAAAGCGGCTGTGAGCATAGTCTAAAGCCTGAGCTACATAATAAGCAATTCTCATGGCTTCCTGATAAGTAACAGGACCTTTTTCTTGAACAATTTGACGAACGTCAACACCATAAATATATTCCATCGCAATATAGCAAGCACCCTCTAATTTTCCAGCATCAATAAATCCAACGATATTAGGGTGATTTAATCGCCCGCCAGTTTTAGCTTCTCGAAAAAAACGTTTTATTTGAGGCTCGCTAGCACTTTCTAAACCTCTCATAATTTTAAATGCAATAGGGCGTTCCATAGATAGTTGAATGGCTTCAAAGACATCTCCCATTCCACCACTACCTAACCGTTTTACTATTCTAAAACCTTGAATTGTAGGGAAATTGCCAGCTCCTTCGCAAAAACACGATAAGCAATAAATTGTTCTATCTCGAAATACTCCTCCATGCGTAGACATTTCCTTAGAAGAAATATATTTGCTGCAATTGCTACAATTACCACTAGGAAAATCGCTTTCAAAAATAGCCTTATTAGAATAATGTGGGGTACCAGAATTGCTATTCTCTCCAGAAGATTCTTTGGGAAGATTTAATTCAGTTAAATCTTCATTTTTATCATTCTGGGCAGGCTGATTATAAGTAATATTGCCATCATTTGAATTAGCTGGCAAATTATCTTGCTGCTTCAAAAGATTTTGCGGAATAATAATATCTGAGTCTTTGCTATCATTACCCGTATATATAGTTTCTACCTTAATCACAACAGGCCCTAATTGAATCTCATCCCCATGATTAAGCCTTGTTTGTTTAATTTTTTGATGATTTACATAAGTTCCATTAAGACTTTCTAAGTCTTCTATAATCAAAAAATTACCATTATCATATATTTGGCAGTGCTTACGAGAAAGGGCTCCTGATTTTATTTGGTAATTTGCATCATTGCCTCTACCAATAACTAAATTTGTACCTTTAGTAATATCAACTTTAGAAATTGCCTTGTTTTGAACGGTAACCGTAAGCCGGGCTATAGCTCCATTGCCCAGACTGTCCATAACGTCGCTCCTTTAGGAAAACATGCCAGTTAAAAAAAACTAATAAAAACTGGGGTATTTTTCCATCAAAAAATGGCATAATTTGCGATTTTCTATAGAGTTAACAAAAAAATTTTCCATTTCTACTCGAAAAAAATATTTTTTTCTTGAAATTTTAAAAAAAAAGTATATAATACTCCCAATCTGATTGGGTCTGTAGCTCAACGGTCAGAGCAGCGGGCTCATAACTCGTCGGTTCTGGGTTCGAATCCCAGTGGACCCATCAGTTTTAAAATTTATTCTCGGGGTTGTAGCTCAACGGTCAGAGCAGCGGGCTCATAACTCGTCGGTTCTGGGTTCGAATCCCAGTGACCCCACAAAAATATTTTTATAAGAGCATACTTTTGTTATGCTTCTTTTTTTTTAAGTAGAATTATATTTTAGATTCTGAATTGTTATTAGTAGTAGGTGGAATTGTTGAATTATCAGTTAAGTTTTGTTTATGAGATTTTTCAGCATTTTGAGTAGCGATACTAATATCATCTGTAATATTTTGTAATCCTCGCTTAAACTCTGTAATACTTTGTCCCAATCCACGAGCAACTTCAGGCAATCGTTTTCCAAATAATAATAGAGCTACTACTAAAATAACAATCCATTCTGTAGCACCTGGCATACTAAATAAAAACATTTTATTGCCCTTTTACAGAAAGACTAAAACTATGTATACTACTATTAAAGGCCTCATAATCTTGTCGGTATGCTCGTTCAATTTCTTTAGCAGTTTGTACAGCAATCTTAACATCATTTTCTAAAATTTTTTGCTGGCGTGTACTATTGATTCTAGCCATGACAACTTCAAATCGTGATAATTCATTATCTATAGGCAAATCAAACTTTTCAGAATTTTTAAGAAATTTATCTAAAACTTGAACTTGTCTTTTTTGCTGACTTAATTGATCTTCTATCCAGGCTTGGATATTAGAATTTGGTTGAATCATGGCTGATTTTAGCAACCGAACTGCTTCTTCAATTTCTGAAGGATAATCTTGCATTCTGCCTAATGCAACAGGATTAAGCCCTTGCTGAACACTAACTCTTGCAGAATTATTTTCATAGGGAGGATTTTTTTGTTGGGATAATTCTTCTATAATTGTCAAACAAACTTTCAAACGTTCGTACCAACGTCCCAAATAAATGCTACTAGAAATTCTAGTAGCTTTTGTTGTCATTTTTTCATATTGAGCTAAAGTTTGATCAATTTTTTGATGAGATGTCTGTAAATCACTAAATAAACTTTTATCAATAATAGGAACTGTACTACCAAAAATTTTAGCATTTACATTACGAACATAATCGCCTACTTCTTGTCTTTTTTGCTGTGTTTTTTTTAAAGTTTGTTCGACATCGTCATTTATTGCACTAGGATATTTATTTAACAAACTTCGATATTTCTGATCCAATCGATTGGACTCTTGATCCAAACTGGCAAGATATATTTGAAAAGGTTTTACATCTATTGTACGGCTTGCAACTGTAGAACTAGTAGAATTTTGATTAGGACGAGTTGAAGAGTTATCTGGAGTATTGGGAATATCTGGAGTATTGGGAATATTATAACTGTTAGAATCAGAATTATTCGATTGTTTTCCAAACAATCGTAAAATTTTTGCCTTCGGTGGCAAAAGATTTAAATATTCTGGTCCAATCGCAATACCAACAATAATACCCAAGATAAAAGCTAGTATGGTTGCTAAAATCAATTTTTTTAAAACGCTTTTTTTAGCTGGTTTGGATTTTGTCCCAACAACTTGGATGGCTTTAAAATTTCGATGGCAATATTGACATTCTGTAGCATTTTTAGGATTATCTTTTCCACATTTTGGACAAGGATTTGTAGGTTTAGGGGGAGGTTTTGGAGAGCTAGCAGATTTGCTAGGAGGTGGAGGAATAGGTTTTGCCGCCGGTTGTTCAATAGGAAGATCTTCGAAAGCACTTAATATTTCTTCAGGAGAACGTGTGGCCGTTCTTAACGGATCATATTTTTCTTCTAAGGGGATCGTAATAGGCTGGCGGCAATATGGACATTTTCCAGTAGATCCGGCTTTTTCTTTAGGTGCGCGGACTTTTCGGCCACATTGACATTTTACTTCAATTACATCCGGCATATAAAATCCTTTTTACGCAGTTGTTGCTAAAGCGATTTTTATTTTTGTTAAATTAAAAACTAAATGTTTTGTTAGTCTAACGATTATTTATAGAGGAAGTATCATTAGCATCATAAGCAGCAATAATTTGTTGTACTAAATGATGTCGTACAATATCTTCTTTTGTAAGATATACAAAACCCAAACCGGGAACAGAACTAAGAATTTGTTGAGCATGTACTAATCCTGATCGTTCACCTTTTGGCAAATCAATTTGTGTAACATCGCCAGTAATAACTATTCGAGAATTTCTACCTAATCGGGTTAAGAGCATTTTCATTTGTGTAGACGTTGTATTTTGAGCTTCGTCTAAAATGATAAAAGCAGAATCAAGTGTACGACCTCTCATATAAGCTAATGGGGCAACTTCTATAATATCATTCTCTGTATATGTACGAAGTTTATTAAAATCAAGAAGATTTTGCAAAGAATCATACAATGGTCTTAAGTATGGATTTACTTTTGCTTGATAGTCTCCCGGCAAAAATCCTAATCTTTCTCCAGCCTCTACAGCAGGGCGAACTAAAACTATTTTGCGAACCATGCCACGTTTCAAAAAATCAATAGCGACTGCAACAGCCAAAAAAGTTTTTCCTGTTCCTGAAGGTCCAATCGCAAAAACTATCTCATGATCATGCATTGCCTGCAAATATAGATTTTGGCCAGGCGTACGTGGCTTTACCAAAGGTTGGTTACGGACTCCTGCTTTTTTTCCTTCATCTATTGCAAAATCTTTTTCATTTTCTTCAAAGCTAGATTTATCAAAATTAGTTTTATCAGAGTTGTTTTGAATAATTTCAGCAACTTCATTAGATGAAATAGTTCCTTTATCCACTATTTTTTTATTTATCTGCTCAATTGCTAAAATAGTCCGCTCAACATCTTTGTCTTCACCGGATACTTTTAGATTATCTCGTGCTACAATTTTCACATTAAACGAATCTCTCATAAGTTTAATATTAGCATTGTAGTTTCCAAATAGTAAAGAAACATTTGGAAATTCTGTTAAGGAAATAATTTTTTCCATATAATATGGTTTTCTTTTTACTAAAAAAAAGTATTTTTGATACACAAAAACATGTATCTAAGTAGTCTATCAAAAATATTTGGACTAAGAATTTATTATTCATTTAGGATTATAATAATATTTTAATCTTTTCATCTTTATTTGCAAGCAAATTTTAAAAATTTTTTGCGAGGTATTCTGTCGTAATATAGTTTATGATAACTTATTATTTTAATAAGGAATGTCAACTAAAGGTAAAAATAATGAAAAGCATGTTAAACGATCCTAAATTTGCCATGCTAGCCTTAAATTATGTAAAAGGATTAGGACCAGTTTGGATGCGCAGGTTATTAGAATACTTTGAATACGATCCTACTCAAATTTGGCAGGCAAATAGAGAAGACAGATTAAATGCCTTACAAGGAAGGGAAAATTTAGTAGACAGCTTAGAAAACGTCTCATGGAAAGAAGTTGAAAAAGAATATGCTCTCACCCAGCAATTAAATATCAATTTAGTATCATCAAACGCACCTGACTATCCTCAACAATTAGCAAATATCTATGATGCACCGCAGCTATTTTATCGACTTGGAACTTGGAAAGATCAAGATCAATTTGCAATTGCTATTGTGGGAACACGACGCGCTTCATTCTATGGAATAAGACAGGCTCATTCTTTTGCAAAAGAACTTGCATCTAAACAAGTTACAGTTATTTCAGGTTTGGCAAGAGGAGTGGATATTGCAGCTCATCGTGGGGCAATTTCTGCAGGTGGGCGAACTATTGCAGTATTAGGAAGTGGACTTCAAAAAATTTATCCGCCAGAGCATCGCCAAGATGCTCAAGAAATTGCCAAGCATGGTTGCATTATTTCGGAGTATCCTCTTTATGCGGACCCTATTGCTCCATACTTTCCTCAAAGAAATCGTATTATCAGTGGATTATCTTTAGGTATTATTGTTATTGAAGCAGGAGAAAAAAGTGGAGCTTTAATTACAGCTCATAATGCGTTAGAACAAGGACGAGAAGTTTTTGCAATTCCAGGACAAATTGACCGCAATGAGTCAGTTGGATGCCACAGACTTATCCAACAAGGAGCAAAGTTAGTTACTTGTATTGATGACGTTCTTCAAGAAATTCAAGTATTACAAGATAAAGTTACGTCTCCTCAACCAATGTCTAATCAAATACTTATTGAAAGTCTTCTTGAAGATCTTAATGAAAATGAGAAAAAGCTGATCGAAAATTATCCAAGTGAATCCCCTACTCTTCAATATAAATATGATAATGATAAAGAACTTGAAAATTTTAAAAATTTAGAAGAAAGAAATAAAAGCAAAACATTAAATAAAGAAAACACTATTTCTCAGCTCACTTTTGAGCAACAAAAAATTTGGGAAGTACTTACTCAATATCCTTGTAGTATAGATGAAATTATCTCTATGGTTGATCTTTCTCCTGCTCAAGTAAGCAGTAATCTTTTAATGATGGAAATACAAGGAATTATTCATCTTTTCCCAGGACATCGTTACGCAAAAAAATGCAACTAAAAAACGTGGCTTAAAGCCACGTTTTTTTAATTGCATTTTTTAACTTTTCTTAAATTTAACACCATCTTTACTATCTAAGACATCATAGCCTAATACTTTGATTTCTTTACGAAGACGATCTGCTTCGGACCAATTTTTATCCTGTCTAGCTTTTTGTCGTAAGACATCCAGTTCTAGCACTTTTGCCGGAATTTCTTCTTCCGCAAAAGTTATCTTGCCTAATTCTAGTCCTAAAATTTGATCAAATTCGCTTACTATATCTAACTTTTGAGAGACAGTTAAATCTTTATCGTCCAGCATAGTCCATAATACAGCTAAAGCATTTGGCATATTTAAATCATCATAAATTTCATCTGAAAACTGTTCTCGATAACGATATAGTTTTCCCATATTATTTTTAAGGGAAGTTTCTTTCTCTAACTGCTGTTGAGTTTTTAAAATTGCAATTTTATGTTGCAAATTTTTATAACCATTTTGAGCAGCTTGCATAGCTTCTTCTGAAAAAATCAGTTGTTTACGATAATGAGCATTCAGTAAGAAATATCTATAAGCAAGAGGATGGAAATTTTGATTGATCAAAACTTGTAGTGTCAAAAAATTTCCTTCGGATTTTCCCATACGACTTATATCTTTGTCATCTTTCTTTTGCACAACTAAAAATTCACCATGAAGCCAATAATTTACCCAACGTTTTTTTGTTACGGCTTCAACTTGTGCAATTTCATTAGTATGATGAATAGGAATATGATCGATTCCACCACAATGAATATCAAATTGTTGGCCCAAATAATTCATGCTCATTGCTGAGCACTCAATATGCCATCCAGGAAAGCCCATTCCCCATGGAGATTCCCATTCCATTTGACGACGTGCGCCTTCTTTAGGAGAAAATTTCCATAATGCAAAGTCAGTAATATTTCGTTTCCCTGCAATCATTTCTACACGGCTGCCCGCATCCAAATTTTGAACATCGATTCTGGCAAAATCTGCATACTTAGGAAATTTTGCTGTATCAAAATAAATACCATCCTCTAATTGATAGGTAAAACCTTGCTTTTCCAATTCCTGAACCAAAGCAATCTGTTGAGGGATATGATCCGTTGCTTTGCACCAAATATTTGGTTCAATAATATTTAAATTGTGCAAATCTTTCCGAAATGCCTCAGTATATTTTGCGGCTAATTCCCATACATTTTGGCTTTTCTGACGGGCTTCACGTTCCATTTTATCTTCACCAGCATCAGAATCTCCAGTAAGATGCCCAACATCTGTAATGTTCATAATATGCTGCACATCATAACCATAAAATAACAATGTTCGCTTTAAAATATCTTCAAAAACGTATGTTCGAAGATTGCCAATATGTGCAAAATTATAAACGGTAGGTCCGCAAGTATACATTCCAACTTTTTTACCTTTTATATCCAATGGAACAAAATCCATTTTTTTACGTTCAAGAGTATTATATAAAACAATTTTTTTTGCCATAAATTAACCCAATTTTTTAATGATTTTGACTAAAAGAAAATCTTGCTTATTTTTATTTTACTAATTTTTCTAAAACTTTTTTAATCTCTTTTTTCATTACACCAGCATTTTGAAAACGATCTTTAACTTGTCGTGCCATACTTTTTTCTACAAAATTTATGACAATATCAGGAACTTCTGGAACAATTTCTTTTAATGGTCTGGGAGGTCTAGAAATAATAGTTTGCAATAATTCTGATAAATGAATTACCCGAACTTCATGATAGGGAGGAGTTCCTGCTAACATACTATAAATTGTAGCACCCAAACTATAAAGGTCAACAAGTTTGGTAATTTTACTAGAATCTTCAATTTGTTCCGGAGGCATATACCTTGGAGTACCTAATGTCTGCCCACTAAGTGTAATGCCACTCTCATTAAGAATTTTGACCATGCCCATATCAATAAGTTTTACTTTCAGATCATCCGTAACTAAAATATTTGAGGGCTTAATATCACGATGTACAATATCTTTTTCATGAGCATATTGCAAGGCATCTACCACAGGTTCAGCAATTTTTAAAGCCGTAACAGGATCAAGATTCTTACGTTTGAAAATATAATCAGAAAGTGCTTGACCAGGAGCATATTCCAAAACTAAATAAGGACGTTCTCCAAACATACCAACATCATATAACTTAATAATATTCGGATGTTCTAGAATAGAACACGCCCGTGCTTCTTTAAAAAAACGTTGGACCATTGTAGGATCTGCAGCAGCTTCCGGGTTAAGCATCTTTAAGGCAAATTGGACTCCCTTTTTTTGAACAAGATAAACTTGACCGATGCCACCACCACCTAGATTTTGTAAATACTCATATTCATCAATTTTTTTTAACTTATTTGACTGATATTTTGCAGACTGTGCTTGTATAGCTGCGGTTGTTATATCTTTTGATATAAATCTAATTTGGGAGTCACCAATACGAATAATATCGCCATCTTTTAATGGAGTAGGATTTTGAATACGCTTTTGATTTACACTTGTTCCATTTGAGCTATTCATATCCTTAACATAAAAACTTCCGTCTTGAGTATAAAAAGCACAATGAATACGAGACAATTTAGGATCGGAAATATGAATAGGACAAGCTGGAGATCGTCCTACTTGCATTTCTTGCTGTCCATCTAAAAGACGTTCTATATTTTTATTGGAAGCTGCTAATGAAATAATTATTTTTGCTTTCATAATTTTGCCTAGCTAAAAAAGATGGCTGAATAAAAAAATCAAAATATTTATGATTCTGGCTGTTCTTCGTTATCTTAATTGTACTCGTCCTGCACATAGTGCATAGTACGAATTAACCCGCCGCTTTAACGAAAAAAAATGCGGAGGCCAGTTCACTTCCTCTCCATTAAATGTCCAAAAACTTAGTTGACCATTAATGTATTTTTTTTATACGGACAGGCGGCCAAGCTACAAGCCATGCTTTTCCAATAATCAAATGCCTTTCAACAAAAGGAGAAGCGATGTTCATACCTGGTTGCTCACGAATTTTATCTCGCAAAATATTCCTTTGAATTCCAAATTTATCTATAAAAGAATATTCATCATTATTTTCAAGATTTGGTAAATTTCTTGCATCACCTTCCAAAGAAATTCCATTTTTAAGAATGATTTGAAACTTACTCCACTCGCGGCTATCCACACTATCTGAAGAATTATCCCCTAATACAAAATAACAACCACTTGGAATCTGCCAATTTTCAACGCCAGACCATAAATACCGTTGGGCAGAATAATAAATGTCTCGATAAAGTCGTATATTTGAAAAAACAAACTCGCCAGATTTTCCTCCCAATTTTATACTTACCTCATAAGTAATATTAGAAGATTCCTTCAAAGGAAGTGCATAATCTAATTCAAAGATTTTTTCTTGATTTACAAAAACTTCTAACATTTCGTCAAAATTTTGAAACCGAATATGAGATATTTGTAAGGAAGATAAAAAAATTGGAGAAACAATATCAAGAGAAGGTTCTGTGCTTTCTCCAAGATATTGAAAAATATGACTAGACTGTTTTGGATCGCAAGACAATTCTAGCATCCAACGAAAATTTCCCGAACGAAGCTGACTAACAACTGTCCCATTTTTTTTCGGAAGAACCGAAAAATCTAATTCTATTTCTCCAACTCTATGGCTTCCGCCAACTATCCGAGCTGGATTTTTTCGATTATAAAAATAATCATCTTGAAAAGGTTGGAACTCATTTACTATAGATTTAGAGTAAGTCAAAAAAGATAAATCTTCTGTAACTAACTTCAATTCTTTATTACTATAGTTCCAATTCTTTTCTTGAGTAATCCAATATTCTTCATAAGCATTCTTTGATAAATCAAAAATAGAATATTGAAGCAATTTTTGTATAGAAGGCGGCTTTCTTAGTATTTTTTCGTTTATATAAATATTTCCATTTTTTATGGAAAGATTTTCTCCAGGTAATCCGACTAAACGCTTGATAAAAGAAATACTTTGATTTAACGGATATTGAAAAACAATCACATCCCAACGTTGTAATTCCTGATATTGATAAATAATTTTATTTACTAAAATGCGATCTCCACATCTTGGATCGCCTACTAAAGTTGGCTCCATTGATGTTGTTGGAATCTGAAAAGATTCAATAAATAAAATTTTTAGCATAAAAACAGCAATCAGTACCCATAAAATCATTTGTAGATTATCTTGAAAAAATGCTTTAAAAGTTTCTTCAGAAATATCTTTATCAGAACTTGGAATTTGATCATTGGAATTTTTAGCGAAAAATGATATATTATTATCTAAGTCAGGCATAATAAACTTTCTTTTTTAAATAATATCGGCCACAACAAGATAATAGCAAATATGTTAAAACTATGCAAGTTGGTTTTTAATAATTTTTTTAGCAAATAACCCATCAAAAAAATAATAGAGAACACTATGCCCAGCAAAATTAAAGAATTAACTCAAGGTATGGCAATGATAGTAACAGACTTACATGGGGATTGGAACGCCTACCAGTCATATCGAAATTGTTTTTTGGAATTATATAAACATAAAAAAGTTGATTATTTCATATTGTGCGGAGATTATGTCCATAACGACAACACTGAACTTGATTCAAGTTTGGAAATTTTGCAAGATTTGCAAGATTTGCAAATGAAATATGGAAATGAAGTAATTATTCCTTTATGCGGAAACCATGAATTTCCACATATTTACAATATCCCCTTGATGAGAGGTTCTCAAGATTGTACATCTTTTTTAGAAAAAAAAATTTTACAGTTGGAGAATAAAAAATTAGATGCTACCATAACTTTTTTAAAATCCTCTCCTTTTTATATACGAACTTTAGCAGGTGTTATGATTGCTCATGCTGGAGCGCATAAAGTACCTGCACAAAAGAAAAATGTAAGTATTTTAACCAACTGGGATCATGATGCTTTTATCTTAGAAATAGAAAAATACATGAATAAAGCAGGAAGAGAAAATTTAAAACAAGATTATCAATCGACACTTATGGTAGATTACGATTATTTAGCCGAACTTTTTTTTGGAGCTAAAGGACCTAACGATCGAAATTATTATCATCTTTTACGATCTTATATTTTTCATCAAAATCCCAAATTTTCTCTACTTTGGCACACTCTTTTTACTAAAAATGAACAAGAATTTGGAGAACAAGAATATTGCAATATTATATTGCCCATGTTTTTAGAAACGTGGTCTCAAAACGCTCCTGCCAAACAAAGCTGGCTGGTAAGTGGCCACATTGCTACAGAAAATGGATATAAAGTTGTAGGAGAGCAACAATTACGCATTGCCAGTTTCAGTCATGCAACGCCTCCAAATTCTGGGAAATATTTACTATTAGATTGCAAAAACAAGCAAATGTCTATGAAAAGCTTATTAGCTGGTTTACAATCTCTGCCACATTTTATTTGACAAATAAAAAAAATGAGTTGTAATAAAAATTATTATTGTCCTTTTTATCAAAAAAATTTTGTTCGCTTCAAAGGAACTTTGTCAATAACTCCACCCTAAATGGTTGGAGCTTTTGAAGATAAGCTCTGCAGTTGACCAGCCTGAGCCGTGTGGTAGAA
>CAZPDM010000003.1:4620-90872 GCA_964585305.1 uncultured Planctomycetota bacterium | reverse complement strand
GCTGATCTAATATTCTTTCCTGTTTTTTATAAAGAACAAAATCAAAATTCTCAACCAGTTTCTGCAGAAGGAACTCCGTGTTTTTTTTGCTATTATACCAGCCATTTGCCCAGTATTATTCGCACAAGATTACCAGCTGAAGCGCAAGATAAGATGGTTACACCTCTTTTACAATTGGATCGTCCTGAAGAAGAAATTGTCAATGAACTGGCCGCTCATCTTCAAAAATATGACGTTCAACGTGAAGAAATTCAGTGGGCATATCGAAAGTCTCAAGAAGAATATTTACAATGGAAAAAGACTACCATTGTACAAGGTCAAAATATTCTTAAACAAGCTAAATCAACAGATATTCGTTTGGTTATTTTAGGCCGTCCCTACAATACTTTAGATCCTGTAATGAATGCGGCTTTAGTAGAGAAGATCATCAGATTAGGTCATCCTACTATTTATTACGACATGTTAGAAATCAATGATGATATGTCAAGTGATCCGCTGCTTTCCAAAATACATTGGAATTATGGCAAAAAGCTATATCGTGCAGCACGTATGATTGCTGAATCTGACAATCTTTTCCCTATTTATCTTACCTCATTTAGATGTAGCCCTGATGCTTTTATTATGACATACTTCAAGTATTTGATGGATCATTTTAAAAAGCCATATCTCATTATTCAGTTAGATGAGCATTGTTCGGATGTTGGATATTTAACTCGCGTTGAAGCTGCTATAGATGCTTTTAAGAGCTGGCGTAAAGATAAAGATGCTGCCAGTATGCCACCCAATTTTGAAATGGGAACAGAAGAAGTTTCATTAGAAAAAACTATTCTTATTCCTCACGTAGATGAAATTGCAAGTACCCTAGTTGCCTCAGCTTTTAATTCTTATGGCTATCGCGCCATGGTATTAGAAGAATCTCCCAATACAGTAATCAAAGGACTTCGTTATACTTTAGGTGGAGAATGTATTGCCATCCCAGCTATTTTAGGAGGCATTATTCGAGCTGTTGAAAAACACAAACTCGATCCTAGTCAGACAGTCGTCCTTTTGCCTACTTCATATATTGCCTGTAACTTCCCTCAATTTCCTGTCAAAATTTCTATGGCCTTGGAAAAAGCTGGAATGCCTGTAAAAGTCATCAATACAAGTTCTTTCACTTTAGTACAACGTGTACTATTAAAAATAGATTTGCTAATATGGGATGCTTTGATTATTTCGGATTCTTTACGACGTGTCGGATGTGCATTACGTCCCTATGAAGTCAATCCTGGTGAAACAAATCGCTATGTTGATGAAGTTTTAGCCGCTATGGCAAAAGCTATAGTTGAGAAGAAATCAAAAGGTACAATTTGGGAAGAAGTTACTAAAGTATTTTCCAAAATACCTGTCAACCGTAGTCATAAACGACCAAGAGTTCTAGTAACTGGGGATCTTTATGTAAAAAATAATGACGCTTTTAATCAAAACATTGTTCAACAAATTGAACAGCTTGGTGGAGAGGTTATTTTAACTACAGAAATGGAATATTCCCATTACAGCTTAGAACTTACGCGTTATGAAGGCGATCCCTCTTTAACACAAATTGCTTCGTACTATGTGATGAAAAAGATGCTAGAAAACTGGGAAGAATTTTATTATCGTCCTATCAAACATCTTTTCCCAAGTCTTCAAGAACCAAGTTGGGAAAAAATGTTTGACTCTCTCAAGAAATTTGGCATTGATATTGAACTTCATGGAGAAACAGCAATTACAGTATCGAGAGCATTATGCTTAGCCCAATCCCGTCAAATTGATGCTGTGGTGCATATTAACCCATCTTTCTGTTGTGCAGGAAATGTATCCGCTTCTTTACTCGAGAAAATTCGTGAAGATTATAACCTTCCTATTCTTAATATTTTTTATGATGGAACAGATAAACCCAATAGCAGCTTGATTCCATTTATGCACTATCTTTGCCAACAACCAAAAGAAGTAAAAAAATAAGTGTAGTAAATCGCTATCTATTTAGGTATCGATGAAAGGAAAATGTCATGGAACAATCTGCATGGCAGAAAATTAAGTTAGTTCTTTTAGATGTTGATGGTGTCTTAAATGATGGAACTTTATTGTATACTGCAAACGGTGAAATTATTTCCCCTTTTAATGTTCGAGATGGTTTTGCAATGGTTCAACTTCAGAAATGTGGAATTCCTATTGGAATTATCACAGGTCGTTACTCTCCGTCTCTTTCTGAGCGATTTCAGCATCTTAATATTAAAATCGTTTATCAGGGAACAAATAATAAACTAGCTGCATACAAAGAAATTTTAGCTAAGACAGGATTGCAAGATAGCGAAGTAGTCTTTATGGGTGATGATATTCCAGATTTGCCTGTTCTCAAACAAGTTGGAATTCCCGCTGCTCCACAAGACGCTGCACCAGAAGTATTAGCAGTTGCAAAATACATTGCACCATGTCCAGGCGGACGTGGTGCTGTGCGTGCTTTAGCAGAAACTATTCTAAAAGCGCAAGGAAAATGGGAGACCGTAGCGGTAACAACAGCGTCGTGGTAGAAAAACATATTTTCTAAAAAAAGGCTTTTGCAAATATTTGCAAAAGCCTTTTTAACAATTATTCATTTGAGTTAATTTTTCTTAATTTTAATAATAATGCTCCAATTACTATTAAAATCCCTGTACAAGGTTCTGGAATAGTAGTTGTATTCATTGCAAGGTGATCGAACACTAATCCATCTTGTTGAGTCGCCCATGAAATTTTAACAGAATTGATTACTTCAGAACCAACAGCATCAATTCTAAGATAGATATTTCTTACGCTAATGCCTGAAGTCCAATTTGCGAGAGTATCTAAGGTAGCAATTTCAACATTATTAACATAGAGTTTATGTTGTGTCGCATCTGTTTGAAAATTAGCAAGCCCAATTCCAAATGATGATGCTCCACCAGCAATGGCAAAAGTCATAAATTGTGCGTAGGGGTAGCTCCACGTGTTACCATTTCCATTTGTTAAAGCGTACGTTCCATCCCAAGTATTGTTAGAGAATCCCGTTGATGCAGGATTATATACGACAGGAAGTGTAGAAATAGGCGTATTTGAGCCATACTGAACTGTTAGATTATTAAGCAATGTTGTGTTTTCAAAATCTTCAATTTGATAACCAGAAATACCTAATGTAGCATTCATTGTAGTTGTATTAGAATTATAAGAACTGCCTGCGAAAGTGGTAATTGTAAAAGCAGAAGCAAAACTTAAAAATATGTGCAATGTTAAAATAATATTGGAAATTTTTGGCATTCTATTTCTCCGAAAAAAGTTAAAATATTTTTCTAAGAAATATATTTTATCAAAGTTCTAAAATTTGTCAATTGAAGAAATATTTCTTTGTCTCAAAGAAAAAACGCACTAGGATATAGTGCGTTTTTTTGTGGGATTAGACTAAACCTTGGTCTAACATGGAGTCTGCGACTTTCTTGAAGCCAGCGATATTTGCGCCATAAACATAATTGCCAGGTACGCCGTATTGTTCGGCGGCTTCTACGCAGCTACGATGAATATTGCGCATAATTTTTTGAAGGTGGGAATCAACTTCTTCAGCAGTCCATTTCAGACGCATACTGTTTTGAGCCATTTCAAGACCGGAAACTCCTACGCCGCCAGCATTGGACGCTTTGCCAGGGGAGAAAAGAATTTTGCTGTCGAGAACAACACGAATGGCTTCCAAATTAAGAGGCATGTTTGCGCCTTCTGTAATGCATATACAGCCATTTTTAAGCAATTCTTTTGCATCGTCTGCACTAACTTCATTTTGAGTAGCACATGGCAAGGCAACTTCACAAGGAATACTCCAAGGACGTTTGCCAGGGAAGAATTGTACTTTAAATTTGTCTGCAAAATCTTGGACGCAATCACGGCCACTAGCACGCATGGAAAGCATGAAATCAATCTTTTCGCCTTTGATGCCATCTTTATCATAGACAAATCCATCTGGACCGGAAATAGCAACGACTTTACCGCCTAGTTCAGTAACTTTCTTTACTGCACCCCAAGCAACGTTACCAAAACCAGATACTACTACAGTTTTTCCAGCAATGTCTTGTCCGCGTGTTTTAAGCATTTCTTGTGCAAAATAAGTTACTCCGTAACCAGTTGCTTCTGGACGAATCAAACTTCCGCCCCAATTTGCACCTTTACCAGTTAATACGCCTTCGAATACATTGCGTAGTCTTTTGTATTGGCCAAATAAGAATCCGATTTCACGACCACCAACACCAATATCACCAGCAGGAACATCAGTATCTGCGCCGATATGACGGGATAGTTCAGTCATAAAACTTTGGCAGAAAGTCATAACTTCGTTATCGCTCTTGCCGCGAATATCAAAATCACTACCGCCTTTACCGCCGCCCATTGCCAAACCAGTTAAGCTGTTTTTGAAAATTTGTTCAAATCCTAGGAATTTAATAATGCTTAAGGTTACGGTAGAATGGAAGCGTAAACCGCCTTTGTATGGACCAATGGCACTGTTGAATTGGACGCGATAGCCACGATTGATATGGAACTCGCCTTTGTCATCTTTCCATGGTACACGGAAACATACAACACGTTCTGGTTCAACCAGACGTTCCAATACATTGCCTTTTTCGTATTTGGGTTCACGATCTAAAACTAAGCTGATGGATTCTAATACTTCTGTCGCAGCTTGGAGGAATTCCTTTTCCCAAGAATAACGCTTAGACAAATCATCCAACACCTTTTGGGCATAGGTATTCATCGCCATAGTACGATCCTTTCTTGGATTGTATATATAAAAAAACAAATTCCCAATTTTCAGAAAAATTCTGATTGGGTAAGTTGAATAAAGTTTGCCAATGATCCAAAAAATACTTTCTTTTACTTGAAAAAGTAAAAAACGAAGTATTTTTTTCTTAAAAATAGAGGTAGCAAACGAAACAGCATCTCCGTATTTGCTACCTATGAATCCAAAATACCATCTTTTCTAAATTTTGACAAGAAAAATTTTGATTTTTTATAAAAAAAATATTACTTTTATTGTAAGTTATTGGTGTATATAGCTAAATTTTATTATAAAAATGTATATTTTATGATCGTACAACATCCGCGGGATCGACATTCGTTGCTATACGAGCAGGAATAAATATAGCAATCCAGCATGTAATAAGCATAGTTAAAGTTAAATATTGAATAAATTCGTAAGGAAGTCTAAAATTGATTGGATTCCCTGTTGTACGAATAAAATAATCTAGCCATCCAGATAAAACTTTTCCTAATTCAATTCCACACCAAATCCCAATAATACATCCTAAAACAATAATAATTGTGGACTGAATATAAAAAAGCAAAAGAATTAAAAATCTTGATGAACCATAAGCCTTAAAAATTCCAATTTCTTTTTTCTTACGAAGTATACTACTATAAAAAGTACTAAATAATACCACTCCAGCTAAAAATAATACTAGCGCGAAAATAACAATTGTCGCGCCAATAAAGAATTTTTCTTGGCGATCAAATGTATCAAGATAACGTTCTAAGGGAGAACCCGCATAAATTTTATTAGAATGCAAAGTTTGTAGAACAGGTTTAATATATTTGCGATCTTTTACATAAACTGTAGCTTGCATGTATTGCAAATCATTGATAACTGGATCAAAGTCATCCCAATTGGGAACTAGGAATTCTTGCGCATCATCAATACGCTTTGATAAATTGGCTAATTCCAAGTGTTCTCTTAATCTTTTATCAAATTTGTCAAGAACATCTGCATACATTGTATCGCTACTGATGATTGTCAACCTTTTTTCAAACTCTTGAGAATTCTCATTTTGATACATTTCAAGGCCGACTTCTAAAGAATACGCTTTTCCATAAACTTCTAAGCGTCGTTTATTTTTTGCTAGCCAGCTGTATTCTGCATCATTTAAGATGTACATTGCACCAAAAATTTCTAAAGGAGGCTTAACTAAAGACTCACCATGCCGATCTTTGAGCATATATAAAAATGGCGGTTGCCAATGAGATAAAATGTTATAAAAATCTTCCGTGATCATGTAATCGCCACGATCAAGTTCTCTGGTTACTCCAATCACAGGAACAGGAATTTCTGTGATGGAATCCGATGTTGTTTGCTTCATTCCAATTTTAACTTGTTTAGGAATATCACTTAATTTCCAGGATTCTGGCTTATCTAGTAATGCGTTTGCTGGAAAGTATCCTAATTTCTTTAAAAAATCAAAACTAACAATAATGCCGATTTCATCAAATCGTTGGACATCTGATTTCGCCGGAAGCCTTTTTTTACTTAGTAAAGTAATTCTTTTTCCAGACAAATCAATAAGTTCTAGTGGTTCATCTGGTAAAAATGTACAACCTATTAAGCCCATCTGCCCAGAGAGTAAATTGTTATCCACGTTGATAAATGAAGTAAAAGTTGGGACTCTCATGTAGATTTCTTTGAATCCTTCTATACTACGGATATTCTTAGCGACGGATTTTAGATCAGTCAAACGTGGATCAACTTTAAAAATATCTATGCGTAATGGTAATTTAGTAAGAACTGATTCGCTGTAGTCTTTGAATCCTTGTAGTAATCCTGTAAGAGAGACTAAGATTAACATAGTCATCGTAACAGAAAATATATTTAAAAAAGAAAATATTCGATCTTTTTGATTCCAAAGTCCACTCCAGCTATACCGAAACATATAACTAATTTTCATAGATGTTCCTTATGCTCCAGAAGTTTTCTGGAGCATTTTCGCTAAATCCGAATGACGGAATCAGGATCTATTTTTACCGCAGATTGTACTGGGAAAAATGTTACCAGAATTCCAAAGATGATCCCAACGGCAATAATGCCAACCATAAATTCAATGGGAAGATAAAACCATTGGCTATTAGGCAATTTTAGAGATTTTTGAATTAAATCTCCCATTTTGCTTGCGCATAAAGCACCAGTGGCCATACCTAATATACTTGCCATGCCACAAACTAAAGTAGCTTGTAGGCAAAACAAAGTATATACGAGTCTTTTAGAAGCACCACATGCTTTTAATAAACCAATTTCTTGCAATTTTCGTAATACTAAAGCCTGAAATGTGGAAAATAAAATGACACCAGAGAAAAAAAACATAATAATACATATTCCTCCACCAGCGGCAAGAAAGAAAGTTTCTTGCTGCTGATATTCGCTAAGATGATGTTCAATAGCACAGTTAGCTTTAAGATTACGATTGCGAATTTCTTTAAGCAAAGGAATAATTGCATTGCGACTTTTCGCATATACAGTTAAATGTGTATCTGCGGGTACAGGAATTTTATTTAAGTTTTCCCATGCTGTTGAAGACTCGCCAATAATTCCTGGAAAAATTGGTTGGTTAAAGCGATCTCTTAAGAGCGGTCGGAATTCATTTTTCCAACCATTTCCTAAAATACGAAAACAGTCTTTTGTCATAAGATATCGACCGCCTTCAATATCAGGAACAATACCAATTATTTTTATTTCTACATCTATAGCCTTTGCTTCAGACTTATTTTCTCGAATACGAAATCTAATTTTTTCTGGTAAAGGATATTCTTCATTTAACCATGTCTCAGGTTTATTGAGTTCTGCAGAATGTGGAAGATATCCTAAATTTTTTAGGATGATAAAAGGAATAATAATTCCTATTTCGTCATAACTTTTTTGAGCAAGTTGATTTTTGCTAAAAAAAGTTACTTTTTGATTAGTTCTAATGTCTTTCAGAGAGTCAAAGACTGGATCGTCTAAATCTGTTGTTCGCCCGCTAATTCCTTCATAGGCTCGGCCTTGTTTTGTATAAATAATAAAAATAATAGGAGACCAACTATGGACTGTATCTGCTCCAGGAAGTTGTTTTATTTCCGCAAGCAAATCTTCTGAGATAGTCCCTTCTTGTTTAGTATGAACTTCAATACTTAGTCCTAGTTTGTCCATCAATTGTTCGCCATTTTTTTGAAAGGCTAAAAAACCGCCCAGTAAAATAACTAGTACTGTTGTTGCAATACTAATAGCAATTAAGTTGATGAGTGTAAAAGGGCGATTCGATTTGTGCCAAAGATCATTCCATACATACTTTAATGTATAGATCAGTCTCATGTTAAACTTCAGCTCGTCTATAAATAAATAGACAGACGGGCTGCCTCGTTACAAATATTTTTAACGGAAAATCCTTTGTTGCTTAACCTTTGATTGTACTCAATCAAAGGCAGCAACAAATATTTTTTTCCTTTATTTAACGGCGAAATTATGGGAACAATTCAACTTCTAGCCAAGCATATAAAATTTCGCTGCCAAATTCCTTTACCCAGCGACGTTTTGTTTGCTGGATTGCAATGCCTTCAGGTGTAAATTCTTCTTCTGTTTCTTTTTCTTCAAGACAAGAAATAAGACGATTGCACGTATCATTTAGCTTAGTAATGATTTCGTTACGGAAGGTAGGATTGCGTGCACATGTAACAAAGTCATCCAATGTATAATTTAAAAGCCCGTTCATAAAAGGAAGCCCACTATGTTGCATGATAAGATTGTCTAATGGTTCATTAGGAGGAATTGTGTCAATCCCAAACATGCTTTTTAATAAAGTTTTCCAAATTTGGATATATTGGTTAGGATCAGTTCCTTTTTGAAGTTCTTGAGAAAGACTTGTTAAAAATGCCAGCAAACGAACAAGTTCAAGTTTGTCAACAAGCAAAAATATTTGCATTTGGGAAATATTTGTTATAGGGTTGAACTCTGTTACCCACCCTTTACTATAAAATATTCCTTTTCCTTTTAGCTCGTCAAAATTAAGATTATAACGATTCAAAAAGTTCTGGATAATTTTGGAAAATTCTGGAAACAAAAATAATGTGGAAGCAGCTTCTGAAAATTGTGGTGGAATAGAGCGCAGTCTAATATTACGAGTAATTGTACTTTCAAAAGTATTCCAATTTTTTTGGTATCTTTGTTGAAGTTCTTCTGGAAGAAAACCACGAGCGAGATCATTGAAAGCTTCTTGGGATATGGTTAATTCCTGTCTGTATTGATCAATAAGAATTTCAAAAAAGTTTTCCAAAGTAAAGGTTTTAGGACGGCTTGGTCCGGTGTGTGCGGAAATTAAAAAGTATCCACCTTCTCCCATACTTTTAGTAATTTCCATAATTTGTTTAGCAAAATTCTGAACATTTGATAGTGATGCTTTTTCTGCAGAAGTTTCTTCAAACTGCAAGCCATAAAGTCTCGCACCATTTTTTTCTAATACCTCTTTTATAATTCCGCTATCCAAATCCTTTGCAACATTGAAAGAGCTATCGCTATCATGGTTTCCTGTATTGCCAATTACAACAATACATTTTGTCCCGCCTTCACGCCATGTTTTAATATGTTCTAACGACATATCAATTGCGTAGTATAATGATTTGGCGGCATATTGATCTCCACGATAGGGACTTCCACTGATTTGTCGAACAAGTCGGCTTAAATCTTTATTAAAGTTTGATAAATTTACGGCATAAGGTTGAAATAACATTCCTCGTGTATAGGGATAATTTGTGTTTTTTAAGAAATCGTGATAAAAAGATATACCCCAGGAAATATCGATATTTTGAATATTTCTTTCTCGAGAAATAGAAGTTAATCTGCGAATTGTATGATTGATGCCAGATGTAATTTTAGCACGAGCACTTGATGGAAGCGAAGCATCTACTAAAAGCAGAATATCAAGTTGACGTAATTTGTCTTTTTCTTCTTTTATTTTAGACAAAAGCATTTGAGCTTCGTCGCTATTGCTACCACTTAAAAAAGCGATTTGAAACATTCGTTTTTGCTCAATATTTTTACTATCAAGTAGAGGATATGGTAACATATTATATCGCCATGTAGAATCTGAAGATTCTTGGGATAATACTTTCTCCTGTTTCATTTCTAAAGCATTTTCTATGCTATCATAAACTCGTACTAATCCCTGCTGAGATTCTTCTTCAGTTTTTTGGCGTTGTTTACGTGTTTCTGGACGGTAATATACGGCTAAACGGGTATTCCATTCGCGACAACTTTTTTTATGTATCCAGCCTAAAACATCATGGCTGACATCTTCAATCATAATGTTTGGTGTTACACCAATCAAATAGTAATCTTCAGTTTCTTTATAGATATAGAAAAAAGAAAAGTATGGTGTTTTATACATTTCTTCCACACCATTGACTGGTGCGCCATAAACGGGAACACGGCTTTCTTTATGATTATCAAAAACTATAACACGTCGGTATATTTTATTTGGAGTACGTAATGCTTCTGCACAATCGACAAGATATTTTTTATCTACCCATCCTATACGAGTATCCATTTTAAGATCACTGTCAGGTATTCCAAGATAGTAATATTCCTTTGGTTCTTCATCTTTCGTTTTATAATATTTATAAACGTAATAGCTTGACCAAAGTTCTAATGCTCCTTTGTTTTGATACATTGGAGAGCCATATACTTGAACGTCATTACGAATAACAGCTACCTGAAAAGGGACTTTGCTGCCATCATATATCATGTCTGTATTACCAGAAAGTCCAAAAAATTTTTCACGTTCAATTTGTAAAGGAAAAGATTCTGTTGACGGGATATTCATATTTTCCGATACTGGTTGGCTTTCTATACACAGACAACACAAGAGTAGTATTAGAGATGATATAGCTAAATTTAATTTCATACTTAATTCCTTTCTTTGGAAATCGCCTATTTTTTAATTTTAAATTCTTTTCCACTAAGCGATTTCATCAAGCGCATGGTGCTATCCATCGCAGTAGCTAGATTGCTTTTTAATTCCCCGCTTTCCATCCAAAGAAAACGATTGCAAGATTGGCGGGCTTGGCTAGGGTTGTGGGTAACTAATACTACGGTTGTTCCTCTTTGCTTCGCAGCATTTATTAAAATTTCCAAAACTTTTTGCCCTGTATCAACATCTAAGCTACCTGTAGGTTCATCAGCTAAAATAATTTCTGGTTCGTGTACCATTGCACGAGCTGCCGCAACACGTTGTTTTTGGCCGCCTGAAAGTTGGTTAGGTTTTTTGGCGAAGAAAACTTCTGGATCTTTTAATTCTGTAGCATTCATTACACTAAGTAACATTTTTCGTGAACGCTCGATACATTCGTGGTTGGGACGATTTTGTAATCGCAAAGGTAATGCTACATTTTCTACGGTTGTAAGATGTCCTAAAAGATGTGCTTCTTGAAAAATAAAACCAAATTTTTTCTTTCGAAATTGATCTCGATCCCGTTGGGACAAGCTAGAGAAAGATGTTCCATTATAAAATATTTTACTGCCCGGATCTGGTGTAGTAAGTAATCCTAAAATATTAAGAAGTGTTGATTTCCCTGATCCAGAAAATCCTAAGATAGCCAAAACTTCACCGCGATAGACGGTTAAAGTAATGCCTTTAAGGGCAGCGAATATACCTTCAGGAGTCTGATAGCTTTTGCAAACTTTACTCATGTAGAAAATTGCTGGTTTTAGAGGCGATTCCATTCCTCTAAGTTCTTCTTCTTCCATTTGAGCATAAATTTGCTCAATTTGACCTTGGGTTAGTATTCCTTGTTCTATAATTTTTTGTTGGATTTCTTTAGGATTTGTACTTTTTAGCTGGATTAAACATTTATTTAGTGCGTCAAAAAGTTCTTGTGAAAGCCATTTTTGAGCTTGAACTTTTTTTAAAAATCGTGAAATATAATCCATGTTGCTGTGTCCTTTCTATAATTGACATTCAGCAGCTTTTGGTAATATGCTATCATTCTATAATGTTGACGCTTATAAAACAAGTCTTATTCAAAGACTTTGAAAATTTTATCAAAATTTTTCTTATTATATATATATATTACTAATTTCTTGTTATATAGTATGTTAAAAAAATGTTACATATCAAAACAAATTTTTTTCTATGGTTGTAAAGCAATATTTTAAATTAGGAATAAATATCGAAGATATTGATTTGTAAATAATTAGAGAGCAATACGTAATTTTTTTTATTAAGAGTTTTTTTCTTGCCAATCTATGTTTCTATATTATATAATAAAAATATGTATTATTAGCCATTCATGGCAGGTAAAAAATATTTTAATATTTTTAATACTAAATTAAGACAAAGAAAATATTTCTCTCAAAACAGAGGAGCGTTATGGACATTATAATTCAACGTGCCAAACTTCGTGGAAGTAATTCACTCACAAACATCGCTATTCAAGATGGAAAAATTGTAAACATTTCTGAAAAAATTTCCGGACCAGCGGCAACTATTATTGATGCAGAAGGTTGTTTGGTAACAGAATCTTTTTGCAATGCTCATCTCCATTTATGCAAAGTTTACACCTTAAAGATGATGGACGATCTTGCATTACAGTCTTATCATGGCAGCGATATGGGATCGGCAATGACTGCAATTGAGCTTGCTGCAAGGATAAAAGAAAAGTATCGTGCCAGTTGGATACTTGAAAATGTTCGCAAAGCCTTGAATTTGGCTATAAAATATGGAACTACACATATTCGTGCATTTGCAGATGTTGATTCTAAAGCAAAGTTAGAAGGTATTAAAGCTCTTCTTCAAGCTAAGCAAGAATTTGCTAATCGAATTGATCTTCAAATTGTTGCATTCCCACAAGATGGTATTGTGCGCGAACCTGGCGCAGTAGAGTTAATTGAAGAATCTTTAAAAATGGGTGCTGATGTAGTTGGCGGCATTCCTTGGATTGAATATACAGAACTGGATGAAAAAACTCACATTGATTCTATGTTTGCTCTTGCAGAAAAATACGATCGAGATATTTCTATGTTGGTTGATGATGCTGGAGATCCAGGACTACGAACACTAGAAATGCTTGCTGTGAAAACTATCAATCGCAAAAGATTCGGACGTGTTTTAGCTCATCATGCACGCGCTATGGCTTTATATCCTACACCATACTTTAAAAAAGTAGCAGGGCTTTTAAGTCGAGCTGGCATGGGAATTGTCAGCGATCCACATACTGGCCCGCTTCATGCACGTGTAAAAGAACTGATGGCCGAAAATGTTTTGGTTTCTTTAGGACAAGATGATATTGTCGATGCCTACTATCCATTTGGCCGCAATAATATGCTAGAAGTAGCATTTTTATCAGCCCATTTATTGTGGATGACTGGTCGCCAAGAGATGGATAAGCTATATGATATGATCACCCTTGCTCCAGCCAAAGCTATGAATATTCCTCGTTTTAATATCAAAGTTGGAAATGATGCTAACTTAGTTATTTTAACATCAACAGATGTTTGTGAAGCTATTCAATACCACGAAGCTCCTAAATATGTTATCAGTCATGGTAAAGTTATTTCAAGTCGTTAAAAATATAATCCTATTCCTATTAAAATAATGCAAAATCTTAACAAGATTAGACAAATTTTGTCTAATCTTGTTTTAAATTTTTAAGATTTTTATAAAAAATAATATTGGCATGTTGAATCAATTTTAAAATTCATCTAAAATTTATTTGCAAACCCTTGTTTTTAGAGTTAAAATTAGTATGTTAAGCCTTTAAAAGTTTAAAAAGTGCATAGATGGCTTAATATTGCGTTTTGTATTTTACAATTTTGTAGCTATGACTCACAAAGGAATCAAACGTGCGATACGGAATTTATAGTGATATTCACGCTAATTTGGAAGCATTACAAGCTGTTTTAGAAACTTTGGAAAAAGAAAAAATAGATCAATATATATGTCTAGGTGATATTGTTGGCTATGGGGCCAATCCTAAAGAATGCTTACAATTGGTGATGGAATATGAAAGCATGGTCATTGCCGGTAACCATGATTATGCAGTAGCAGGGAAATTAAACATAGATTTTTTCAACCCTTATGCCAAGGAAGCCGTACTATGGACTCGCTCACAATTAAGTGAGAAAGAGCGCGAATATTTAGCTGGTTTAGACCTGATGCAAAAAATTGAAAATACTTTAACCATAGTTCATGGCACGTTAAATTTCCCAGAAATGTTCGATTATATTCAAACTAGTTATGATGCCCATCTTTCTTTAGAATTATTAGAAACTCCTGTTTGCTTTTTAGGACATTCTCATGTTCCTGTAGCTTTTTTTCAAGGGCCAACCGTAACATTTTCTATGGAAGAAGAAATTTTTATCGATAAAAATAGTAAGACATTGGTTAATGTTGGAAGTGTTGGACAACCTAGAGATGAAAACCCAGCTTCTTGCTGTGCTATATACGATGATGAAGCTCAAAAAGTTTGGTTGCATAGAGTTGAATATGACATTGAAACAGCGATTGATAAAATTGCCCATGCAGGCCTTCCTCCAATTCTAGGTGATCGGTTACGTTTTGGTCGTTAATCAATAAATATTATTTCTTTAAATCATATTCGTAATGACGACTGGATTGGATCAAATATGCTACAAAAATTGCGAATGTTTTTTTTACTAAAAAACGCCCAAAAAACGGCTCAAAAAGGCAATCCTTCAGCTTCTAATCTTTTCGATAAACTTATTCAACAATATCCCGAATATGCTTTTGGATATTACCATTTTGCAAGATATTGGGTAGATCAACAAGATTGGCAAAAAGCACAAGAAAATATCGAGAAAGCCTTAACCATAAAACCTACAAATCCTATTTTTCATCATTATCAAGGCGTTATCTATTACCATCAAAAAAAATATGCTGAGGCAATTCAATCTTTACAAAACGCGTTAAAGCTAGATCCTTTAAATTGTCTTACGCAAAATTATATGGCTTTAATCCATTTAGCACAAGGACAACTAGCCGAATTTAAAAAAATTATCGAAAATGTTGGAATGTTTGAAAGCGATGATTTGCAAATTGCCATTCTTTTTACCTTAGAAAACCATCTTAAACAAAAAGAGCTGGCGACATCGAAATAATTTTTTTGAAACAAAAAAAGAAATCTTAAATTTTTTTAAGGTTTCTTTTTTTTTGATACAATAAACTTCAAAATAATCGGCCATCCAAATTTTTCCGTCAAAAATGTCGGTAAGTAAAAGAAAAGAAGCCCAATGCTTTTGGACTTTATGATATGTCTGGAAATGTATGGGAATGGTGCCAAGATTGGCAAGGTGAATATAAAAGCGGATCAGAAGGCGATCCGAAAGGTCCAGATAGTGGTTCGGATCGTGTCTCTCGTGGGGGCAGCTGGTACTATAGTTCAGGCAGTTGCCGTTCTGCGAATCGTAATTCGGATGATCCGTCGAATCGACTCTTTAGTTTGGGGGTTCGGTTTGTTTTGTTTTTGTTGAATTCCGATAAGTAACCCTTTAGCTCTTTTACCCTTTTACCCTTTGTTTTGGAAAAATTCTGGTATATCCAGAATTTTTCGGTATTTTTCCTGTATTTAGTATTTTAGCATTTGGTATTGGTATTTGTATTGAATGAGGGCGGGACGGAAAAAAGAGCGAAGCGACCCGTCCCGCCCGAATTTTTAAAAAAAGGCCAGGCAAAAAAGTAGTAAGTTGCAGAATAGAAAAAGGGGAATATAAAAAAAGTTAAAAAATATCTATTTGCAGTGGATATTTTTTTTGGTATTATAATTGTGTGTAGAAAGAATATTTCTTATTTCAAGAAAGGGTTTATTATGCCGATGATTAAAGTACAGACTACAGAGTCTATTTCTTTGGATAAAAAAGAAAAGTTGTTGCCGATTCTTTCTAAAGCAATTGCAGAAGGAATTGAGAAACCAGAACAGTATGTTTTAGTGATTATAGAGGATAAGATTTCCATGATGATGAGTGGAAGCATTGCGTCAACAGCTTTTGTTGAAATTCGTAGTATCGCTGGATTGAATCGTAGTGTAAATAATAAACTGTCTCAAAAAATTTGTAGTATTTTGCAGGATCATCTTAAGATTGCCGGGGAACGTGTATTCATAAATTTTATTGAGTTTGCAGGTAGCAATTGGGGATGGAATGGTAGTGTGATTGGCTAATTTTTTGTCTTAGATTTTTTGACTTGTGAAAGGTTGTTTTATGCCTCGTGATGTTCTTGAAATGGATGTCGTGTATGTTGGCGGAGGGCCGGCAGCATTGACTTCGGCATGGAGTCTAAAAAAATTGGTTCAGCAACATAACCAGAAAGTTGCTAAAGATGGCACGGGAAAAGAGTTGCCAATGCCTCAGATTGCGGTTATTGATAAAGCTAGTAAAATTGGGAATCACAGTCTTTCTGGTGCTGTCCTGGATACTAGAATTTTAGCAGATCTTAGAGAAATTGCTCCGGATGAAACTTTCAAACCTCCTTTTGAAGCACAGGTTACATCAGATAATATTTACTTTCTCACAAAAAAATGGAAATTCCCAGTTTTGTTTACTCCGCCTTCTATGCACAATAAAGGCTATCAAATTATTACCTTGGGTAAGTGGACAAGATGGCTTGGTGATCTAGCTGAAAAAGAGGGCGTTGAAATTTTTGCAGGTTTTTCTGGCACAGAATTGCTGGAAGAAAATGGAAAGATTGTTGGAGTACGCACAGGAGATATGGGAAGGGATAAGGAGGGGAATCCTAAATCTGACTTTCAGGAAGGTGTGGACATTCGTGCTAAAGTTGTAGTTTTAGCAGAAGGAACACACGGCCATCTTACTAAAAAACTTATCGCTGATAAAAAATTAGATGGTGCAAATCCGATGTGCTATGCAACTGGAGTAAAAGAAGTATGGCAGTTACCGGACAATCGTTTTCCTGCCGGAAAGGTTGTTCATACTATGGGCTGGCCGTTAGGGCTTCATCAATTTGGTGGAAGTTTTATTTATGGGTTGGATGAAAAACGGTTGGCAATTGGTCTTGTTGTTGGTCTTGATTCTAAAGATCCATTTACAGATGCACATCGTTTACTTCAAGAATTTAAACAACATCCTTATATTGCAAATATTCTCAAAGGTGCAGAGTTAGAACGTTATGGGGCAAAAACTATTCCGGAAGGTGGTTATTGGAGCATTCCTCAGGTTTATGGTGATGGATTTATGATCCTTGGAGACAGTGCGTCATTTGTTAATGTGATGCGTTTAAAAGGTATTCATTTAGCCATGAAATCTGGGATGCTTGCTGCAGAAACAATAGTGGAAGCCTTAGCAAAAGATGATTTTACTTCCACAACTTTAAAATCTTACCATGATAAAGTTGAATCTAGTTGGATCAAAAAAGAGATGTGGAAAGTTCGCAATTTCCGTCAGGGGTATCATAAGAATTTGTTGACAGGGATGTTCCATACTGCTATGCAGATACTTACAGGTGGGCGTGGTCTTACAGCTCATGCTCAAAGTCAGCCAGATCATACTACAATGGCAAAAGTTGCAGATTGGTATGGAAAAAATATTCCAACTCCAGCTATGTCATATCCTGGTGATAAAAAATTGACTTTTGATAAACTTACTTCGGTTTATCATTCGGGAACATTGCATGAAGAAAATCAGCCGTGTCATCTGAAAGTTTCTGACACAAATATTTGTGTAACAAAATGTACTCAAGAATATGGAAATCCTTGCCAGTATTTTTGTCCTGCGAATGTTTATGAAATAATTTCCGATCCAAAAGATCCAAATCAGAAAAAGCTCCAAATCAATTTTACAAATTGTGTGCATTGCAAAACTTGTGATATTATGGATCCTTATCAGGTAATAAATTGGACTGCTCCAGAAGCAGGTGGTGGACCATCTTATAGCATTTTGTAAAATGACGCAATAAGACTAAGAAAAAAAATGTTTTTTATCTAAAATACTATTTTTTTCTTGAATGTTTTTTTATCTGTTTTATAATAAAATTGTTCGATTCTTAGAATAAGATTTTTCGTCAGTGTGGTTAGAAAGGCCAACTATGCAGAAGAACATAACCCCTGAATATTTATGCAATCTTGGTCTAATCCATTTTGAAGAACGGGAATTTGATGAATCTTTGCAACACTTTGAAAGTGCTTTGCATATTTATCGAGAGAACCGTAATTACAAAGGAATCGTTACTTGTCTAATGAATATTGCACTGATTTTTGATGAAAAAGACAATTTTGAAATTGCTTTAGATTATCTTAAAGAAGCTTTATGTATTATAAGCGAATACTTACCGGATTCTTATCGTAGGCAAGAAGTATTAGAAACGTACCATACCGTGCATAATAATCTTATTCGCAAAATTGAAGAAAGTCTTTTGAAAGAAATGCTTGATAACCGTGTTAATACTCAAGAATTATTATACTTTGGAGATGTTGCTTTTCAACAAGGTCGTTTCCATGAAGCTGCCTACTACTATCACCGTGCAGAAAAATTGGGGTATTTTTTGCATGACGCAGTAGGGCTTGCTGAAGTTTATCAACATTTACAAAAAGTATATAAAACTGAAGAACCGCAACCAGAATCTGCACCCTATCAATCAAAGGCTTTAAAAATTGCACAAAGATAGCGTTTCCTAATTTTTGTGCAATATGATTTTCAAATAATATTAAACAGTTGTTTCTTCTTTGCTTGGCAAAATGAAACAACTGTTTTTTTAATAAGGAGTTTCTATGAACATGAATTTGCGGCCTGTAACTTTGCAGGACGCGTCTTTATTATTGCAGTGGCGAAATGATCCTGTTACTCGATTGGCAAGCCATAATACACAAGAAATAACCTTGGAAGATCATTTCCTGTGGTTAAAAAAACTTCTGGAAAATTCCAATCGTAGGTTATTTATTGCTGAAGTAGAAGGATTACCTATTGGAACAGTACGAGCAGATTTAGAAGAAAATGGTGTAACTGAATTATCCTGGACAATTGCTCCGGAAGCGCGTGGAAAGGGTTTTGGAAAAGAAATGGTCGCCTTGTTAGCCAAGCAAATACAAGGTCCGATACGTGCAGAAATAAAAGTTGGGAATATTTCTTCTATAAAGATAGCAGAGTTTTCTGGTTTAAAATTCAGCTATGAAAAAGATGGTATTATGCACTATTCTAATTTTTAGCTTAACAAAAAAATCCCTAACATTGTCAGGGATTTTTTTGTTAATTATCTATTTTGTCATAGCTCGACGTTCTTTAATACGTAGAATAAATCGGATGATTTCTCCTACCCATAAAACAATAGAACTGCTTACAAATAGAATGAGCCAGGTTTTCATATCTAGTGGTGTGGTGCGGAAAATTTGGCCGCCAAATTGTACAATAAGAAATTGGCCAATTAAAATGCAACTTGCAATGAGTAAAAAGGAATGGTTTTCTGTAATTTTACTTAAAGCAGATTCGTTGCGGCCAAATGCTTTGGCATTGAATAAGTTCCAAAATTGTAGCAAGACAAACAATGTGAAGAAAATGGTAAGTTCTTGGCTGGCAGAATCTGAATGAGAAATTCCTAGCATTTTTAGAATAGTAACTAAAATGCCCATAAATATAAAAGCTGGAATAAAGATGCTCCAGGCCATAGTTGGAGTAATAATAAAAGATTTGGGACTACGTGGTGGATGGTTCATTACACTGGCTTGTGGAGGTTCGGTGGCTAAAGCTAAAGCTGCAAAGGTGTCCATAATAAGATTGACCCAAAGCATTTGTACAACAGTAAGTGGCAGCTCAATACCAATGAATGGGCCGATGAGAACGATGCCAACTGCAAGAACATTGATTGTTAATTGGAAAAGGACAAATTTTTGAATGTTGAGATAAAGAGAGCGTCCCCACATTACACCATTAACAATACTTCGGAAAGAATCATCAAGAATAATAATATCGCTGGCTTCTTTAGCAACAGAGGTTCCTGTTTTTCCCATTGCTAAACCAACGTTAGCATGGTTAAGAGCAGGTGCATCATTTGTTCCGTCTCCAGTAACAGCAACAACTTCGGATTGTTCTTTGAGCAATCGAACAAGTCTCATCTTATCCATAGGACGAGCGCGAGAAAGAACTTTAACTTTTTCAGCCGCTTTTCCAGCTTCTTCATCAGAAAGCGCGCCAAATTCTGGGCCAGTAAGATACATATCGTTTTTATCATTGTCATCCCAAAGACCAATTTTACGAGAAATTTCGCGGGCAGTAAGAGGATTATCGCCGGTAACTACTTTTACTTTTATGCCAGCTTTTCTACAAGAACCAATAACTTCTGGAGTTTCCGGACGCAATTCGTCTGCAATGGCAACAAATCCTAGCCAGATCAAATCTGTGGCTAATTTTTCTAAATCTTGTGTATTTTCATCTTTTTCTATTTCACGATAGGCAAAACCTAGTGTTCTCATACCGCGATTTTGGTACTGTTCCAGGTTTTTTAATATTTTTTGTCTATCAGAAATGGATTGCTTTCCTGACTTATTTAAAATAGAGTTGCAAAGGGTAAAGACAATTTCAGGTGCGCCTTTAATATGTAATATTTTCTTCCCATTATTACCAATACCAAGAGTTCCCATATATTTTCGTTCTGTGTGAAAAGGAAGTTGGTTGCTGACTTTAAATTGAGTACGATAAGCCATATAAGAAATATTTTGAGATTGCAACCATAATAAAATCGCGCCTTCTGTGGGATTTCCAATATAATTTAATTTGCCTGTGCTGTCTTTTCCCAAATGAGCTGAAGAATTTGCGCACATATTTTCCAAAACTAGAATATCTTGTGAAGTAATATTTTTTTCTTTAAACGGCAATGTTGTTCCGGGTAATTCTGCCTGTTGAACGCGCATTTCATTCATAGTCAGCGTTCCAGTTTTATCTGTACATATAACTGTTGCTGCGCCAATTGTTTCGCAGGCGTGCATCCTTCTTACAAGAACATTGCTGGCGATCATTTTTCTCATGCTGTAGGCCAAACTTAATGTTACGCTCATTGCCAAACCTTCTGGTACAGCAACAACAATAACAGTAACAGCAACCATAAAGTATTTGAGAATAGTTTCTGCAACGATTAAAGAAAGCCATTCTTTGGGATTTAAAGGGAAATGGCCGGTTGCATATCCCATTGCAATACCTAGAGCAAATACCAATAAACCGCCGACGAAAGCAATAATCCATTTTTTTATGCCAATACCATCTAAGAGTTGGCTGAATTTATTGGGTCCACGAATAAGCTCTGAAGCATCTTGAAGTATAGGCATCCAGATTGGAAAAAGTGTAATGACTAGACTTAGAAATAATACTTTAAGAAAGTATAATTGTGTAATGTTAACTTCAATGCGTCCAGTAAGAAATTCATAAGAAATAAGAGATATAAACAAAAATGCTGCCGCAGCAAAGCCAACAACTCCAATAACCTTACTTAATTTTTCCAGTTGAATATTAAGTGGTGTTTCGTCATCAGTTTCTTCTGCTGCTGCCCGAGCAGTTTTACCGATTTCAGAACGGTCGCCGACAGCTTTGATTTGTGCAGTAGCTCGGCCTTCCACAATTGTTGTTCCACGCATGAGAACATTTGCTGGATATGCAGTTTCTTTATGTGCTGCATCAGCCGTTACATTCGCACTTTTTTGTGCAGGAAGAGATTCTCCTGTCAATCGTGATTCATTAACTTGGAGCGAAATAGCTTCTAAAACTTCGCTGTCTGCTGGGATTTCCTCTCCCATTTCCAGAAATATAATATCGCCAACAACTAGATCTTGTTTAGCAATCATTTTAATTTCGCCGTCGCGAAGAGTTTTAATAGGATCTTTATCTTGTACTTTATTTAAAATATCAAATTCTGCATTTGCCTTGTATTCATTAGCAAAAGCTAATGTTGTTGCTAATAAAATGGCAATGATAATCCCAATGCCTTCAAAATATTTTCCATCAAAAATACCAATCCCAATAGCGATGATTGCTGCAATCATTAAAATACGAATAATGGGATCGTCAAATTTTTCTAAGAATAATTTCCACCAGGGATCTCGAGATGGCGGAGTAAGTATATTTGAGCCGTATTTTTTTCGGCTTGCAGCTACCTCTTCAGAAGTTAGTCCTTTAAAAGGAAAATTTTCCATGAAAAACCTTCTTTCTTTTTTGTTAGCTTAACAATTCAATAAGTTCCAACCCAGATTTACTGGATTTCCATTTTTTTAAATTTTCTGAATCGCTTAAAAATTGTGAAATGGAGGAAATTGTTGACAAATGT
The DNA here is from genome assembly GCA_964585305.1 of uncultured Planctomycetota bacterium. Taxonomy (GTDB): domain Bacteria; phylum Planctomycetota; class Uabimicrobiia; order Uabimicrobiales; family JABWCH01; genus CAZPDM01. The sequence goes on along the minus strand of CAZPDM010000003.1, from coordinate 68,793 downwards.
TGCTGAGGGGAATTATGTGGGCTGATGATGATAAATATTGTATGTATAGATTGCCCTAAAATTAAATTTGGTTGCAAAAATCTTGCAATAGCGACAATTGGTTTTTCTATATTATATGTATAAGTATGGAAAAAAGCAATATCATCTCCTACTAAACCTTCTTGGTTTTGTTCTTGTTTATAGAAGAAGTCGACTAATTCTTTATTGGGTAATTTAGGAATACTTTGTGTCAAACATTTAAGCAATTGTGTGATCGCTTCTTTAATTTCGCAAGGTTTTTCATAAAAAATAATCCAGGATGTTCGCAAATCGTAGATAGTAGGACTTTTTAAATTGTATTCTAAAACTGTACAATTTCCTCGAACAGTGGATGGCAAAAATGGCAGGATTTTATTTCCTTGGCTATAAAATAAAACTCGATCAGGGTGAGGTGCTTGGCTGGAATATGTTTGTTCGCTTATTTTGATCCAAAGTTCTTGTTGATCAATAAGTGTCCGAATATCTATATTATTCCAAACGGTGGTACTAATAAATACTCGGCTGCTAGAAGTTACACTTTTAGGGTTTTTCCAGGCATATAAAAATACTCCTGGCAATTGAGTATACCAATATTGGCAAATTAATTCGTTTAAAGCACTATTGGGAGTAATTGCTAAAACATTGCCTACTTCGTAGAGTTCTGGATATTCTTCAATTTGTAAATTTAAAGCATTCCCACAAATTCCTGTTAGTCCTTTACTTTGAGCATCTGTAATTTCTTCGTTATCTGTATCTAATAGAATTGCTGTTTGATTATTTTTTTGAATGAACTGTGAGATTCCTTGGCCAAGTTTGTGAGCACCAACAATTAACCATCCTGTTGCAGGTGGTGCAAGTGTGTCTAATATTTTCGCAACAAAATACGATGTGGATGCTTGGATTATTACAGTGCCAGCAATAATGGAAAAAGTAAAGGTTTCTAAAAATTGTGCAGATTTTCCTAAACTGGAAGCCAAAGTAATAGATGTTAAAGTTGCCATAGATGCGGCAACAATACCACGTGGTGCGATCCAACAAAGAAATAATTTATCACGTAAAGAAAGTTTTGAATGATAGGTTGAAATGAATATATTTAAAGGACGGACTACCCACATTACTATTGCAACTAAAATAGCAAGATTCCAACCATAACTTAAGAAATTTTGGATATTTAAATTTGCTCCTAAAAGCATGAAGAGAAGCCCAATCAAAATTTCAATAAGTTGTGCTTTATATGTCCGAACATACTGCATTGCGCGATTGCTATAATAGTTTAAGACTAGGCCTGCAACAATTACGCTAAGTAGCCCACTTTCTTCCATAATAGCATCAGAGATAGCAAATATCGCAATTCCGCATCCTAATACAGCTTGTTGCAAACGATCTTGAGGTATCCAATTTTTGTTGATAATATAAGAAACTGCCCAACCTATAGAATAACCAACTAAAATTCCTGCTATAATCCGATATGTTAAGTGCCAAAATGCAAGAAGCGTATCAACACTAATTATTTCATAGCAAAGTAACGCAATAAATACACCAATTGGATCAATAAGTATAGATTCCCAATGTAAAATATGAGTAAGTTCTTTTTTGATATGAATTCTTTTTAAAAGTGGGCCTATTACTGTAGGGCCAGTAACAATAACTAAGCTACTTGCCATAAGACATAAAGAAATTGAAAAATCTGGAAAAAGTAAAAATATTGCTAAACTTGTTGCCAACCATGTTACCACAACACCTATACTTAGTAATCCTTTGATTTCCCTCGAGATTTTTTTATAATCTCTCATTTCCAATGTTAAAGCACCTTCAAATAAGATAAGTCCGATTGCAAGTGCTACAATTGTTTTTAATCCATCTTTTCCTAAAGATTGTGGATTGATGATTTGGCAACCATAAGGCCCTAATGATATTCCACCCAGCAATAATAACAAGATGGCTGGAATTCTTAATCGAGATGATATAAGTACTAAAATTATACCAATAACAATAGAAAAAGAGAAAGTTAGTAAAATAGTTTGTGCATTTGTCATGATTTTTTTCTCGTAAAATATAGAGGGCGGAAAAGTTAGGTGGGAAAAATCAACTATAGTTTTTAATAATTTGTACTACTTATTAGAAAAACTTGATTTTAAAAATTTTTAGAATTTGAGAGAAGAAAAATGAACAGCTCATTATATCAAACTCAAGTTGTGAATTAAATATTTTTTATATAATTTTGCTAAGAAAAATAAGCATCATCGCATTTTTTATCTTATAAAGATTTGCAAAAAAAAGTTTTTATGATAAAATAATACATTAGGAGAATGTTTGTCGTATCTATGTTTCCTAAAAAGGAAAAAAATATGCCCAAAAAATTATGTATTTTTATCCAACATCGTTGGGGTTTGATATTAGTATTGATCATATTATCTATTTTAAATCTAGGTTCTTTTAAGTGTAGTGTGAGTGATGATGACGATGACGATGAGATTTCTACTCCTACTACACCTGCAGGACCAAGTCAAGCTCGTGTAGGTGAAAATGTAACTTTCACTACAGGAGGAGCATCTCGTGATGATGGTACGATTGAATATCGTATTGATTTTGGCGATGGTACAATTTCCGGATGGAGTGCTGAAGGAAAAGCAAGCCATACTTATACAAAAGAAAACAAATATAAGGTATCTGCACAAGCTCAAAAAGGTTCTATTACCTCTTCTTGGTCAGATTCCAAAACTATTGAAATAAGTGCAAAAAATTTAGAATACCTTTCTTCAGTTTGGATAACTTTGCCATATTTTGCCATAGCTGTTGGCAGTTCTGGAAAAATTTTACATTATGATGGACAAAGTTGGCAGGAAATGGAATCGCCTACTTTTGAAAATTTATCAGCTGTATCGGGATGTTCTTCTCAAGATATTTGGGTTGTTGGAGAAAAAGGAACAATTTTGTTTTATGATGGAAAATCTTGGCAAATAGTTCTAAGCCCAACCAAAGAAAATTTGCACATAGTTCGAACAAACGATTTTCAAGTTTGTGTTGCTGGAGAAAAATCTGCTTTCTTATATAAGAAAAATGGAAATTGGGAAGAGATCTCTCATAATTTATCTAAAATAAAGGATATTTATCTGGATTCAAAAGTTAGAAACATAACTTTGATTGGAGAAGGAAATCAAAGGGAAGTCATTCAAAAATAAAAAGGGGGGAACGTCAAGTGTTGATGTTCCCTATCAATATCTCGAAAGGTAATTTCATGTTTTCTCAGTTAAATACTATGGTGCTAAAATTGATGATCCGATGGCGAAGATTTTGGAGTGAATTGAGGCATTATGGTATAGAAGAACTTCGATCGAATATGGAAACTTTTGTTTCGATGATTGAAATTCCCCAAGATGTTGAACTAACTTCTGTCGATCTTGGAAATGTCTTGGCAGAATGGAACCAAATACGAGGAACAACACCACAGATATATATTTTATATTTGCATGGTGGTGGTTATTGCCTTGGGTCTATTAAAACACATCGCGATTTATCTTCTCGAATTTCACGTGCGGCACAAGCAAAGTCTTTAATTTTAGAATATCGTCTTGCTCCAGAAAATTGCTTTCCTACTGCGGTAGATGATGCAGTTTTTGCATATCGTTGGATGCTAGAACAAGGTATTTCTCCTCAACAAATTGCTATCGTAGGAGATTCTGCTGGTGGGGGATTGGCTATTGCGACAATGGTTGCTTTAAGAGATGCAGGTGTTCCGTTGCCTAAAGCTGGAGTTTGCATGTCCCCTTGGACAGATTTATTAGGAACTGGGGAATCTGTTGTTACAAAAGCCCAAGAAGATCCTTTACTTTGTAGCAAAGATTTGTCATGGTTTGCTCGAAGGTATGTAGGAAAGGATGGGGATTTAAGAAATCCTCTTGCATCGCCTCTCTATGCAGATTTAAGTAATCTTCCTCCACTTTTGATTCAAGTGGGAGATTCGGAAGTTTTGTTAGATGATTCCAGGCGATTGGCAGAACGTTGTGAGAAATATGGTGTTTCTTGCCAATTGCAAGTTTGGCCTAAGATGGTACATGTCTGGCAATTTTTTTCTTATTTCCTTCCGGAAGCAAAACAAGCTGTGGATCAAATTGGCGATTTTTTACACGATGCAATTAAAGTTCACTAAAAAAGAAAAAAATAAGAAAAAGAAGTAAAAATATTGCATACTTAAAGATAGCTTTAGTTGTTTGAGTAAAAAATAATAGTTATGATTTTTCCAAAGGAGTAATTCATGCTCAAAAATACTATTTTGATAATAAGCATATTTTTTCTAGTTATTCCTTTCGCATTTAGCCAACCTAAAAATGCTGATAAAAAATATTGGGAATTAAAACAAGAAGATTTGGAAAAATTGATTCAAGAGTCGGATTTAATTGTTTCTGGAACAATTGTAGAAAACAAATATATTAAAGTAGAGGAAGTAATTTTAGGCTCTCAACAGCATATTAAAAAAGTAATTCTTTCTGATATAAAAGGAAAAACTTTTGATTCCGAGCTAAGTTATATTTGCTTTCTAAAACGAAAAGAAACTGCTTTTATAGCATTTTCAGAATATTCTTTTATCAAAAATGATATTTTTTTAATGACTCGTGTTCGTAAAGAAGCTACAAAGATGCGAATTTCTGAGTCACATTATGTTGTTGTAGCTTCAGTGAATAGTGTTAAAGAAATTTCTACAGAAGAAAAAATAGAGGTTGCTGCCGAATGCCAAGTTATGGAAAATTTGAAAGGAAAATTGCCTGAAAAATTTTTGGTTAATTATATTCGCATTCCTAATTCTCAACCTCCTACGATATTTTTATTTGAAAATCTTTCTTATATTTTTTTTATCAAACGATTTAATGATACATTTCAATTGCTAAATTCTTATGATGCTGCAATAGGGCTACGTTCTCAAACATTAAAAGAAATTAAAGCAATTACTTCTGTTGGCAGTCGTTTTGATGAAGTTGCAGGACAAGCTGTAAATGGTATTCAACTTGTTATTCAAACAGAAGAAAAGATTGCATTACAAAAACCAGTAATGCTTAATATTGTTTTACAAAATATTATAGATAAAGATATTGAAATTTATCATAATTCTGAGCAAGTTCATTACTTCCTTTTATTTCATATTATAGATGCTCAAGGGAATTTGATTGCAATTGAATACCCAAGAAAAAATAGCGTTCCTGATTTAGATAAAGCACATTTTTTAAAATTACCTGGAAATGATTATTGTTTATTTCCTCCATTAAATCTGCAACAATATTGCAAATTATCTTTGGGAAAATATAGAATATATGTTGAATATGATTTGCCTTGGAAATATTCTGGTAGTAGCATTGGAAAATCAGCTTGGTATGGTAAAGTTGTAAGCAACTGTATAGATTTAGATGTAGTAGAACAACAGTAGTTAAACAAAATTCCTACGTGGTTCTAAGCACGTAGGAATAAAAAAATATATTATTGTAATTTTAGCTTGGGAGAAAAAAAATGAAAAAATATATTATACTTTGTCTTATTATGTTGATAGGTTTTGTTTGGGCGCAAACTTATGATCCTCAAAATATTATAAAGCAATGTATTGAACAACATGGTGGTTGGAAGAAGTTTTATGATATACGAGATATTTATGCTAAAATGGATATGGTATATTACGCTGATGATGGAAAATTTGAAGTAACTATGCATGAATACTATCGGAAACCTAATAAACTTCGTGTAGAAATGTATTCTGATGTTAACCCTCCAGTAATTATGGGATGGGATGGTGAAATTGTTCGCCAACTTAATAAAGATAATAAGCTGGAAGTAACTCAAGAACAGGATGCAATCGATCGAATTCAAGAAAGTTTACGATTTATCAGAATGATGGTTTTGACAAACTTATTAGCAGATGATTCTATTTTAGGATATGTTAAATATCAGAAAAAAGATGAGTTTGGTGTTCATATTATTTCTCAGACTCCTAAAGATGGACAAGGCGAAAAAATTTTACTATTTATTTCAGATAAGACCTATACCTTATTAGGTGCGCAATTTGCTCTTAAAAATAATAAGAATGGTAGGGATACTTTCATGGTTAAATTTAAACAACATGAATGGTACAAAGATATGTACTTACCTACACAAACGGATATGTATTATCAAAATAAACTTATTATGGAAGTTCAATTACGTCTTGCACGGACAAATTCGTTAGAAAATGGAAATGCTTTTTTCTCTAATTTATTAGAAAAAGCTAAATTTCCTCAGAAAGATAATACAAATTATCGTCGGAATAATTAGCAAAAACGTTATAACATAAAAAGCCACCAGAATTAAAATAACTCTGGTGGCTTTTTATGTTATCGATTAAAAAAACGAATTATATTTGCATCTATCTCTAAAATTTTTTCGGCGCATTGGCGGTTTACAATATAGAATTCGGGTCCTTCATGTGTTGTAAATTCTGTAATTGCAGCAAGTCCTTTTTCAAGTTTTTCGCTTAAATTATCCCCTATGCAAAGAGAAGGAATAGTATTATTTTTTGCTATAAAATAAAATTTTCTCGTACCACGTTCTTCCATTTGAGAACTTTTGAGCATTTCTTGAATATTTACAATTTTTTCTTTTTCGGCACGAATATTTTCTTTTTTTTCTTGGTTTTGTTTGGCCAATTCTTTATTATGTTGACGTTGTGCTTCAATTTTTTCTTCAATTTCTTTTTGGCGTTGTTCTTCTTTTGCTTTAATTGCTTCACTTCCAAGTTTTTTACGTTCTACGCGTCCTTCGTGCTCAATGCGTTGGACATCTTTTTTAGAAATTAGCTTGGCCTTTAAAAGTTCATCTTTGAGTGACATGGCAAGCTCCTTTTGTAAAAAAAGGTTGATCTAAAAAGGCGCGAACTCATTATTATGCCAATAGGCTTGTTTTAATGACTCTTGCTGCTTCAAAAGCATATTATAATGTGTAGCTTCCCAATCTGCTAATTCTTTATAAAATGTTTTTGCAGAAGAATCAGTCATTTTATCTGCTTGTTCTTGATAAAATTTGATTGCAGATAATTCAAGCTGGATTCCTACAGATAATGCCGTCATTTCAAAATGAGCATCTTTTATGCGGCTTTTAATATTTTCAGAAAAGATAGGGCTGTTCGTGCTAAAAGAACTTTTGCTAAGTTTGACATTAGCGTCTGGATTATTAGAATGTAAAAAAGAATTATATTGCGCACGTAAAAATGCAACATGATCCATTTCTTCTTTTGCCAAACGTTCAAAAACCTCACGTCCATTTGAATCCTGAGTAGAACGTGCAGCCATCATGTAGAAATTGTATCCTTCTACTTCTGCTTTAATAGCTTCTATAAGACCGTTAATAACGGCATCATTTTTCATAAAAAAACTCCTTTTGTATAAAAAATGCTTGAAAAAGTCTATAGAAAAAGATTATGATATAAGAAAATTTTTTATATAATTATCTATTCAAGATTTTATCATATAAGAAAGGAAATTGCCAGAAATATGCCAATAAAAAAAATAAAAATTATTGCATCCTTTGATTGGAGTATGAGATATACTTTATTTGAATTTGCACAATTTGCAGCTCCAGTTGTTCAATACCGAGGAGAAAGATATAAACTAGAATTTGATAAAATAGTTGCGAATCCAGTATTATGTGGACAAAATCTTTCAGAAATAGCAGATTTAATTTTAGTCCGTAGAGATAATACTAATGAATATTATCGTGCTTGGATTGAACAGGCTCAAAATTCAGGAATTCCTTTAAGTAATCATCTTCATACTATGACAAGCTATGATAAACATAGTGCTTACGATCTTTTTTCTCGATGTTTGCATCCTCAAGATCGATTTCCCAAAACTGTGCTTCTGCCTCCATTTGCTCCTTATACAGATGATCAAAAACGCCAGGCAGCTTGGGAATATGAACAACAACTTATTCTACAATATACAAAATATGGATTTGATAACTTTCGCCGACAAACTGCTTGGGAACAAATTCATGCAAAACTAAAAGAATATCATCTTATTTGCGAAAATAATAGTGTAATGAGAGAATTATTTTATGCAAAACATGGGTATTTACAAGAAGTTGTCCAAAATGTCTTTAATAGTCGTTTCCCTTTATATTTAAAATTAGCTTTGGGACATGGAGAAGTTCATCAAATATATTCCTTAGAAGAATTGTTCCAGCATTTTGATAACACAAAAGGAAGGGCTTGTTATCTCCAAGAAAGTATCCAGGATTTTGATGAACAGATTACTTGTTTATCGATTGGTCCACAAATATTACCATTACGTAGTCAATATAATAAAGCTATACATGAGAGATATAGTAGCGAAAGGGTAAATTTATCTCCAGAAATATATGAAAGATTATGTAATTATTGTAGATTTATTGGAGCTTATTATCATTGGAGTGAAAATGCTATTGAAGTTATTCTTCAAAAGAATTGTATTATCCCAATGGATGTCTCAAATCCTATTCCAGATACAGATTTATTACTGCTTCATGTTCATTTTCCTTGGGTGATATGCGCACAGCTTTTGTGGTTTTCCTTTTTATCTATCCATCATTTTTCTCAAACTCCTGATCAACAGGAATATCTAAGAATTTTACAAGATCCTAAGAAATCTTCTCTTGAAAAATATGAATTTCATGCTAAACATAGTCTTCATTATTTTGACTTAAAAGAATTCCAAGAATTTTGTAAAATAAATTTTAGCAATATTACTGAAAAAATGGTCCAATTTTATGATACTAGATTTGATGAAGTAATTCGATATGCTATTTATTATAGTGAATTTCCTAAAGAGCAGCACGAACATTGGTATCAATATTATAAAAATCTTATGGAAAAGAATTTTAGGCCGAGTGCAAAAGCCTATTTATCAGAATTTTTCTAAATTTCTAAGTTTATGAAAAAATCCAGAAGAAATATCTTGAACTTCTTTTCCAAGGAGGCCAGCTATGGAAAAAATTTGGAATAGGCTATTATTGAAATTAAAAACTAGTTATCGTAAAAACCATAGAATATACTATTCGATAAGCCTATCTTTTCTTATTCATTTGATTTTGCTGGCCTTATTATCTATATTTTTTTTATCTTCCCTGCGTCCCAAAGATATTACGATAGGCATAAGTTTAGAGTCTGATGAAGTTCTTGCGGAAACACCTATCCCAGATAATGGGCAAATTCCTGCCACTATAGAAGAACAAAGTAATATTCCTCCATTACCTTTACCAACCGTTGAACACCTTAGATTAGATATAACTGATAAACCAGAAATACCAACAGAAAGTAAAATACCAACTGCAGAAGATTGGAAGAGAGAATTAAGTGAAATCCCGTTAGAGCATATAACCCCAAAATTACCAAATGAAAATGCGTTAGAGGAAGAAATTGAAAAATTATTAGCTGAAGAAAAAAAAATACATAAACAGTTAGACAAACGTCAAAAATTGTCATACCAATCAACCTCAAAAATTAGTGCAAAAACTTTACAAGAAGGTCGCACTAAAGGCCGTTCAGGATTGCTTCAAATTGGCGGAGGAAATGAAGCAACTCAAACGGCTGTAGATGCAGGATTACGCTGGCTTTCCCGTCATCAAAATAAAAAAGGTTATTGGGATTGTGATGGTTTTCAGAATGATTGTACGGGATGTACTTGTAGAGATACTGGAGTATCTTGGGGAGATCCTGCTGTTACAGGTTTTGCATTATTATGCTTTTTGGGTGCAGGCGGAGATGATATTAGTGGAAAATACTCAGAAAATATTCGCAATGGTTTAAATTATTTATTGGAAATTCAAGATTATCAAGATGGCTGTATTGGCCCTAAAATAGAAAATTATATGTATAATCATGCCATTGCAACTATGGCAATGACAGAAGGATATTTGATGTGCCATGATATAAAATATCGCCAAGCAGCCATTCAAGCTCATAAATTTTTAGTCCAAGCCCAAACTCCGAATGCTGGCTGGCGTTATCGACAAAAATGTGGAGATACTGATACCTCGGTAACAGGATGGTGCATGTTAGCTTTGAAAACTGCGCAAACTGCTGAAATTCAAATTCCAGAGCGTTCTATTCGGGATGCCAAATATTGGTTGGATAAAGTAACATGCGTTGGAGAAGAACCTTGGGTTGGCTATGTCTCGCAGCAATATGGAAGTGTATGTATGACTTCTGTAGGTACACTTTGCCGCATTTTTTTTTATGAAACAAAAGATAAAATAAACATTTTAGGGGCAGCAAATATTCTTCTAAGGAATTTACCTAGTTGGCGTGCTAGCAATGATTTTTATTATTGGTATTACGGAACACTTGTTATGTACCAACTTGGTGGAACGTCCTGGCAGGAATGGAACAAAGCATTGCAAAAATCTCTTCTGGATCATCAAGACAAAACAGGTTGTTCGGCTGGCTCATGGGGAAGTGGAATGTATTCTGGCGGAAGAATTTTCTGGACAAGTTTAAATATATTATCATTACAAGTATATTATCGTTATCCCAGATTTTTTCTTATAGAACCTCAATCGGAAGAAAAAGAAGAATCAATAGAAAGTGAGGCTTTACCTAAGTAAATTTTATCCAAAATTCTATAAAATAATTTTTAAGGGGTTTGTCATGAGCATTGGTAAAAAGATAAGTCTTTTTGCATTTAGTGCCGCAATGGTTCCAATTATTATTTTTCTAATTTTATTAGGAATAATATATCAAACATTAGAGCATAAAATAAGAAATTCTGTAACAGAAAATTTTGAACAGCAGCTTATAACTATTGCAGATAATATTTATGAGCTATGCAAGTACCAACATACTTTACTTAACCAAAGTTTAAACCATAATATGAATGTCGCAAAAGATATACTTGCAAGAAATGGTGGCATAGTTCTTCTTTCTGATACGATTCGTTGGACAGCGGTAAATCAATTTACAAAAGAAGAGCAAATAATTACTCTTCCTCAAATTGCGATTGGGGAAAGTGTTTTGTTACAAAATTATTCTTCTCGGAATAAGACTCATGTTGTAGACGATATAACTTTTCTAGTAGAGGGCACATGCACCATTTTTCAGAGAATGAATAAAGCTGGAGATATGCTGCGTATTGCTACAAATGTGATTGGAAAAGATGGTCGTCGCGCAATTGGAACATATATTCCTTCGCAAAGCAATGATGAAGCTTCTAATAAAATTATTCAAACAGTTTTACGTGGAGAACGTTATATTGGAAGAGCTTTTGTTGTGGATGACTGGTACTTAGCGGCCTATGAACCTATTAAAAATTCTCAGCAAGAGATAATTGGAATGCTTTATACAGGCGTTCAAGAAAACAAAGCTGTTAATATTCGAGATTCGATTTTAAGAAAAAAAATTGGAAAAACTGGATATGTTTTTGTATTAGGTGGTTCTGGTAGTCGAAAGGGCCAATATATTATTTCAAAAGATGGTCAACGTGATGGTGAAAATATCTGGATGGCCCAAGATAGCAAAGGCGAATATTTTATTCAAAAAATGATCAATGATGCAGTTATTTTAAAAGGCAACCAAATTATTTTCCAACGCTATCCTTGGAAAAATATTGGAGAAAATTCTCCTCGTGAAAAAACTGCAGCAATTGCTTATTTTGCCCCATGGGATTGGGTAATTGGGATTAGCAGTTATCGTGATGAAGTTGATTCTATCACAGAAGAAACAGTATTATTTTTAAATCAGATTATTAAATATGCTATTATTTTATGTGGAATTTGCTTTTTCATAATCATTGGAGTAGCTCTAAGAATTGGACGGGATATTTCTGGCCCTATCAACAATGTCGTTCGACAACTTTATGAAAGCACGGTTCATACCACACAAGAATCTGAAGAACTCAGCACAACTTCTAGAAAATTGTCAAGTTCAATTGCTGAACAATCCGCGATTTTACAAGAGTCAACTTCTTGTTTACAGCAAATTACTACTAGTAGCCAACAAAATGTTCAGTTCGCAGTTACAGCAAATCAATTGGCACAACAGGCTAAAGTGGTATCAGATGTTGGGCAAAGTTCTTTGCAGGAATTACAAGATTCGATGGAAAATATTAGAGAATCTTCTAATGAAATTCGTAAAATCATTGCAATTATTGAAGAAATCGCTGCGCAAACCCATTTATTATCATTAAATTCAGCAATTGAAGCTGCAAGAGCAGGAGAATATGGCAAAGGATTTAATGTTGTTGCGGAAGAGGTTCGAAGCCTCGCAAAACGTTCTTCTCAAGCATCTCAAGAAACTGCTGAAAGAATTTTGGATAGTATCAACAAGATCAATCAAGGAACAAAGATTGCTAAAGATGCTTATGAATCCTTAAAGAATGTTCAGATAAACTCAGGGAAAGTAGTTGATTTGATGGCTCAAATTGAAAGTGGAAGTAAAACTGAAGCTGAAAATGTTAAGATAGTATCAGAAGCCATTCGTCAAATTACCAGTTTCGTTGAGCAAAATAATAGCATGACTCATGCTTCTTCAACCTCTGCAGAACGTTTAAATGAACAGGTTGAAAACCTTAATCAGATGATAGATGTTTTAAAAAAAATCACTCTGAGTGAAAAAGAAAGATAGTGGATATAAAAGTAGGCACGCCAAGCGTGCCTATCTTATTAGCAAAGAAAGGCTTTTATGAAAATTTTTTTAAATATTTTTCTCGTCATATTTTTGTTGATAACAACTTCTATATTTGCGGGAACAAGAATTTGGGAACAGGTATGTGCTAAAGATTTCGAAAATGGTGAGTTTAAAGGAACTCAGTTGAATGCTGATGGTACAATTTGTTTAGGATTTGAATTGCAAAAAATCAAAGTTTCAGAAACAAGTATCTGGAGCTATGTTTATGATACAGAGGGAAATCTTTATTTTGGAACAGGCACGAAGGGAAAAATTTATCGTTTACCAAAAGCTCAATCGTCTGAAAATATATTAGAGACAAAAGAATATTTTAAAACAGATGCTTTACTAGTAACTTCTTTGGTTATTGAGAAAAATTTTTTATATGCTGCAACTTTACCTGAAGGAAAAATTTTTCAGATTAACTTAGCAACTGGAGAAGGCAAAATATGGGCAACTTTAGCATCAGGATATATTTGGGGATTAGCTATATGCAACAACTATTTAATTGCTGCGACAGGCCCAGATGGTATATTATATAAAATTTCTTTAGATTCTGCTAAAGCGGAAGTTTTACTAAAAACAAAAGAAAAACATTTGCTTTCTTTAGCCATAGATAATGCACAGAATATTTATGTGGGAACAGATCCCAATGGTCTTTTTATTAAGATTAGTCAAACAGGTCAAGCCACTGTTTTAGCAGATCTGACAGAAAATGAAATCCGTAGTATTGCATTAGGAAACGGAAAAATTTATCTAGGAGCAAATGTTACAAAAAGTTTTGATAATGCTAAAATTGTCCAAGATTTAGCTCAGGAAATTGAAGCACAGGCCAAGAAAAATAAATCTGTCAACCGAAAAGAATTGTTGCAAAAAATGACTTCGGGGGCAATATATGAATTCCAGGAAAATATTGGAATTCGAAGTTTATTACCCTTACCCAAAAACATTGTAACAACGTTAGCCGCCTATAAGGATGGAGTTCTAGTTGGTACGGGAATGGATGGCTTTGTATATCATGCTGTAGCACCAGAAAAAACCACTCTTGCAATAGATTTGAGAGAGGATCAAGTGATGAGCTTGGTTATCTATAACCAAGAACTGCAATTTTTGGGAACAGGAGATACTGGCATTTTATATCGTCTTGCAATTCCACAGTCAGAAAGTTATTTCTATTCGTCAATATTAGATGCCACAGGTTTGTCTAAATGGGGAAAAGTCGATTGGAAAAAACGTGGAGCATTAAATTTACAAACTCGTAGTGGAAATACTCAAACTCCTGATATGTTTTGGTCGGATTGGACAAATCTTGTATATGGCAAAATTGCTAGTCCTAATGCACGATACTTTCAATATCGTGTGGTATGGTTGGATATTAAAGGAAATGAAGAATTTATTCCTCAGGGAATTTTAGAATCCGTTCGGGTATATTATAATCCGATCAATCGTCCACCTGTAATTAGCTCTTTTAAAGTAGAAGGTCCAAAGGAAGATAATAGTCGACTCTATTCTCTTAAGATTGATAAAAAATTAAAAATTTCTTGGAAAGGCGAAGACGAAGATAAAGACGAACTCATTTACTCTTTATATTATCGAAATGTTGAATCGCCTACTTTATATGAAATATCCGCGACAGAAGTTCTAACAAAAGCCAATTATACTTGGGATACTTCTGTTTTACCTGATGGATATTATCATTTTATTATAGTTGCATCAGATGAAAGTAATAATATTATTCCTGCGAAAACGACTTATGTTAGTTCCCCGATTTTGGTAGATAACCAAAGTCCAGTGATCATTGTCCAACGCATAGAGAATAAGTTAATTGGCAAGGCTTATGACTCTTTTAGTTGTATTGCTAAAGTTTCATATCGTTTAGGAAATACTCCGTGGAAGATTGCAGAACCAGAAGATAGCATTTACGACGATTCTACAGAAAATTTTGTCATAAATTTACCAGAGAATTTTGCTAAGGATAATACAACAATAGAAATTCGTGCAACAGATGCCAATGGAAATGAAAGTTATCGTTTGATTGTAAAATAGTTTTTCTCAACAAAAAAACACCAAAGATAATTTAGTCTTTGGTGTTTTTTTGTTGAGAAAATTATATGGAAATATTTATTGAAATTATTTTTATGCTAGTTTTTCTTGTACTTGATTTCCTGTACGATTGGGACGAAGAATTTGTAATACTTCGCGATCATTTTCTGTAAGAGAATTTTGCACCAATCTTGTTAGCAATTGTCCAATTCCTGGACCTAGCATAAAACCTTGTCCGCACATTCCTTCAGCATGAATATATCCTTGCAAAGTAGGTTCTATGCCAACAATTGGCGAACCGTCAGGTGTCATAGGGTATAGGCCTCGCCAAGTATGCCGTACTTTAAGATAACGCAATCTTGGCATAATACCGATCATACGTTGCGCAATTTGAGGCAAAAAGATTGATGTTTCGCGGCAATCTGTTCCATAAATTGCAGGATGTGGAGTGATGCAGAAAATGATTTGTCCTGTTGCATGTTGATAAAAATAGTAATTTGAAGAATTTGGCCCAGGGCGAATATCAACCACCATTGGATCTAAAAAATGAGCAATAGGTTCAGTTACGCCCGCTTCATGGGAGTCCGGCATAACAGGAATAGAAAGCCCTGCAAATTTTCCGATTTCTGCGGCCCATGCTCCCGCAGCATTGATAACAAAAGGTGCAAAATAGGTATCTTTGTCAGTTTTAACGTGGCTCACTTTTCCATTTTCTATTCCAATTCCTGTAACAGTTTCATGGAAATGGAAAATTGCTCCGGCTTTACGAGCATGGCGATAAAATGCTTGGACTGCTAATAAAGAGCTTGCACTACCATCTTCAGGTGAATATGTCCCGCCAATTAGACTATCATGATTCAAAGCCGGAATAACTTGTAAAAGTTGATCTTTTTCAAGCCAATTTATATTTAATCCATAACGTTTTTGAATAACAAGTAAATCTTTAAGAATTTTTTCTTCTCGCGGTGTATAGGCTACAAAGCTGTATCCGCCTTGTACCCATTCAATAGGATCGCCACGTTGTTCTTCCCAATGTGAAAAAATATCTAAACTTCTCAGGCACAAACTAATTTTAGCCGGATCAGAATGTGTAGCACGAATGCCACCAATTGCGGCCTTATTTGATCCTTGTCCGGGGCTGGCAAACTTATCTAAAACTAGGACTTTCATCCCAGCTTCGGCTAAATATAATGCAGTTGGAGTACCAATGCTGCCACTGCCAAGGACGATAACATCAAAGTTTTTCATATTCTTTTCCAATATATATTTTTTTTGAAATATTCTGTGAAGGTTCTCTAGGATATGCTATTTCCGCTATTTCCTAAATTACCAAAATCCAATTTTTGCCCATCTTTGGGAATTTCAATTCGAACACGTGGTAATGCTTGGGGATAATTTGTTTGTAAAAATTTTATTAGTTTCTCTCTAATTTCACATCGCAAATCCCATGCTTTACTTCCATCACTAACACTCACTAATGCTCGTAATATAATTGTATTTGGTGTAGCATCGGTTACTTGTAAAGTACGAACTTTGCGATTCCAGATAGGAGAATTTTCAACTATTTTATAAAATTCTTCACGAACTGAATCTACTGATACAGAATAATCCACATATAAAAAAACTGTCCCGAGAATTTCTGAGTTGACACGTGTCCAGTTTTGAAAAGGCTTTTCAAAAAAATATGTAACAGGAACTATAAGACGGCGCATATCCCAAATACGAATGACTACATAAGTAAGAGTTATTTCTTCTATTTTTCCCCATTCTCCTTCTACGATTACAACATCATTTAATCGTATAGGTTGGGTCAATGCAATTTGCAATCCTGCAATGAAATTAGCTATAGTTTTTTGAGATGCAACACCAACAATAACCCCAATAATACCTGCTGAGGCTAATAAAGATGTTCCAACTTGCCGAACTTTTTCAAAGCTCATTAAGGTAGAACCTAAGCCAATTGTGAAAACTAAAATAAGAATAACTCGTTTTAAAAAACTCATCTGTGTATATACTTTTTTTACAGATAAATTTTCAGCGTCATTTAAGTCAAAAGATTTTGCCACGAAATCATCAAGTACATGAATACTTTGTAATATAGCCCAGCAAACTAAAAAAATAAGGCATATACTAATTAAGGTTCTTATAAATTCGTTGGCATCTACGCTAAGATCAAAGTATGGAACTGCAACGCGAATAGATATTACAATAAGAATAGCCAAAACAGGTTTGGACAGATATTTCACAAAAGGATCGTTATGTTTTTCTTTTGATCCAATGATGATAGGAATAATCCAGAATAAAAATAAAAAAATGGCAATGGCACTTGCGATAGAAATGCCTAAAATAGTAAGCTCTCTATAAATATAAACTAATAGATTTTCAAATAAAAACATAATATTCCCCTTTCTGTGAAAGTTTTGGCAATAGTGTTATTTTTTGTTTTCTTTCACACCTGCAAAAGAACCAAAGGTTGTTTCCATAAACAAAGGACGATGTACGGATCCGGTAACTTCCTTTGGATTGATTCCCATTTCTCGGAATGCGCGTAATATGATTACTTCACAAGTTTTGCCGCCACATGCTCCCATTCCAGCACGAGTAAGGGCCTTAATCTGATTCATATCTCGACAGCCATCTGCAATGATTTTTTTAATTTCTTGCATAGTTACACGTTCACAACGGCAAACAATAGTGTCATCTTCCAATCGATTGGTGTATTGTTCCATTGTCGCACTGACATCTTTATTTTGGATGAGAATGCCAGAAATCTTTTTCGCGTATTCTCGAGGAGCTTGTACTTTTACAAGCATGGTATGATCTGTTACTTTTCCAAGCCGTGTGTGTAATACTTTTACGTTTCCTAAAATATTTCCAAACATATCTACAACAGTAACAATATCATCTTTTTGTAGAGAGCGTTTTGTTTGTCCAAACTCGTAAGCAATTGTTACAATAGGCTCGCCTTCTTTGCGATAGTCAACGAGTGTAATTGCTAATCCTGGACATATTGTCAGGCATTTTTCGCAGCCGGTGCATTGTTTCCCTGTTTTTTTAGCTATGTATTCCGGAACTTTACGAATATCATCTTCTTCGATGTAGATATTTCCTAATGGACAGACTGATGTGCAAGGGTTACATGGAATTTCCTGATCACAATGGAAAACTGGCATAACGCCTTGTTCTTCTTTTGGCAATACTTCGCCATAAGTTTTTCCTGGGCGACTTTTGAGGATTTCCATAGTGCGAATCCAATCTGGGGGGATTTCTCCGACCTGGCAGCCTAAACGTTTTGCGATTTCAAGGCCTTTAATTTTTCCAGAATACATGGCTGCTGAGGCTTCTGCAATTTCTTCTGCATCACCAGCAGCTACAACAGGAAGATTAAATTGAATTGCTTTGTCATAAAATTCACGAACAGGATCAAGTCCAACTGCAATCAATACTGTATCGCAAGGAAAAGATTTCTCTGTACCTGGAATTGGTTTCCAGTTTTTATCAATAGCAGCAATAGTTACAGATTCAACTTCAGTCGTTCCGTTAGCACTAAGGATAGTATGAGAAGTGTAAATTGGAACTCCTAGTCGAGCTAATTTATCTTTATGAACTTTATAGCCTCCGCATTCAGGAAGTGCTTCTACAAGACCTGCAACTTGAATACCCGCTTGCAAGGCATGATAAGCTGCAATTAAGCCAACATTACCACCACCAACAACGAATAACTTTTCCGAACACTTTACTAAATCACGATTAACTAAAGTTTGAAATGCTCCAGCACCATAGACACCAGGCAGCGTATTTCCCTTAAATACAAGGGACTTTTCACGTGCGCCTGTAGCAACCAATAAAATTTTGGGAACAATTAAAATATATTCTTGGCTATCTTTTAATACACCAACTTTGCCATCTGCAAATACAGCTAAAGCAGTTGTATTGCACCAAATTTCTATACTTGAATATTTTTCAACATCTTCACTTAAGCGTTTTGCAATGTCAATCCCACGTGTTCCAGCATAACAAGCATTGATGCTGCCAAAAAATCGATGGGTTTGCAATACAAGTTTTCCGCCAAGTTTATGCTTATCGTCAACTAATAATACTTTTGCATTGAATTTTCCTAGTTCAATTGCAGCGGCCAATCCTGCTGGGCCACCTCCTAAAATTAGGCAATCGACAGCATGTTCTTCAATTTTATGAAATTGGGACATCTCTGCTTTTTCTGGCAAAACGGGATTTCCAAGAACTGGCAAAATTTTCATCCCTGAACGCACAACTTCCATGCAAGCCTTGACTGGTAGGCCATTCGCAAGTACTGTGCATTGAGAACATTGTCCATTGGCACAAAAAATTCCCATTGGCGCATTATCTTTATGATGATGGCCAAAAGTTCGAATGCCATTTGCAAATAAAGCAGAGGCAATAGTTTGGCCTTTTTCAGCTGTGAATTGCTGATCTTGCCAAAAAAATTCCACCTTTTCGCCAGATAACGGAGGCAAAATTGGGTGTTCATGGATGTAATAATCGCTCATAATTATATCGTCCAATTGCATACATGAATATTTTTACGGATTAAATGAAATTAAGTTTTTATAGCAATTGGGCAATCTCCTTCGTTAAACATGAGGATAAAAACTAGAGAATATATTCTAACATTTTTTAGAAAAAAAATGAAATATTTTTGCTAAAATAGCGAACGAAATGTTTCTAATTTAAGATAAAAATGGTTGACAACATTTATTAGAAGAAGTAAAATAGAGGAGTTGATAATTATTGTTTTAAGAAATTTAAGCCAATTGAATTTAATTAGCAAATTTTTCCTTAGGGATAATAATATTTCGGAGTGAGAATCTATATGGAAGAAATTCGTGAGTTTAACAATAATGATTCTTTTCAACAGTTTAATCAAGCGCGGGAAGTCCTTGCTCAACAGTTTTATGAAATGATTTCAATTGTCGGCAATCAAGTTTTTCCAGGTCAGATTGATGCAACAGCAATCAATCTAATGGAAGAAATCAATCGTCAGGAAAATTTAGTAGAACCAGAGAAAAATGTATTAAAACAGTTGTATTTTTATGCAAATAATTTAACAACTAGCAGATTTTTATTAGGCGTGTTGGGACGGTTTAAATCTGGCAAAAGCACAATTTTGAATGCACTCTCTGGAGCAGATATTTCTCCTATGGATACACGTATTTCAACAGGAGTGTTGAATTTTACATATCGGAGTGAACAGGAAGAATGTCATGTTGTTTATGATAATGGACAGGAGTCTCCGATTTCTGTAGCAGACAAAATTTTATATGTGGATTTTCGCCATAACCCTGATAATGAAAAAGGGATTCACAGTGTTCGTCATGGTTCGCCAACATTAGATCTACAAAAAGAAATTATTTTTGTTGATACTCCGGGACTAGAAGCTGTGAATCAGGTACATGAAAAAATCACGCTTGATTTTGTCTCCCAATGCCATGCTGCTGTTGTTGTTTCTACATATCCTCCTTTTGGATTGACAGAATTACAATTTTACGATCGCATTAAAGGTACAATTCCAAATGTTTTTCTTGTTCAAAATTTGCCAGCAGATAAGATTATTGATTGGATTAAACTGGAAGCTCAAACTCTTGAAAATTTACACAAGCTAGGATTTTATCAGCTTAATACAGAGATTTATGGACAACAAGATCTCCGCCATATTTTACATCAAATTAGCGATCGGCAAGATGAAAAAGCTTTAGCAAGATTTAAAAAAGAGCATAATATTCATCTTTATAGTATCAATGCAAAAGCTGCTTATGAGGCAATTGTTCTTAATCAACCAAGAGAAAGCGAAGCTAAGTTTGATAAGTTGCGTCAAAGTCGATTTCTATTTTTCAAAACTGAGCTATATGAGTTTTTAGCAAAACACAAAGGAAATATTTTGCTGCAAGACTACCTTCAAAAAGGAAAGGTAATGCTGAAAGAGCTTATTTCATTAGTAATCGGACGACAACAATTGATGCGCAAAAGTTTGAATGAAATTAGTCAGCAGATTAAAGATCAGTCGGAAAAACAAAATAAAGCTGTTTTAATTGTTAATGGATTGATGGATCGCTCCACTGTAAAAATTACAGAATCCTATAAAAATTTTAAAAACCAAGTAATGGACAAAGATTTAGTTGCTTTGATTGAAGAGTTGAATAAGGATTATGGAAAAATCAATGTTTTTAGACTTCATGGTCCGGATATTAAAGCAATGAAAGTCAAAGTTATTGAATTTAATCGTATATTAGGCCAAAATTTTCAAGCATTTGTAAAAGAAATGCGAGAAATTATTCAGGATACTCAAGAAAAAATTTCAGAAAATATTGAAAGTCATGGAATTTTCAGCCGTTTGGAAATACGAACAGAATTTAATCAAATTTCTTTAGGTGAAATTTCTGGTGCGGGATATATTGATTATGGTTTTGAAATTTTATTTCGAGGAACATTAGCTTATCTTTTTGGTTCTCTTATTGGCGGCTTCACTTTTTTACTTTTACCTGTTTCCTGGTGGACTTTATTAGGCATAGGAATTGGAGTAGGAGTTTCAATTCCATTAGGTAAATATTGTAAAAAAGCCTTGGATTTTAGTAAAGATGTTTTAAGTAAACTTATTCATCGTTCTACACAAACTGTTTTTGATCAATTTCGGAATGATGTGCGGACACGGCTAGATGAAATTGAAAGAGATGTTCTTGATCCTGCTTTGCAAAACTTAAAAGCCCAGGTTTTGCAAAATACTACGAGCTTTTTTGAGTTGTTTAAGCAACGTTTGCAGGAACTTCAAAATCGCAAAGCTCATGGTATGACGCAACAGATGTGTGAACAAGAATGCCAAAAATATCAAAATGTAATCGAACAGCTTCAGAATATTCAAGATCAATTTGAGAAAAATGATGATGTCTCGGAAATTACAGGCAAAGTTCAAAATCTTTTTAAAGGTATCAAAGGATATTTAAAAAAATTTAGAAAATAAATTTGCGCCAAAAAAGCCAGAATCTAATATTCTGGCTTTTTTGGCGCAATAGATTTTTTTAACTATTTTAATCCACTATCCAAGTTTGAATTGTATAGTTTCCTTGCCCAGATTCTGGGCGGACAGCTATAGTATAACGCCCTGTTTCTTTTAATGTTGCTGTCCAAATACAGTTTGATTTATCGTATCCAGTATAGACTTTATGGAGAAAGATTCCATTGGGGCTATAAATTTCAAAAGCAGGTGTAAAATCTTTTGAGCGTACTAAAATGACAATAGTTGTTCCAGCTTTTCCTTCTAAATACCAATATCCATAGTTTCCTCGAGTAATTTGATGATGATATTGTTGAGGTGTTTTTAAGTAAGGTATTTCTTGCGTTTTAAGTTTAAGTTCATAGTTGCCGCTTCCACCATTTCCAACAGATGAAATCTGAATAAGATATTGCCCAGGTTGTTGTAACATACTGATAATACGACTTTGAATATCTTCGCTATCGTCATTTTCTGTAAAAATATTTCCTGTTGGATGATAGAGTCTTAGATAGGGATCAAAATTTGAAGAAGAAAGTTGAATATCTACCAATTCCCCTGCTGATACTGGAAAACGATAGAATTGGCTCCCTCCAATGGAAATTTGTCCATTTAATGAATGGGGAATTGCAATGTTATAAACGGGATCCCATATTTTTAAAGTATATTCTGTTTCAGAACGAGATAATATTTTTACTTGATAAGTTCCTTCTTGTTGGAATTGAACTGCCCAACGAATATAACATCCTTTTTCTAAAATAGGAAAATTTTTCCAAAAAGGCTGGTTGAGTTCTTTTTCTTTTTCATCCTCTAAAATTACTTTGCTTAATTGTCCATAGACTTCTCCTTTTTTTTCAATTTGAATGATACGAATATCATTTATTTTGGCAGAAAATTTATAGACGTTTATAAGATAGGGAGTACCTATAGTATTTGCAGTTAAACTTCCATCTGGATTGCTCTCTAATGCTTGAAATTTAGCCTGATGAAGTTCTATCCCATATTTTTCGTCTTTTTTACCCATTAGTATCAAATAATAAATACCTTTTTTTTCTAATGTTATAGAATTATACCAACGGGTGCTTATGTCCTCAGTTAAGTTATTTTTGATTGTCCATTGCCTGATCGCAGAGCCTTTTATTTCAGGAAGAAATGTTTCACCTGCCTGAGCTGTCCAATAATAGCAAAAGTTTTCGGATTCTGGAAATGTTGCCCAAATTGCTTTTCCTGGAATGATTTCTGTGGCAGGAAATGTTTGAACATCTAAATCATAACGACCTTCTCCCTGGTTTTGGAAAGATTTTACAAGAATTTTATAAGAGCCATCTTGAGTTAAAATAATGCTTAAACGGCTGAGACTTCCTTCTTCATCAACGCTTGCTAAAATGCTTCCATCCGGGGAACAAAGCTCTAAAATAGGATCGAACATATTGGTAGAAACTTTTATCATCCAAACATCACCTTTTTTTCCTGCTAAAACCCAGGTATCTGTTTGATGTAAAGTAAGATATTTATGGAAACTATGCTGTCCTTTATTTTCTGCTTTAGTGTTGATATTTCTTAAGCTCTCTTGACATAACAAACTTTCTATACATAAGAAAATCAAAACAAGAAAGAGTTGGAGAAGGCCTTTAGAAACTAATAATTGGATTTTCATACTGCCCCCTATTTTTATTGTTTAAAAAAAAATAATTTCCTAGCTTATAATAAGACAAGGAAATTATTTTTTTTTAACTAAGTTCTGTCAAAAAAATTGTTAGAGATATTTTCGTTACCTTAACTGCGCTCATTAAATATCCAAAGACTTAGTTGACAGACTATTTATTATAATTTTTGAAAATAGATATATTCTACTTCGATTCGTACTTGAAGTGGATCTTCAATTTTCGCAAATTCTTCATCAAGAGAAAGAGATTCTGCTGGAGACATATCAACACCGCGAATCAAAATAAGTTTGGGCTTGAGTACTTCTTCACGATTGGCTCCGGTGTAATCGATTTGTTTAAGATATTCTATATCTGTGCTTTTCATGATTCCTGATAGAAGTTGGTTTACTTGAGTAAATGTCATAACGCTATCGATTTTATATTTGATGCCTTTGTAAGGTGAATAAGTTTCTTCTATACCAATTTTGATTTCAGCAGGAAGCTCTTGTGGTCGAATTGTATCATTTCCAATAGTATGTCGGCCAAGGATATTAAAGAATATGTCAATATCGCTAGCTTCTGGTTTGTCTTTTCCACTGGGAATAAGCAAATATTCATAAAGTTGGTTAGTAGAGATATATGCTTTGGCAAGAGCATTATAGTTTTCTAACTCTTGTTTTTTCTTGCTTAATTCTGCTTGTCGGCTAAGTTTGTCAAGAATTTCCATTTGATCTTTTTTATGTTGTTCAATCAGTGGAGCGTATAGCACAAAATAAGCTGCCGCTGTGAGTATTCCAAAACATAAAAAAATAACAAATAAAAAGGCACCACTACTTTTCATTTGTTGCTCCTTCTTTAAGACTAAGTTTCACATTAAAAGAGCTGCTAATTTTATCAGAACTGCGATCGCGTTCAGTAATATTAAAATAATTTGCTAGCTCATTTTTGAAATTTTTATATGTTTCAGCAGCAGTGATATAATTTGCCTGCATAATTTTTATTTGAAGTTCCATTTCAAGATCAGGAATGACTGTTTCTTCAGCTACAATTCCTTTATCTGGTTGACGCATCGCCATTTTAGTAAAAAGAATTTCAGGATTATTTTTACGGCTTTCTAAAAGGCTATAAATTATACATCCCCATTGATATTGAAGTTTAATTAGCTTTTGCAAATGCTCATGTTGGGAAACATTGTCTTGATTTTTACTATTTGCATCTTGAAGAGATTTTGTGATTGTAGTTTGTTCTTCGCTATCAACTATACTTCTATTTTGCTCGGTTTGTTTAGTAACAATATTTTGTAAAAATAGATACCCACCGCCTAAAACTAGTATCCACAAGATGAGAAACATTATACTTGCTTTACGACGGATGCTATTTTGAATTCTAACATCGAACTCTAACAATGGTAGTACAACTTTTTCATTTTTCTGAACTAAGGAAGAAGAATAAATAGGTGAGGTAAGAGAAATATGATTTTCGCTCAATTTTTCTGCGAGATCTCCCGGTAATTCAGCAAATTGAGAAACATCATAATTTTCGCAGTTTTCTGGTGTAAGTTCAAGTTCCGTAGCGATGTCATTTACAGCACCAGGAAGAGAAGTTCTATTGAAGAAAATGTATTTTTCAACATTTGCATCAGGATGTTGTTGATTTAGGTATAATGCGGAGTGGTGGATTTGTTTACTAGCATTACGAGTAAACATGCTGGCATCTTTCCATTTTGGAATATTGATGTAGCGAATAAATGTTAGAATTCCTGATTTAAAGAAATAAACGCGAAGACTATAGTCTGTGATTTCAATAAAAATTAAAGTTTTCTTTGGCTGGATGCTATCCAGATAGTAGAAATACAATAATTGTGGTGTATTAAAGCCAGATATATTGAGTTTGGAATCGCTTAAAATTTCGATATAATTCAGAATACTGGTATTCGGAACGCCAACCAAAAGAATATGCTCTAAAGTCGAATCTTTTTGTTGCAATGTTCCTAACCGCCAATGTTTGATAACTGCAGGCTCATCTTTAAGTTTGGCCTCTATAAAAGCTGCCTTTTCGTTTTCTATCGCAGATTCCAAATCTTTATCAGGCATTTGGGGAAGAGTAATAATTTTATAGAAAAAAGTTCCAGAAGGAGGAAGCAAGTAAACTCGTTGGATATTTTTCTTGAGCTCTTGTGACATAACCTCGATTAAATGGGCAAGGGTTCCTTGCATACTATCGGCACTTCCCACCATTTTGCCTTTTTTCATAACAAATGCTTCACTCATGTGAGAAGATTCGATTTCTTCATCTTGGTATGCTGAAGAAACAACTGCGCAAATAACTGGTTTTCCACCATTCAAAAGAACTTCAGAAACATTAATTCGACCTTTTTCGATCTCAACGAAAGTTTCTGTCTTTCCTTTATATTTGCTTGCTTCTTCTCCGTACCAACAAAAAATCTGGTGGCCATGCCATTCTTGCATTGAGAAGTTTCCAGGTGTATTCATAGAAAAATTAGCGACCAACCATATTGGTATCGCCGCAACCTCCATAGTTACAAAATCTCAACGAAAATATAAAACACAAAAAATATATAAAAAACGTGTTTAGATGGTTAGGAATCTCATTCTAAAGATAATCTTATTCTAAGAAAGGCAGCTTAGCATGTCAAGAAGTTTTTTAAGTTAAAAAATTTCTTATAGAAAAAAGGTGTTTTTTTCTATTTTGTATTTTGTTGTAAAATTTGCATAAAAATTGTTTCTAATGTGGGATGCCAGGAATCTAAACTCCAAATTTGAACTCCTGCATTTTGTATCAAGGGAAACAAAACCCTGGGGTCTTGAATTTTTGATACTAGGACTTTATTTGCAGAGATTTCTTTTACTTCTATATTATTTTGTTTTGCTATTTCTATAAAAGCAGGAATATTGCTTATTTC
The DNA here is from genome assembly GCA_964585305.1 of uncultured Planctomycetota bacterium. Classification (GTDB taxonomy): domain Bacteria; phylum Planctomycetota; class Uabimicrobiia; order Uabimicrobiales; family JABWCH01; genus CAZPDM01. Next base: position 42,487 of record CAZPDM010000003.1, on the reverse strand, counting down.
AAGAATATAGCTTTGTTGATCATCTTGTTTGATATCTTTAAGATTTTTTACAGCTAAAACTTTCCCTTGGTAAAGCAATATAATTTCTTGGCAAATTGCTTCAACATCTTCTAGTGTATGTGTGGCTAAAAGAATACTTAAAGAAAGATTTTTTTGGATATTTTTAATGATATTAAAAAAATTTTCTTTTCCTACAGGATCCATCCCATCTGTAGGTTCATCTAAAATTAAAAGCTCAACATTATGGACTAATGCTTGGGCTAATTTTACTCGAGATCGTTGACCAAAAGAAAGTTCTTCAAGTTTTCGATAACGTTCTTCTCCTAAACCAACATATTCTAAAACTTCATGGGCGCGCTTTAAAGCTAAATCACTTGGAATACCGCTTAGTTCTGCTAAAAACGCTACAAAGTGAACTGCAGATACTCCTTTGAGATAGCAATCTCCTTCTGGAACATAGCCTATTTTTTGCCGAATCATTGCAAAATTTTTTTGTTGAATAGGAAGTCCCAAAATCTCAATTTGCCCATTAGAAATAGGCAACAAACCTAACAAAGTTTTTATTAAAGTCGATTTCCCTGCTCCATTAGGTCCAAGAAGGCCAATCATTCCTGGGTTAAGCGAGAAAGAAATATCTTTCAGTACTTCTAATTTTTCATAGCGGACAAAAATATTTTGAAGAGAAATAATTGCTGACATTACCCACCCTTTCTATTTTTAGCAAATTTTAACTGTCCAGAACAAAAAAATACTATATATGACAAGAGGATAGGTTATTAGCCTATCCTCTTATTTTAAAACTTTATGTTCTAAGTGGCTTATCTGAACATTTTGTAGTAATCATCACTAGGAGCATTACCACTTCTTGTCCAAAGGTTGTAATCCCATACGCCGTTATTGGCTTTGTTAGCACCAAAATGGCAGAATACTAGGGTAGCACGACCACTTTGGGTATAATTGTGATATTTATAGCAGGTCGCCCATGGATCATAGGTGCAACGTTGGCTAATGAATTGTTTGACAGTCATACCACTTGGGTTTTGGGTAGCATTAACTCTATTGTTTGCGCCCAAAAGTAGGTCATTAAGAACGTCAGTTTCTGCTGGGTTATAAGCATAAGAATAACCAGCACTGCCGCCTGGAAGACCAACGAATGGAAGGGATCTGTAATGGCTGTCGAACATAATGCAAGATTTGCCTAATGCATCAATGTCAGTTTTGCCGCGAAGAACACGAGATTCATCAATTAAAATACCAGCAACTGGAGTAACAATACCAGCTAGAATTGCGATAACGCTGATAACAACGATAAGTTCGATCAAAGTGAAACCATGTTTCATGGAATAACTCCTTTCACCTCGAGTATGAATGAGATACACATTTTGAAGCAAATAGCTTCACAAGCTATCTAAATTAAATTTTAAGCAAAAGGGATTTTTATGTCAAGAGAAAAAAATTTTTTTTTTATCAAAAAAAAATACTCTTCTACATAACATATAGAAATTATTTATGTTAAAAACATAAATAATTTAGCCCCATCTTTAAATTTTTTAAAAATGGAAAATATTTTATCCAAAATTTGATCATTAGCCTAAAATGGCCAAAATATTTTCTTCTGAAAATTTCAAAAATGGAATAAATATTTTCCGCTTTTTTAAGAAATTCGCTTTTCTTATAGCCAGCGCGAATTTTTTTTAATTGATGAGGCTAAATTCAGGCTAATTTTTATCGGAAATAATAAGCAATATCATCACCTTGTTGTTGACGATTCGCGTTATTAACAGAACCGTTATTCGCGCCATCCGGACCATAAGACATTACACTAATCTGACCAGCATTTGTACTATCTTGATTGCCTAGTCTTCCTGGGCCATCAAAATGATAGGGGCGTCCCCAGGGATCATCTGTAACTTGAAGTATATATGGCCCTTTGTAACCAGGATATAGTGCTAATACTGCAGCATCAGTCGAGGTACCAGTAAGGCCATTTCGTGGTTGGTTCCAGTCTGCAGTACTATGAATATCCTTGCTGCCACCAACATTATTGGCAGGCCAATAAGTTGTATGTTCATAAACTTTTAAAATTGCTTTTGCAAGGTTATCCACATCTGCTCTAGCACGAGAAATTCGAGCGTTTTCTAATACTGAACCCATTACCGGAATAGATACGCCTACTAATACCGCGATCACAAGCAGGACAACAACTAATTCAATAAGTGTAAATCCTTTGGGATGATACATGATTTAGCCTATCTATAGTTAAGACTATTTCTTTTGATCTTTAGATTCTTCAGAGATAATATAACGAGGTTCGATACCGTGTTCTTGTTCGGTTCCTTCAATGATCCATTTTTCATTAGTTTTGCCGTCTTTGCCTCTCCATTTGCAGAAATAGCCATTGAAAAGGGTTGGCTTGCCAGTTTTAGGATTAATATAGGGAGGAACAGAACCAATTTTTACTTGTAAAGTGAATCTTTCGCCAGATTCTTTGCAAATCAAAGTTCTTTCTTCTAATTTACCAACAAGCAATGGTTTAATGACAAATAAACCAAGAACAACTAAAGCAACAACTGCTAAAATAATAGCTACAGTTTTATTTCTCATCGAACTAATCTCCTAAAACAAAAAGCAATTAGGTTAGTATTATGTAGAAACACTGACTTGTTAGCTTTTCTCCATGAAAAGCACTATTTACATAATAACTTTTCTGAAAATTTTGTCAAGTCCTATTTTAAAAAATCATGAAACAAAAATATATATTTATAACGTATTTCATATCAATATATTATAAATATATATTTTGATAGTAATAAATTTTTTAAAATACTTTTTTATTTTTTTTTAAAAAACTAAAAAAAATTTAAGCTACTCTACTTAACAAATTCATTCTTATTCATTTACGCCACAGCATTTTTTATATTTTTTTCCACTTCCACAAGGACAAGGATCGTTACGACCAACTTTAGGTTTGTCTCTTCGAGCAGGTTTTGCAACGACATTCCCAGCACTCGCTGCAACTTGAGCTTGTTCCCAGCTTTCACGATCAACAGATCCTTGAATTTGTGGACGTATAGAACTTCCTCGTGACTGAGGTTGTGCTTGAGGTTGTAAACCATTAAATTGGGCGTGGGAAAATTGTGCGGGTTGCCAGATACTAGAAAGACCTTTATCATCGGTCTTTTCGAATTTTAGTTTAAATATAAGATCGCTGATTTGTTCTTTTACGGATTCTACCATCTCATCAAACATACGATAGCCAGAACGTTTGTATTCTACTTTAGGGTCTTTTTGTGCGTAGGCTTCTAATCCAATGCCGGATTTCAGTTCATCCATAGCATAAAGATGATCTTTCCATTTTGAATCAATAACATCTAGCAGTAAGTAACGCTCTAAAGCTTGCAAAAGTTCAGTTCCGAGAATCTGTTCGTGTTGTTCATAACGTTGTTTAACCAATACGATCAATTTATTTTCAATGACTTTATAATCGCGATTTTTTATATCATCTGTTGCAATGTTAATTCCAAATTTATAAGATAGCCATTCTTTAAGGCCTTCAAAATCCCATTCACGGAAGGCTGCTTTTGCTGGCAAATAACGGTCAATAGCATCATAAATTCGATCTTCAATCATATCCCAAATCATATTGCGAATATCTTGATTTCCCAAAACTCGCTGTCTTTGTTCATAAATAACTTTACGCTGTTCATTCATTACTTCATCATATTCGATCAAGTTTTTGCGGATTTCAAAATGGAATTGTTCTACACGTTGCTGCGCTTTTTCAATTCCTCGGGAAATAAGCGGATGCTGGACATTTTCTCCATTTCTCATTCCCATTTTTTTCATAATTGCAACCATCGTTGGAGGTGCGAATTTTCGCAATAAATCATCTTCAAAACAAAGATAGAATCTGGAACTGCCAGGATCTCCTTGGCGTCCTGCACGACCACGCAATTGATTATCAATACGTCGGGCATCATGTCTTTCTGTTCCAAGAATATGTAAGCCACCTAAATCAGCCACACGTTCACATAACTTGAGAGGAGCCATTTCTAGCTCTTCCCAAACTTTATATAGCCTGGTTTGAATTTGTTCCAAAGGAAGATCTGCTTCAACGCCTTTTAAGAATATTTCAGCCCAATAACGAATAAGTTTTTCTTCAAGTTGCGGATCTTCTACGGTAAGTTTTTTAGGTGCGAGATTTTTTTTCTGCCAATGTTCTAAAAGCTGTTGTTTAGTAAAAGTTCCAAGAACAATATCTGTTCCACGTCCTGCCATATTTGTTGCAATGGTAACACGACTTAATTCCCCAGCCTTAGAAATAATTTGTGCTTCTTTTTCATGGTATTTGGCATTTAAAACCTGATGTTCAACGCCATGTCGGGAGAGCAAGAAGGAAAGGTGTTCCGAGGCTTCAATTGAAATCGTTCCAACAAGTAATGGCCTTCCTGTAGCATGATAGCGTAAAATTTCTGAAATAATCGCATCAAATTTTTCTTTATGTGTGCCAAAAATAACGTCATTATAAGATTTGCGAGTCAAAGGTTTATTGGTTGGAATTGCAACAACGTCAAGATTATAAATCTTATCAAATTCAGCAGCTTCTGTCATTGCAGTACCAGTCATACCTGCAAGTTTTTTATAAAGCTTAAAATAGTTTTGTAGAGTAATTGTTGCTAGTGTTTGGTTTTCTTCTCGAATTTTTAAACCTTCTTTGGCTTCAATGGCTTGATGCAGGCCATCACTCCATCGACGACCAGGTTGTAAGCGGCCAGTAAATTCATCTACAATAATAATTTCATTGTCTTTGACGACATATTCACAATCAACTTTATAAAAATTATGAGCACGCAATGCTTGGCTAATATGATGCGGCCAGTCCATATTTTTTCCAGTATAGAAAGAATCTACGCCTGCCAATTTTTGGGCTTGTTCAATACCATCTTCTGTTAAAAGTGCCAATTGTTCTTTTTCTTTGAGTTCAAAGTGGCGGCCTTTTTCTAATTTGCGAGCAATTTTATCAGCTAAATAATATTTATCTGTAGATTCTTCAGAGGGTCCAGAGATAATAAGTGGAGTACGAGCTTCATCAATTAAAACCGAATCTACCTCATCTACAATCGCAAAATAGTGTTCGAGTTGGCATTGATCTTCTTTTCGCATTTTCATATTATCGCGTAAATAATCAAAACCAAACTCATTATTTGTTCCATAAGTAATATTACAGGAATATTCTTTGATGCGTTCACTAGGACTCATATCAGATTGAATACATCCTACTTTAAGTCCAAGAAATTCATAAATTGGTCCCATCCAATATCGATCGCGTCGTGCTAAATAATCATTGACTGTAACAATATGGACAGGATGCCCAGTAAGAGCATTAAGATATGCTGGAGCAGTTGCGACAAGAGTTTTACCTTCGCCTGTTACCATTTCTGCAATTTTTCCTTGATGCAAAACGATTCCACCAATCATTTGTACATCAAAATGACGCATTTTTGTTACACGTTTGGAGGCTTCACGAACAACAGCAAAGGCTTCAGGAAGAATGCTATCTAAAGGTTCATTATTGGCGAAACGAGTTTTAAATTCCTGCGTTTTAGCACGAAGCTGTTCATCGCTTAGTTTAGAAATTTGCTCTTCAAAAGCTGCAATTTTATATACAGTTGGCCAAATTTCGCGAATTACACGTTCGTTTCGGGTACCAAATAACCTGATAACAGATTTTGCTATAAATTCACCAATTCGATCTAACATGTTTTTAACGGAAAATATTTTCTTATCTCGGTTATTTTTTGAGATATAAAATATTTTCTTCCTTTTTTATTGTTTTTTGATATAAAAATGTAATTTTTTTTAGGTTATATTATTTGCTTTATATTTAAGACGGAAATTTTTAATTTTTGTTGGGACGATCAGTTTAACTTATTTTTGTTAATCACTATTTCTTCGTTATTGATGATTACCCAATCGCCAGTATGAAATTCGGACATATCCACTTGATCTACCATAGGAATATCGGAAATAATAGCACCTACAGCAACAATTGCTTCGCTTTGGTGGTTAATAATGGCTAAGGGAGCTTTTCCATTTTTTTTCAGACGATAAATTGTATAAGAGCCTACAGTACTTCCTTTTCCAGTTGGAAAAACGAGAACTTTTCCTGCGATAGACATTCCGAAAAGTGGATGATTTTTTTCAATAATAATACCTGTTTCAGGGTCAACAAGACCTAAAAAGCCTAGAGGCTCTTGCGAAACAAGAGCTTCTCCTTGTACTTTACCGGCTTTGATAATTCTAGCCAACATCTGGAAACCTCCCGGATATTGCGGCTTGTAGGCACGCTTCTAAATTTCCAAATCGAACTTGTGCATTGCAATGACTTGGAGCATAATATGCTGCTTTGCCTGAATTTGTAGCCATAGTACGAATATTAAAATCTTGCAATGGCGCAACAATCATGCAAGTATCGCTAAGGATTTTTCCTCCCGCATCTTCAATGATTTTTGTATAACCTGCTCGTTGGGCAAATTGTGCAATAGGCTGTGCTGTGGTGATCCAAAGTTGAGTTTTTAGTTTTTTTCCTTGAATTTTATGAGCAATAGTTTTAATTTCTTCCCAATAAGCATGCGGACATCCAATAGCCACCAAATCAATTTCCGTAGCTTGGGAATTAAGTTTATAGTAAGCCTCGGATAGATTTTTAATCACAATAGTCTGATGATTTTTTGCTAGCATATTCATTTGCTTGGCTTCTGGAGTAATTCCTTCTATATGAAATAAAGCCACCGAACCACTTGCTGCCATTGCTGCACCAAGTGTTTTAAGTTGGATTGTATTTGCTGTTGAAATACCAGAAAAATAAGGGACTCCATTTGCTACGGCTTTACCGACCCAATATCCTAGGGCCGCAAAATCTGCTTCATCTTTTAAAGGGCATTCTAATTGAATGAGATATTGAGCTTGTCGGTTGACTGAAAGATGAAATCCATAATTTGCTGTTTTGCCAAGTATTGCGGCTGCTAAAGCAGATGGGCCACCTTCACGATTTGTGTGGCAACCTAGAATTGAGTTTGCAAAAGCTACAGCAGAGCTTTCTGCCCAGGCAATATGTTCTCCAAATCTTGGTAGATTTCCAATCATATAAGGGATGCACGAACAAACCGTAGGAATATCAAATTTTTGGTAAGCAGAAATAACTCGGCATTGTTTTTCCGCAAAACTAGCTTGAAATCCTAATTTTTGCCAAGAATCCAGATCCATTCCAGCAGGATTTAGGGTTGTTGTAACTTGGACTTGCCCACCATTATCTGCCCACTCTGCTAAAAATTCTAATCCAGCATCTCCTAAATTTTTATAAGATACTCCGGAAATTTGTGCACTGGTAATGGGAATTAAGCAATCTGCATGGTAAATTTTTCCTAATGCAACTACAATTTCCATTGCTTTTTGTTTGGCTTTTCCACAATCACCATTTAAGATTTTTTCTTCTTCTTTTGTAAGATTCATATAAAAACGCTTTAACTTATTGATAAATTTAAAGATAGTAAATAACAGTTTTTTATTTTTTTTGATGTGTTCATTTTAACATGATTGTTGCAATTCTACAAATATTTTCCTTATATGGAAAGAAAAATTATAGCAATCTCAATAAAATTAGGTATACTAACATCATCGGTTAAAAAAAATCAAGAGCTTTGAAAGTTCTTGAATGGTTAAAAAATCAAGGGCTTTCAAAGCTCTCGAATGAGTTTTTAAGGTATTAAATTTATGGAAACTACTAGAAAAGATGAAGTTAAGAAAGCAATCTTAGTGGGTCTAGCTTTGCCTAATAATTACCGTTCTTACGGTAAACCTTTGGAAGAGCTGGCCAATCTGGCAGATAGTGCGGGCGTTCAAATTTTAGGAAGAATTTACCAAGCACGTGGAAGTGCACACCCTATTACTTATACAGGTAAAGGTAAATTACTAGAAATTCAAAGTGTAGCGCAAACTTTAGGTGCCAATGTTGCTATTTATGATGACGATCTTACTCCTAAGCAGTCGAGGGAAATCGAAAAAACATTGGGAATTCGTGTTATGGATCGAACAGAATTGATCCTTCATATTTTTGAAAAGCGCGCACAGTCTAATGAAGCTAAATTACAAGTTGAGCTTGCTCAAGCGCAATATCGTCTTCCACGTTTAAAACGGTTGTGGAAACATTTGGATCGTTATGAAGGTGGTTTAGGAATGAAAGGCCCAGGCGAAAAACAACTTGAGCTTGATAAACGTATTTTAAGAAAACGCATTCAAGATTTGACAGTAGAAATCAAAGAAATTCAAGAACGTAAAAAAAGAGAAGTAAATACTCGTTCGACAAATTTTATTACAGTTGGCATAGTTGGATATACTAATGCTGGCAAATCTACTCTTATGAATATGCTTACTAATGCTGGAGTTTTAGTTGAAAATCGTTTGTTTTCTACTATAGATACTCGCACTCGTACATGGGAAATATGCCAAGGTCGTCAAGTTTTGTTATCAGATACAGTTGGTTTTATTGACAAATTGCCGCATAATTTAGTTGCTTCTTTCCGCGCTACGTTAGAAGAAGCAGCTCAATCAGAAGTTTTATTGCATGTAGTAGATGTGTCCGATCCGGATGCTTTGCATCATATTAAAATAGTGGACGAAGTATTACAAGAAATTGGAATTTCTCATAAAGCCCCGCTTTTGGTTCTGAATAAAATTGATAAAGTTACTGATTGTGCAATGTTACAGAAAATCCAAGATACATATCCTCAACATGTTTTGATCTCTGCGCTCAATAATCAAAATATCGATTTATTTACTAAAAAAGTTTTAGATATGATCGAATTAAATATGAATGATTTTGTTTTTACTGTTCCTGCTACCCAAGGAAAATTGATGGCTTGGATCGAAGAATATGCACGTATTTTAGAAAAAAAATTAGAAGGTGAAAATTTTATTTATCGAGTAAGAATTACCTCTGCCAATGCGAGTTGGCTAACAACTCAATTAAAATCATTAGGCAAAGAAAATTCTATATAAAAAATTATAGAAAGGCTTGCCATGAAAATTTCTAAACGTGGATTTACAATAGTAGAAGTTCTTGTTTCGATTACAATTATTGCCATTTTAGCAAGTGTAACAATTGCTTATATAGTAACTGCTAAAAGAGGAGCCAATGAAACTACTGCTGCTACTTTTTTACGACAGATTGCTTTGATGCAAACAGAAGTAAAAGTAAAAGGTTTAGTAGATCAGGATGGAGATACTATTGGCGAATATGCTCTTCTAGCAGAACTTTGCGGAACAGTTAACGTTCGTTCTTATAATGCTAAAGATAGAGCTTTGTCTGAAGTATACGCTCCTAAATCAGGCTTAAAATATGGTGAAAAGGATGGATATTATTTTCAAGTATATTTGCCTAGTATATCAGAACTCCCTGTAACTGATAATGGAATTACAACTCCAACTGTTGTCAGTAGTGATGCTGATTTGCAAGAAGGAAAATATCGTTGCTATGCTTGGCCGATGCGGGCAGGTTCTACAGGTAATAAAGCTTTTGTGATTGACCAAAGCGGCAATATTTTTTATACAGAAAATCTAAAAGATGGCAAAGCAGTTTATAATGGTAGTAAAGCTCCTGCATACAATGCTGCTTCGCCTACAAGCGATGATACAGATTTTTCTGCTGATATTGTATCCGGCACAGGTAACGATGGCTTAAAGTGGCAAATTTTATCCAGCAAGTAGAATTATTTTGTCCAAGGCATAATCCATATTTGAATATCTCCATATATTTTCGCCTGAGGTGTCATATCTAACCGATTTTCTGGACGACAGCGTTTATTATGATGAAAAATTCCATCTTGAATTCGTTTTAAAAGCTGAGGAATTGTAAGAGGAATATCTGTTGCTTCCAGATGATATACTAAGGATCGTAGGAATACTCCATCTTTAGCCTCCTCATTTGCTAAGGAAGATAAGAATAGAACCTTTCCATGTCCTAAAAAAATATGGGCAAAAGGATAGGGAGAAGTATTGGGGTATAAATCATAATGTCGTGAAACGGCTTTAGATTGTCGATGTTGCAACTCTTTAGGAGTTTGAGAATAGGCTTTGAATTCATAATCTAAATCTTTTCCTAAATTCTCAGCATGGCACGCATCCATAATCCAAAGCAGCCGAGAAGATTGGTTTGCAATAAAATATGGTTGCAACTCACTTGCTTCAACCTTTTGATCATATAGTTGCAAACCATTATTTTCTCCATGCCCTGAAAATGCTAAAATTGTTGTAGAAAATCGAGAAGATTTTTTTGTTTGTTGTTGCAATGCTTGGAAAAATTTGACTTTGGTTGCATCTTGATCAAATAGTGTTTGTATTTCACAAGATTGTTGATATTGCAAGAAATGTTGTTCCAGATAATTTTTTAAGATTAACATATCTTCACAACAGTATTTTAATGAGTTTTCAGGATAGCGATCGATTGCTACTAACAAACATTGTATTGGGCGTGTGTCTTGCCATGTTTCTTGTAACAACTCTGATGAATTTGTTCTGGCTGCTATATTATCATTTTCTAAAATACGATAACAAAGATGATTATCCCAATTAGTAATTTCAATTCGATCTAGTGCGCGATTTTTTTCATCAGAGTATGTTATGATTTCTTTTTGCAAATCAATTTGCCGTCGGATATTTCCAGGAGTATGCTGCCCTGCATCATCTGGAGTACAACCTGTTAAAATAGCTGCAACTAATGCTAAGAGAAAAGAATATTGAATAGAGAAATATTGATGTGGTTTCAGTGTATCATCCTTTAATTTTTTTGTATTTTTGAAGGAGAATATCTTGACCTTCTATACTCTAATTTTACTCTTTGCTATCAATTTAGTCAACTATATGGATCGTTATTTAGTGTCAGGAGCTTTGCCTATTATTCAGAAAGATTTAATGCTTTCGGATACTCAAGCTGGTGCTCTTATGACTGCTTTTATTGTTGTTTATATGGTTGTTTGTCCTTTATTTGGTTGGCTGGGAGATCGGTTTGTCAGAAAATATTTGATTTCTTGTGGTGTATTTTTGTGGAGTTTCGCAGCAACAGGAACTTTTTTTGTTCGAAATTATATTACTCTATTGTGTTGCCGTGCTATGGCAGGTATAGGAGAATCAAGCTATTCTACTACTGCTCCTACAGTTATAGCAGATCTGGTTCCCATGGAAAACCGGGGCCGAGCTTTAGCATTTTTTTATTTAGCAATTCCTGTAGGAAGTGCATTAGGATTTATTTTAGGCGGGTGGATTGGAAAAAATTATGATTGGAGATACGCATTTTTAGGGAGTGGCATTTTAGGGCTTATATTAGCTGGATGCGTACTAACTATCCGAGAGCCTAAAAGAGGGGATAGTGATAAAAAAGTAAAGGAAAACAATTGTGCAGTGGAACAAGAGTCTTTGCCTTGGAAAAAAGTCATCCCACATTTGTTTCATACACCTTCTTTTATCTGGATTACACTCGGTTTAACATTTATGACTTTTGCTATGGGAGGCATGGCACATTGGATGCCTTTGTTCTTAGGCCGTTGTCGTGGTGTTGCTGTTGATGATGCTGCCTTTTTGTTTGGAGCAATGACCGTTATTGCAGGTATTTTAGGTACATTTGCTGGCGGATGGCTAGGCGATTATTATCAAAAAAAATATCCGGGTGCATATTTTGGATTATGTGCTTTTTCTATGTTTTTATCTGTTCCATTTAGTATTCTTAGCTTATATTCAAACAATCCTGCTATATTTTGGCCAGCAATATTTTTTGCAGAATTTTTTCTTTTTCTTAACACTGGACCAGGGAATACAATTATTGCAAATGTTGTTCCTGCAAAAATGCGCGCTACTGCATTTGCTGCCAACACTTTTTGTATCCATTTATTAGGTGATGCAATCAGTCCTACTGTTATTGGTGGTCTTTCCGACTGGATATCAAAACAAAACTCTCCAGAAATTTTAGCAACTGTTTCTCCTGCAACTCTTGGCTTAAGTCAGACTTTGTTTGATACTGTTACAAATATTGATAAAGCTAATAGCCTAGGATATAGCCTCTATATTATGCCAATTGCTATGGTTTTAAGTGGACTGTTTTTTACATTTGGCATTCCACATTTATCTCGTGATACAAAAAAAGCCTTAGAAAATTAGCAAAAAAAATAAAAAGCCAGTCTATTAAACTGACTTTTTATTTTTTTTGCTAATTTATTTCCTATATTTTTTTGCACTCAATATTGTAATTCCTGCTAAAATCAGCAAAAAAATGCTTGTTGGCTCTGGTGTTTTAACAAAAGTTGTTGCCCAAAATATGGCATTATGCGCAATTTGGGGTTGGATAGAACCTTCCAATGCTTCGTAATTTAATAATACGTATGCCCCTTGGCCTAAAGTTCCAGCAATAAGAACAGGATTGCCATTGCTGTCTTTTACGATAACTTCTGCTCCTGCCGGTGTAAAAGAATACGCATATTTTGTATAAGTAGTACTAGCAAGTGCAGCTACGTTTACTGCCGCCCCACCTTCAATCCCAACTCCAGTTAAGATGGGATGAGTCTCATCAACATTACTCCAGCTTGAAGTAGTTCCTACATTAGTAAGACTAGTTGCCAAACCTAAAACTGTTGAAATTTGCGCTAAGGTTGTGTTATTAGTGTATTCTGCTATGAGTGAAAAACCATCATTTATCATGGCGCTTTGGATGGCTGACTCATAACCAGATAAATAAGAGCCTGAGTGTTCATCAAGGTAAATTGCATCGTATAATGAAAAATCAACACCAGATAAAGAGGCAACATACGTTGCAGTTACTCCAGCTGCGGCAACGGGATGGTTGTTGCTATTGTCAAGTACTTTAATTGTGGCAGCCGATAAAAATGTACATGTTATTATTATAATCAACAAGAGAAATATATCACTGCGCATAAAAATTTCTCCTTTTAAGAAAAAAAAATATATATAATAAGCATGTCTTTTTTAAAGACATGCTTTATGCTAATCTAAGTTTATAGAAAAATCTCTCTTAGATCAACCTTTTTTTTTAATTTTTTTTTCTGAAAAAGAGCTTTTAAATATTATTAACCAATAATTTTTGCACAACCCAAACAAATATCGTCGTAATAAAATACAGAGAATTGTCCAGGTGCAATACCATTATCTTTGCTTTGAAGTATAACTTCTCCTTGTTGATTAGAATTATCTATCCAATTTAATTTTCCCGGGTAAATATGCGGACCATGCCGTATTTTAATTTTAAGATTTTGACACATTTCGTTGGTAGGAGGTTGATAGCACCAAGTAAAATTACCTACTTTAAAAGAATCTTTTGCATAGTCTTGACGTTGAAATTGTCGGGAAATATAGATGATATTATTGTGAATATCTTTTTCTACTACGTACCAGGGACCACCAGAAAGGCCCAGCCCTTCTCTTTGGCCAATTGTATGGTACCAGTATCCGCGATGTTCACCAAGTTTGCGATTTGTATCTTTTTCTAAAATTAGTCCCTTTTTTTCTCCAAGATGGTGTTTTACAAATTCATTATATTTTATCTTTCCTAAAAAACATATTCCCTGGCTATCTTTTCTATCTTTATTTGCAAGATTATATTTTTGTGCCAATTCACGTACTTGGACTTTAGTATATTCCCCTATAGGAAAGATAATTCGTTGCAATTGTTTTTGCTGAAGGTGAGATAAAAAATATGTTTGATCTTTTATTGTATCTGGGCACATTTTTAATAAAACATGATCTTGTAAATCTTCTATTTGGGCATAGTGTCCACTTGCAACTTTTGTAAAACTATTATCGATTTTATCGTAGAAAGCTCCAAATTTAATTCGTAGATTACAAAATATATCCGGGCTTGGAGTTCTGCCTGAGCGCAATTCTTCTAAAGTATAAGAAACAACCTTTTCATAATATTCCCGTTGAAGAGGGACAACTTCCAACGGGACATTCCATTGATTGCATACAGATCTGGCATATTTTAAATCTTCTTCCCAAGGACATTGCCCCAAAAAAGAAAGTTCATCTTCCAGCCAAATTTTTAAATAAAATGCCACAACATCATATCCTTGAGAGCGAAGTAAAGCAAGACTTACAGAACTATCCACTCCACCAGACAAAAGCATAGCGATCTTCAAAATTTTTCCTTTAGTCTAATTTCTTTTTTTCATTTTAAAAATACTTATTCCAATCAATATTAACCAGATTGAGCCAAGTTCAGGGACAATAGGGTTAGATCCGGAGCCATTGTTATAAAGCTGTGTTAATTCGGTATCGGTTACAGCACGACTCCAAATTCCAACTTCATCAATACTTCCATTCATTCCAAATCCTCTTCCATCATCGCTATTACGACGCCCAATAAGTAAAGGCATGTTAGTATCAACAACGCCAATCCCTGCAATATCGCTTCGAGATGCAATTACATTTCCGTCAAAATACATTTGTAATACACCACCACTACGGCGAACTACTATTTGATGCCAAGTATTTGTTGAGATGCTTAAAACAGCAGAATCAATATAAACGGATGTAGTAAGATGGAATCGGTACGCATTATTACTTAGTTTTGTTAATGTCCAACCTGGCCCAGAAGCACCAGACCATTTTTCCATAACAACTTGTTCATTTGCAGTATTGCTATAATTGACCCATGCTTGTAAAGTAAAATCGCTTGTTCCAAAATCAAAAATTGCATCATCAATACTACGTTGGGCGTAAACATTAATATTATTAGGGATATTCAAGGCTTGACCTGATACGCCAGAAACGTAATTGGGGCTTCCGTATAAGGTTAAATTTCTATTGTTGCTACTGCCGTCATTAGCAGAATTCTCGAATCCCCAATATCCTTGCAATCCTGTTACTAAAGAAGCATTTAAAGGGAGTAAAAGAATAAATAAAAACATATAAAATATAAATTTCATATATCTTCCTTAAATAAAGTAGGAAAAAGCTGGAAAGTATAAATTTCCCAGCTTATTCAATATAACTATCTTTTCATTACCATAACAACTGTAGTTCGAGATGGAATTATAATTGTTCCTGTATCAGAATGAAATGTCACTTGAGAAATGAGAGGATCATTTTGTAATAGAGCGTGTAATTGCCAAGCTTGTTGTTTCCATGATTCTTGCTCGATAGAAATCGATTTTGGTAATGCATTAAATATACATAGTATTTGTGAGTACTTAGGATCAAGTTTAGGACAACTTGCTAAATCATCTCGTAAAAGCATTGTGATTACGCCTGGCATAGTTGGAATAAATGTTAATCTGTCTTGAATTTCTTGCGCAGTTACCAGACGGAAAAGTGGTGAGTCTTTGCGAATTTTAAGCATTGTTTTGAAATGTTGTAGAGCTTGTAAAATATGTTTTTTTTCTGCGATAAGTTCAGGATCTGCCAGACGAGGTTTCCAAAATTCCCATTGCCATTGGTTTTTGTCAGCAATGGGTAAACCAATTCCCCAATTATTGCGGGAATAAGTAAAATCTAATTGATTAAACCAGTCTCCAGAGTTATAGCTATCGCCATCACCAGATTTAGAACGTAAAAGTTCATCTCCAGCTTGAAAAAAAGGAATTCCTTGTCCAAGCGCAATTAAAGAGATAGCGAGATTGTGCATGCTGATACGTTCTTCTAATGTTGCAGTAGCAGGTTTTCTTTGTGTGTTTTGGAATGGTGCTTTAGCTTGAATACAATCCCAAAGAGTATGGTTATCATGGACAGAAACATAGTTAATAGTTTCCATAGGCTGACTTGCATAACCTGTTGGTGGAACTTTATGATAAGGAATATCTCTTCCAAAAATAATTTCTCCTTGTGAGTTGGTAAAGCTAAAGTCTCTTAAATTTCCTGCTAATCCAATGCAAATATTGTCCATATAATTAAGTAACATTTGTTTTTGGATTGCTAAATCGTTTGGAACGTCATTATTTTCATTTATATGATTATAATCGTAATATAAGCCATTACAAAAACCTTGGCAGGCAGGATGAGTAAATGGGCTACCTCCACGAATAGCATCTCGAATGCGATCATTAAAACTACCAATTCCTAATCCAAATGTATTTACTTGATGACAGGCTTCTCCTGGCATGATACTATATAGCGAACCAAATTTCCATGCTTCCCCATAAATATATATTTTAGAACCATCTATGCCATCTTTTTGCATAGTTAAAGTTCGTAATGAATCTCGAACATTTGCCATATTTTGAGTTGTATGATGCCCCATAAGATCAAATCTAAATCCATCTATACGATATTGTATTGCCCAAAATTTTATGGTGTCTATCATCAATTTTTCCATTAAAGCATGTTCAGTTGCAGTATCCGGGCAACAACTACTTTGACATATTTGTCCATCATCATTGAGACGATAGTAATATCCTGGAACAATACGATCTAAGACAGATTTACTTGTATTTTGGCCAGCACTTTGAGTATGGTTGAAAACCACATCTAAAATTATACGAAATCCATTTTGATGAAGATTTTGTACCATTTGTCGAAATTCAAAAATTCGTTGGCTTCCTTCTGGATTTGTGCTATAACTTCCTTCAGGAGTTTGATAATGCCAGGGATCATAGCCCCAGTTATATCCATCTTGATCTTTGATTGCAGCAATTGATTCCTGTTGAACTGGTGAATTTGGTGCGGCAGTTATAGGAATCTCTGGAGTTTTTTGTAATTCTCTGCGTTCTTCAATCGTAGCAATATCAAAAGTAGGCAAAAGATGAATATGGGTAATTCCAGATTTCTGTAATTCTAATAAATGCCGCATACCATTGCTTTGATTGTGTGTAAAAGCAAGGTATGTTCCACGATGTTCAGGTTTAATAGAATGATCTGCAATACTAAAATCTCGTAAATGTAATTCATAGATTGAAATATCATTTAACCGTTCTAAAGGAGGAGTTGTATGAGCAGCCCAACCTTCTGGCATCAAAGAAATATCTTGTAGATTTACGATTTGGCTTTTAATGCTATTTGTTGCCAGGCTGATACTGTAAGGATCTGTAACCAAATTATTTTCTATTCGATCTGTAAAACGATTAAAAACTTCTACTTCATATAAATAAAATTTATTTCTCCATTCAGGAGTTCCTTCAATATACCATACACCAGTCCAATTTTTGTCTTGCATTAAACGTTCTAAAGATAATGGACTTGTTTGGATTTCAGTTGAACTGTCGCTTGTATCATAGAGGCGTAATTTTACCACGCGAGCTGTAGGTGCCCAAAGACGTAATGTCGGAGTATTTTCTTTTGACCAAGATATTCCTAATGTACCTTGATATGCATATAAATCGTCAATAATCCCTGCAATTTGTATGCGTGTCGCAGCTAAACAAAAACCTTGCTTGTCCTCTAATGATATAACTAAATCAGATTGGAGTAATTCAGGAATATTTTCTATAAAAGATGTTTGAATCCGAGGAACTCCATGTAAATAAGCTAAATATGGTAATTTTTTATCTGATAAAGAATCTTTTCCATCTCCAACTGTTCCTGACCAAGACAGGGGAAGACTGCCACCACCGTTTGCAAACCATATTCGATTTCGAATAATACAGATATTTCCTAAAGAATGATAATAAAGTCGTACTGTATATTTCGCATAATCTTTAAAATCTAATGGCCAAACTAAAGAGTCACGCGAGATCCAACGTGCTCTAGCTTTTTGCAAATCAATCATATTGGATCCTTTCTGCATTTCTTCCTGAGGTTGAGCAAATAATAATGTTCCTGTAACTATAATATATATTAGCATATAGATAAACTTTTTAAACAGTCTCATAAATTTTCTTTCGTTAAGTATATATATTTTTTCAAAAAAAATAAATTTATTATCATAATAAAAAGATTATAGCTAAAAAATAAAAAAAACATATAAAAATTTGCTAAAAAAAACAATAAAAAAAGCCTTGCTAATTTAAGAAATTATCGTTAAAATAAAATAAATTTATTTTGTTAGGTATTGCAATCAACCTAGGAGAGATAATTATTTCAATTTTTATCATGCTTAAAAAGGAAATAATTATTTATTTCCACCAAAAATTAAGGATTCCCCATGTTATCAAAGGATTCCGTGGAATCATTATTGCAAATGCTAGTAAATACTCCAGAAACCGAAAAAGGTTCTGTACTATATTCGCTTGTTAAAGCCTTACGGGAAACTTGTGGTTTATTTAAAAAGTCTTCTCCAGAATATCAACAGGCTGCGAAACGTGTACAGGAGATACTTGATAGCATTTTGTCAGAAACCATTCAAGCTGAAGAAGAATGGGAAGATGAGTTTTCTGAAAGTAGCAGTCAGGAAGAAAAACCTATTGTACAAGAAAAGTCTGTTGCTGCTTCTGATAAATTTTCTATTTCAGAAAACTTTTTTGAAGAAGATGATGCAGAGGAAATAGAATTAACTTCTTCGCAACCGCATCCTGTTGTCCCAACTCCTCCCCCTCCTCCCCCAGCATCAAATACATTCGTTAGAACTGGTGGTAAAACTATTATTGTTCGCCCGGAAAATCGTACTCCTACATATAAAAATGCAATTGAAGAAGCCCCTTCTGCTCCACCACCTGTTGAAACACCTTTAAATAAATTATTAAATGGATGGAATAGCAGTGTTGGCAATTGGTTAAAGTTCCCACAAGCTGAATTTAGCAATTCAACAAGTATTGTAAAATTAGTACAAAGTATTTCTGCTGCTCGCAATAATATTCTTAGTAACAACTTTGATGATCAATCTACAATATTAGCTAAATTAGATCGTTTATGGGAAAGTTTGGTGCAATTATTTCAAGAAAATCGTTATCGTGTTGTTCCAAATAATTTTAATAATTTATCGAATCCCCAGGGAAGACTAATTTATGCTTGTCGCAGTCGTGTTACTACTCCAGAGACAGAATTAGTTTGCCCGGCAATTTGGCAAAATGATAATCTTTTAAAAGATTCTATCTGGGTTCTTAGCTATTCTCCAGATGGCGATTTTCCTAGTACAGCAAGCCGTTCTAATTTACCTAGCCATTGGCGTGGCATCTTTGGAGAATTGGAACTTTTGTTAGAACAAATTAAGATACAAACTTATACTTGGGCAGCAGTAGAAGGTATAAATAAAAATAAACCAGAAGTAATGGATGAAACACGTGATAATTTAGCTGAAGAGCTTAGTCGTCGGACAGAAGTATTAGAAAGCACTATCCAAAAAGATTCGGATAACCTTTATCATGTAGCGTCGGATTATTGGCGTATTGAAGAGTTTTTCTGGTCGTTGTTCCATGAAGACGATCGTCCGGTTGGTTGCTCTGTTTTTGACAGATTGCGCAATCGGCTTCAATCTTGGAGACCTGCTCTTCGACGACTACTGAAATTCCAAGTACGGGATTTTGCATGTGGATCTGATTCTTTAGCTTCGGTAAATAAATATATTGGGAATATTATCATTAGTTCTAAAGCCAATACCGGTCCTGGAATGGTTATTCGCGAATTACGTCCAGCAATTATGGTTCCTGTGCAAGGAAGTAACCGTTTACTTAAAGGCAGAGTTATTGCAACATAAAAACTTTTTAGTGCCGAGTTTTCGGCACTAAAGTTTTATTCTTTATCAACAATTTGAGTTCGTCTTATTTTTTAATTATTCTAATGGATACAGATGAATCAAAAAAAAACAAATAAATAAGGAAGATACTCATGTTGAAAGCAAACGTTGTAATTTTAGTTGTGATAATATTTGGATTGTTTATTTTTTCTCAGGAGAGTCCTGTTGTAAAAATTACCAGTCCAAATGCAGGACAAATTTCTAAAAGATTGATAGATGTAGAAGGCACAATTAGCGATTCTAATATTACTCGTGGTTATATCGTGGTAAATGCTGTGGGATATATGTTTGATATTAGCCAAGGTAATTTTAAATATCCACTAATACTTTGTCCTGGAGAAAATATTATTCAAATTATTGTAGAAAATTCTTTTGGTATTGGACAGGATACTTTAATTTTGTACGCATCTGTACCGAGTCGCGATATGCAAATTACCATGACTTGGGATACTGGAACAGATATGGATTTACATGTTATAGATCCTGCAAATGAGGAAACTTATTATAGTGTTAAAAATTCTAGTATTGGTGGTCAATTAGATAGAGATGATACAGATGGATTTGGGCCTGAAACTTTTACTTTATCAAATGCTATAGAAGGAAAATATGTTGTAAAAGCTAAATATTATGGAGGACAAGCAGCACCAACATTAGTTAAGATAAGTACTATCTTATTCGCAGGAACAAATAGAGAAGAACTTAGAGAATATTTTTCTTTATTTACTCAGAGTGGAGAATTTAGTGAAATTTGTTCTTTTTTCGTAAACCAATAATCCAAATTATTAGCAACTAGTTTTATAAAAATTTCGTAATATGCATAATTAGTTATGCAAAAGTTGTGGAAAAATTTATGAACTTCGCAGAGCAAATTTTTGCTTGGGCCTCTGCTCCTTTGCTAGGTAAATTAAAGAATAAATCGATTTCTGATATTCAAAGAATTTTAGCACAAAATAATACCACAATTGAGCAATTAAAAGGTCTTGCCCAACGGGCTCAGATTTTGTCTTTAACTGTTCTTCGTGCTGCCTTGCTAGGTGACAATATTCCACCAGGTTTTTCAAAAGATTTGCCAAAGTGTTTTTTTCAGAATATTATTTATCCATATACTATAGAAAATAATTGGTCAAAAGATTTTTTACAAAATAATTTGCAAATTTGGCAACGCGAAGTTGTAGTATTACAACAACAAGGAATGTTTGTAAATTTTTTGACAATTGCATCAAGCAGAATTATTGAAATTTTACGTGGAACATTAGAATACAAGAATATTGTTGATATTCAACAATTTTTTAATATAAAAATTACTTCTATTCTAGGAACTTCCAGCTTATTTGCCCAAATGCTTTTTAAATATAATTTAGTTTTTGCTGGGATTTTAAGTTTATTTTATGATGGATTAGAGCGTGGAAATTTGCATAATTTATGTCGCACTGTCCCTAGTGAAAATTCAGAAATAGTAGCAAATATTATTTTTCAATATCGTAATTTATTAGAAATGGAACAAGTATCCACACCTACTGTTGCTCACCATCAAGAAAAAATATCCAACTTAGATATTTTTTTAACGCCTTCTTTAAAAAAAAACTCACTTACTTCTTTTCAAAAAGAAAATACTATAAATAATACAAGAAATTTTGAAATTTCAAATCAATGTATTGTAATTTCTCCTGATGAATCAGAATTCTCTTCTAATCCAATCACCGATAAGCCTGCTTCTGTAAAACAATCAAATACTTCTTCTTTAGAAGAAAGTTTACATGGAATTGTTATTACTCCTAGCGATAGCGAAATTCTAATTCCTGCTTTTGATAATATTCCGGAACAAAAAAATACAAAAGATATAAATCCTGATAGCAGCACAGATATAGTAGATGAAAAAAGTATACAACCCTTTGAACACGATTTTACTCAAACAGAAAGCGAAATTCTTACTGCGCAAATTGCTGAAGAGAATAAACTTACCGATGATTTTTTGGGAGATATAAACCCAGAAGATAGCACATCAGAAACAGAAATTCCCATAGAAAAAATAGCAGAAGAAAGTAAAATTTCTAGCTCTCTTCTGACCAGTCTTAATGTAGAAGAGGGTTCTTCAGATAGTAAAATCCTTATAGCACAACCTGCTTACCAAGAAAATGGATCAAATCAGGATGTTGCTAAAAGAGAAACTACAGATAATATGAGCGATTTAGCTAAATTAGCTTTAGCAGATTCTTATACATTTTTAAAAGCGATACAGAGTGGGCAATTGCCAAGTGATGTTGAAGAAATTAGTAGTGACAGTCTTCCTGTTATCAATGCTGATATGGCTTTTATAAGTAGTGGTTTTCTTACTCCTACACCTGTGCCAGTAGAAAAATATCCTGGTATGGTTAAAGTTTTTGATGAAAAAAATGTATTAGCTAATCGTTCTACTAAAAAAAATATTCCTAATAAAATAGGACATTATCAAATTTTAGATATTATCGCATCTGGAGGAGTTGGAACTGTATATAAAGCTCAGGACTCTTTAAATAAAAGACTTGTTGCTATAAAAAAAATGCAAAATCCAGAGCATTCTACAGCAGAAGATTTTATTCGGTTCCGACAAGAAGCTAGCCTTGCAACAACATTAAATCATCCTAATATTGTAAAGATTTATGATTCTGGAATAGAAAATAATATGCCATATCTTGTTATGGAGTACGTTATTGGAACCCCATTATCAAAAATTGTTGCGCAAAAAATTACAATCGAAAGATGTTTAGTGATTGTATTAGGAATATTAGAAGGCTTGAAATATGCGCATTCTAAAGGGATTATCCATCGGGATATTAAGCCATCTAATATTATGCTCATGGCTTATGATATGGCTCGTATTATGGATTTTGGTTTGGCTAAAAATATCTTTGCCAAAGAACAGCAAATTACTAAAGTCGGCCAGGTACTTGGAACTCCACAATATATGTCTCCAGAACAAGCACGTGGTCGTGTAAAGGAATTAGACGGACGAACAGATATATATTCTGTTGGTGTAGTGATGTATGAAATGTTGGCAGGAGTTGCAGCAATACAAGGTATAACTCCTGTAGATATTTTGTATAATGTTATAAATAAAGAGCCAATTGATTTAAAACATTATGTTGCTAACTTACCTTTAGCAATTGCTGCAATTTGTCAAAAGGCAATGAATAAAGATCTTAATAACCGTTATGCTAATGCTGAAGAAATGATTTTAGACATCCAACGTTATCAACAGGGGCAGCCTGTACTTGCTTTACATAGTTATACTAGTTCAAATTCGTTTTTTAAATGGTTCCAAAAGAATAAAAATATTGCCATCCCAATTTTAATTACTATATTTTCTGTAATAATATGCTTGATGACAATTTTAATCTATTATTTTAGCAAAAATAGCTAAACAAAA
The DNA here is from genome assembly GCA_964585305.1 of uncultured Planctomycetota bacterium. Taxonomy (GTDB): domain Bacteria; phylum Planctomycetota; class Uabimicrobiia; order Uabimicrobiales; family JABWCH01; genus CAZPDM01. Next base: position 19,418 of record CAZPDM010000003.1, on the reverse strand, counting down.
ATGATGCTTTCTTTTGGAAGCATCATTTTTGTCTTATAAGTTTTCGATTTTTTAGATATATTTTAGTCAGGAATTTTTTATGAAACCTAATATTCTTTGTGTAAATCCTTACATTCACGATGTTACTGCTTATGATTTTTGGATGAAACCACTTGGTTTATCTTGGCTTGCAGGATATTTAGAACAAAACGGCTATGAAATTACTTTTATAGATTGTATCGACCGCCATCATCCATTATTGTTGAAATCTCAAGGGTTGTCCAAAGCAAAAGGCCATCATAATGGCACTGGCCCATTACCTTGTACTATTATAGAAAAACCAAAGGAATACAACATAATTAAGCGTCATTATCGTCGGTATGGTATTCCTATCGAGTTATTTCAAGAAATATTAGATAATATTCCTCAACCACAGGCAATTTTAGTTACTTCAATGATGAGTTATTGGTATCGAGGTGTTAATGAAACTATCTCGATATTACGTAAGAAATTTCCGCATGTACCTATTGCTTTAGGTGGTGTATATGCTTCATTGTGTACAGAACATGCACAAAGTCATTCTGAAGCAGATATAGTATTTTCTGGTGCAGGAGAAGTGCAAACTTTAAAATGGTTGGATGGCATTACAGGTCTTTCTCATCTATATCCTGAATATAACATGCTATCAGGAGAAGAACTTCCAATGCCATACCATAATTATATTTCACCTGGAAGTTGCGGTGTAATTTCAACATCTTTAGGATGTCCTTTAGCATGTTCTTATTGTGCATCAAAAAAATTACAACCTGTTTTTAAACAACGCCCTATTCAAAACGTTTTAAAAGAAATTTATTATTTAGCTTACAGCAAGCATATTAAAAATATTGCTTTTTATGACGATGCTTTACTTATACAAGCAAACGAACATCTTGTTCCAATTTTGCAGACTGTTGTAGATAAATCTATACCAATTAAATTTCACACAGTTAATGGAATGCATTCTCGTTTGATTACTTTAGAATTAGCTAAATTGATGAAGAAAGCAGGTGTTGAAACCTTGAGATTTTCGTATGAACGCTCGCCAGTTTTTTCTCCACAAAACACCCCATCTTTTGAGGATGCTGATCTCTTGAATGCTGTGGAATGCTTTCAACAAGCAGATGCAGATAGCACAGATGGCAATTCTAGTAAGATAGAAGTTTATGTGAAAGTTTGGATGCCTGGACAAACTTTAGAAGAAATGGTAGATGGATTCATGTATGCTCATAGTAAAGGCTGTTATGTACATATAACAGAATATTCTCCAGTTCCAAGCACAAAAGATTTTGAGAAAACTATGGAGCTATATAAATTACCAAAAGACGAACCTCTCTTTCACAATAACACTACACTTCCATATTTTTTAGGATATTCTGAAGAAAAAGAGATACAACCTTTGAAATGTTTAGTAAATACTTTGAATTATGCAAGAGATCGTGGTTTAAACTTATTAAGTAATTCTGAAATTTCTAAATTATTTGCGAATTCAATTCGTAAGCTATTAAAATAGATGTTGTTCTAACGAAAACCGTTCTCTCAAAAATATTTGTCGTTTTCTTAAGAAAGAACAAATATTTTCTATTAAATTTGTTGCTTTTCATCCAACTTTATGTAAAATAAGAATATATTACTATTTTTTTTTGTAAAAAATCATGGAGAAGCGGTTTTCTCCTAATCCAATATAATGGGTTATGCTCTGCCGCTATTTTATTATGATAAAATTATTTTATTCTATTAAATCCATATATTTATATAGCTTAGGGAATATTTTTTTTAGCATATTGTCAATTACAACTATATCCATATTATGGGATTTACCCAATGCTTGGTTAGTTTTTTATGGAATTGCGACTATATGTTTGTGGCAAAATTTAAATAATCTTCAAAACTTTATCTTAGATAGAATAACGTCTCCAAAAAGATTTGTCTATGCTATAGAGTTAGCAGGTATGGCGATTTTATTTTTAAGTAGTGGAATTTTATGTGCCAATGCTTCGTTATGGCTATCACCACGTTCTATTATTCAAGATATTTTAGGAAGTTGCGTTTATTTTTCAGCAGCTATTCTTGTCATTTTACTTTTTTATTATTGTCATCGTTTGATCTTTAATCAAACAAGTTCTTTATTATATCATCATAGCCATGTAAAAGCCAAACGATTAGAAAACATCGAAAAATGGCAAAAAAAACAATCTTCTTTGCAAGAAAATTTACTTAACACTGATTTGAAAAATAAAAAAAAATACCTGCTCTCTCAAACTAAAATTGAGATTTTTCATATAAAGCTCCCTTCATATTTAGCCCAACGCCTTTTTTATGTAATAATCTGGACAATTATCCCTCTTTGGATTTTTTGGATGATTCCCAATAGATCTTTTCATCCATTAGCAGAGATTCATTTTATTTATACTATTGGAACTGTAATTACAATTACAGCCTCCTCTCTTTGGTGCATTTGGTTGCTTCACTGTGCTAAAACAAATTATGAATTTTATCAGCAAGGAATAATCGTTTATCATTTGTTCAGTACCCAAATTTGTTTTTGGACACAAGTGAAGTCTGTTGTTGTTGAACAACAAGAAATTTTTATAAAAGATGAGCAAAATCATACAATCACAATTCCTATTTTAGAAGTTCAACAGCGACAGAATTTTTGGAAAGAACTTCGGAAATGCCTTCCAATTGAGTTATTTTTTGTTAATGATGAAGGAATACAGACTATTTATAAAATTCCCGATACTTCTAATTTTATACAAGAATATGCACAGATGTTAAAAATAGAAACAGATAATTCAAAAGATATAGAAAAGGTGTGCAAAAAAAAATAATAAATTACTTTCCTAAGTATTAAAGTCTATATTTCCTAGGCAATATATAGATTAAGACAGGAAAAGGAAGGATTCATGGCACAATTAGAACTTTTTACTTTTACAGAAACGGCTCAATTTTTGGGAGTAGATTCAAATACTTTAAATCAGCTGATCCAAGCTGGAAAATTACAGCCTGTAAAAAATGAATCAGGCTGTCGTTTCAAAAAAAGTGATGTTGAAAATCTTCGCAAAGATCCTCAAAAAACGTCTCAACCTCAAATTTCTTCGCAATTGCAACCTTTAATACAACCACAATCACAGCCACCAAAAAGATATTCTTGGGATGATGTATTACGAGAGTTACAAATGGAGGATCGCCAATTAAAAGAACTTGTTGAGGAAGGCGAAATTCAGGTATATTTAGAACAAGGCATAAAAAAATTTGATCGGGATGAAATAGAGCGTTATAAAAATGCAAAACAAGTTGAAATGACAATCGTTGTCGAAAAAAATACAAGCTCAAATGATGATATTTTTGTTGTGGATGAGGAAGTCCCTCCTGCGAAAAAAATAGAAACAATTACAAAATCTGAACCGCCTAAATCAATACCTTCTTCACCTCCAACAACAAAATATGAGCCTGCAAAAATATCTCCCCTGCCAACAACAAATCCTCCAAATTTAGCTGAATCTTCTAAATTACCGACTCCAACAGTTTCTCCTCAAGAAGATAAATTTTATAGCCAAGATGATGTATTAACTAAACTTCAAATAGAAGTCGAACAGTTACATAAAATGCTAGATGAAGGAGAATTATCTGCTATTCCTGATCCTAAGACTGGGAAATTACGATTTAAAAAGATAGAAATTGATTTTATTCGTAATTGTAAGATGGTCGATGCAACAATGGTTGTAGAATCTGCCCGATCTAGCGGACCTCAAGAATCTGATCTTATGATGATAGTTGATGAACGCTCTGGTATGGATGATGCTCCAGAGCCACTTCCTGTGAAAACCTCCTCTCAAAAAATAGAACCTGTAAAAACTATTGCTCCTCCTTCCCCTTCTAAGCCTGTAATTCCCCCTCCAATTCCTAGCAAACCTGTAGCCACTCCGATAGTTTCTCCTAAACCACTTCCTCCACCAATCCCTACTAAATCTGTAATGCCTCCTCCAATTCCTGTTAAACCTGTAGTACCATTGGCTCCTGCAAAACCATCTATTCCCACTAAACCTTTAATAACACCTATACAACCTGTTGAAATTGTTGATGAAGAAATTATAGAAGCTATAGTAATAGAAGATGATGAATCTCCTGTAAATGCTATCTCTACTGTTGAGCCGAAGGTAGAACCTACAGTTATTTTACCAGATTTTGGAGAAGAAGATGAGGATAATAAGAATTTGGAAAAGACTGTACCAACAGGTATTGAAATTCAACCAGACTTAGTTATTCCTCAAACTCATTCAGAAACACCATCAGAAAAACTTGGAGATGATAAACCCTTTTATACATTTGCAGAATCAGCGCAAGTTTTAGGTGTCTCTATTGATTTTGTTAAAATTTGGATTACAAAACTTAAAATATCTCCATATATACAAAATAATGATCGTAAAATTAAGCGTAGCGACTTATTATTATTAAAAAATGCAATTATTCAGCAAAATCAAGATGCGCCTCCACCTCAAAATATTCCAACACCTCAACCTCCTCCTATACAAAAAAATATTCCAGTTCCAGCACCTACTACAGATAAATCTAAAAATGATTTATGCATTTTAGAAGAAGCTCAAAAACTTTTACAAGTAGATCAACAAACATTAAAAATTATGGTTGCGAAGGGACAACTGGTTGCTCAGAAAATTGGAGATAAATACTATTTTAATCGACAAGTAGTTATGAATTTAGTAGCCCAAAAAACAGCAGGAGCTGCTTCAAAGAATGTTCCAGTACCAGCAATAGCAAAGCCAGCTTCAACAGTAGCAAAACCGAGTATTTTAGCTCCAGCGGTAGCAAAACCAGTTCCAATGGCAACAAAGTCGAATATCCCAGCTCCAACAGTAGCAAAACCAAATCTCTCCACTCCAACAATATCAAAAACAAATGTCCCAGTCCCAACAGCTAAAGCAAATACACCAATCTCAACAGTAGCTAAACCAAATATTTCTGCAGTAGCTAAACCAATAGTTGAAGAAACTTATACAATGGATGAAGTAGCAAAAATTCTTTCTATTGGTAAAAATGATGTGAAAAGATTGGTGGATGAAAAACATTTGACATTATTACCTGGAGGAGTGATTAGAAAAAGCGAATTAGATGGATTGAAAAAACGAGGAGATGTCGAAATTACTATGGTATTGCCTTTATCTTCAGATCAAGCAGAAGAAGATGATGCACCAGTTATAATCTCAGCTCCAAAATCTGTTAGTTCTGCCTCAAAAATTATGCCAAGCAGTCCACCTAAATCCCCAATCCCTGCTAAACCTGCTGTGAACGCTTCTTTAGCTAGTAAGTCGCCTACTACAATTAAGCCTACTGTTACACAACCAGTAAAACCTAATATTACACAACCTGCAAAACCTTCTCTTCCAACTACCCATCCTGGAATTGCTACAAAACCAGCATCTTCAAGTTCTTCTAATGTTGTCAATTTCAAAGATTACTATACATTACAACAAACCTTAATCGAATTACAATTGGAATCTACAGAGATTGGCCAAATGGTAAAATCAGGTAGCTTAAAATGTATAAACTATCAGGGAACACAATATTTCCGTAAACAAGAAATTGATGAACTAAAAAAGGGAAAAATGATCGAACCCACAATTCTTATGGGTGAAGGGGATGCTATTATTCAAGAAGAATAGCGTTATTATATTTTTGTGTCCATTTTTATAAAAGTGCTTTCTTTATCAGATTTTTTTTAATGATAAAGAAAGCATTTAATATCTCTTATAAAAATATTCTTGCTATTTAGTTGGAAATAATTATTTAATTTTAAGAGCTATTTTCCAATAGAAAGTTTTCCATCGTGCCAAAATATTTTATTTTAGGATGTTCATGTGGTTATCGTATTCAAATTTCCACCGAAGAAAATCGTACGGAAATTCGTTGTCCGCAATGTCATCGCTATGTTCGTATTCCCAAACTTGCAGATTTGAGCGATACTAATACTCAAAACCGTCTTATCGGAAAAATATTAGAAAAAAGGTATCGCATAGATGCACATCTTGCCGATGGAGCTATGGGACGTGTATATCGTGCGACAGATTTGATTTTAAATATTCCTGTCGCCATTAAAGTTCTCAAACCTTATTTAATTCCTGAACATCAAGAAAGACGATTTTTAAATGAAGCAAAAATTGCTTCAGAGCTAGTACACCCAGGTATTATTATGGTCAGAAATCTACATCGTACTCGCAAAGGCATCCATTTTATGGTGATGGATTTTTGCCCAGGGCAAAGTCTTAGAAATATTTTAGAATTGCAACCGCGGTTGCCCATACCTCGCGTTATTGATATTGGGAAACAGATTTTAGCTGCTTTAGAAATTGCACATAGCAAAGGAGTTATTCATCGAGATATAAAACCTGCAAATATCATGATCGAAGAAAATACTAATGGAATACAAGTAAGAGTATTAGATTTTGGAATAGCTAAAGTATTTTCTGATGCAGGAGGATTTGTTTGCGAATCCTTAACGCGAACAGGTTTTATCATTGGAACTACTCGTTATATGGCTCCAGAACAAGTTGTAAAAGGAAAGATGGGGAGAGAAACTGATATTTATGCTGTTGCATCTCTTATGTACCACTTATTAACTGGGACTCCTCCTTTTAACGAGGGAAACAGAGATAAAATCTTACGTGATATTGTTCGCAAGAATCCTACACCACTAAGAAAAATATTTAAAAAAAATCAGCTTGGAAATATTCCTACTTTTTTAGATATAGTAATATTAAAAGCATTAAATAAAGATCCTAAACAACGCTTTCGTTGTGCAAGAGACTTTATCAATGCGTTGGAAATATGCCAAAAGAAAATTTGGTGGTGGTCTTTCCCTGCAAGCCAAATATTATTTCAAACATATTGGGGACGTTGCCAACGACAAATTCGTATTGGCATTTTTGCCGCTCTTATTATTTTTCTTGTATTATTACCAACTGCCTTTTTTTTACATAAGAATCAACAAAGTAATTTTTTTCAACAAGAAGCAAATAAAATGCTTGCCGAAAAAAATTATGAACAGGCTTACGTTTGTTTACAGCAAACAAATAAAAATGATCCATCTCTCCAACATAAAAAAAATACAATTCTTATGCAAGCCATACTGAAAAATATTCAGACGCAGAACTATGAGCAAGCAAAAAAGAATCTTTCTTTATGGAAAGATGAAACTCATAATTTATACGCTTATGAAATTTTAGAATCTTTGATAGAAGAAGAAATACTTTCTTTACAAATACACAAACTAGTTGCTACAAAAAAAATAGAACAAGCACGAAATATTTTACAAAAACCACTCCCAAAAATTTTGAATCCGCTACTTCCCAGAATAATCATAGAAAATTATTTAAAAGAAGAAAAATAAAAAAAAGATGCGTAAAAAACCGACGCATCTTTTTTTTGTAAATAGATTACTTCAATCCAATTCTAAGTTGCGAATCGTTTTGGAATTATTTATCTGGGTCTATGCCATCTTTTACCCAATCGACTGCTTTCTCAATAGGATTAGATATAGATATTGCGTTAATATACCTTTCCGTAGCGTATATTCCAGTTTGGATTGCAATATTTTTAAACTGTTGACAAACGTCATCCGAACTTAAGAGTACCGCACTTCTTTTCATTCCTTTTTCTTTGTATAATTTTTGCCCAGCTTTCATCAGTACTCCTGCATCGTTATTCAATGGTTGTAAATCTCTCATATCAATGATTACACCAAATGAATTGCGCGTTTCCAAATCTAATTTTTTCTTTGACTCGTCAACCCAACGTTGCATTTCAATTGCACCAATTTGGCCGGAAAAGGTTAAAATATAGCCAGAAGGTCTTTTTTCAATTTTGTACATTGTTTCTCTCTTCTAAAATGATTTGTTGAAAAATTATTATTTTTTTATTAAGATACTCCAGCCATTTATTTATAGCAGAGAGATATCTTTCTGTGTATTTAAGTCGCATCTATATCTAATTTAAGTCATAACGCGCCTCCTTGCTACAAAATGTCCGACAACTTGCATTGTCCGTTTTTTTTATGGAAGTTGTTTTTTCAAGATATAGTCCAGCATTTTGATTGTTGAAGGGTTTAGTCCTTCTTTGTTGTATGAACCTTTGGCATGATAGTCAATAATCTTATCTCGTAGTGCAGAGCCTAGCTTTTTACCTAATTCTACGCCAAATTGATCAAAGCTGTTTATTCCCCAAACAAAGCCTTTAACAGCAATACGATGTTCTGTAAGAGAAATAATCAAGCCTGCAGTGAAAGGATCTAGTTTTTGAAAAAGGAATGAATTTGACGGACGATTTCCATCAAAGTTTTTATGAGATAATGAATCTTTTTTGCCAAATGCTAAGGCATCCGGTTGAGCTAAGAAATTAGTAAGCAATTCTTCATGATGAGTAACTAGATTTTTATTGGTATGTAACGGATCTGCTTCCGGTTCTATAAAACCTAAAAAATCGCAAGGAATAATTTGACTGCCCTGATGAATAAGTTGATAAAAAGAATGCTGACCATTTGTTCCAGGCTCGCCAAAAACGACTTCACCCGTTGAAAAATTAACAGGAATTCCTTTAATATCAACGGATTTTCCATTGCTTTCCATTTCTCCCTGTTGAGTATAGGCTGCGAGTCTTGCTAATCCCTGGGAATATGGCAAAAGTGCTCGACATTTTAATCCAAGAAAATTGATATTCCATATATCAATCAACCCGCAAATTACCGGGATATTCTTTTCCAGAGGAGCAGTAAGAAAATGTTGATCCATCCAATACGCGCCATTTAAAATTTCTTGGAAATTTTTATATCCAAGATAAAGGGATAATGGAACAGCACCAACTGCAGAGGTTACGCTAAATCTTCCGCCAACCCAATCCCAGAAGCCAAACATGTTATCAATTGCAATGCCAAAATCTTTGACTAATTTTTCGGCAGTAGAAACAGCAATGCAATGCTTTTCAATAATATCTTTTTCTATACAATGGGGATCAGAATTTTTAATACTTGAAATCAACCATTCTCTTGCTGTGCGTGCATTGTGCATAGTTTCAGCAGTGGTGAATGTTTTAGAAATGATAATAACAAGAGTTTCCTCTGCTGACCAATCTTGTGTATTATTTGTAAAATCTGTTCCGTCAATGTTTGCAACAAATCTTAAAGACATGTCTGGATGACGATAGGGGCGACAGGCTAAAGCAAGGCATTCCGGACCAAGGTACGAACCACCTATTCCAATAGCCAATATATTTTTTAATTTTTTTCCTGTCGCACCTCTTTTTGTTCCATCATGAATTTCTTTTGTAAATTTTTCAATCTTGGCCAAAACACTATGTACGTCAGGAATAACGTCTTTTCCATCTACTAAAATACTTTTTTCTTTTGGGCTTCTTAATGCAATATGCAGTACAGACCGCTCTTCAGAACAATTGATCTTTTTTCCTGCAAACATTTCATTGCGTTTTTCTTCTAATTTTTGTGCTTTCGCTAATTCTATAAGTAATCGAATTGTCTCTGAAGTTACACGTTGACGGGAATAATCAAAATAAAGATGTTGTGTCGAAATACTAAATTTTTCGTGGCGTTGCGAATCTTCTGCAAATAATTCTTGCAAATGTTTTTTAGAAATATTTGGCAAGCGAGAAAGCATTTCACTTGCTTGAGTAAAACTTAATTCTTGCATACAAAGAATCCTTTATAAAAAATTTCTAACTTGCTAATCCTAAATTTTTAAGTCTTTGCCATATTGGAGGATGGGAATAATAAAATCTTGCATAAATGGGATGCGGAGTAAGATTAGAAAGATTTTTTTCAGCCAATTTTATAAACATGGTTTTTGTTGCTTCTGCATTCTGAGTAAGATCATAGCCATAATGATCTGCCTCTGTTTCATATTTCCAACTTTGTAAATTAAAAAGCGGGCTAAAGAAAGCCATAATAATAGAGGTTACAAAAGAAAGAAGCAATAGCCCTAAATAAATGCTAGGATAATTTTGCACAAGAAAAGTTTGATAAAGATATGGATGAGATATTGCTAAACTTAAAAAATATAAAAATGCAAGAGTAGTAACTTGAGAAACTATCAGGTGTTTGATGATATGTTTTTTATGATAATGTCCCATTTCATGGGCAACAATAGTCAAAATTTCATCTGTCGTGAAATCTTGAATTAACGTATCGTACAAAACTAATCTTTTGGTTTTTCCGAAACCTGCAAAGTAAGCATTTGAATGCTTTGAACGGGTTGTAGCATCCATAATATAAATATTAGCCATAGGGAAATTAGCTTTTTGAGCCAATGCTTGAATTTTTGTTCGCAATTCACCTTCGGCAAGAGGAGTAAATTTATTAAATATCGGTGCTATCCAAATAGGATAAACTTGAGCAATAAATAAACTATATCCAAAGAAAAGCAACCAACAATAAAGCCACCAATACATGCCACTAAATTGCATAAATGCAAAAACTGCATATCCTAAAGGAATTAAAATAATACAAGAAAGAAGCAAGCTCTTAACTTGATCTTTCATCCATAATTTCCAAGTTTGCTGATTGAAACCAAACTTTTGTTCAATGACAAATGTGCCATAAAGATCAAAAGGAATTCCAATCACCCAAGAACCGCCAGCCAAAATCATAAAAAATAATATTCCACGATGAACATCTGAGCTAATATATCCTCTTAACCAAATATCAAGGCTATTTAGCAACCCTGTATATACAAAAGCTAAAAATATAATAGAAGAAATAGTCGTGGAAATTGTATCTAAACGATAATGTTCTTGATTATAAGCCAGGCTTTTTTCATATCGTTCTTGTGGAATATACGGAGCAAAAATTTCTGGAGGTTTTTGATATTTTTTTTGGTGTTGGATATTGATATAAGAAAGAATTGCATCCAGAAAAAAATGGGCAAGATATAAGGAAACAAAAATAGTAATTAAAGTAACAGTAGTCATTCTAAAAATTCCTTGAACATATTTTTTGAATCATTTTGAATCATTTTTTTTGAAAAAAAATCCTATCGACCAACCTAAAATTGCAGCAAGCAAACCAATATATAAAGGCTGGCAATTTAATGGATATTGAAATCCTTCGTTATTCTTATTGATGATGCCTAAAACCAACCAAACAAGTGCAGTAGCAGAACCCAAGCTCATACTCATGATAGCACAAGCTACAGGCCAAGTACGTTTAGTAAAACTGGCTAAAACAGGTAAAAGTAATCCGGCTAAACCTATTGTACCTAAGGAATACCAGAGATCTACGACAGAAGGCATAGCAATTGCTAATCCCGCGGCAAAAACGCCTGTAATAATAATAGAAATTTGGGTGGCACGAATCATCTGTTTACTTGTAGCATTGCGATTACGAACCCGCCAATAATAATCTTGAGAGAGATTAACGGCTGCAGCAAATAAATTAGAATCCGCAGTGGACATGATTATCGCTAAAACACCTGCAAAGAATAATCCTTTTATTCCTGGATAAAGTAGGAAATCTGCCAACGTAATATGAATAAGGCTATTTGAAGTAATTGTTATAATTTTTGCATTATGTGCAGCAATACCATAAAGAGCAGTCATGCAGGAGAAAATATCAAAAGTGGCCCAAAAGAGTATTGAAATTAAAATACCTTTTCGGGCAGTTTGAGGTGTGCCTGCAGCATAGCAACGTTGATAAAAATTAGGATCCACTAAAGCCCAACAGGCTAACCCTGCCCATGCTAAGAGTTGCCCCAATGACATGTTTCCTGTAATATTCAAATGTTTATCAAAACCAGAAAAGCGATTTAAATATTCATCTAAAAATGACCATCCACCAAAATATGCTAATGTTGCAATAAAAAGAATTCCAAAAGAAACGTACATAAGAATAAACTGCAATACATCTGTATAAATGACACCCCGAAAGCCTGAAAAAATTGTATAGAGTATCATAATTATAGTACTAATAATGATTGTCCATACAAGAGGCAAGCCTGTAAGCAAACTTGTAATCATTCCCAATGAAAAAAAATATGGGGCAGGGTTAATCATAAGATAGGTAAAAATACCACCAAGTTTTGCTACTTGAATATTATATCGATTTTCTAAAATGTCAGCTATAGTAAAAAAACGCATCTTTTGAATACGCACAGCTAAAACTAAGGCAAATAATATATATATAAAATACCAAAATATCCCTTGAGTTAACCAAACTGCTAGCCCATAACGACTTGCAAATTCTGCTATACCAAATATTCCACCATAGATAGTTGCGACAAGCGTTGCGATAAAAATTGGCAGGGTCAATCGTCGTCCTGCCAATAAATATTCTGTTGTTTCACACGGTTGGCGACTTTGCCAAACCCCAATACCTAAAAGTGCCAATATATAGCCTACTATAATGCTACTATCTAATATACTTATTTGCATTAAAACTATCTTCCTTTTTGATTATGCTATAAAATAATATTCAACTAACTCAATAAATTCAAATATATGCCAAGTTGCCGACACAAAACTTGAATTTGCTGAAATGTTTGTTGAAATTCTATGAAATTCAAACTTTGTTTGCCATCTGATAATGCTTTTTCAGGATGTGGGTGAACTTCAATCATTACGCCATTTGCGCCAACAGCTATGCCAGCTTTTATCAATGGCAAAATAATATCATTACGCCCCGAAGCATGGCTAGGATCGAAAAATATAGGAAGAAACGATTGTTTTTGGATAAGAGGAATTGCTGAAATGTCTAAAGTATTTCTTGTAGCGGATTCAAATGTACGCACACCACGTTCACATAAAAAAATGTTGGAATTACCTTGAAGGGCAATATACTCTGCTGCTAATAAAAATTCCTCAATTGTATTCATAAAACCACGTTTTAAAAATACCGGTTTATTTTGTTGACCAAGTTTTTTTAACAACTCAAAATTTTGAGCATTACGCGAGCCAACTTGAACAATATCAGCCATCTGAGAAACTAAACTCACGAAATCTTCACTAACAACTTCAGTAACCATTTTCATCCTAAATTGATCGGCAGCTTCTCGTAAATCTTCTAACGCCTCTTGCCCATAGCCAGAAAAATAATATGGCGAGGTTCGGGATTTAAAGGCTCCGCCCCGCAAAATAGGAATGCCAAGATCAGATAAGAAGCGAGCAGTTTCTAAAATCATACTGCGACTTTCTACTGAACATGGGCCTGCAATAATAGTAAAAGTATTGGGTGCGAATAAAATATTTCCTATGTTTAATGGTAACTTAGGTAGAAAGCCCGTATTACTTATCATAGGATATGGTGTTTCAATTTGACGTATCTCTTGTACACCATCACATTTTTGTAATTGATGTTGTTGTGCTTGAGAAAGAGAGTTATTAAAAATCAATAGACCACGTCGCGGAATATAAGAATAGGGACATGATCCAATTTCTAGAATCTTGGCAATTTGCTCATGGGTAACATCGGATAATGATAGCATTAACATAGTTATTATCCTAACAGGAAAATATTTGTTTGATCGTTTAAAACACAAAAAAATGTTTGCATAAAACCAATTAGCAACAAAGTATTTTCCATCGAAAAATATAGCAAGAAAGCCTTATTTTTACCATATTTTTTTATTTTTGTCAATAAAAAAACTTTTGAAGTAAAGATCGATTTCTTTTTAAGAAATACACCTTTTTATCTGGAATTTTTCTGTTTTTCTGTTATAAGTAAGTTGTCAAAAATATTTGGACTAAGAATTTATTATACATTCCTATCTCAATACTAACTTTAGCTCAGTAAACTTGTCCATGCACGGATGTGCGATGTGCATGGTAGGAATTAACCCGGAATTAACCCGGAATTAACCCGCCGCTTACAAATGAAGGCTTCAACGAAAAAAAATTGCAGCGGCGGGTTCAATTCCTCTCAATTAAATGTCCAAAAAACTAGTTGACAAACCATTTATTAAACAATCTAATTACTTAAAAAATATTGGATCGATTGAAAGGAATATTACTTGAAAAAATTTTGTGAGGCTTGCCGCACTTTAGATAAAAGTATAGCATTTTGTGAAACTTTTCTTATCATTCTTTGTATCACAAGTTTAATATTTGGTGAAATAGTGATTGCAACATTTCGCCAAAGTAGCCGCATCAATTTATCCTGGATCGAACAGTTGTTACAATACGTTGTTATTTGGATAGGTTTATTAGGTGCAAGTTTAGCCAGTCGTACAGGCGAGCATATCAGCATTGAAATAGTTTCACGTTTTACAAGCCCTCGTTTCCGTCGCTGGTTGATTGCGTTCACTGCACTAGTAACAACTATCATTGCAATTTATTTAGCTATAGCAGCATTAAGTTTTATCCAATCAGAACATCGGGAATACCTAAGCAGTGGTGGTATTCAATCACGTAATTATATTTCTTTAGAAAATATTCGACGGTATCGTTGCCCTGATGCCATCAATCAAAAACGCCAAGAAATAAATTCTATCCAGATGAAAATTTTAGGAAATATTCATAAATTAAGTAAAGCTGTCAATACAAAAAATCAAGACTCTTATGAAATTTCACAACTACAAAATACAATCCAAGATAATCTACAAATGATTCAATCTCAAGATTGGTCAAAAGACTGGCTACAAGAACAGTGGCAAAATAAATGGAAATTAGAATGGCAAAAGTATTGGCAAGAAGTTGGAGAAAAACAAGACATCAAGAACGTTTCTTCTAAGTCTAAAGTAGATTGGCAAAATCAATGGATTAGCCAATTTTGG
>CAZPDM010000003.1:0-4520 GCA_964585305.1 uncultured Planctomycetota bacterium | reverse complement strand
ACTTGGCAAAAAGAATGGCAACAGATAAAAGAAAAACATTTGGAATATTCCTGGAAAGAAGGCGTATGCCCTATATGCCAAAAACAAAAAATTGCTGAACCTATTACAATCCCACGCTGGCCATTGCTGATTATCATTCCAATTGCACTTTTTATTATCGCATGGAGATTTGGATTACTGACATTAGAAGCCCTTTTCCTAGGCAAAAATTCCACAAATTTGATGACTGAAGAAGAAAAAAATTAAAAGAAATTAAACAAAAAAATAAGTTCAAATCTTGCTAAGCGCAATTTCAAGAAAAAAGGAAACATTCTTATATGAGAGTGTTTCCTTTTTTCTTGAAAGAGAAATAAAATTTAATAGGATAAAATTATGTCTTCAAAAAAAGAAAAAACATCTTAAATTTCGCATTACAACGCAATTTTTCTTAAATTTTCCTTGTACTAAAACAAAAAATATCTTATTATTAACTTAATATTTTTAAGGATAAAATCATGGAAATAGTTTATCATATTACAGAAAAGTTTGAAAAAGATTTGCAAAACTATGAAAGTCTCAAAATTATGGCTAGTATAGAAAAGCATTCATTAGGTTTTATAAAAAATAAGAAAAATTATGTAGAAAAGTTCTATCAGCCTTATATTATCAAACTTTTAAACGATTGTAAATCTACTCTATATATCTTAAAACTTCTTCCTAATAAAGTTGGTGTTATCGTTACAATAGATAACGATATTCTTTTTGGACGCATTATAGTAACTCTTTATCGCATATTACCTATTAAAGAAGTTGAAACAGAATATAAAACTATAGCAAAAATACTCTATGAAGAAATACCAGTTTAAAGAGAAAATATGGCACAGATTAAAAAACTATTAGATGAATATGGAATTATTTTTGAAGCATGGAAAAGATTGCCTAATGAAAAATTAAAATTAAACTTATTGGAATCATTGGCAGAATTAGAAAATAATCAATGCCATAAAACACGTTCTTTTCCAAAAACAAGATTGCATAAAGTTGCAGGCATAGATATTCCTATCTATCGTGCTGATATAGATAAAATATCAGGTTGGCGTCTTCATGTTCAGTATTCAAAAAAAGACGATCTTTTAATTTTAAAAGATATTATAGAAGGCCAGCAGCACGATGATGTAATTAAAGTGATTAAATCTAAAATCAGTAGATATGAATAATAATTACGCAAATCCGCCTTAAATTTCGCATTACAACGCGATTTAAGACGGGTTTTTCTATTTCTCATTGAAATTTATGTTGGTTCTTAGTTTTTTTCTTGCTTCTTTTTTGACATTTAAAATATCCCCAAGATCATAAATGATAACGATATCGTGTAAAAATTAAACTAAAAAAAGTTCAACAATACTGTTGAACTTTTTTTGATTTGTGGAAGTATCCATCTCGAAAATATTTCAAAACAAAAGCCCTGAGCAAATTTATATTATTTATCACAACTAAAAAGAATATGCAGAAATTGCTTGATTTCTGAAAAGCAATTTTCACTAAAATCCCAATATCCTTTTAAAGCTGCAAGTCCTAATGAATTTACAATAGGGTTTTTGATTGCTAAATATGTTTGAATTTTTGCTTTCGAAATTTTAATATTTTTCACATCAAGAGAATACATCTGACAACATTCGATATATTTATCTACGCATTTAAACACTGTTTCTTGTTTCACCGACTGAATACATAAATCTTCAAGCATTCCTTCATCAATATTGTTTGGCATAATAAATATACTGAGTTTAATATTGTTTACATCAACAATTGTATTAACAGCTTTTGGCACAGGTAATCCATTTTCTTTTAAAGTATCACAAATACTTGAAAATGCAGAATCTGCTTGATTTTCTTCTGCATCTCTAACAAAACCAAGAGTATGAACCTTAGAAAACCCTTCTAAATTGAGCAAAGCAGGCAATTCGAATTTAAATTTATCTTTACCTCCAATATCAATCACCTGAATATTATTAATATTTTCATATTTAAGAATTGCCTCGAAAAAAGAACATTCATCTTTACCTTCAACCACCAATAATTGCGTTGATTCAATTGTAATTTTTTTTCCCATTAGCGAACCTCAAAATCTTTTTCAATACCAGCTAGTAATGTTTCTGTTTCATACTGAAAGGCTCTATGCTGGTCTTTGTTTCTATCAATTCTGAATAAGTTGATACAATCTTTTGTTAAGTTTATTGACTGCTTTTGATATATTTTTACCATCGCTTCAATACATTCATAAGAATGAGTTGTAATAAATAATTGAACATTATTATCAATTGCTGTTTTTAATATAGCCTTCCATAAGATTGAAAGACTGCTATAATGCAATCCATTCTCAACTTCATCAATAAGCAATATGCTATTTTTTCTTTCAGATATTGCTGCTAATATTGCTAATATTCTTCTAATTCCATCTCCCATTATATTTATCGGAACTAATTTTTCCAACCCAATATCAGCATAAACCATACCTTTAGCACCCATTCTAATATCAACTAAATTTGGTTCTATTTCTTTTAATGCCTCAACTATAGAACCTAAATCTTTTTTTACTAAAATTGCATCAAGTCTTCGATCAATATCATTCATAATTGTTTTCGGATTGATAAAACTACCTCCAATTTTTTCCTTATAATCACGAGAAAGTTTTATTTCACCTTGTCTTAATTTTATTTCTGCATGGAATTTGCCTTTTTCATCATTACTAAAATTGAGAACTAAGCCTTCGATGCTGGCTTCTTTGGTAGTTGAAGCATTTGACATAAATTCTTCTTTAGACAATTCACGTTTTTCAATAAGTTGCTTTGAAATCTCAGTAAATGTTGGATAAATAGCTTCGATTTCAAGACATCTTTCCTGAGAATCTAATTTTCCAGTTATATATGGAGACTTTGAAAAGTCAAAATTTTTAAAAATATAACTAAAATCAATATCGTCGGTTAAAAGTAAGTCTCTAAATGCATGAATATTGAGCGCGAGCTGTGGATTAGACATGCCTGTTAATAAAAAAATTGCTTCCAACACAGATGTTTTTCCACAATTATTTTTTCCTGTAATTAAATTGATCTGTTTTATGTTTTTGATTATTAAGGACTCAATACCTCGAAAATTTCGAATATCAATCTGTTTGAAAAACATAAGAACTCCTTTTTAATTAAATGATCATTTAATATTCTATTTCCAATTGTTGCATGAAGTAACCAACAGGATATACGAATAAAAGTAGAAACTTGATAGAATGTTGCATCAAAAAAAAGAGCAAGCAAACCGTCATATTAAAAAAATATAAATTGATTGTCAAGATTATTTTTGATTTATTTTTTACCGTAACTACTCATAACACACGACAATTTTTTATAAAAAAAATTTTTGATAAAAAAAAGCTAACTCTTTTCAATATATTGTAAAGAAAAAACTTATAAAAATATAGATAAAAAATTAAGGTACTAATAGTAAGAGAGTAGCTATACCTGAAAAATATAGGTTATAACAATTTTTAAAGGATATTGATATGTCCACTTGTCATACTCAGAAAAAAATTGAATATCTCAAATGGATGCAAAGCCAAAGTCATTCATGGATACGCAATGATGATTTAGTTCAATTTTTTTTTGAAAAAGAAAACATGAGACCCGACACATCTGGTACAAGAAAAGAAACGATAACCGCAGTAAAAAGGACTATAGGAGAATTGGCTGAAGATAATTTAATTCATCTGGTTTCACAAAAACCAGGAGAAGACCGGCGAAGAAAAATAAGATTTTATAAAATTACTTTAAAAGGAAAACAATTCCTAAAAGAAGAATCTCCTAAAAAGATAACTGAAAAAATACAGACATACTCATCAAAAAATTTGAATGTTTATGCAGCAAAGACTATTATTGGGGAAGAAGATATTGGTTACCTTTTTTCCAAAAGTGAACTTTTAAAAGTAATAGAAATTTTATCTAAAGGTGTCAAGAACTTTTTAGACTTTAAATTAAACCATGAAGAAGAAGCGGAATTATTATATTTCATTGCTAACGCTAAATGTGAAGAAGAAGACTGTTTAAAATGTATAAAAATAAAACACTGCCCTCCATTAATTCAAGAAATTAAGGAGCATTTAACGCATTTAAAAACTCATACCAACTTTAAATTTAGCAAGAGTTTAATCGATACTTTCTCTTATTATGGAAAGGGCGGATGGTTATACTATCCAAAATACTTGGATATTGAAAATTTAAAAATTCTTTGCAAGGATTTTGAGTTTGTAAAAAAATGTGGCGAATATTATTTAGAATATCCTCGTCTTTATATGTCAAAAAACTTTTGTTTTTGTAGAGAGATAATAGTATCTGAAGGATGTCTTTATGAAACAGCCTATAAACAAGTTGAAGGATTCTTTGATATCCTAGAGATAGAGGCGAGGGAGATGCTAAATTTTTTGGAAAAGAATATGAATGCAGATATGGTGAATCAAGATTATTTGGCTATTCGTGAAGTTGCCATAAAGC
>CAZPDM010000002.1:90935-91338 GCA_964585305.1 uncultured Planctomycetota bacterium | reverse complement strand
GATATATTCTCTTTTTGTATATTCTAAATATTCTTGTTTCAAAAAACTATCCTTTAATAGATACTACTATGGTTACTATGGTATCTGGTTTTTCTTTTATATCAAATACATATTTCGTATTTTTAAGCAAATAGTATATTTTTTTTAGACTTAAAAAAAATTTATCATTGGTATTATTTATGTCAATATAATTTAAAATATAAAATTTGCATAACATTGTCAAAATAAAAAAAATAAAAAAAAATAAGCAAAGATGGCAATTCAGATTTAACACCAAGAAAGATCAATTGTTAAAAAATTTTAAGGAATGATTTTTTTATAAAAAATTTTAAAACAAAAAAAAGCGGACAGATATATAAATCTGTCCGCTTTTTTTAATTTGACGAGGTCGACGGGGCTCGAA
>CAZPDM010000002.1:86327-90835 GCA_964585305.1 uncultured Planctomycetota bacterium | reverse complement strand
CCCGCAACCACTGGATCGACAGTCCAGAACTCTAACCAATTGAGCTACGACCCCATTGGGAATGAAATAAAAGCAATAAAGCCAATCTGTTGAAATCTGGCGAGGTCGACGGGGCTCGAACCCGCAACCACTGGATCGACAGTCCAGAACTCTAACCAATTGAGCTACGACCCCAGATTGAAATTTATGGGCGATGACGGACTTGAACCGCCGACATCCTGCTTGTAAGGCAGGCGCTCTAGCCACCTGAGCCAATCGCCCCTTGACTTTATGGAGAGATATTGTAGCATAATTTATAAAGTTTGTCAAGATTTTTTTATCTTTTTTTTACAATTATTTTAATCTATTGAAAAATAAGATGTTATATAAATAAAAAATGGCGTAAATCTACGCCATTTTTTTGTTTAAATCTTAAACAATATTTTTACCGTATGATTGGCCTAAAGCAACCAGAAAATCCCAAATCAGGCCAACGCTAGGAACATGCAAACGTTCATCGGGAGAGTGTGGATTTTTAATAGTTGGGCCAAAAGAAATCATATCCATTCCAGGATATTTACTACCAATAATACCACATTCTAGCCCTGCATGAATAGCTTCAACTTTGGGTTCTTTGTGCATAGTATTTTTGTAAACTTCTATGCAACGGGCTAAAAGTGGGGATTTCATATTAGGTGCCCAAGATGGATAACCTTCGTTATGTTGAATTTCACCACCAGCAACCTGAACAAGACTTTCAATACGTGTAGTCATTGATTCCAAACGACTCATTACTGCACTACGTTGGCTGGTAACGATTTGTAATTTGCGATCTGCAATCGCAATAGTTGCAAGATTATCAGAAGTTTCTACCAAGCCTTTAAGTTCTGTTGACATTGCCGCTACACCGTGTGGGATAGCAAGAACGAAATTTACAAGTTTTTTGCTTGATTCTGGAGTTGTGGCTTCTGCAAATACTGTTGTAGAAGGTTGAATGGTAATTTTCAAGTTTGGATCTGTATTTGCGTATTCCACTCTAAGAACTTTTTCCATTTTTTCTACGGATTTTTGAGCTTTTTCAAAATCTTTTTCAGCTAAGAAAATAACACCACTTGAATCGCGTGGAATAGCATTGTGTGCAGATCCGCCTTTTAGATCAGCGATCATTAAACCGCCAATTTTTTCCAAATCATAAAGACTACGACATAAAACTTGAATAGCATTTGCACGTTCACAATGAATATCTACGCCAGAATGTCCGCCTTTTAAATCACCCACAACTACATTATAAGCCTTATGTGTAGCTGGTACGGGAGCCATATTTAATGGAAGGGTAATTCGAGATGTTTTACCACCAGCACAACCAACAGTAAACACACCTTCATCTTCGCTGTCTAAATTAAGCAATAGCTTGCCTGTAAGGAAATCAGATTCCAATGCGTTAGCACCTGTGAGACCTGTTTCTTCATCAACAGTAAAGAGCAGTTCTAATGGAGGATGTGAAACATCTTTTGATTCAGCAAGTACTGTTGCAATAGCAATTGCAATACCATTATCTGCACCAAGGGTGGTACGATCTGCTTTGAGCCATTCTCCGTCTTGCAAAAGTTTTAAGGCATCTTTGCTTGGATCGATAGGAGAATCTGGTGTTTTTTCGCATACCATATCCATGTGGCCTTGCAGAACAAGAGTAGGAGCTTTTTCAAAACCAGGAGTCCCGGGAACTAAAATAACTAGATTGTTTACTTTATCTGTTTTAGTTTGAAAGTTATTTTTTGCTGCCCAATTTTTTAGCCATTCGCAAATTTTCTCTTCTTGTTTAGATTTTCTGGGAACTTGAGTAATTTCAGTAAATCTTGCTAAAATTTTAGCAGTCATCGGATGTTCACTCATGGAAATTCCTTTCTTGGAGCAAATTTTGGAAAATTATTTAGGAAAAATTTGCTATTTTGCTGCCAATAATTGGCCTGGCAAAGGCGAATTTATCCATCCGAAATATAATTAGGAAATTTTTCTACCATAAATTGTATAGAAAAAATTTGCCATAAATTTCATTTTATTTTCTTTTAAAGAATTGTCAAGCAGAAAAAAATAGAAAATCTATTTCTCTTCTATTTCATCTTTTTTTTGAGAATTTTCCTCCTTTACCTGTTGAATTTCTTCTTTTGATATTTTTAAAACCATTGTTTCTGTTTTTCTCTGACGAGGAAAGGCTTGTAAACTCATAGTTTTAGGTCGAGGATTATTGGGTGTAGTTTTATGTAAAGGATTCGGCTCGTGACTTAAAGTTTGTGAGGGCCTTTCCATCATTGTTAAACGCTGTGTTTCAAATAATATTTTTTTTGAAGAAACTTGCGAAATAGAGTTATTGGGCTGTGCTAATTTTGTTATAGGATAGGAAATACGATGCCTTTGGGTTTCAAAAAGAGATTTTTTTGTACCAATATTTGGAGAATTTGAATTAGGTTGTTGAGAAATTTGTTGTGTTTTGGAGTTAGAAATATTTGTTTGTATAGGATTTGGTACGTGAATCAAAGTTTGGGAAGGTTTTATTACTGGAAGACTATGATGTTGAGTTTCTAATAACCCTTTTCTTGGGGATTCTGGCTGTTGCTTTGTAAGAATAGCATTTCTTGATATTTGAGGAAACGATTTTGTAATTTTTCCCAAATTTGGAACATTTTTATTTGTATCTGTTTTCAAAACATCTTGAGGGAATATATTTTCTTGATTTGTATTATTATGCCGAGCAACTTTTGCAAACGAACCTGTAATAGTTTTAGAAACTGTAATAGGAGTAGAAATATTTTGAACATTCAATGTCTGATTGGAAAGACTATCATTTATTTCTGTAGGTTTTTGAGTAGAATCTTTTGAAGGTTCTACTAGAGAAGAAACGGAAATTTTTTTTCTAAGTTTATACTGTTTTTCTCTTTCTTCTTCATGCTCTTTTATTTTATTATCAACGATGCAATTTAATGCTGCAACAATTGCAATTGTTTGATACATTAAGTCAAAATAATGCCGGGATAAAAATGTTCCTGATACCATAAATCCGCCCAAAGAAGCCTGAAGCATTTGAGCATAAGGAAGGCTCCATTCTAAATATCGGTTTTCTTTAGCTGCTATTCTTATTTTTAAAAGCACATAATGAGAATATAAAAGTAATGCTAATAAAGTCGCAGCCGCAGGCAATCCAGATTCTGCAAAAATTTGTAAATAAGTACAATGTGCAACATGAGGCTCTCGTGATACTTTTGAGCTTTCTGGAGCTGGTGCATAATCCCAATAGACCAAAAGCATAGTATTTGGTCCAGTACCAACAAAAAGATTGTTCGCACCAATATAAAAAGCAGTTGTCATGTGATGCATACGACTTACTGCGGAACCTTCTGTTATTTTTGTTGGATCGGATTTGATTGTGCTGTAGCGTTCAATTAAAGATTCCGGTGCTAAAATAAGAAATATCGGAGGAACAATCACCCAAAATAACAGAGTAGCAATTTTATATCTCCAACTCCAACTAATTAAAAACCATACTGTAAGAACACCTAAAAAGCCTCCGCGAGAGTGTGTCCAAAATATACATAATGTTGTTGCACCTGCCATACCTAAAAAAATAAGACGAAAAATTTTTCTCTTTTGCATTGTTGAAAAATAATACATCATGGGAACTGTCATCAATAATGCTAAAGAAAAATCATTATTATCGAAAATCATACCCCCTGGCCCATTTTTAATAGAGAAACCAGCTAAGATTCCCACAAGACCGCTTTTTGTCCCATGAAATCCTAATGCAAAAACAAGCGTCAATATCGCGAAATATAACCTTTTTTCTGTATTTATTAGACCAATAGTAATTAAACTTATTAAAAATATTTTACAATAATCTGTAAATTGCTGAATACTATCATCTGGGCTAACAGAAAAAATAACAGAAAGCCCAATAAAAATCCATAATGCAAGAATCATTATGGTAATGGGAACAATACGGAATAGTCTTTCTTTATTATTAAATAGCCCACCTACAAGCAAAAAAATTGCAATAAATTTAGACCATTGAAATGTTCGTGCAAACCCCCAAGTTAAATCTTGAGGACGCATGTATGCCATCCATGAAAAAAACAATAACCCCAAATACGGACGTACGAGAGAAATTGGCAATCCTAAAAAACATAATGCAGAAAGAAATAAATCTCTCAAACTCTTGCTCCTTTTGTAAGATTGAAGAGGATGCCAATAATTTTATTCTATTAAAGTTATTAACACAATAAAAAAATCAAAAGAAAAAGCCCTAGAATATTCTAGAGCTTTTTCTTTTAGGAAAAATTATTTACGATATTGTTCAAGTTCTTTTTCAAGTTTTTTAATTTTGGCTTCCATCAAGCGTAATTCTTTTTTCAAATTTTTTTCTTTGGAAGGAGGTTGTTTGTTAAATTGTGGAGCATTTGGTGGTTGTTTTACATGTTTTTGAGCAAATTTGGGATGTTGTTTTGCAAATTTTGCGAATTTTTGTTTGGCTTGTTTTG
>CAZPDM010000002.1:22564-86078 GCA_964585305.1 uncultured Planctomycetota bacterium | reverse complement strand
TTAAATCTGTTGAATTGGCCGAATCTTGGATGTTGTTTGTTAAATCTGTTGAATTGGCCGAATCTTGGATGTTGTTTGTTAAATCTGTTGAATTTTTGTTTTTCAACTGGGCATTTCTTTGCAAATCTTTGTTTTCCAACTGGGCATTTCTTTGCAAACTTAGGATGTTGTTTAGCGAATTTCTTTGCAAATTTTTTATTAAATTTTTGAGCAAATTTATATACTTTTTTGTCGGCTTTATTATCTAATTTTTTTGTTACTTCGATTTCAACTTTTACAGGACCTTCTTGAGTAGGAAGAGTGGCAAATTTTTTACTGTCTTTATGTTTAGGAGTAAATTTTTTTTCTGATTTTTGAGCTAAAAGAGGCAATGTAAAACATACTACTAAAAGAATTGCTAAAAACTTTTGAAACATGTTATCTCGCTCCTAGTAAATTTTTAGAAAATGAAGCTATTTAACTTCATTAAAAAGTAAAAGCCAGTTATTTGAAATTTTCTGATTTAATTGTTTTTGCATTTTTTTCATTATTTTTAAACGTTCATCCGGTAAAAGCTCTTCCCATTTTTTTCGAATATGAGAAGGGAAAAATGGCAAATGGTGAAAAAGTAAAAAATTAAAATAAATATAATTTCTTAGTTCTAAAGGATCAAGAGTAGAAATTTCTGAATAAAAATTATTCCAATCTTTTAGCAAATTAAAAGAAGTAAAAAAAATATTTTCCAATGCCATACAAGACATAAAAATTGCAGAGTCTCTAGTTTTAATACGTTTTTCAAAAGAAAAATTTTTAAAAATTTTATAGGCCTGTTTCCTACGTTGTCGTTCGTATAAGGAAAGAGATTGCCAATTGTGATTCAACAACCTTAAAAATTCTTTAGTTTCCAAGGGATATTGTTGAAAACGATGAGCATATTCCAATAAATTTTTCTTTTGATCAGAATCCAAAGATTCCCAAATTTTGACATTAGATTCAATATGAATTTTTATATGAGAAGGAATTTTACGCCACGGAGAATTTTCATTTTTCCACCAATTTAAGAGGCTCATTACACAACATAGAAAAATTGCCAATATCTGCCAATTTTGAAATAAGAAATTGCCTATTTTTTTAGTTTGCATGTGTGTAATTTTTCTATAGAAAAATACTCAAAAACCTCATAATTTTCAAGTATATCTAAATTTACAATTACTTCAAAATCAGAATTGCTCCATAAGGATAAATTTTCTAACTCAATTGTTGTAGAAGTCGGTTCAAAACCAAAGTATAAAATAATTCCACATAAAAATCCTGCAGCAATACTTTTAAAGTAATTTAATGAAAAAGATTGGGGTGAAATTTGAAAAAAAGAATTAGGCAAAGTTTTACTATAAAAAAGTCTTATCGAGCTATAGTTTGGATTAAAAGATGAAGAAGGGCGATACTCATCTAACATTTTCCAGGCTTCCTGCATTTTGTTCAAATTTTCTTTGCAAGACAAACAACCCTGTAGATGAGCTTCAAATTCTTTTACCTGTGATTCTGGCAATTCCTTATCTAAATAAGGAGAAAAATATTCAGAATAATCTTGGCAGCTTTTCATAAAGTGATTCCTGATGAATCAATAATTTTATCCACTATAAGGATAAACACTTCTCTTTTAAAAAAGTTTCGCAAAAAATTTTAAAACTATGTGCATTGTCGCAACAAGCATATATATATATCGCACATATCTAGATAAAAATCGATAAATTTCTTTTATTAAAATTCTTAACTATATTCAAATAAATATGTTAAGAATTTATTTTTTTATGGCACAGTAATTGCTTTAAATAAAATACATCTCTAACAAGGACAAGGGGGAAAAATGAAAACACTATTTTCTTTATTTTTATTCTGGTTCGCTGCAACATGCTTTGCAATACCAGAATGGTATGCTATTCATTCTCAAAAACCTGATAAAATCATACCAATCATAGACTATCAACAACAATTTTTACACTTAAAAATTCTTTGGCCAGGTTTTTATCAGCAAACAAATTTTATAAAAAATTATTATATCACAACGCCTGGAGCTTACCAAACATTTCAAGAAAATTCATACAGTTTTCCATATCTTGCTTATCTCTTTGCAATTCCTAATGATGAGTTTCCAATACTAAAAATTCAAGAACTCCATATCACAAATCTCGAAAACAATTTTAATAATAATAAAAATTATTTTATGGAAAATCTCTATGATAGCTCTGCAATTTCTATAAAAAAAAATCAAACAAAACTAAACCTAAATAAGAAAAAAAATTTTCCAACTTCCTGTCAGATTCTATCTTTAGATGGCCCTAAAATTATTGTTGAAAAGTTGGGGAATATACACAATCAAAGATTAGCTATAATTCGTGTAGCCATCTATCCTTTTGGAATTGGACAAAAAGAACAACTTAAGTTAGCAGATAATATTGAAATAATCTTAGAACTAAATCATAGCAGCTGGAAACAAAAAAAGAAATTTCAATCAAAAAAAATCGATCAAATTTGGTATCAAGAAGTTGATAATCTTAAACAAGCTGAAAATGACGAAGATTTGCTTATAAGTGAAGATATTCCTGAAGAATATTTAATTATTACACCTGAGCAATTTATAGACTCTTTACAACCTTTAATTCAATGGAGAAGTAATGAAGGTTTATTAGTAACAGTAAAAACAATTTCTCAGATTAAATCTGAGCTAAATTTAGATAATCTTTTATCTGCGCAAAAATTAAGAGAATATCTTGCTCTCTACTACAGTCAACAACCATGCTTAACATATATCTTACTTGTTGGTGATGTGGAATTGATACCAGTTAAATATCAAAATGATGATGGAACAGACTTTTTCTACAGTCTTCTTGATGATACGGCAGATATGTTTCCAGATGTTTATCTAGGAAGACTTCCCATCAATACCAATTATGAACTGCAATCGATCATCGAAAAAATAATTGCTTACGAAAAAATGCCGCCAAGTAAAAAAATTCTTTTAGCTTCATTCTTTCAAGATGAAAACTTAGATGGAATCAGCGATCGCAATTATATTGCTTTAAGTGAGGAATTTAAAAATTTTTTAGACAAACAAAAATATGAGTGCTTTAGAATTTACGTAAAAACGCCAGGAAGTACTCCTACACATTATAGCGATCTTACTCCAATCCCACAAGATATTACATTTGAAGGAAAAACAACAGATATAATCAATACAATTAATTCAGGAGTTGGCATTATTTCTCATCGGGATCATGGAACTTCTGCTGGTTGGGATCATCCTAATTTTCGTATAGAAAATCTCAATCAACTTCGAAATAAACGCTACCCAATTATGCTTAATGTGGATTGCTCCACGGGAGAATTTGATCAAGAAACAAAGATTTCTCGTAGAGAAACCGAAGGAACTCCTCTTCAAACAATAGAGGAAAGTTTCAGCGAATCTATACTTTCTCTCAATCAAGCCGGTGTTGTAGCAGTGATTGCTCCTAGTCGGGTAACTCATAATTCAGTCAATGATATTTTTCATCGGGGTTTAATGGGGGCGATCTGGCCTAAAATGTACGATAGTAGCGATTCACCTGCTCAACGCCTTGGCAAAATTTTATATCGTGGTCGGATCAATGTATTGAGAGAATTTGGCAGTAATGGTTGGTTTGGAGATAAGGTAATGGGAAATTTTCGTCAGTATCATATATTAGGCGATCCTGCTTTAAAAATTTTCCAATTACAATAATAATGCAGTTTTAATGGAAGAATATGGTTGTGTAAAAACTCCTTGAGTTTTTACAATGGTAAAAATATCTATATAAGAAGGGTTTTATTAAATAGATATTTGCCTAAAACCATACGCAAGTTCCACCTAGGAACTTGCTTTATAAGGTGGTTTTATAGAAAGTTTTTAGACCTCGGCTTTTGTAAAAAAAGCCGAGGTATTTTTTTTGACACAATATTTTTATTATGCTATGATGAAAAAAAATTCGTAGCTAGAAAATGTTTTTTTATAAAAGGAGATTTTATATGAGAAAGTCTGCTATTTTCTTTTTTCTCCTTCTCTTTACTTTAATTTTGAGTATTTCTGCTCAAGATATTAAAGAAAAAGTACAAAACATCGCAAATGAATTGGGAGAAATACAAAAATTAGGTGGCGATCATTTAAAGTATTCAGAGCAATCTTTATTATTGTTGAATCAACTGTTTGATGTGTCTGCTTTAAATTATTCCTTACCAGAGCATTCTATCCCAGAATGGCAAAGAGTTAATGAAGAAATCGACTTATTTTCTTTGCTTTCTGGAGGATTAGCAATACGAGAATCATTACAATTGCATAAAAGATTAAGAGTTGAGCCTAGTGGAAAAATGATCCCACTGCATAAGTTGAAAGCACCAGAGATTCAATCTCATCCATTTGGAAAAATGCTAGAAGGCAGAGAATGGAAAGCAAATGAGCTTGCAAAATTTGCCCCGGAAGATTTTTATTATTTCCATTTTAGCAATATGAAAAAAATTTTGGATTTCTTAGATTATGTAAATGAAATTGGCGGATCTATGTACAAAAGTTTTTCGCCAGCTTCCGTTGACTTCCAAGTAAAAGAGAAAATACTACAACAACTTGCGTTGCGTTTAACTCCAGAAGCCCGTAATTTCTATGATGATATTATTGAAGATCTTATTATTGTTGGCTCAGATCCTTTTATCATGGAAGGCACAGATATTACTTTAATTTACAATCTTAAGCAGTCTTTTATTTTTGAAATGACAATGTTAGGATATAGACAACACTTTATAAATACTTTGCAAGCTACAGAAACAAAAATAAAAATAGGCGAACATAAAGTAAAATATCTTTCTACTCCAGATAAAAAAGTAAATTCTTATTTATTAATTTTGCCTAATAATACAGCAATCTTATCAAATTCCTTAAAAGCTCTTGAAACTGTATTGCTTACTTCTCAAAAGAAACGACCATCTCTTTGGGAATCGTTAGATTATCGTTATATGCGTTCTATTTATCCAGAAAATGTTCAATTGGAAGATGGATTTGTTTACTTATCGGAAGCATTTATCCGTCGTCTTATTGGACCTGAGTTAAAAATTAAAGAATCTCGTCGTGTTACAGAAGCTCTTCGTTTAGCTAACTTTGAAAGACTTATTATTTTATATTGGCAATTATTTGGAAAATTTCCTAAAAATAAAGAGGAAATTTTTTCTCAATTAAAATCTGTTGTTCCAGAAAATAAAAAAGAAATTTTGACAGGTATGGAAACTTTTTTTTCTAATATTGATTGTTTAGAAAATTCTTTTTCCGGATACAGCAGTAAATATGGAAAAATTGGATATTTTACATCAAATTGGGAAACAAAGTTGACAGAAATTACTGAAGGCGAAGCAAAGGCTTATAAAAATTTTGCAGAAGAATATAATAGTTATTGGCGAACATTTTTTGATCCCATTGGAGTACGAATTAAAGTTAGCGATTCTACTAAACTTGAAACATGTATTCTCCCTCTTATCAATAACTCAATTTATGATAGCGTTACAAGTATATTAGGCGGAGAACCAGTTT
The DNA here is from genome assembly GCA_964585305.1 of uncultured Planctomycetota bacterium. GTDB lineage: Bacteria > Planctomycetota > Uabimicrobiia > Uabimicrobiales > JABWCH01 > CAZPDM01. Next base: position 80,512 of record CAZPDM010000002.1, on the reverse strand, counting down.
CTCTTTCTCGAGAATCTATTCCTGGCGAAATTTTTTCAACAGGCATAAAAATAAATCCATACTCAGTTATAAATCAAGTCGATCATTCTTTAGGAGAAAATATTGTTGCTTGGGGAAGAGAAATTTCAAATAATCCTAATTTTAATCTTCTCAATTTTTTAGGGAATGAAATAGAATTTCATGTTCTTGATGCTAATCCACTTATAGATTTTGAAAGTAAAGTTATTTTGCAAGAAATTTTGCGCGGAAGAAGCCATTTACGCCTGGAAGAAGCCGCCGGATTATTTTTAGTTTGTTCAATTTTTTATCCTTTAAGAGTTAGCATTGCAACCTCAGAAAATTTGGAACCAATTTTAGCTTCTGTTGACGAATACCTTGCAAAATTAAAAATCGATTTGCAAAGCAGACGAGATTATTATTATCGTTGGGATCTTCGTATGGATCACTATAGTTTCTTTTATAAAGACAAGAAAATAAGAGCTTGCAAATTATCCTATTTCGGATTATTTCACTTTAGATTTTTTTATGCTTTACACCAAGGGAAATTGCATCTTACTACTACAGAGCAACATATTAAAAAAGTACTTGACAGTGATTCTATAGCAGCAGAACCTATTTTAGGAAATATAAAATCAGTTTTCAGACCAAATCAAATGGGCATTAGCCGCGATACTTACGAATTAAGTATTGCAGAAAAAGCAAAAGAATCTTCGTTCTCTAATTTTGGAACCATCAAATTATTGTCTCTCTTATTTCCTAATGAACAGGATTTATCAAAAAAATGCTTAGAAAATTTTGGATTTATGCCAATTTCTCCAGTAGGAGGAGAATATAAAATTCAACAAAATATGGTTCAAGACTCGGTATTAGGCAATTCTATCAACCCTATTTTAGATATTGAAAAAATTTCAAAAGCCGCTGGAACCCAACAATTTTTTAATACAAAAGAAATATTTTTAGTTTTACGTTTTACCCCAGAAGGCATCATAACAACAATTGAAATTAAATAAATGAATAGACAAAAGTTTTTGGACTAAAAAATATGCCAACTACGTATTTGAGATTCAACTGTGAGGAATTGAACCCGCCGCTGCAAATTTTTTTTGTTAAAGCTCGTCATTTATAAACGGCAGGTTAATTCCTACCATGCACTACGTATGGACGAGTTTACTTAGCTAAAGTTAGTATTGAGATAAGAATGTATAATAAATTCTTAGTCCAAATACTTTTGCCAACTTACTTAGAAGAAAGAAATTGCTAACTTTAAATAGTTGGCAATAAAAACAGAATTTTATATTTTTTAATGATCTAACTTGACAATTATTTATTTTTTGGTATCCTTAATATGATTAAAAAAGGAGGTTTTTATGGGCAAGAAAATTTGCTTGCTGCAAATCAATATGTTCCTCCTTTGTCAACTGCTTTTATTATTTCTTCTATTTTCTACTTCGTATACAAAAGCAGAACAAGTCATTTTGCAAGACGATTTTAGCACAAATACAATCAACAATTATACATCCTTAAGTATTTATTTTTCCCCAACTCGTAGCAGTTCAGATTGGTTTATATCGGGCGGGGCATTACAAAATTTGCCAGGTCGTTCTGGAATGTTAGCGTTTGAAGATTCTATGGGAAATCTTCTTACAACACCTGATCATTTCAGTATTTCATTTTCCTACACACCTGTCTATCCCGAAACTCAAGCCCCATATAACCAGGATCATCCTGGAATTGCTTTTGATCGTAATGCAACAACCGCAAGAGAATTTTATTTGCGGCCACATTCAAATGAACTTGTAGGAGCATATAGCAGCAACGAAAATATTGTATATGCGACAGTAAAATCGACTAGTAGTTTGGTTGTTCATACCGCATATAACTTATTTTTTGAAATAGACTATATTACAAAAACTGCAACAAGTACTATCCGATCATCAAATGGCACACTTATCAATACTACCTCTTTTTCTGGAACAGAATTTACTACTGCCTTTGGAACAAATACTCACGGTGCTTTTGGTCTTGTCGGTTTTAGTACAGAAGGCTCAATCATAGATAATTTAGTTGCAATTGATTATACTCAAACAAGTATCCCTGAGCCATCTAGTTTTGCCGCATTATGTTTTGGAATAATCTTATGCGCAAGACTAATAAAAGTTAAGCCAATTCTATAAAATTTGGCTTAATTTTTATATTTTTTACTTTTTTTTATCTATAATACATTGTTTTATAAATACTTATACAATTATTCTTTAATAATAAGAAAACTTTTGCAAAACTATTTAAAATATCGTAAAATTTTTGATGCGTTTCTTATAAATTGGGTACATTTTTTTGTTTTTTGGAATATCTGTCGTACCTGGCAGAAATAATACAAAAAAATATTGGCGGAACAAAATTCGAAACGCTCCCGCCTAAAAAATAGTTTTTGTTAATTTTGAATTATGTAGAAAGGTTAATGAAATGGCGAACTACGAAAGTAGTGCAATCCGAAATTTAGCTTTTGTAGGACATGGTGGCACTGGTAAGACGACTATCTGCGAAACCTTCCTTAAAATGGCTGGTATTGTTAATCGTGTACCGGCTGGCGTTTTGGATTTTGCCTCCGATGAAAAAGAACGTCAACATTCTATTGACTCTAAAATTGCCCATTTCTCTTGGAAAGGCAAAGAGCTTAATGTTATTGATGTTCCTGGTTATCAAGAATTTTTTCAAAATGTAGTTTCTTGCTTAAGTATAGTAGAAACTGCAGTATTAGTTATTTCAGCAAATAATGGAATTACAATTAACACACGTCGAGCTTGGGGTGTTGCTAAAGAAAATGGAATTGCTAAATTCATTCTAATTACTAAATTAGATGGTGACAACGTTTCTTTTGAAGAAACAGTCAGCGAAATCCAAAAACTTTTTGGTAGCCATTGCATTCCTATGCTAGTACCTGATAAAGTTGGAGCTGGTTTTAGCAAAGTTCATAGTATTCTTGATGCCAATAGCCCAGAAAGTAAGAAATACAAAGACAAGCTGGTTGAAGCAACAGTAGAAACTGATGATGAATTGATGAACAAATATCTTGAAGGTGAAACTATTTCTGATGAAATCATTCAAAAACAGTTAAAAAATGCTATCAAACACGGCCAAATAATTCCTATTATTGCTGTATCACCAGTTAAAGAAGTTGGTCTTGTAGAATTTCTTGACATGATTTTGGAATATGCACCATCTCCTCTTGATGTTCCAATTAAAAAAGCCAAAACTTCTGACGATAAAGAAGTTGTTTTTGATGGCAACCCAAATGGTCAATTAGCTGCTCAAATTTTTAAAATTTTTAACGATCCTTTTGGCCGCATAGTATATTTCCGTATGTATAATGGAACTCTTACCTCTGGAACTAATATATACAATACAGCTACCGGTGGTATGGAACGCATTGGAAATATTTTCCGACCTATGGGAAAAGAAGCAAAAAATATAGAAAAAGCAATTCCAGGAGATATTGTTGCATTAGCCAAATTAGAAAATGTTCAACTAGGAAATACTCTTGGAGTTGAAAAAGCAACTTATGCTTTCTCAGTCCCAAGTTATCCAACTCCTATGGTTTCTCTCGCTGTTTTCCCAAAAACTCATAATGATGAACAAAAAATAGGATCTTCATTAGGAAAACTAGTCGAAGAAGATAAAACTTTTATCGTACGTCGCGATGAGGAAACACACGAGTTAGTCATATCTGGAATGAGTAATTTACATCTGGAGTTGATACTAAACCGTTTGCGCTCTCGTTTCAAAGTTGACTGCACCCAAGCCTTACCTAGAATTGCTTATCGTGAAACTATTATGGGTAAAGCTGAATCTCGTTATCGTCATAAAAAACAAACTGGTGGTCATGGTCAATTTGGAGAAGTTGCTATTAGAATCGCCCCTACAGAACGCGGCAAAGGATTTGATTTTGTTGATGATATCGTCGGCGGAGTTATATCCTCCCAATTTGTTTCCTCAAGCAGAAAAGGTATTGAAGCTACCCTGCCTAAAGGCATTTTAGCCGGGTACCCTATTGTTGATGTTCAAGTATCTGTTTGGGACGGTAAAATGCACGATGTTGACTCTTCTGATGCTGCCTTCCAATTAGCTGGATCTAAAGCATTCCAAGAAGCATTTGTTGCAGCAAAACCTGTTCTTTTGGAACCCATTGCAAATATCGAAATTACAGTTCCATCTAAATTTATGGGCGATATTATGGGTGATTTGAACAGCCGTCGTGGACGCATTTCTGGTAGCGATACTGATGGTAATGATCAAGTTATCAAAGCATTAGTCCCTATGGCAGAAATTCAAACATATTCCACCCAATTGAAATCAATTACAGGTGGCGAAGGCACATATTCCGTAAAATTTTCCCATTACGACCCAATGCCTATGCAAACTCAAGAAAAGATCGTTGCTAAGTTTAAACAAGAACAACAAGAAAAGAAATAACTTTTATAGCTCTTTAATTTGTTCATAAAATTTATATATGACAAAAATTGCGCTGGTCGATGCTAATCGATCGGCGCAAATAGTTAAATTTGTCAAAAAAAATTAAATCTTTTTAACAAATTAGAAAGCCAAGGAGATTTTCAGTGGGAAATGAAACCCTAACCATTGAAGACCTTGTCAATTTAATGGTTCAAAGAGGCGGATCTGATTTACATATTTCCGCAGGATCAAAACCTAAAATCCGAGTCAATGGAAAACTCATCGATACAGAACATGATGTTTTAGACCCTATCACTACCCAACGCTTGTTGTTTTCGGTATTAGATAACGATCAAATTGCCAGATTTCAACAAAATTGGGAATTGGATCTTTCTTTTGGTATAGATAATGTAGGCCGATTTCGTACAAATGTTTTTATGCAGCGTGGTACAGTGGGTGGGGTATTGAGAGTTATTCCTTATAAAATAAAAGGATTTCGAGATTTAGGATTACCTGAAGCAGTCTGTACTAATCTTTGCAAACTTCGCAAAGGACTAATATTAGTTACAGGAGCAACGGGAAGTGGAAAATCCACAACACTAGCTTCGATGTTAAATTTTGTTAACGAGCAACGTTTTGAACATGTCATTACTGTCGAAGACCCAATCGAATTTTTACACACAAATAAAAACTGTCTTTTTAACCAACGTGAAGTTGGTACAGATACTCACAATTTTAAAGATGCTTTACGTTCCGCTCTTCGTCAAGATCCTAATATTGTCCTCATTGGTGAAATGCGCGATTTGGAAACAATTGAATGCGCATTAGCTATTGCCGAAACAGGACATCTTACCTTTGGAACATTACATACTTCCGACTGCGCTCAAACAATCAACCGTATTATCGATATTTTCCCATCTGATCATCAACAACAAGTCCGTACACAACTATCTTTTGTTCTCCAAGCAGTATTTTGCCAACAATTGATTTTACGAAGAAATGGAAATGGACGAGTTTTAGCTTCTGAAATTATGATTGTCAATTCTGCTATCCGAAGTTTGGTTCGTGATGATAAAGTCCACCAAATATATAACCAAATTCAAGTTGGTGGTAAAGAAGGCATGAGGACAATGAATCAAAGTTTGTTTGATTTGGTAATGAAAAAAGAGATTGATAAAGATGAAGCACTAAGCCATTCGGGTAATCCGGAAGACTTAAATGGCATGTTTCAAAAATATGGACACTAAGCTGAGAGGAAATCCATGCCAACTTTTAAATATATTGCAAGAGATGATAGCGGCAAGCAAATTGTTAATACAGTAAACATGAAAAGCCGCGATGAGGTAATGGTTCACATCCGCCGCCAGGGATTACAATTGATTGAACTTGAGAAAACAAAAAGTTTTCTTGATGTACTTAATAATATTGGTGGCAAACCAAGTGTAAAACTTGAAGAAATGGTTGTTTTTACACGTCAGCTTTCTACAATGATTTCCGCAGGTATTCCTCTTCTCGAAGCCCTAGATATTTTGCAACAACAACAACCTAATAAAGGTTTTGCTAATGCACTAAGTGATATAGTTGATCGTGTACGTAGTGGTAGTGATTTTTCTGCTGCTCTTGCACAACATCCGCATATTTTTGTTAAAATATATGTTAGTATGATCAAAGCTGGCGAAGCAAGTGGTCAACTTGATGTTATTCTTACACGTTTAGCGGAATATCAAGAAGCAACTGCAAGACTCATTCGCGAAATTAAAAGCGCGATGACATATCCAGTAATTTCGCTTACCTTAATTTTTGGTATTACTGCATTTCTTATGGTTGGAATTATTCCCCAATTCCAAGAAATTTTTAAATCTATGGCAATTGAATTACCTGTTCCTACTCAAATTTTGTTAGCAATTTCTAACTTTATGGTGGAACAAGGCCTTTTAATTTTGCTTGGTATTGTTTGTATTATTGTCGGTATTATAATGTATACCAAAACCCCTACTGGTGGTTGGCAAGCGGATTGGCTTAAATTAAAAGCACCTGTTTTTGGCGATCTGTTCCAAAAAGTTGCTGTTTCCCGCTTTGCTCGTACATTTTCTACACTTATTCGCAGTGGTGTTCCAATCTTAGGAGCTTTGGAAATTGTTGGAGCAACATCAGGCAATCACATTATGGAAGATGCTGTTCAAGAAGCAATGAAAAGCGTAAAAGAAGGTGAATCTTTAGCAGAACCATTATCAAAATTCTGGGTATTCCCGGTCATGGTAACTCGTATGATTGCTATTGGTGAACGCGCCGGTGCATTGGAAGGCTTGCTTGAAAAGATTTCTGAATTCTATGATGAACAAGTTTCTGCGACTGTTGAAACATTAACATCTTTAATTGAACCTATAATGATTGGTATTATGGGTGCTCTAGTAGGTAGTATTGTACTTGCAGTATTTTTACCTATATTCAAACTTCAAGAACAATTGGGCAAATAAAAAAAATAGCCAGGGAAATTTCCTTGGCTGTTTTTTTTAACAAGAAAGATTCTATGAAAATTCTTGCATTAGAAACTGCTACACCTTCTATTAGCTTTGCTTTGGTTCAGAACGACAATTTATTAGCAGAAGCAAATTATTTAGCAGACAGAAATCATATCAATCAATTGGCTTTTTGGCTAGATAATTTTCTTAAGCAGGCAAGCTGTAAAGTGGAAACTATTGATTTCTTTGCTTGTGATATTGGTCCTGGATATTTTACAAGTTTACGTGTGGGAATTGCAACCATACAAGGATTATCTCTATCGTTAGAAAAACCAATCATTCCTGTAACTTCCTTAGAAATTCTGGCAGAACAAACACAACAAATAGAGAATAAAATTGTTTTGATTCATTCCACACAAGACACTTTTTTTTATACAATATATTTAAGCAATATTTGCCAGCATATCCCAAAAGTTGCTACAATTTCAAGCATTTTAGAAAAAAATCTTTGTATAAAAAATTGGGTAAGCTGCCATGATTCAATAGTACAAAATGAATTAAAAAAACTCAATAATACTTCAGATATAAAAATTATTCCAGCTTTATTAAATGCCCATTTTATAACAGAATGTTGCAAAAGAAAATTATCAATAAAAACTAACCTGCCTTCTAATATTTTAGAACACCCCTGGGAACTACAACCTCTTTATTTGCGATTATCACGTGCTGAAGAAAATTTATCTTCCCATTGATGTTGCTGAATTTGCAGATGAATTTGTCAAGTCTACCTTTGTAAGTACATCTAATAACTCTTCCGGAGATTGAAAGCGATCTTCAATTTTATGCGCCAACATTTTGTTAATGATGGCACTAATTTGTGGAGAAATTTCAGTAACCAGATCTTGAGGTTGTACAGGATCACGCAAAAATCTTGCATTGATAATAGCGATTGTCGTACTTCCTTGAAATGGGACCATCCCAGTAATAGCATGATAAAATGTAGCACCCAAGCTATAAATATCACTTCGAATATCCAAATTTTGTCCCATAGCTTGTTCTGGAGAAAGATAATAGGGAGTACCTAAAATTACCCCTTCAGTAGTAAGATCTGGTTGTTTGCTGTCTTTTGCAAGCCCTAAATCAACCAAAACAGCATTATTGCTTTCATCTACTAAAATATTTCCTGGCTTTATATCTCGATGAACCAATCCATAGCTATTAAGATGAGATATTCCCGCAGCAATTTGTTGTATAATATGCAAAGCAAAATCTTGAGAAATACGACCATTTTTTTCAAGAAGAGTTGCTAAACTATTACCTTCTACAAACTTCATCACAAAAAAACAATAATCTGGCTTACGAACAACTTCTAATCCTTGAGCAATGTTGGGATGTTTCAAACTAATCGTAATATTGGCTTCTTGCAAAAATCTTTGAATATCTTTGTAGTCATTTAAAAATGAAGAGTTAAGAGTTTTAATAACAACTTTGGTATTATCAGAAACTCTATGCCCTAAAAAAATAACTCCCATTCCACCAGTAGCAAGCAAAGATTCAATTTTATATTGCTCTCCAATATCGCCTTCAATAACGGTTCCAGGACGAAATTGTCCATTTCCCCAACGTTTAGCATCAAAAGCAGGTCTCCAGGATAATTGCATTTTTATTCTGGCAAGCAGTTCATTTATTTCAAAAGGCTTACGAATATAATCATTCGCACCGCCTTCAATTCCTTTAACAATATCATCTACACCACCACAACCACTAAGAAAAATAATAGGAATAGAACCGCCATAAGGATCCTGCCGAAACATTTTACATATTTCCAAACCACTCATGCCAGGCATATTCATATCAAGAATTACCATATCAGGAACAGTTGTGCGAAAAACTTTTAAAGCACCATTTCCATCTCCAGCTTCAATCACACGATAATTGTATCGCTCTAATAGTTGTCTTAGCATAAGGCGAAAAGGTTCTTCATCATCTACTACTAGAATGGTATGTGGCATATTTTCCTCCTAGATTATCTAAAAATTTGGCAATTCCTATCTAAAAACAAATTTTTTAAACCAAAACACCATTATCTAAGATCAAATCTGCAAACTGCTTCATAGGCTTAATATATTGTTCATAGCCTTTAATAACTGTAGGGTATTGCTCCAAAACTTGATGTGGAGTTCTACCTCGCTCACGAATATCTCGACGATATCTACGTGCTAAGATAATTTCTTCTGGAGCTTCAACGAATATTCTAAAATCCGATAGTTCTAATAATGGTGGATGGAAAGAAAATATTCCATCTATGATAATCATCGCATCCTCATCCGGAGTAATGATGATACTTTTCCCACAACGTTCAGAAGTTTTCATATCATATTGAGGAATTTCAACTTCTGTTCCACGACTCAAAGTTGCAAGTTTAATTACGGCTTCTGCGCAAGATTGCAAATCAACTGCTTCCGGACTATCAAAATTATATACACCTTTATCATTGGGTCGCATGTGGGATTTTCCAATATAAAAATCATCTGTATGCACGACTTGATATTTATTAAACTTTCCTACTAAAAAAGATTTTCCCCCACCGCTTGGCCCACAAATTGCGATAATTCTCCGTCTCATTTTAGCATGCCCCATTTTATTATAAAACTTAAAAAATAAGATTAAAATAGCTACTTAATTCAGCTTTCATTTTTATATTTTTAGCTATTTTACCACAAAATTTATTTTTCCGCAATTATTTTTTTTGTTTTTGTACTTAGTAGAATTTTTTCTTGACATAACCTTATGAATTTGCAAGAATAACTTTAGCGTTATATAATTTTTCTTATCTTTTAACAAAAGATTAAAATTTTTATCATTTTTGAAAAATTTAAGTTTTTCCCAGAAAAATTTATTTTCACGCTTTTATCAACGAATCAATTTTTTCAAAAATCTGTTAAAAACTAGGCCAGTACTATACTTTTAAGAAAGGCAAATTGATGATCTCTATTCCATGTATTCCTCTTGCCCAAGAAAATCCTTGGACATTTATAGTATGGTTTGTTGTAGCCATTGTCGGTCTTATCTTGGTTTCTTTTTTCTTAAAATTTGGCTTTCTATGGCTACAAGCCTTTGCTTCCGGTGCAAAAGTTAGTATATCTGCTTTAATTGGAATGTGGCTACGTAAAGTTGATCCAGGAATTATTGTCAGCAGTCGTATTATGGCTGTAAAAGCAGGATTAGCGATTTCTTCTGATGTTTTAGAATCTCATTATTTGGCTCGTGGCGATGTTCCTAAAGTAGTACGTTCTCTTATTGCTGCCAGTCGTGCAAATATTCCTTTGACATTCCAAAAAGCCGCAGCAATTGATTTAGCTGGCCGTGATGTTTTGGAAGCTGTCCAAACTTCTGTTAATCCTAAAGTAATTGATTGTCCAGATGGAAAGAATGATCGCACAACTATCGATGCTGTCTCACGTGATGGTATTGAAGTAAAAGTTAAAGCTCGCGTAACTGTCCGCGCTAATATCGATCGCCTTGTTGGTGGTGCTACAGAAGAAACTATTATTGCACGTGTTGGCGAAGGTATTGTAACTACTATTGGTTCTTCTCAATCTTATAAAGAAGTTTTGGAAAATCCAGATCACATTTCCAAAGTTGTACTTTCCAAAGGATTGGATTCTGGAACAGCCTTTGAAATTCTCTCTATTGACATTGCAGATGTTGATGTAGGGAAAAATATTGGTGCGCGCCTTCAAGCAGATCAAGCTGAAGCTGATAAAAAAATCGCTCAAGCAAAAGCTGAGGAACGTCGTGCTATGGCTGCTGCATTAGAACAAGAAATGGTTGCACAAATTCAAGAAAATCAAGCTAAAGTCGTTTTAGCAGAATCTGAAGTTCCTAAAGCCATTGCAGAATCTTTTACCAGTGGTAAAATGAGTTTGATGGATTATTATAAATTAAGAAATGTAATGGCTGATACAAATATGCGTTCTTCTATTGCTGGAGAATCTAGCACCAGTTTTAAGATATAACACAATTTTGATGGAGATAGCTGGTTATGAAAACCGAAACTATTATAAGTATTATCTTCATCATTCTTTTTGTTGTCATCCCCTTTTTAAAAGAAATCTTTAAAAAAGATGAAGAACAAGAAGAAGAAAATATTAGTGGAGAAAGTCAATCCGCTCAACAAGTTCGAGAATATTTGGAAAAAATGCGTGCATCATCTGGGCCTATTACGCCACAAAAATCTCCAGAAGAAAGACTTTATAAATCTAAATCTTCTTACGCTGCTAAACCAGCCAAAGGACGTGGCAAAAAGCAAGACACCCTCCCTCCACCTAAGGTTGAAGTTAAACCAACCCTTTCTGTACTTACAGAAAGCGACGCTGCATTTGCTATACCTCCTAATCCGATTTCCGAAGGTAAATTAGCAGCAACAGCAGCCACCACAAAAGTTGACATTATCCACAATATTTTTATAGATTCAAGATTTTCAGAAGTACAGAAGGCATTGATTTTTAGCGAAATATTCAAAACACCTAGTATTTTTGAAAAATATAAAGTATAAGTTTAAAATTTCTCAAAACTGGCTTAATCAGCCTCAAAAGTAAAATTTCTACAAAAAAATATGGCTGGAACAGACGGGAAAACCGTTATTCTGGATAAAATCTAGTGAGGAAAAAAACGATGTTTGCTATGTTTTTACTACGAGCTCCCGATGTCATAGTTTGGGGAATTTGGGCAATCCTGATTCTAATTGTTTTGATTACAGTTATTATTTTATTAAACTTTGGTTTACTTTGGATCCAAGCTGCATCTTCAGGTGCCCGTGTCTCCATATTTAGCTTAATTGGAATGTGGTTCCGACGTGTTAATGCAGAGGTTATTGTAAACAGTCGCATTATGGCAGTAAAGGCAGGAATGAATATTTCTGCAGATCTATTAGAAGCCCATTATTTAGCACGTGGAAACGTTTATAATGTAGTACGTGCTCTTATTGCTGCCAGTCGCGCAAATATCCCACTCAACTTTCAAAAGGCTGCCGCTATTGATTTGGCAGGTCGCGATGTTTTGGATGCTGTTCAAACATCAGTAAATCCTAAAGTAATTAACTGCCCAGAATCTGGTAAAGGCAAAATTACTATTGATGCTGTAGCCCAAGATGGAATTCAACTTCGCGCACGTGCACGTGTTACAGTTCGTACAAATATCGATCGCGTCGTTGGTGGTGCAACAGAAGAAACAGTAATTGCCCGCGTTGGCGAAGGTATTGTCAGTGCTATTGGTTCATCTGTTTCTCATAAAGATGTATTAGCAAACCCTAATCGCATTTCTAAAGCTGTATTAGCAAAAGGTTTGGATTCTGGAACAGCTTATGAAATTCTTTCCATTGATATTGCTGATGTGGATGTAGGCGAAAATGTTGGTGCTAAATTACAAACAGATCAAGCAGACGCAGACCGACGTGTTGCCCAAGCTAAAGCTGAGGAACGTCGCGTTATGGCAATTGCTCAAGAGCAAGAAATGAAAGCAAAGACACAAGAAAACCGTGCAAAAGTTATTCTAGCTCAAGCCGATGTTCCTAAATCTATTGCAAAAGCCTTCCGAGAAGGGCATATTCTTTCTTCTCAATCCTAAATCAAACGCCCCCTTGTTTTACACAAGGGGCTTCATTTTCAATAAATATATATGGCAGAATCTATCCTTATTATTGAAGATGATCCTTCAATCTTATTAGGTTTAGAAAAAAATCTAAAATTTGAAGGGTATAATATTCTTACAACTGCTAATGGTGAACAAGGACTAGAATTAGCATGTAGTAAAGTCCCTGATTTAATTATTTTAGACATTATGCTTCCCACAATTAGTGGTTTTGAAATCTGTAAAATTATTCGTAGTCAAAAACTCCCCATCCTTATTTTAATGCTAACAGCGCGAGATCGAGAGTCCGATAAAATTGCTGGTTTAGAATTAGGAGCAGATGATTACCTAACAAAGCCATTTTCAATTGGAGAGCTTATTGCACGTGTACGCGCCCTCATTCGACGTAAAAATCGTTTTGAAGTACCTAAAAATAATTTTTCCTTTGGGCCATTTGCTGTAGATTTTGTAGGGCGAACAGTAACAAAAAATGGCCAAATAATTGAGATGTCTGTAAAAGAGTTTGACATTTTAAAACTATTTATTGATCATGAAGGAAAAGTACTTACACGCGAAGAAATTTTAAATCAGGTATGGGGAATAGACTATTTTGGAACTATCCGTACTGTAGATAATTTTATTACTAAATTGCGTCATAAACTTACGCCAGTAGAGCAAGAAAAAGAATATATTGTTACAACTCGAGGTATTGGCTACAAATTTATAAGTACGGGAGAACATAATTAGCCTGATTTTCTATAAAAAAAACTGCTCGAAGATATATACTACGAGCAGTTTTTTTTATAGAAAATTTATATTTTTCTTTTAAGAAAAATTTTTATATAACAAATAAACAATCCTAATAATACCAGGCTTTGAGGCTCTGGAACAGAAGAATAGTTGGCTAATATTGAATATGTTCGAGTATCATTAACATAAATGTTAATTGCCCCACCTACGCTAGGATTGCCATTAGGATATACAGACCATCCCATAGATAAGGGATCTGCATATCCAAAAGAAATTGTGCCAGCAGTTGCGCCAAATCTCCAACCAATATAATCCCCTGCTTGAAAACTAATCTGTTGATTATTAGCTATATTAAATGTTTGTACACCTGTATTGCTTGTTTTTACATAGTTTTCACCAACAAGCATATATGTATTGGGAGAAATATATCTGTATACCTGAAGCCATAAATCTCCAGCTCTTTGGCTATAAATTTGCCAAGATTGAATTTTTCCCTCTACAGGCAAAACCAAACTATAATCAATAAAATTGATATATGTAGCAGAATCATAATAAGATCGTGAAATTGTGCTATGTCCAATTGTCTCACCTAAAATGGGAAAAGACAAAAATATACATAGTAGTAGAAGATAAATTTTTTTTCCCATAATCCCTCCAACCTAGGAAATATCTATATTTAATCAAAAGAAGGCTATTCTTCTACCCCAAATTTATTTGCAATAGCTTTAGAAATTTCATCTAAGATGTCTTTTATTTCTTGCGCGTTTTCGCCTTCTACTACAATTCGAATTTCCTCATCATAGGCTACACCTAGCCCTAATAATTGTAAAATACTTTTAGGATCAGCCTGTACCGAACCACGAACATTTGGGGGAGTTTTATTTCTAAAAATTGTAATACGATTAGAGTATTTATTAGCAATTTGGCAAAGTTTTGTGCATGGGCGAATATGAAGCCCATTTCGATTGATAATCGAAAAAACTCGTTCTTCTTTCATTTTAGCCTTTCCAAAATTTGTGAAGCAATAAAGCCACACTAAATTAGGAGTGAAAGGACAATCATTCAAGTAGGAAAATATTTGCCTAAAGACATACTCTCCACCATAAATAAATGGCAGTAGTCTCTCAAGGTAGGAAAAAATTGGTTCTTTAAATTTTAATAATGATGAACCAACTTTTTCCATGAAAAATTTTTGAAGCCCTACGGGCTTATTATTAGGAATGCTTTCATCGCCACCCTAAAGGGTTAGCGATTTCTCGCACTTTTTTTTTAAATTTTGACAAATATTTTCCGTTATTTCTATCCCTCATCTTCTTCTAATTGAAGAATACTATCAACGCTTTGATGAATTTCGTTAATAATAAGTAAGGTTAATAAATCCCGATCGTTTTGTCTAAGATCGTTTAACCCTTCTCGCATTTCAATCATACGCTTTTCTAATAACTTTTGTAAATTATGAATAGAGTCTGTGATCTCTGGGTATTTATATCTCAGCTCTTTCATCTTCTGAACCCATTTGACTACAAGATCTTGAAGATTTTCTTCTTGGTCAGGGAACAGGTTTTCTTGAGCATATTTTTCTTTATCAGAATAGTTCTTCTCTTCAGAGGTCATAAACCACTTGCCCTTAAAAATCATCTTTGTTAATAGTACCTTGGAACCTTACTTGAAAACGATACCGACGTTTTAAGGACGGTGCAGAAGGATTCGAATTAACACTTGTTTCTTGGACTCTTGTTTTATCTGGTGTGGGATCAATTTCTTTTTTTATGCTGCGTATGATGCGAGAAAGGTCATCTAACACTTCTTCGTTTTCGACCTCTCCTTCCCATGACGCTTCTTGGGGTTCAATAGTAATTCGATCCATTGTAATTAAAATATTGCGTTCTCGTAATAAATTAAAATTTTTACAAATAATTTGCCAACGTAAAAATGCGTCTTCTACACTAGGTAATTGGGAATTCTGCTCATCAATATCTCTGCGAAGACGATCATACAGATTATAAATTTTTTGAAATTTCTTTGCTGTATTAAAACTTTCATCTTTATAAATTCTTATAGAAATGCCATGAACTCCAAAAAATTCTGCAATTTGATTATCATCTTCTTGGCTCTTAGGATCATTTGGAATGCCTTCTAGCAACACATTATAAATTTTTTCATAATTTTTGCATTGATTATGTAGATAAAAACAAAAGGTCGCTAAAAAAACAAACAATAATGTAACTAAGACTGCTAGTGGCTTTTTCATAAGTTCAAAACGATTTGTATAGCTATATTCTTCTTTGCGAAAATTCATGGATTGGCAATCGCCATCCAAAAGTTCCATAGCCATACCTAAGGCAATCGGAGAGGTTACAATAACTTCTTCTCGATTTTCCTCTGTACATTGTATCATAGAAGAAAAATCTAAAAGTATAGTAGGTATATGTAAAGATTGTTCAATACGTTCGCGAATCCCTTCCAATTGAGATCCACCACCCGTAATACAAAACAAATCTATAGGATCATTCAAATGCAAAGACATCATAGTACGGCCAAGCTCTTTAATAATACGTTTAAAAAATTCTTCTTTCTTTTTTTGTTGAGCCGCACTAGGATCGCCTGGATCCTTTTTTACTAATACCATACGTTCTGTATCAATCCCATCTGGCATAGCTAATGAAACAATCAAATCGTTTTCAATTCCCCAATCAATTTCTTCATTTCCTCCAGAAATATCTATTTCCCGTTGGGAAGTTGTTTGAGGATTTGCTTCATCTTTATTAAGATGAGAACCTAATCGAATTGCTCGAATATGCCGGAGTTGCCCTTTTTGCAAAAGAACAATTTTTGTAGATCCCGCGCCAAAATCCAAAATAGCAACATTATCACGTGCTATGGTCTCTGGCACAAAGCGAGAAATATTCACAAGTCCCATGATATCCAAATCCATAATCATAGGATCAATATGACACATTTCTAAAAGTTTAAGCCGCTGTGCAAGAACCTTTTTAGGAACAGAAGCTACAAATAATTTCGTTTTTTCTCCCGTAGATTGCAACTTGCGATAATCGACAACAACATCATCAATCTCATAGGCTTGTAAATATTTTTCAACTTCATATTTTATTGTTTGTCGAATATGGTTATCATCTTTAAAATCTACAGTAATTTCCCGTAAAATACTTTCTTGGGTAGGAAGTGCTAAAGCAACATTATCCATTTCTAAATGGTAATGTTCAAAAATATTTTTTATACTTTCAACCAAAACATCTGTCGAAGCATCCGATTCTGAACCAAATGGAATCTCAAGATTATGGAAAAAAGTAACCCTAAATTTATTACCTGATCTTTCTAATTCTAATATTTTCAGGCTTTTTGAGCCTATGTCAATACCAACAGCTCTAGCCATGTTTTTCCTCTCGATAGAGATGCAAATCTTCTTGATAAGATATTCAAAAAATGCAGTTAACAAAATTACTTAAGTTTGCCTACAATAAGTTTTTGTTTATGATGCAAACTTAGCAGAAGCAACTTATATAAAGTATAGCAAAATATATTCTTAGATTCAAGAATTTTTTTAAAGTTTTGCTCTAAAATATTTTAGCATAAAATTGGAAATCTTTTCAAAAGAAAAAAAGAAAAGATTATTATCTCCCACGAATATTCCAAGAATTTTTAATTTTATCTTCAAGTTGCTGATATTTTTTAAGTAATATTCTGGGAGAGGTAAAACTTTGGGACTGTTTTATCAAACTTTCATATTCTTTCTGGTATGTTTTTGCCAAATACCAATTGCATTTTTCAAATAATGATTGCAGATGCCCTACTACTCGAGAATGAGATTGAAGTATTCCTAGCTGATTTTGATCTTCTAATGACTTGAAAAGATTAGTATGCTCAATTTGCCATGCAAGATATATTTGATTACAAGTATGTGGACTTCTGGGTTCTCCTAATTTTGATAAAGGATCTAATGCTGAGCGAAATTCAGTTTTATTATTTTGAATCTCAACTATTTGATGATTATTGCATCCTAATAGAATAAACATTAAAATAAAAATAGTAAAATAACACATCTCTTGCCCTTCAGAAAAATCACCCCTTGACTAAAGATCAAGGGGCTTGGAAAACTAAACCCCAAGCCTTTTGAAAATATAAATATTGTTATGGATTTGAAACCAAACAAAAAAGGAAAGTATTGGGAATTAAAAAAACTATGACAAAATTTTAACAAAAAAAAGATAAAAAAAAAGGAGTAATTATGGCAGATATAAGAGAATCTTTATTAGAAATATTACAATCTGAAGATTTCAACATATTTTATCGCCAGTATCTGCAATCACTAAGTCAGCATTCAAGCAATGAATATGATTTGTTACAAAGCTATATTGAAAAAATAAAAACTCCTGAATGTTATATTGCTATTTTAGGAATTCAGGGTGCTGGCAAAAGTTCTTTATTAAATGCCTTGTTATTTGGGGATGAAATTTTACCTGTTGCTGTAGAAGAAACTACTTGCATCCCAACTTTAGTACGACGCCCCTATCAAGAAGAAAGTATTGGCGCGGAAATTCATTTTAGCGATGGAAGAGTAGAACAAATTCCATTAGAACGACAATTTTTAGAAAAAGTTGTGGACAATCGCTATAATCCTAGAAATATTATGGATGTCTCCTTTGTAGTATGCCGGACTGATTCAAAATTATTAGAAGAAGGATTTGTATTCGTTGATTTACCAGGCGTTGGAAGTTTGACAGCAAAAAATGAACAAACCACTTTACGTTTTCTCCAAAAAACACACGTTGGAATCTTTTTATTAAGAACCGTACCGCCTATTACAGAATCTGAAGCAGGTTTTATTAAAGTTGCATGGCCTAGATTACAAGAAAGCATTTTTGTTCAAAATCTTTGGGCTAAGGAAACAGAACGCGAAGTACAAGAAGGAATGTCTCACAACGAAAGAGTTCTCGCTAAAATAGCAGAAAATCAACATACAAATCCCCCTCAAAAAATCTTACCTGTTAACGTTGCAATTGCTTGCCAATCTTCCTTTAATAAGGACGAATATGGGAAAGAGTCTAGTGGGCTTACAATTTTAGAAAATCATATTAGAGAATATGCGCAAGTTTCCTCTATGCAATTTCTTTATCAAGAAAGCACACGCTTTTTTTTACGATTATCTCAAAAAGTAAAAGAACAGCTCCAAAGCCGATTAACTTTACTTGATAGTGATAGACAAAAAGTCATCCAACAACTAGAAGATGCCCGAAAAAAATTTGCCGAAAACCAAGCTACATTAGATTTACAAATTCAGCAACTTTGCGATCAATTTATGGAGAGAATGTCTGTACTTAAAAATGAATGGCTGCCACAACATTTAGAAATAACCTTAGAAAATATGCTAAAAAGGCTAGATAAAATTCCATTAGAAGATTTGCCGGAAGAAAAGTTTAGACAAGAAGTCCGAGAAGTTTTTGGAGATTTGTTTGGCATAGCATATCGAGAACTAAAACAAAAACTAGGGCAAAATGCAGAAGAATATGTTCACAATCTTAGCAAAGTTGTTATGCAACTATCTGGATGGGAACAAATTTTAAAAGAAAATTTACAAGATCAAAACAAAACTCCAAGTAAATCATCTGGTTTAAGTGTAGCTTTAGCAGGAAGTATTGCCCCATTACTTTTGACCGGACCAGTGGGTTGGAGTATTCTAGGAGGTGCTTTAGTTACAGGAGGTCTTGTACGCTGGATTTCAGGAGCAACTTTACACCAACGTATTATTCGAGGATTGAGAAAAACTTTAGGAGACAGCAAAATAAAAATTTGGCAAGACTTAAGCCAGGAAATTTCGCAATTTGCAGAAAAAGTACGTCAGAATATTGCAGACAGTTTGCAAATGGAAATGCGTGCCTACCAAGTCGAATTAAATAAAATACAACAAGATCTTTCAGGATTAGACAAAGATCAAAAACCACAAAAAAATGAACTAGAAAAACAATTGCAGACAGTAGAAAATTTTATACAAAAATTTAATGAGCTATTAGCTTAAAAAAAGAAAAACTCCTCATTCTAAAGTATTGGGAATGAGGAGTTTTTTTAAGTTAGGATGATATGAGATTATTTTATAAAATTTTCAAATTCCTGTGCTAATGTTTGAGAACATTCCGGCATGCTTAGCACAGTCTGTTTAATTTTTTGTCGTTGTTCTGTAGTAATGATTTTATTTTTTTCAATTATTTGAAAAACTTCTTGCAAAGTAGAGTTATTATGACGTAATCGCAACATTTCTACTTCCATCATATCTTGTTTAGCGTTGCTGGCATCACTACGAAAACCAAATAAAAGTTTAAAAGCAGCAAAACTTGCATCGTCTTTAGGAACAGGTTGAGAATCTTTAAATGGAGGAATATCTAATGCGCGTTTTGCTTTTAGAACACCATTTCCATAATATTTTTCTGAATCTGCATAGCCTTTTTCTGCAGAGGAAAATAATGCCCGACGTACAGCATTAACACGCTGCCAAGGATGATCGTATACATAGTCTTGATATTTTTGTAGCCATAATGCTGCGGCACCCGCAACTTGTGGAGTAGCGGCAGAAGTACCAGCACCATCATAATCAATTTTATCTACGCACCCTCGTGAAGCCCAAGGAACATTAGGAGTATAGGAAGCAATTGCAGAACCCATGACTTCTGGAGGTCCATAATTTCCTTGCATTTTTAGGGTAAAGAATCCATACTTGAAATATGGTTTATTATTATAAGTAACACCGCAAACTGCAATAACGCGGTTAAAACATGCTGGATAAACAACCTCTGTAGTAGGTTTTTTGCCAATATTATTTCCGGCAGCAGTTACAAGAACAATACCTTTTTCATAGGCAGCATTAACTGCTTCTGCCCAGAATTTTGATGCAACGCCACCCATAGACATCGAAAGCACATCACAATGAACTTCTGGAGACATAATATAATACAATGCTTTAACGAAACTACTAGATTGAAATAAAATAACTGTACTGGAAATACGAACAGGGACGATTTCACAATATGGTGCAGCTCCCATATAGTCATTAAAATTATCTTGGGTACGTTGAATACGATTTCCTGCCAATAGAGCAACGGTTGCTGTCCCATGTCCTGGTTGATTCATAATCCCGTCTATTCCTGGATCAATAGCAGAATCTGGATTTTCACCTTCTACAAAGTTTTTTTGTAGATTTGTGCAAATATATTTTGGTGTAGTAATATGGCCAGGATCATAGCCAGTATCAAAATGAGCAATTCTTATTTTGCGATCTTTATCTGATTGCCGTGCAGATTTTAATTGTGACCAAGAATCTTCTAAATGCCATTGGAATACACGCGTTTTAGGATGATCCCAATCATCTGTATATTCAGTTTCTTTACATTCATCTCCACCGCTGCCACCTCGCGCATTTTCTTCTTCTGGGCAAAAAATCTCTGCTGCATCTGGTTCAGCATATATTATTTCTGGATGAGATTCGAGCAATTGATATGCTAAATCCCAAGTATTTACATTTGTACGAGTGGTAGGACGAGCAATAAACCAGTTATTTGGAACTTCTCTTGAAGTACTATTCAATAAAGGTTCAATAATAAAACTAGCATCTCGAGTGTTAATTTCTTGAGAAAAATTTGTTACTGTAGAAGGATCTACCATCAATAAAATATTTTGGTTGACAGGTTGTGCAATTACGCAAAGAGAGGCAATGATCCACAATATAAAAAATACACGTTGCATAAAAAGAATTCTCCCAAAAATGTTTTTAATAGGAAAAAAATTTTAGATAAAGTTTCTATCAAAACATTGGAACATAGGATAGTTTTAAATGTCTTATTTCAACCAGCAACCAAAAGTTAAATTTTTGACATATTACAGCATTTTATAACGCTAAAAGACATATTTGTATATGCTGCAAATAAAAAATCCAGGATAAAGCTCCTGGATTTTTTTATTTAATTTTTTATTATTTGCCAAGCAAAGTTAAAATAATTGATTTTTGAATGTGAAGACGATTTTCTGCTTCGTCAAAAATTACACTCTGTGGGCCATCAATAATTTCAGCGGTTTGTTCATTGCCACGTGTAGCTGGCAGGCAGTGCATAAAAATTGCATCTGGTTTAGCATGTTTCCACAAAGCAGAATTTACTTGGAAAGGTCTTAATAAATCCACACGTTTCTTTTCTTCTTCGGGTGGAATTTGATAACTCATCCAAGTATCTGTATAGATAACATCTGCATTTTTTACAGCTTCAATAGGATTATGAGTTATAGTAAGGGTACTTCCTTGGCTTTTAGCAATCGCGGTTGCATGGTTGAAAACACCATGATTTGGACAATAAGCTTCATCCTCTGGACAAGCTATAGCAATATTCATGCCAACTTGGGCACAACCATACATCAAAGAATGAGTAACGTTATTATTTGAATCACCACAATAGGCTAATTTTAAACCAGAAAGCTCGCCTTTTTTCTCTGAAACAGTAAGCAAATCTCCCAAAATTTGGCAAGGATGGCTAAAATTTGTCAAACCGTTAATGACAGGAATTGTTGCATATTTAGCCATTGCTAACATTGTTTGATGAGAAAATAATCGCGCCATCAAAACATCTGCATAGCGAGAAATAACGCGAATAGTATCACCAATAGTTTCTTTACCTTTTCCTAATGGAGAAGTTCCTGTATTGTAATAAATCGCATGACCACCTAATTGGGTCATTCCAATCTCAAAAGATAAATGAGTACGAAGGCTAGGTTTTTCAAAAATCATTACAAGAGTTTTTTGAAGCAAAGAATTTGCATATTTTTGAGGATTTGCTTTGAGATCTTTTGCTTTTTCAATAACTGCTAAAATATCTGTGCGATTCCAATCAGCAAGTGTTACCAGATGTCGAACCATAATTGACTCCAAATATCCATAAAAAATAAATATAAACTGGCAAAAGAACTCACTTTTTTTCAAAAAAGTAAGTTCTTTATCAAATTTTTCCATCAAAAATTTGATTGGCCAGTATCATTTCTATAGTTTATTATAACAAAAAAGTTTTTTAACAAAAAATAAAAAAGTTCGTATAAAATTAACTTATTTTTAACGCATCAATTTTTCAGGTTTTTTCATATAAGCCATTGCATGTTCTCGTGTAACTAACCCTCCACGATAGAGAGTTTCCAAAGCCTGATCCATGCTAACCATGCCTTCTTGCGTACGAGTTTCAAGAACATTATAAATTTGATGGGTTTTCCCATCACGAATAAGATTAGCGACAGCTACATTATTGATTAAAATTTCACAAGCTACAATACGTCCCATGCCGTCAGCCCTTGGTAAAAGACGTTGAGCCATAACAGCAGTAAGACATAGTGCGATCTGTAAACGAATTTGATGTTGCTGTTCTGGTGGATACGCGTCAATTAAACGGTCAATTGTTTGGACAGAATCATTCGTATGTAAGGTAGCCATAACTAAATGGCCTGTTTCCGCAGCAGTAAGAGCACAAGATATAGTTTCTCTATCGCGCATTTCTCCGACCATAATAACATCGGGATCTTGCCGCAAAACATATCGAAGGGCTGCATAAAAACTAGGCGTATCACGCCCAACTTCACGTTGTTCTACAAGACTTCTCTTATGTTGATGCATATACTCGATAGGGTCTTCGATAGTAATAATATGTGTGGCTTTAGTCTCGTTGATAAGGTTAATCAAAGAAGCTAAAGTTGTACTTTTCCCATGTCCTGTAGGTCCTGTAACAACTACCAAACCCTGGGCTTGCTGGCCTATATCTTTTAGAATTTGTGGAAGGTGCAAATCATCAAAATCTGGAACATTATTAGGAATTGCGCGAAAAGCTGCGCTTACTGCACTTTGCTGTTGAAATACATTGATACGAAAACGATAAATCCAATTATCTATTTCTGACCAATAGCAAAAACCAATATCTACAGATTTTTCTTCTTCAAAATGTTTTTTCTGTTCATCTGTTAAAAGATCGTAAATCATTCTTTGCGTTTGATCAGATGTCAAAACTTCTTCACAGGCCGGTTGTAGCTCACCATTGACACGAATATATGGGGGTGCGTTTGCAACAATAAGTAAATCTGATGCTTTAGTCTCAGCAACTTGCTTAAACAATGATTCAATAGATACCATTTTTTTTATAAAAAAATATTTTAGTTAGATTTTTTCTTGATAAAAGAAGAATGGCTAAAATATTTTTTCTTCCTTTTTTTAAGGTTTTTTAAGTTTTAAACTAAAATACGAAAGCCTTGAGGACTTTCGTATTTGCTAATTTAGATTAGTCTAATTTACTTATGAGGGGCGAATTCAAAATTATCCGCAACTTTAGCTTTGGTAGCAGATGCTTTGGTATCTTGATCATAACGAGGATTTAGCTTCTGCATATCAAGTCTTTCTTTGAGATGAGGATAGAATTCGTATTCGGTGTCAAATTTTTGGAATTTTTCTTCTTGTTCTCGCCATTTCTTGTCTGCCATGTTTTTGACAGAAGTATCGTTCATCAAAGTAACATGAAGGAAGATTACGAGTTCAGTTTTGACCATGTCTTGTTGTTCACGGCTGAAAAGAAGTCCAAGAAGAGGAATATCGCCCAACAATGGAACTTTGTAACGGCTCTTCTTTACTTGATCTTCTAGTAAACCACCAATAACAACTACTTGGCCATCTTTTACTAATACATTAGATTCGATGGTTTTTTTACGAATAACTGGAGTTCCTTCATATCTGCCTTTATCTTCGCTGACTTCTGGTTTTAAATTCAATTTAACAGAGCCATCGCTGTAGATTTCAGGAGTAACTTCCATTGTAATTCCAACTTCTTTGAATTCTACAGTAGAAGTACTGGCTGTACCAGAATCAGTAGTAGTAGTAGATTGTTTGTAAGGAATTTCAGTTGTGATATTGATTGAGGATTTTTGTTTGTTGTAGCAGAGCAAATTTGGGCTGGAAAGTAGGCGATAGTTATCACGATTAGCTATAGCAGCCATACTGGCAGTAATATTATTCTTGGAAGAAAAAATATTAAATACAGCATTATCTGTTTTGCTTAAATCGTTGATATCAGTAGGCATCAAATTAAATCCAGCTGGACCGCCATCAACATCATCAGCAAAATGAATACCACTCTCTTGTTGAAATTCAGTGGCTAATTTAGTGCCAGCAGTTAAATTAACTTCAACAAAATGGCAACGAATATATAATTGTGGTTCGACTTGATCAGCAGTTTTGATGAATTGATCAATTGTATCCAAAACTTCTCTGCTTTCAACAACAGTAAGAGTCATACTGGCTTTATCGAAAACAAATTTGCCTTTTTCAGTAACTAATTTACTGAGCATATCAGAAACATTTTCTGCAGGAATACGATTGATCTTAAAAGTACGTTGTTCCACGCGAGCTTCAAAAGCAGCAGCAGGATCCATGTTCAAAAAGTCAACATAGTTTTTGACTTTTGTAACATTTTCTGGCTTATCTTCTACGTAGAAAGCATTTGAGTCTCTATTCATGTCAAAAATGGCACCAATAGAAAGCATGGAACGAACTTTAGATTCGACTTGTTCTACACGAGTACGAAGTAATTGGAAATTAGCAGTACTTACACCTTCTTGTTGAGTAACAACTCCTGTAGTAGTAGGCATTTCCATTCCAGGAGAAGTAGGTTGTGAAGGTTGGCCTCCTTCAGTTTCTTTTTTCTTCATTTCTAAAACAGTGTAAATATCGCCATCTTTTACTAATTGGTAACCATGAGAAGAGCAAACGATTTGTAAAAGTTTAAGAGCGTCTACACGACGTTCATTTGTAATACTAATTTTCTTGTCAAGTTCAAAAGGAAGAACTAAGTTAATTTTGGCTTCACGAGCTAATAAACGAAGAGCATCATCCATGCGAATGCTAGGTTGATTGATTGGTTCTGGTTCTTCTGAAGATACTTCTGGTTCTTGCGCAAATACAAAACCAACTAGAAGAAACAAAACTAGAAGAAGTGTCCAAAATCTCATTTTTTGACCTTTCTGCTAACAATAGAATTGCTAACAATAATGCTGAATTAGAAACAAAATTCAATCTTTATCAATTTTACAATCTTTATAATTTCTTTGTCAAGAGATTTTTAATAAAAATTATTTTTTAGGAGTAATCTTAAGAGCAACTTTTTTACCTTTTTCATCTTGCAAAATAACTTTATCTGCTTGTATTTCTATAATAGTATAACCACTTTCACCAAGTTTCTGCTTGGGAACATACATTCTTCCATCAATAGTAGCAGATCTTCTATTTTTTGCGATAGCAGTTAATTTATAAGGAAGTTCTGGTGGGGGAGGAAAATAAAATAATTTGTTTGTTTGCAAGACTTTATTTTCTAATTCTATTCCTAAAATATATGTCATATCCATAAGCTCTGTCAATTCAAATGGCATTTGAGTCGGGGAAGAAGCTGTATTATTTGAAGTTACTGCCATAGTGGACATACACATAACTAAATTTTTTACCAATTTAGGATCATTTAATGTGGTAGATTTCATGTCTGTCCATTTAAGGCTTTGTTTTTCCGCCTCATCTTTAACCTGCGTCCACAAAGAAGGTTTTGGAGTATCAAGTAGGCTAGAACCTGCAGAGCTATAACTATATTCATCTATGGATACTTGTGTATTAAACGTAAAAAGATAGCCCATTAAAGCTGCAGAAAAAATAACTAAAAAAACTATTGCTAATATATAAGGTTGATTCATGATAAAATTAGCGGATAAAACCGCTCCTCCAATTCAAACAACATAAAGTTCAAAAAAATATAAATTATGAAGTTAAGAAAACTCCATAATAAAAAGCTGGAGGTTAAAAATCGATAAAAGTATGGGTTATTCACCAAATTATGGTAAATTTTTTACACCATTAACTTTCCAACCGTCTTTTTCTTTAATTAACATAAACATAGTACGGTTTTTTTCGGGGTTAATTGTTGTTAACGCCCATATTTCTTCACCGTTATTATAAGTTTGAACTACAGTAACAATGCGAGCTCCAATAAGATGCCCTTTTCCAACAGTTTCCATATTTTGTTGAAACTGTTCAAAAGTTTTGCGCTCTCTCCAAGGAGTAGAAAGCATCGAATAAGCAAGTTGCCATTGACTGTTTTCGCAAGCATTTTTAAATTGCTGAAAGCATTGAAGATGTTCTGGAATTACTTGTTGTTCTTCTTTTGAGCTAAAGCCTTCTGTTTCTTCAGAAACTTTTACCCAACAACCACTTAGGGTGATAAAACAAACTATAATTACGAACGAAATTAACCTTTCCATATCTCTTTTTTCCCAAAAAACTTAATTTTTATAATATACAACTGAGTAATTCCTTTTTATCAAATTTAGTTACAATTGCAAGCGAATTTTTAGAAAAAATTCTATTTAGAAAATAGCAACCTGCTTATCTTTATTTAAATAAAAAACTTATGGTACATTAGGAGATGTTACTTGATGAACACCCCCAATATTAACAAAGTTATAAAAAGATCCAAATTGATCCGTTAAATACTCATTACCAGGAGGAAGAAAATTTTCATTAGGACGATATGAAAAAGCTGGAGGTACTGGAGTTGCAGGTAATGGTGGAAGTAACGGTATGGGAGATGTATTTCCTTGGAGCAAAACTAGCACAGCATTCCAATTGTTAATATAAACAGCATTTGCAATATTTTTATAAGGGTGGACAGTGAGAGAAGGAAAAGAAGCAGGTGGATAGCGGCGTTTATATTTTACAATTACTGCATTGATAACCGCCATCTCTTGAATTGTAGCAGCTCTTCTTTGATCTGTAACGTTGTTAGCAAATTCAGTTACATTAACAGTGATAGCAATATCATCAGCATTATTTAAAATACGATCTGGCCCACTGCTACGAATTGTACATTGGGTTGCACCTGCACCAGGCGAAGGGTAATTATAGGCTTGTCGCCAGCGGTCAAAAAGTATTTCATTATCGCTTGCTATTCCGCCTACATATTTTTGCCTAATATATGGTCCGCGATATCCTACATATCCAAAAGCAGGACTATACCCTGGAGCATTATAAAGATCAGAAAGATTTGCAGGCAATCTCCCCATATCACGATAAAAATTTTCCATAGCAGTATTCATAAGATTAAATGTCTCATTTACACTGCGCCGGCGTTCATTATCTATATTAGGTAATCCATTAGGAATCATAGCAGTTGCAATAATTGTCAAAATTGTTACTAAAAATAGCAACCCCATAAATCCCATACCTATATTTGAGTACAAATTTTTTTTCATAACCAGGCTCCTTTTCCATTATGGAACATTTGAGCTCGTTACTTTACCACCATCAAAATTATAGCGAGTACCAAATTGATCATTGAGATATTCTGCATTATTTGGTAATAGCCCAGCGTTTACTATTTGTTGCATTGCATTTGCCCAATTATTTATATAATTACATAAATTTTGGTTCACTGGAATAGCTGCTGGTGATGCTGGTGGAGGAAATCTTTGATAAAATTTCGCAATTGCTGCATTGATAACAGCCATTTCATCACGAGTACTCGCACGTAAAGTATCAATAGCTTTATTTTCGACATCTTGTACTATAACATTTCTAACAACATCATCAGCATTGCCAGAAACCCGATCTGCCCCAGTACTACGAATTGTACAAGTTAAACCTGAAACAGAATAAACATACAGTCGTCGCCATTTGTCATATAAAACTTCATTATCTTCGGCAACTGTACTGTTGAATTTTCTCGTAATATATGGCCCACGAAAGCCAGGGAATCCATTACGAGCAGCACCATAGCCACCCGGCATTGTAGTAACAGTCAAATGGGCTAATTGTGTGGGCATATAGCCAATATCTTTGTAAAAATCACGAATAGCAATACTAAGATTATTTAAGCTTTCTTGAGTAGCTACAGTTCGTTCTGCTTCTAGTGTAGCTGCGGTTTGATCAATCAAAACGCCCGATACTAGAGTAATAACTCCAATAACTACGATCAATTCAACAAGAGTCATACCAACTTGTGAATTTTTCATAAAAAATCCTCCCTACAAATTTCCACAAAAAAATAAGATTCCAGAACAATTCTTTTGAAAACAATCTTTTTTTTATAAAAGTTTTCTCACTCTTATTTGAAAGAGTAAGAAAACTGATTTCAGCCTATTTGCGAATAATTTCAATAAGTTTATAAATCGGCATCAAGGTTGCCAAAATAATAAACAAAACTGCCCCGCCTGCGCCAAAAATAATCATGTTTTCCATAATTTGCATAAAACGTTTAACAGCAAGAGGAATTTCTTTGTCATAAAATTCGCAAACTTTTCTTAAACTCTCATCCAACTTACCAGATTCATCTCCAACCTTTACCATCGTAATAACTAGAGATGGGAATACACCCGTTGCTTTAATAGCAACAGGAAATCTTTCGCCTTCTTGAATTGCACGGCTTAGTTCTGTAATTTTCTTTTTTATATATGTGTTTCCAACCACATCCTCACAAAATTTTAAAGAATCGTTAATAGCAACACCGGAACGTTGCAGAGACGCCAGTGTATTACAGAATGCTGATGCCGCATCTTTTGTCATAAGATCACCAAAGAATGGCAATCGAAGCATCAACTCATCGGTTTTTAGTTTAAGTTGTGGATTGGTACGGCAAATGTAAATGAAAAATCCAACGCCAATGGCTAATAAAAATAGCCATAAAAGATTGCCCCATAAAAAAGCACTTACCGCCATTAAAAATTTAGTTGGTCCTGGAAGATCGATACCAGTATCAGTATAAAGTTTTGTAATACGAGGAAGTAAGAATAATAGCAACAGCAAAATTAAGCCAGTTACAGCCACAGATAGTGCAACAGGATAAATCATTGCACTAACAATACGGCCTTTTGTTTCTTCGCGACGTTCCAAATAGTTAATTAAACTGTCTAAAGCAATATCCAAATTACCTGTAGCTTCTCCAACTTTTGTCATGGCCACATAAATTTTAGGAAAAACATGCGGATACATTGCCATAGAATCAGATAATGATGTTCCATTTTTTAAAGATGTGCATATATTATCCAAAACTTTAGCAAAGTATGGATTTGCAGTTTCGTGTTTTAAATCTTCCAATCCAGATAAAATTGGTACGCCAGCACTATACATAGTACGAAGATGATGGCTAAAGGGAAGAACATCTTTCATTCCAACAGAGCCAACAATATCTTCTTTTTTATCCATTTTTCCAGTAGATTGCTTAATTAAAATTAAGTTCTTTGCTTTTAATTTGTTGATTAGATCGCTTACACTTTCGGCTTCCATATTGCCAGAGGTTTCTTTTCCTTGTATATCACGAGCACGATACGAATACATAATCTTTGCCATTCTCTTTTCCTTTCTAAGAGGAATGAAGCCCGCATTAAATAAAGATATAGGAAAAATCTACGCTCAAAAAAAGGATATCGCAGATTTTTCCTTAAATATTTTAGTTAGTGTTCAGGAAGAACACGAATAGCTTCCAAAACAGTAGTCATTCCTTCTAAAACTTTACTACGAGCATCTTCTTTAAAAAATATTTGTCCTTTTTCTACGGCAACACGTTTTAATTCAATCTCATCAACTTTATTGATAATCATTACGCGCAAATCATCATCTGGTACGAAGAGTTCATAGATACCACGACGGCCTTTATATCCACTGTTCTTACATTTTTTGCATCCTACATTCCGCCAAAGTTTCACTGGCTGATCTGGTGGTAATCCAAGCCATTCATTTTCATGAGGAGCTGACATATAAGATTCTTTACAGAAAGGACACAAAGAACGCGCTAAACGTTGTGCCAGAACACCATTGATAACTGAGCTTAACATATATAAGTCAACGCCCATATAAACCAAACGAGGAATTGCTCCAACTGCTGTATTCGTATGCAATGTACTCAGCACTAAATGGCCTGTTTGAGCAGAGTGAACGGCCATTTCCGCAGTTTCTGTATCGCGAATTTCACCAACTAAAATAACATTAGGATCATGTCGTAAGAAGGCACGAAGCCCCATAGCAAAAGTATAGCCAATAGTATGGTTTACTTGTGATTGACGAATAAATGGTAATTGATATTCTACAGGGTCTTCTAATGTAACTATATTTTTTTCCAAAGCGTTCATGCTTTTTAAGCATGAATACAAAGTAGTTGATTTACCAGAACCTGTCGGTCCTGTAACAAGAAATAGACCAAAAGATTTGCTCGTGCATTCTTCTACATTTTTTAGCATTTCACGGCCAAATCCAATAGAACGAAGACTAAAAAGACGATTCTTTTCAAGAACGCGAATAACAATATTTTCACCATGTGTAATAGGCATGGTTGATACACGCAAATCAAGTTCAACTTTATCTTTCTTAAAAGAAATCTTACCATCCTGTGGCAACCGACGTTCAGAAATATTTAAATTTGCCATGATTTTAAAACGTGAAATAACGCTATTTTGAAGCTCTTGAGGAATAGCCGGGCCAGCGACTAAAATACCATCCACACGATAACGGACTTGAACATGTGTTCCTAATGGATTGATATGAAGATCACTTGCCTTCCAAGCATTTCCTAGAAGAATAATCTGCTCAACTAAAGTTTGGACAGGTAAGCTTGTTGCATCGGCATCCGAAACACCTTCAAGTTCTCGTAAGCAACTTTTGATGGTGTCTTGTATGCTATCATCTAGGGCTTCCTTTTTTGATTTGTCAAGATAATGGCTTTCAATAGCTTTATTAACTTCTTCTTCTGCAACGGATACAAATTTAACCATTAAAGATTCATCTGTATTTGCAATCTGTTCGTTGATTGCATCCATAGCCACAATATCATAAGGGTTGGAAAGACCAACAGTTAATTCCCCTTCTTGAATATATAAAGGAATACATTTGTATTTCATTACAAATTCAGGAGGGAATAATTTAATAACTTCTGGAGCTATTTCAATACCTTCCAAAGAAGGTAAATGTTCAATATCCAAATCCAAACAAAGAAGACTAGTTAATGTTTCTTGGTTAATAAACCCACGATTGACTAAAATTTTTCCTAAAGATTCTTGTGTCTGTTTTTGCTCTGCTAATGCTATATCAATTTGTTGTTTAGTAACAACACGCAAAGCAATTAAATTATCAACTAATTTGCTTAGTTTTGTGGAAATTGCCATAGATAATTCCCAATAAATAGGAAAATTTGCAACTTTAATTGCAATTTTTCCTTAGTTTACAAAAATTGCTAAGTTAAGTTTTTAGACTGTTACTTCTTAATAAAAATGTTTCTTTTGTATTGTAATTTTCATTACTTTATAGGATGCCCATTATGATTTTTTTCTTAATTAGCTTACGCAGTCTTTTGTTATTTTAAGATTCTTAAAAAAATTGTCAAGTTCAAAGTTTAAATATTCGTTTCTGAAGAATTTAACACTTTTTGCATCAATTCTTGTCTAGCCTGACGCAAAAAATCTATAAAATCATCCAATTCAAAATGCCAAGAATTTTTTATAGGAGGAAAAATTCTTAATTTAGGAACATCCCCATCTAAATAAATTTCTCCCAAACGATGATCGCCACTCCATAATTCTGCGATCATATCTTTAGATGCAAGATTTTTTGAAATAATAACAGCGGTTTTTTTGTAATATGGTGATAGGTCAGAGTTATCTCTTTCGCCCCACCCCACACCGTACAAGATAGTTTCCCATCATACGGCGTTCCATCGGTTTCTTTAACCGACTAAAGTCCGTCCCTCCTCTAGCTTTCACTAGATTCTACGGTACCATGACTTTGCTTTCCCTGAACTAAATCATGTTGCCATGAACCGGATCCTTGCTATACGACATAACTCACCGTGTTCAGATTTCCCAGTTCCTCAAGGCCTAGCTGTCCATGTATGGCTTTAAGTGCCGCTTTGGCGTTTGGTATCGCAGGCTAATCTGCCTTAGCCAGGTATTTTATGACCATAGAACATTACTTTACCTGATACCTTTTATAGTCAACCTAATGTTACAACATTTTCTATAAAGATGCTATAATAGATAAACGCTTCTATCAGCGGTTTGTCCCATATTTGATCCTCACTATAGCCATTTTTTAGCCCCCGGCACGAAAATTCTTATGAAAATATTTTTTGTTAAAGTAATTGCAAAATTTTTTTTTTATGTTACAATTTTCAAGAATTGTTCTTCTGCCGACTATACCCTAGCTCTCAAACACTAATTAGGTCGTAACTATTAATGCTTGTAGGGAGTTATTTGGCTTATGCTTTGGTATGGCTTGAATACCTCATTTCATAAGATGAGCCTTGAAGTTCTTTTAAACTATGGGAAAATATTTGTTACGGACTTTGATTGTTCTTAATCAAAGAGCAATAAAGTATTTTCCGTTAAAAATTCGTTTAAAATAAGCCTTTCCCAAATATCTTAAGTTACTAAAAAAAGAAGAAATAAAAATTTTTTAATAACAACTTTTAAATTATTTGGTTATAGCCAACTGGTCGCACCCATAGTGTTATACCAAAAAAAGTGATAACAACTTAAAAAAGAATAAAAATATTATTTTTCTATAAAAACAATTTTACATTTTTTAAACTAGATTGTCAATTATTCGTTAAAATTTTTCCAGAGGGTTTTCTCTCTTTGAGGATTAAGAATGGACCTATTTAATTTTTCTACCAAAGTCAAACAACTTGAAGAAATTCAAATGACTTGTGCAGAACGCTTTTCTTTAATTCCTCTTTTGCGAGCAAAAATCGATGAAACTCAGGCCAAAATTCAAGAACTTGAAGAAAAAATTGCTCACATGGAAGGCGGCTTAAAAGCGTTTTTAAACATGCAATCTATGATTGCTCAGGAAAATATAAATGTGTTAGAATTATTAGTAGCAAAAATAGGTTCTATGGAAAAAAATTTAGTAGAAAAGCTTTCTTCTGAACTAACTGATAAGAAAATTACAGTAGGAACAAAAAGTTCAGCACCACCTATACCAAAAGATATAAAAATTGATGAATCTGGTCTTGCGTATTCTATGCAGACAATGGTTACTCGGAATAAATTCCTTCATATTCAACGTTATCTTGCGGATGAAAAAGCTACTGGTAAGGGAAAATTGCTTAGTGAAAATCCGTTAACAATTTTATATTATCATGGAGAAATATTATCTCTTTATATTCCAAATCAAGGACAAAATTTAGCAGAATTTAGTAATTCTCTACAAGAATTGAGAGAGCAAGAATTAGAAAAAGAAACACCTGAAGATCTTATTGCAAGATTAGCAGAAATGATCCAACAACGTAACCAATATTTATCTGGCCTTACTCAAGTTTTAGGAAAATTAAGTAAAAAACAACTGATTGAACGAATCAGGCTTAATACACCACCACTGTTAGAAACTAAAGAAGATGTCCATTTGGGCGAAGCTACTTTTCACTATATTATAAAAAATTGGCCAAAATCAGGTAGTTATTCTCTTTTATTCCAATTTTCAGAAGAAAATATTACTCATAAAAAAGAAGATATCCCACTTAGTATTGCCTATTTAGTAAATCGAAGCCAGCGATTATTTTGCTCAGAAATCAAGGAGAATATTATATGAGCAGTCGCACAATATCACAAACAAGCAAAATGATGCTTCAAGAAAAAACAGAAAATTTTTCAAGAATATTGGCCAGTCTTACAAACCCCGATTATGTAAAAATTGCAGAAAAATATCAAAGTAATTTTCATCGCCTTGTCCAACTTATCACAACTGCTTTTGGACGAGTTGGAGACGCAGGTTTTTCTACTAAAGATATGCCCACTATTAGTTTAGATCATCCAGATGATGGTGGAAAATTCCTTGAATTTAGAACAGAAGACATAAAATTTAACCCTGAAAGTGTTGTATTTTTAGATCAAAATGCAGATGTTCCACCAGATGGAGTTGTTCTTTCTGATGTATATACTTTATTAAAAAAAATTGGTGAAGGCGGAAGTGGAAGAGTTTATTTAGCTCGCGATAATAATTTGGATATTTTATGTGCCATAAAAGTTCTAAAAATTTTACAAGAGCGCGATCAAAAAAGATTTCTCTCTGAGATTAAAATTACAGCTAAATTACGACATTCTAATATTATTAACATTTTTTATGCTAATCATATTCAAAAATACTATTATTATGTTATGGAATATGTAGATGGAGAAAGTTCTGATAATATTTTAAAAAGAAAACGCTTTAGTGAAATAGAAGTTCTTGCTATTGCTCTTCCTGTCGCCCAAGCGATTGAACATGCTCATAAAAACAATATTATTCATCGCGACATAAAACCTGCAAATATTATGATTGATAAAGGCGGAGTGGCTAAAATTTGTGATATGGGATTGGCCATGGTACGCTCTATGCATACAAATCCCCATCCAGGTTCCCGCATCCGAGGGACTCCAGTATATATGTCTCCTGAACAAATCACTGAAGCCCAAAATATTGATTATCGAAGCGATATTTACAGCTTTGGAGTGACTCTTTACCATCTTCTTACTCGACAACTACCCTTTATGGGAAGTAATTTAAGGGAAACTTTAATGATGGTTTCTAGCCAACTTATGTTTCCCAAAAATCCTCGTGCTATCGATCCAAATATCTCAGAGACTATGGCTAATTTAGTTTTAAAGTGTATCCAAAAAAAACCAGAAGATCGCTATCAAAATATGACAGATGTTTATGAAGTTCTGCAACAAATACAATTTAAAAGCAAGGCCTCCATTACATCAACCTTAGCAAATTTATATTAGCCAACTTAACAGAATATTGCAAAATATTCTGTTTTTTTTTCTCCAATTTTTATATAGCAATTTTTGCTAATGCTTTTTCCAAATCTTGAATAATTATTTCTGCCGAATCTAATCCAATTGAAATTTGAAAGACATTTCCAAGATTCCATTGATTTTTTAAAGCTGAATTTAAAGGCAAATAACTCATCGCCGATAGAGGTTCAATAGTTGTAAATGGAGCTCCCCATTCAGTACTTAAACAGCATTTTTCAAAAGAATTACAAAAATTTTCAACTTGATTTTTATCGCTGGCAATTCTAAAAACAATAACTGAACCAAAATTTTTCCATTCTTTTTTTACTAAACTATAATCAGGATGACTAGATAATCCTAAATAAAAAACATTTTCTATTTGTCGATGATGTTGTAGGAACTTGGCTACTTGTAAAGCAGTATTACTTTGTTGTCCCAAACGTAACCGAATTGTTTCAATTGTTTGAATAAAATTTGTAATATCCCAATTTTTTGGATATACTCCTAGTATACTTAATACATTTTCTATACGAGAGATATATGCCTCTTGACCAGATAAATACCCAATCATATCTCCTTGACCGCTCAAATAATTTCCTTTACAAACCACTATATCAGCCGATAAATTACGATTTTCTCCAAGATTTGGAGCAAGACTTGCATCTACCAAAAAAAGAACATCATGACTACAACATACAGACATACAAGAAGATATATCAACAACATCTAAAAATGGACGACTGGGATATTCTACCCAAACTAATTTTGTCTTAGGACGAAATGCAGCATGAAGATTATTTATATTATGACAATCTAGACGATCTATTCGTATACCTAATTCCGGAAGATATTCTAATAATAATTCGCTTTGAGCAGATAGCCGATGGTGTGCAATTAAATGCTCTCCATTATGAACATGAGATATAATTGCTGCCCAAAGAGCAAGATGGCCACTAGAAACTACAACGGCTTTCTCTTTATTTTCCCAGAATGCAATTCTATTTGCTAAGTCTATAATTTCTGGATTTTGACATGAACTACCTATAAGCAACGGCTCTGAACAATTTTTAATATACTCATCAAAATTTTTGTATACGGGATGTAGGAGTAACATTTTAGAATTCATAAGATATTCTTTCAAAAAAATAAATATATGAACAAATTTCTTCCATGTTTAGCATGGAAGAAATATTTTCATTTGAAAAAATATTGCCTTTTTACCTTAAATGCGTTAAAATATTTCCAGTTTTAATACAATTAACTAGTTCATCTAAATTTTCAGAAAGGTTTTGTATGGAAACTAGCCTTAAACATCAACCAGGCCAAGTAGTTCATAATTTTAAATTATCTTCTCATCTTGGTAATGGAGGATTCGGTGAAGTTTGGATGGCAGAACATATAGAATTGCCTGGAAAAA
Organism: uncultured Planctomycetota bacterium; assembly: GCA_964585305.1. Classification (GTDB taxonomy): domain Bacteria; phylum Planctomycetota; class Uabimicrobiia; order Uabimicrobiales; family JABWCH01; genus CAZPDM01. The sequence continues at coordinate 43,984 of CAZPDM010000002.1, read as the reverse complement.
AAGAAGTTCTCAAATTTGTTCATGATAAAAAATCTCTAGAGATTTTAAGAGATGAAGGCGTTGTCATGCACGAATTGAATCATCCAGGAATTGTAAGAGTAACAGACATGGATACTTCTAGCCAAGACCCACATTTAAGAATGGAATATATAGAAGGTATCACATTGGAACAACTTTTACAGAAAAATAATAAAATTCCTTGGCCACAGGCTTTAGAAATTTGTTGGCAAATTGCTGATATTTTACAATTTGCACATGAACAACATATATACCATGGAGATATAAAACCATCAAATATTTTTCTTTGTAAAGAAGGTGTTAAATTAACAGATTTTGGATTAGGGACATATTATTTACGAAATAAAGATTCTCTAGAATTTAGTGGATGTTTAAAAGGGGCTGATATAAAAGCAGTCGGAACTTGGGATTATATGTCTCCAGAGCAAAAACAAGGAAAAATAAATTCTAAAACGGATATTTATTCTTTAGGTGTAATATTATATCGTCTTATCACTGGAAATCTTCCAAGTGGATTAGAAGTTCCTAGTAATTTTATTCCAGACTGTTCAAAAGAATTAGATATTCTAGTATCAAAAATGCTAGCTCCTACAGAAAAACGCTGTAGAAATATGGAAAATATAAAAAATGATATTCATAAGATCTTAGAAATATACAAGAAAAAACCTTCGTTAATTTGGGAAATGTTCTGCTTTATTTTAGGAATTTTACTCATTGTATTTGCAACAGGATTTTTAAATAAAATTCCAATAGCCCTATGTACAGTAACCATAATTGGACTAATCTTTTTAGAAACAGCACGTGCTAAAATTCCACAATTTTGGAGTCTTTTATTTTTTTGGATTGGAATAGGGTTCTCAGTAGTTGGTTTAGTAAATCGTCTCTATATTTTAGTTCCAATCCCTTTTGTTATTGGAATTATTGGTGGTGTATGGTTTTTATTAACTCCAGATCCAAATGAAGAAAAAAAGCAAAATATACCCCACAACTCAAATAAATAATAGAAATATCTCTGAATATTTTTAAATGAAATTGCTAAGATAATTCTAGATTTTTATAAACTAGCGAGATAAGATTAAATCTTGCTTTGAAATTGGAGGAGCGGTTTTAGCCTAAAAGAGCTAGGTGTCCACCGCTAATTTCCTATGAAAATTTTGGTTGCTGAAGATGACCCAGTCTCTTGTTATCTATTGCAAACTGTGTTAACGCGGTGGGGCTATGAAATTGTATGTACGCAAAATGGACTAGAAACTTGGCAAAAAATTGAATTTGAAGAAAATCCCTTAATTATCATCCTAGATTGGATGCTTCCAGATTTAGATGGATTAGAAATTTCTACACGTATACGAACATTAAAAAAGAACGCAGCAATTCATATCATTCTATTAACTGCACACGGAAGACAACAAGATATTGTAAAAGGATTGGAAGCTGGTGCGGATGATTATATATGTAAACCATTTGATATTCAAGAACTGCGGGCTAGAATTAGAGTCGGAGAACGTGTGGTCCAATTGCAAACAGATCTGGCAAATCGTGTAAAAGAATTAGAAAAAGCTATGACCCAAGTTAAAACTTTACAAGGTTTAGTTCCAATATGCTCATATTGTAAAAAAATCAGAGATGACAAAAATTACTGGCATCAGATTGAACAATATATTTCTGAACACACCGATGCAATTTTCAGCCATGGAGTTTGCCCAGAATGCTATAAAAAATTTATGGATAATTTTACAAATTCACGTTCTTCTTCAAATGTTAATTGGCCTGAATAAATTATTCTATCTTATCTTTATCTTTAACATATTTTATCATTGTAATTGCAGTTCCCCAGCTTTCTGTAGGATTAAAACTTACTTCATCCATCGTTTGTTTAATAACTAGAAGCCCCATCCCCCTTCCTATCTTTTTTAGTTGTTCTTGAGAAACATTATCCCGTTGGATAATATTATTAAATGTATTAACACCACTATCTTTTATAGTAACTTGGAATTTTTTTTCATTAACTTCAATCTTTATAAATATTTTCTTGCTAACATCATTTTGATGAGCATGTTCTATTGCATTCGCAAGTGCTTCATCAATAGCAGAGGACATATTATAACGTTCTTGTTCAGTAAATATTTCATCTGCAAAAGCAAATATAAAATCGCGAATACGTCTAAGATAGTTAGGATTAGAAGAAATAGTAATATCAATGGTTTCTACATCTGATGTTGATGTTGGTGTTATAGAAGGAGCGGGTGTTGGGGTAGATGGAAGGGGCGGGGCTAATTCGGAAGAAGAAACAGAGTCAGAAGGGACTTCTGGAAACATTGAAGTTATTTTTTCAGAATTTTTTTCCTCAGCCTTTTCTTCATGTTGTTCTACAATTTTTTCTTCCATTTTTTTTTGTTGTTCTATAACCTTTTCTTCTTCTAATTTTTCAATTTTCTTATCTTGCACAACTGTTTTTTTAGAAACAGTTGAAACAACTTTAAGATTTCCTTGGTCATCTATTTGATGAATAGTACTGCAATATGTACATCTATATGTGCCAGGTTTAGGAAAATTACTAGGTTTTCTACAATTAGTACAACTACGAATAATTGGAAATAATATAGGCTCTGAAACATTTTTTGGTTCAGGCGTATTTTTTTGAATAATACGATTTTTTTGAAGAGCAGCTATCGCCTCTTCTATAGTAGGATATGTCGGCCAAGTTTGATCCATTCCAAAAGTCCGGTATGTTCTTTGAATATTTGGATGTAAATTACATATATAAATTTCCCGCTTTCCTGTATCTTTCTCATTTAAAAAAAAGGCTGCTAAATTCCCAAATCCTGTGCTATTCATATACCGTAGGTCTTTTAAATCAAAAAGTACCTTAGCGCAAGAGACTTCTCCTATTTTTTTTAAAAAAGCAGCAAACTCATTAATATTGCTACCATCTATTTCACCACGTACTCTTGCTAATCCAACATCTTTTTTTTGTGAGATATAATTAAATTCTAATTGTATTTTTCTCATTTTATATCCTTTTGATAGAAAAATTGTCATTTAGAATAAACCCAAATTTAATATATCTATCAAACAACTTTTCTATCTAAATTAGATAATATTTAATTTAATGAATATTTAACACTCAGCAAATTTGTCGGCAAATTCTCACTCAAAAAATCTGATACATATCTTTAGCAATTACAAATTTTTTCTACTTTGGGATTTGGCCATCGCGCTTGTAAAAACCTCAATGTGTTTGCAAAATCAGAAGGCAACTGGGCAACAAGTGTCATATCTTCTTTTTTTGTTGGGTGATGAAAATGAATTTGCCAAGCATGTAAAGCAGTACGTTCCATTAAAATTTGTTCCCCATCAATTTCAGGAGGAATTGGCATTTTGGCATTGTTATAAACCATTCCTTTTGTTAATATAGGATTTGCTCCATATAAATCATCGGCAATGATAACATGTCCTTCAGACTTTAAATGCACACGAATTTGATGTGTCCGTCCTGTCTTAGGAAAAACATGAACTAATGTGTATCCTGGATATCTCATTAACACTTGATATTCAGTAATCGAAATCTTTCCGTCCTTACGAACAGACATTCGTTCACGATTACGCGGATCTACTGCTAGAGGTAAATTTACAATATTCCTATCTAATTTCATATTTCCTTCAACTAAGGCAAGATATTCTTTATGTATTTCACGGTTTTCAAATTGAGCTGCAAGACCAGCATGTGCAATGTTATTTTTTGCTACTAGCAAGATTCCACTAGTATCTCGATCCAGACGGTGAACAATCCCGGGACGATAAGCATCATTATAATCGGAAAGGTTCTCAAAATAGAAAATTAGTCCATTAACTAAAGTTCCTTGAAGATGTCCACGCGCAGGATGAATAATTAAATTTGCCTGTTTGTTAATCGCAACAATATCTTCATCCTCATAAACTATAGTAAGAGGCATTTGTTCAGGTTTGAGATGTAATTCTTCTAATTGGGGCAATTCCACCCGCACTTCTTGCCCAACACGAATTTTGTGACTTGCTTTTGCAGGTTTCCCATTAACAAAAACTTTGCCACCTTTAATCAATTTTTGAAGATATGTACGCGAATAATCTTCAAAACGCTTTACTAAATAAGCATCTAACCTTTGACCTTCTACACGTCCTTTAATAAAAAATTCCAAAGTTTCAACATGCTCTTCATTAGGAATTAAAGTAGGTTGGCCCATAAGACGATCTTTCACCTTTCTTTCGTGAATTTCAAACATATTTTAGATATAATATCTTAAAATATAAGGGAATGTCAAGCCATAAGAAAAAACTATATTTTTTTTTCAATTTTATAGAATTTTTGTAAGGGTATTTCTATGCTACAACTAAAACCTGAATTTTGTGCAAGTATTGCTATAGACTGTCTTAATACTTTTATGAATGCAAATGGAAAACTTTCTATATCAGCTTATCAAAATTACGCTAAAGGATTGCAACTTAATGAAGTACAAAATCAAATAGATACTATAGGAAAACGCATTGGGGAACTACGCCGCTTTCTTTTTGAATATAAAGTTCCAGCAATTCAATTCCAAGATGCGCATGTTATTGAAAGTATTCATGGAAAACGATTTCACTCTTTAGAAATTATTCGAGAAGGACAAACACCAGATTTTGTTAGAACATTTCCTCCACATGCTTTATTAGATAAAAATCGACGTTTTGGTACAGACGATCAACAAGCTATTGATGAAATTGATCTGCCGCAAACAAGAAAAGTATACATTCGATGGTTCGATCAACACATACCTATTGACGCTGTGGTAGAACCCAAAACTGAGTTAATTTTTATGAAAGATGATTTTTGCATGTCTCCAGGAAGCCCATATATTTACCCCCTTATGTGGGAATTACGGCGACAAGGACGATTTTATTTAATAGTATTTGGCGTATGTGATGAAATTTGTAATCTTCGTAATGTTTTATTATTGCTATCAGCTATTTTTAATGTAGTTTACATTACAGATGGAACATTTCCTCTTGATCCTGACAAACGAAATCCTGCAATTGAATATATGAGCAAGTTTAATCCATTAGGAGATGGCCGCACTGGTTCCTTTACAACGATGACAACCACTGAACTTATGAAGCAATTTGCCTCTCCTATAGCACAATAATCGATTTAGTTCAGATACTAATGCAAATTTCTTTCATTAGATTAAATTAGGAAAAAACTATGCCACATTTATATAATCGCTTCTGTTTAGTCCCTTTTAGTGATCTAACAGATTGCCCAGAAGGAGGGCATCATGCTATTGGATCTCCTTACTTTGATCCAATAGGAAAGCCATTATTTCCTGATCCTGTCATCATTATTGTAAAAGCAGATATTACTGATGAAACATTGCCACGTTGTAGTGCCCTAGCTGTTTCTTGCAATACGCGCCCATATCATTCTTATGGCCCTGTAATGCGCCGCATTTTTGAAATGAGCCAACCCCATAATTATCCAGAAGTTCGCCGTAGCATGGAAGGCGTTATGGAAATTGGGGAAGTCCGAGAAATCCCGCCTGGTGGTTTAAAAACACAGACAGATCGCATTATACTAGGTTGTGTAGCAACAATGACTGCAGGAACAAATTTTGATATATTAAAAAATGTACTTCGCAATTTTTCAACACAATTTTCTAAAACATCATTAGGCTCCACACTAAGAATGCCACTTATTGGAACTGGAACAGCACGCACAGAAGAAGCCACGGAAAAGCTATTCAGACAAGTTATGCACTTGACAATTACTGAATTTTTACCAACTCTACTGCCAGAAAATGTAAACGATCCTTCTCGAAAATTATTACTGCTACATCCTCTTTCTTATGAAGCGACTCTTATGGCTAAGATGATAGAGGAAAAAGCAATTTTTCTAACTATTTTAGACAAACTTGGCATTACAACAACAGATCCACGCCTTGTTTATGGATTGGGTCATAATACTACAAAGCCAGAAAATTGTTTTATAGAAGATGCTCAAAACCTTACTAAAGCATTAGATTTTTATGATCAAGCCATAGAAAACCTATTGCAAAACAAGCGCAAAGAAGCATTAAAATTAGCGGCACAAGGAAATGAAGCAGAACCATTTTTAGGCGGAATGTATTTATATCTCTACAATTTAATTACCCAGAAAAATGGTTTGAGTGAAGCAATTGTAGCAGAAGCAGTTTCTTTAGCAGCAAATGGCAGAGTCCGTGATGCTTATTGGGTTTCCCAAGCTCTTCATTCTTTGGAAATAAAACAAAAAGAAATCTTAGCCTTCATCAACAATCTTAAAGATTGTTATGTTGATGCCTGCTGTGCAGCTTTAGAATCAAGGCTTCTTTACGAAAATTATATGAAAGCAAAAGATGCTTTAGAAAGCATCTATATTTGTGGCAATTGGGAATGTAGTGGACAAGGTGCTAATACTCCAGTAAAAATGAATCTTGAACAAAATGATATCGATCATTTCAAACAACTCGACCTTAAAATATCTAGTCGGATGATTGAGAATACATTCCATATTGTTTTACGTAAACTACTAGCAGATGATATTGAACCTGCTGGGGCAAAACGTGCTATTGAAAACTTGCAAGAATTAGATAAACTTGGTAAAATAACTCTTAGTGAACAAGAACAAAAAATCTGTAAAGAAATATTTGATCTTAGTACAACAATTGCGCAAAATAAAGAAAACTATACAGGACAAGGAAGACATATTTCGATTTTGCAGAAACTAGACGAACTTTTACCCAAACATGGAACATTAAGACTAGAAGCTGGACGTTATTATCTTAAAGGAGATGATTCCAGTAATGAAAATCGAGCTATCACACTTACCCGTCGCGATGTAATAAAATCATGGAATCAATTATATTTGGGCTTTGAGGCAAATCCTCGTGATTATGGTATTCTTTCGTATTTAGGTTTTATTATCTTTATGCAAGGACCAAAATATTTAGGAATTGCTGAAGAATTTTTTACCTTATTCTCTAAACTTGTAGATTATGAATTGTCTCAAGGTAAATATGGAATTCGTAAACTTAAAACACCCGAAAAAGAAATTATCTCTGTTCCAATTAACGATCCATATACACAACAAGCATATAAATACTACGAATCCTATCGAAATAACGCACTTACTTTTGCTAACCTCGCAAGAACTTTAAGCCGCGCAGAATTAACTGCATCAATTACTTCTTATAAAGAATGCTTAGTTGGGCTGACACAAATTGGCCGTTACGATTTAAAAAATTTATATGAAAAAATCCTAGGAGAAACCTGGGTTGCTTTACTCTGCCGCAATGCTCAATTACTTGGAAGCATATCAATTTTAGGTTTTGAAATTTCTTTGGATTTGGTCATCAATCTTTACAAAAAAATACGTCGTTGGTGGAAATATCATTCGCTTCACTCATCGCAACTTCGTCCCAAAATTAAAGAATTACTGACACAAATGGATCAACATACATTTAAGAAAAATTAGTCTTTTATTTTAGTTTATCTCACACCCGACTTAAGTCGAGGAGGGTAGTATGGTTAAATTTTTTCTTCTTGCCATTATTATTTTTTCTAATCTTCATGCCGCACCCATTATTAGCCAAACTGGAAATCTTTTAAGCAATGGAAGTTTTGAAAGTGGTAATTACAATCCTATTACAGGACATGGAATATCTTCTGCTGCCTCAAACTGGAACCAGTGGGCAAATTCAGGGAATCCGCTTACTACAGAATTGATCACTGAAACAGAAATGTTCAGTGCTTACAATTTAGGAATTGTTGATGGAACATCTGCTTTAAAAGTTACTGCAGGTGGAGCAGGTGATGGGCCATATACTGTTGCTTCCTGGCATAGTGCTTGGAACAGTGCAGGAACAGCAGTTCCAATGACCTTCAGCGGATGGGTTTATGTTGTTTCCGGAAGTATGGTTCTTTCTATAGGAAGCAATTCAACCGGATATGTCAGCAAATCTACTTCAAAAGTAGGACAATGGGAATTCATATCTATTACTGCAACAAGTGGAATTGTGGATGAACTGTTGCTTTATGCAAACGAATCATCTATATTTATTGTAGATAGTGTATGGCTGAACAAAGGAATAACATCTACACATCCAAGCCAAACTTTACCAATCCCCGAGCCTAATATTTTATTCTTAATTTTCTTAGGAATTACTCTATTTCGAAAAAAAATTTTCTTGAAAAAAGAATAAAAAAAACGTGTGCATTACCAAATATAAAAAATATTTGTAAAAGCACACGTTTTTTTTTAAGACATTTTTTTTTAAAATATTTAATCTTTAGCTTTAGAAAGTAAATCGTACAACTCTTCTAAAGACTGATTGATGATCTTTGTATCACTTAATACTGGCATAAAATTTGTGTCTCCAAGCCATCGTGGAACAATATGTATATGAATATGGTCATCCACACCAGCCCCAGCAACTTTGCCAATATTCATGCCAATATTAAAACCTTGCGCACATACTACTTTAGCTAAAATTGCCTGCCATCGAGCGGAAAATTCCATCATCTCTGCCCGTGTTTCAGCAGTTAATTTATTGATGTCTCCAGTGTGGGTATATGGTACCACCATAAGATGTCCATTACTATACGGATAACGATTCATTACTACAAAAGAATGATTGCCGCGTTCCAATACTAAGTTTTTTTTGTCTTCTTTTTCTTGAATATATCGACAAAAAAAACATCCAGACATACCCGGCTGGCGAATAAGCTCCATCCGCCAGGGTGCCCAGATTTGTTCCATAGACGACTCCTTAACATTTCCCAGGTTCAAAAAAATCTCCAATTTGAACTGGAGTACCTCGTAAAAATTCTTTTACAAACAAAGGATTTTTACCTGAACGTTGTAATTGTAAAATACGCAGAACTCCTTGCCCTGTTGCTACATCAATACCAGTATCATTCACATTGATAATCTTTCCAGGCTGTTCTGTAGAAACCATTTCAACTACTTCAGCTTTATGAACAATAAGATAAATTCCTTTACCTTTTGTAAACAATGTGCTATAACACATTGGCCAGGGATTCATGGCTCGAATCTGACGCTCGATTTGTATTGCTGATGACAGCCAAGATATCTCACCATTTTCTTTCACAATAGTTTTGCAAAATGAAACTTTTGATTCATCTTGTTCTTGTGGTTGTAAATTATGATGAAAAATTTGTTCCATTATTTCCAACAAATATGAACCAGCCATCATAGAAAGTTTTTTTTCAAGAATACCTTTAGTATCTGTTGACAAAATAGGAATTCTCTTCTCTCCAAAAACTGGGCCAGCATCAAGTTTAGAAACAACTTTCATAATACTAATGCCGATTTCTGCATCGCCAGATAATATTGCACTTACAATAGGAGAAGCTCCTCGATATTTTGGTAAAAGAGAAAAATGAACATTGACAAAACTATATGGCGGCAATTCTAAAATTCTCTTAGGAATGATTTCTCCATAAGCTGCTACTACCATAATATCCGCACCAAGTTGTTGTAATTGATTAAAAAATTCTGGTTCTTTAGGAGATTCAGGTTGAAGAACAGAAATTTGTTTTTCTACTGCAAAGGATTTTACAGGAGAAAAAGCAATTTGTTTATGATGTTTGCCTTGATAACGATCAGGTTGGGTAACGACAGCAAGAATACTATGAGAAGAGTTATACAAATCATTTAAAATAGGAACGGCTAATTCAGGCGTACCCCAAAAAACTATCTTCATAAAAACAACCTCCAAAATTCTTTTATTCCCACGCATATAGAAGCGTGGGAGTTATCATTACTATCATCTAATTTTCTAATCTCGAATTTGATTATAAAAACGAGTATTTTGATATTTTTTGGTGTATTCCTGAACTTGCGACTGAAGTTGCTGAGTATTTTGTTGTAACTTTTGTTTCAAGGCTAAATACTCTGGTGAACTTTTTGTCTCTTTTTTTAAATCCTCCTTATATTGCATATTCTGTTGATATAAAGGAACTATATTATCAATGTACTCTTTTTTAGCATTATCTTCTATTATTTGTAAACGATTTTGAAATTCTTGTGACTTCAAAGCATCAATTTTACCTAATTGCTCATTCCAATACCAGGCATGTTGATAAAGTTCATAATAATAGCAAAATAAAACCTTAGCGATGATACTATCTTTATCTTTTTCCTGGCTAGAAAATAATATAGAGCTATAAATCCATTCCGAAGAAAAATTTTTCAGAAAAATATTTTTTGAAATGATAGCTCCCTCAGATACTGTAGCCTTAACTGAAATTTTGCTGTTTTCTATTCCATAAAGTGATATAGAATATGGCTCGATATTTCCTAAATGAGGAAGAATCTCAATCCAAGTAGAATTTTCCATTGCTAAATTATTTTTTTTGAGACGCTCATTGATTTTTTTAAAAAACTTTTCTAAATAAATCATATCATCAAGCAAAGTTTTTTTATTTTCTATTGTGCTAGACTTCAGTTCCTGTATTGCTGCTAGAAATTGAAATTCTTCTATCATTTTCTTAATCTTATCAGGAATTATGAATAGACTTTTGCTAGTGTCATTAACAATTTTTACAGGTGTAGAATTCTCTGGATTTTGATTATTTGGTTTGATGCTTAAATACTTTTCAAATTCTTTTAATTTATTTTCAACGATAGGAAATTCGCGATTTATTTCCAGTTTTTTTACAAGCAATTTTGTTTGTTCCAAATTTTTTTCTTGAATACTTTCTTTTATTTCTGCTACTGTTTTTTCAACAAATTCCGGAATTTTTTTCTGGATTAAAGTTTGTTTTCTAATTGAAATTTGTTGAAGTATATCTACATCATTTTGACATTCTTTTTGAAATGTATTGAGTATATTTGCAGCCTTAGCAAAATTTTCCTGTTCTATAGCAATTCCAAATTTCTCCATTATTTGACGGAAATCTTGCAAGAGTTTTTGTTTATGTTCACTAACTAAATTTTGAATACGATCTATATCATTTTTTGCTAAACGAGCAGTTGAAGTTTGAGAAAAACGATCCACAATATCCTGATATTTTTCTATAATTTCTGACAAATTTTCAGGATATTCTTTTTCATATTTTTGAGCATTCTGATATAAATTCTGAGCATTTTGCTCGCGTTTAAGAGAAAGATTCTGCTGAATTTGTTTCAAATGCTCATAAGCTTTTTTTCCAAAAGAATTATCTTTGTTTTTTTGATAAAATTTTTCCCATGCAGAGGCCATAGATTCTGTGTCACCTTGGATTTGATAATCAGAATATAAACTTTGATAACTTTCCTGTATCTGAGTGTCTAGCAATGTTTCAACAGGAGGTGTAGAAGATGAGGCAAAAATCGAAATGATTAGAACAATTAAAGCAAATGCGATGACTGAAGCCATAATTGTCCAAAGTTGATTTTGATTCTCTTTGCGCCGTTTCAATTCTTTTCGATTTACAGACATAGTACTACGATTTGGATTTCTTCTGGCCCTTGTAGGAATCAATGTATTTGTCCGATTGAGTAATTCTTGTAATTTTCTAATTTCCTGTAACACTAAAGAATTGCTTGCATAGCGATCCTCTGGCTTTTTTTGCATCATCTTATCAATCATATCTGATAGTTGAATGGGAATATCAGGAAGAATATTTTTAAGTGGTACAGGAGGATCTTTAATATGTTGTGCAATAATTAAAGGAACACTCTTGCCTTGAAAAGGTGCATGGCCAGATAAAATACGATAGAATGATGCCCCAAAGGAATAAATATCTGCACGAAAATCAACGGCTAATCCTTTTGCTTGCTCTGGGGAAACATACAAGGGAGTACCATAAACACTATTTTCTGGAATAGCAGGCGATTCATCAAACCTTCGTGCTAAACCCAAGTCAACAATTTTTATGTGCTTTTCTTCCGTTAACATTAAGTTATCTGGTTTAATATCACGATGAACAATTTTCTTTTTTTCTGCATATTCCAAACCTAAGGCGGTGTCATACATAAATGATAAAGCCTCTTGCCAAGGAAGACTTTTCCCTCCTGCAATAAGGCTTTGTAGGCTTCCACCCTTAGCATATTCCATAGAAAAATAAAAATATCCTTGATCTTCCCCTACATCATAAACTTGTATGATATTGGGATGATTTAATGTTGCACACGATCGGGCTTCATAGATAAATCTTTGAATAAAAGTATGGTCTTGGGCAACTTTAGGATCTAGAATTTTTAATGCCACATCACGATCCAAAGAAAGTTGACGTGCTAAATAAACAGTTCCCATGCCGCCTTTTCCCAATCGCTGTGTAACCTTATATCCAGCAATGACCTTATTTATCAAAGCATCAGTTTGTTCTTTTTCTTGCCAAAGTAACCCTGTTTCTCCAATATTAATTTGATCATTATCTTTTAAAATAGTTGGAGCAGTAATAAATTGGCCATTTAGCTGAGTTCCATTTAAGCTGTCTAAATCCTCAAGAAAATATTGAGTATCATAATAAATCTTACAATGTTTCCGCGATACTGCAGTATCTACAATTTTAATTTCACATCCTGTATCGCGTCCAATTGTAATAGAGTTTTGGAATTTCAAACTACGGCCTTTGTCTGGGCCTTTTTCTATTGTCAAGATTGGCATTAGGCTTCCTTTCCTTGCTATTGGGCAGATTCGAGTCCATGGAAGATAGCTGAACCTATACGTACCATTGTAGCACCTTCTTCGATAGCGACTTCATAATCTTGAGACATGCCCATAGAAAGATGTTGCAATTGAAGGCTGCCATGATATTGACGATTGAACTTTTGGCCAAGTTCTCTTAATCCAGAAAAGCATTTACGGCAAATATCTTTAGTAGCATTTAAGGGAGCCATTGTCATCAATCCTTGAACACAGATGTTAGGAAATTGAAGAATCTGCTCTAACTCTTGTTCTAATGCAACAGCAGAAAAACCTTGTTTACTAATTTCACCGCTAATATTTACTTCTAATAAGATTGGAATTTTAGATGTGGCCTTTTGGGAAATTTCTCGTGCTAACTCAGAACTATCTACAGAATGAATCCAATGAAAAATTTTTAAGCAATTTTTTACTTTGTTTTTTTGTAAATGGCCAATCAAATGCCAATTTAAAGAAAGCTTAGAAAGAACTTGGGACTTTATCATTGCATCCTGAACACGATTCTCTCCCAAATGCTGGATACCCAAATTCGCCAAAAGTTCAATCATCTTTGCATCTACAGTTTTAGTCACAGCAACGAATGTTATTTCTTCCGCTTTTCGACCAGAACGAAAAGCGGCTTCTGCAATACGACTTTGAATTTCGGCAAGATTTTCACGCAATTTAATAAGTGTTTTATCTTCAATCATAACTAACTTGCCTTTCTACAAATATCTTCATAAAATCTATTGCTTTTGTTGAGATATTTTTTTTATTAAAGAATATATGGCAGAATACATTTCTTTCGCACTTGAAAATCTTTCATTTCGTTGTTTTGCCATAGCTTTATGAACAATGTCTGCAATTTCTTTTGGTGCATCTACTAATTCTTGCACAGGTACAGGAGGGTTATTGTACATATATCTCAACAAAGCTCCACGATCGCTACTAATAATTTCAGCATACGGAGCAATACCTGTTACCATGTGATATAATGTCGCGCCTAAAGAATAAATATCTACTCGACTATCAATAGATTCGGGAGATTTCATCTGTTCCGGAGCCATATATCTTGGAGTTCCTACAATATGATTATTAAGAGTTAATTGTGTTTGATCCAACATCTTTGCAAGTCCAAGATCAATAAGTTTAACATTATGTCCTTGATCTTCTATAATAATATTTGCTGGTTTTAAATCACGATGGATAATATTATATGAATGGACATACGCAAGTGCATGAACAATATGACCAGCAATTTTTAAAGAATTTAATGGAGATAATGCTCCATTTTTTTTCAGATATTTATCAAGAGGTTGACCTTGCACATATTCCATAACAAAATAGGGACGACTACGAAAAACATCTACTTCAAAAACTTTAATTAGCCGAGGATGATCTAAAGCAATACATGCACGGGCTTCACGTACAAATCTTTCAACAAGAATTTTATTTTGTTGAGCAGCAGGTGTTAAAATTTTAATAGCAATTTGAATACCTGGAGAAGTCACATGTTCTGCTTTAAAAACTTCGCCAATCCCGCCTTGTCCTATTTTCTGTAAGATGATATAATCGCCTATCCTATGAATGTTATCATCTTCAAGCTCAATTTGATCTTCAATCTGATCTTTAGTTTCTGCAGGCTCTTGAACTGCAATTTCATCAGGTTCGCTAGAAGTCCATTCAAATTTAATTTCTGTTAGACCACAGCGAACAACATCGTTATGATATAGCCGTCTTACGCGAATTCTACTTCCATTTACAAATGTTCCATTGGTGCTATTTTGATCCACCACATAAAAATAGTTATCGCGTTTTTCCAAGATGCAATGGCGTCCTGACATTTTTGTATCATTAAAATATAATGTGCTATCAGGGTGACGGCCAATAATAATTGGTTGGTCCGAGTCAATAATATACTCGCCAATTTGATTTTTATCTCGAAAAATTTGCAAACGCGCTTCCATAATTCTATCATTCCTATATGCTGCTGTTATGATAATGTTTCAATAAGCTAACAAAAAATATTCATAATTGCAAGCAAGTTTTTATAAAATTCCGTTGCATCTTGAATCTTTTTTTATTAAAATAGAAAAAAATCTATTATAAGTAAGTTATCAAGAATTTTATACATTCCGTTCTCAATACTAACTTTAACGAAGTAAACTGTTCATGCACATATATACATGGTTAGAATCTAATTAGAGTTAATTAGAAAGGGAAAAAATGGAAATTGAACAAGCTATTCAAACCGCACTTCAATATGAAGAAAGAATTCGAGATCTTTATATCAAAGCGATGAAAGATGCTAAAAGCGATGCTGGGCGCAAAGTATTCCGCGTTTTAGCAAAGGAAGAACAAATTCATATAGATTATTTAGAAGTACGATTGGTAGAATGGAAAAAAGATAAAAAAATAAATATTGAAAAACTTCAAACTCTTATCCCATCGACCAAGGAAATTGACAAAGAAATTGAAAAACTTCCTACAGATTTTGGGAAAGAACAAAAACATCTTGAAATAACTCTCTTACAACAGGCTTTAGAGTTAGAAACGGCTACAAGTAATTTTTATAAACAAATGTCAGCAGAGTTAAAAGAAGATGCCCAAATTATGTTTAGCAATTTCCTCAAAATTGAAGAAAATCATCGGGCAATTGTACTTGCTGAAATGGACAGCTTAAATGGTATGGGATTTTGGTTGCATGTTCGAGAATTTGATCTGGAAGGCTAAAAAAAACAATACTTTGTGGGCTTGTATATACAAACCCACAATTTTTTTTGCCCAATAAGATAGAAAAATAATCATTAGTCAACTTTATTCCAAGAATAAGGAACGTTATAAATGCAATGCTGTTGTTGAGTCAATGAAATTCCTGTTTCAAAAGGATCAAGATTATATGTAGAAAAATGATAAACATCTTCTAAATAATCAATTATAGTATTTTCTATGGCAAAATAAATCCAACACTTGAGATAGTAATTTCCACCTGTTAAATGAAGATAGGAAAAATTACATTCTATGGTATTTATCCCTTTTTTTAGAGAGAACGATTTCTTTTCATAGAGAGAATGACACCAAAGTAAGCATTGCACTGAATCTTGAACTCGAAGACCAAGACTAATTTTTTCTGGAACATCTCGTTCTGAATAAATTTTTAATTGTACTGTTACAGGATGTTTGGGATGAATCGTTTGAGGATTTGTTACGCCATCTGAAATAACAGTAATATCAACAAATTTAGCCCATTGTGGTAATCTGGGATCACGCGGAAGATTTTCTAAAGAAACTTTTTCTGAAATAATATTTTCATTTGAATATCGAATAATGGCTTCTTCTGGCTGCCCTAGAAATTGCATTTTTCCCTGCTTAATATATAGACATTTGCTACAAAGAGCTTTAATTGCTGCAATATTATGGCTTACAAATAACAATGTTCGTCCTTGTTGCTGACTCAAATCGGACATTTTGCCAAGACATTTTTTTTGAAATTCTTGATCTCCAACAGCTAAAACTTCATCTACAATTAAAATCTCACAATCAAGATGAGCAGCAACTGCAAAAGCTAAACGAACATACATGCCAGAAGAATAGCGTTTCACAGGAGTATCTAAGAATTCAGAAATCTCTGCAAAAGCAACAATATCGTCGAATTTTTTCTGAATCTCAATTTTACTCATTCCCAAGATCGCCCCATTAAGAAAAATATTCTCACGCCCTGTTAATTCCGGATGAAATCCAGTTCCTACTTCTAAAAGAGAAGTTACGCGTCCTTTAATCTTTATTTTTCCTTGAGTGGGATCAATAATACGGCTTAAAATTTTTAGTAAAGTTGACTTTCCAGCCCCATTTTTTCCTATAATACCAATTTTTTCGCCCTGTTCAATATCAAGGCTAATATCTTGTAATGCCCAAAATTCTTTAAGAGAAACATTTTTTTTACGAGTAAATATTTCAAATATGCTCTCTCTTAGAGTTTGATAACGAGCAGTTCCTTTTTGAGGAATAAGAAATTTTTTGCTAAGATTTTCTATTTGAATGGCAAATGACATAATATTTTCTTCTTCTTGACCCCAAAAGTCAATAAATGGATTTATCTTTATCTAAAAGTTGCTGGCGGCCAACGATTATCTCCATGAATAGGCAACTGTTGGATGACTGAATCACAAAAATAATCTAATGCCTTATTTGCCCCTGGAAGTAAATCTTCAAGTTTTTGAAAAGTATATTTTTCTTCTACTAACCCTTCAAAATTACTTCCTTGAAATAATCCAAAATCTATTTGTGAATGGTAATAATATAACAAATAATATTTTTTAGCACATTCTATCCTCTTTTGGATTGTTTCAGAAGATTCTCCTTCACTCAATACCTTATTAAGAATAGCAAAAAATTCTTCAACACTATTTGGCTCATACGCCAAACCTTTATTACTATAATGAGCTTTCGCTACAGTAATAACGGGCTTTCCATGCCATGTCATTTCCATTGTAGCAGAAGAAGAAAATGCTATAGCTAAATTAGCAATAGGAATTATATCATGTGTAGATATTTCTGTATTATAATCTAAAAAAATGATATTATCATTAAGTTTATATTGGCTTAAAATAGATCGTGTACAATATTGAGAATATCTCTGGTCTTTAAAACTATAGAAGAATTTTTCAGCAGGATGGGCTTTTAATATCAATTGATACTCAGGATGTTGATTAAAATATGCAGTTACTTGCTGCAACATATCTATCAAACCACTAAAAACAGTAGAATTTTGAAATGCAGCAATGTCATAAGCAACATTGATTGGGAAAAATACTATCGGACGTTTTTTGTCTATTTTTTTCTCAAATTCAAGATAATCCGGCGTTTGCCGAAATGCTTGGGGATAGGGAGAAAAATGAGAAGCTTTTCCTTGCGCACGTTTAGCAAAACCTTCTTCTAAGAGTTTCATTGTTTCTTCAGATATAGTCTGCTGGGAAAAAGTTGGCCAAGCTGGAGAGCTATCTAAAACTGCGCTGGAATTACTCGAACAAAAGAACGCATTTTTTCGTTCTGATGTGCCTATAGAATATGCGGGAATACCATGTTTTTTGCAAAGATGAATGACAAGTCCCCATTTATAATAAAATGGAAAATCTGAAATCATAGCAGTAGGTTTATATTCAAGTAAAATACGGTTATATGCAAGATAGAGTTGTATAATGTTCGCAACATGAATTTGAAGCTGTTCCAAATATTCCGGCTGTTCAGGGAATTTTTGAGGAAGATTGTTTAAATTGATTGTCGCAAGCATAGCCTGGTATCCAGCAGGATAGTCTTGGTACATAAATTCTTTACAATTTTGAAAATTAACCTGTTTAGCTAGATTCTCAGACAATTCAATATCCTCTGGTTTGCGATAATTGCAAAGATAGAAAGGATTGGTTTTTAATAAATCTAACCATACTTTTTTTTCAAAAAAATAAAATCTCTTAACTTGTCTAGGACGATCTCCTGTATAAATTCCGCCAAATACAATATCTTGTTTAGGATAGAAATGACCAGTAATTGCTGGGCGAATTTCAGCACCACGCAACATAAGTGCCGTAGCAATAGTACTATCAAAAATACGTGGGAATTTAACATTATAATAACCAGAAACATATAAGATACGACTTTGAGTAGATACAGGATGTTTCTTTAAATACTCTCTGGCTTGTTTAACTATGGAATAGATAAACCGATCTTGTTTAGGATTAACAAGGCAATTTCTACTACCTGTAATAAACCGTTGAAACTTTTTTAAATATTTTTCGCAAACAGATTTTCCTGCACGTAATTTCTCAGAAAATTTTTTCGGCATACACATTCCTAATAAAAATTATTTTTTCCAAAATTTTTTCCAAACTATAGCAAAAAATGCCCAAATTACTAAACATGCTGTACTAGGTTCTGGGACTTCCTATAAAAAATTAGCAAATAATTATAAAATCAACTATTTTATACTATTTCTTTTAAGAAAAGTCAACGGAATTTTGCTAGGTTATTGCTTCTAAAAAAAAATTGGCTAAAATTATTTTTTTTAGAAATTATAATTTAGCAGGATATATTTATGGAAAAAAAGTTTAAGTTTGCCTACCCTGGCTCATTTGATCCTTGGACAAAAGGTCATCTTTCTGTATTACTTTCTATTTTAGAACACGATCCCGATGCAAATGTTGATATTATCATCGCCAAAAATCAGCAAAAATCTGGAATGTTTCAGTTTGAAGAAAGAAAATTTATTATTGAAAAAAGTATCCCCACAAGATTTCAAGATCGTGTGAGAGTAAGTATTGTATCAGGAGTCGTTGCGGATTATCTTTATGAAAATAATATCCCTTATTTTATTAAGGGAGTACGAGATGAGGCAGATTATCGTTATGAAACAAATTTGGCTACACTCAATAGCCAATTTTATGGTTCTCCGATGACATTGTTAATTCCACAAGTGAATTTTGATCTCAGTAATGTTAGCTCAAGTAATCTTAAAATGTTAGCAAATCTTGGAATTTCTCTTGATCGCTATGCCAATGCTTTTGTTCGTGAAATATTAAAAATGAAAACATCAAAAAAATGGTTAATTGGTGTAACAGGTGGAATTACTGTTGGAAAATCTACATTTTGCCATAAGTTACAGGAATATGCAGAGTCCCATGATGTAAAAATCCATTATATCAATATGGATCATCTTAACTACATCATATTAAACGACAAAGATTATGTTTTGCCTGTATATCGTAAAATTCGAGAGCAAATTGGCGATGAATTTGGAAAAGCAGTACTTAATGATGATGGTACGATAAACCGTCGCGAACTAGGCCATATTGTATTCTCTGATCAAGGCAAATTAGATAGGCTAACGAATATTTTATTAGAGCCTATGCTTTATCTCATGGGACAAAAAATGAACTCTCTGAGTGCCGGAATCATTTTAGTAGAAAGTGCAATGCTTTTTGATCGACATTTGACTGAGCTTGTTGATGAAAATGTCATCTATATTTATGTCGAACCAGCCATGCAAAAACAACGACTTTTAGAAACTCGCCAAAACTATTCCTTAGAGCAAGCTCAAAAGCGTATTGATTCTCAAATGTCCTTCCCAAAAATTAAAGAAACAATTGCGGAAATACATAACGATCAATATGATAGGCTTTTTTTATTATACTCTGGGGAAATGCCTTTAGATGAAGATATTATTGCTAATATTTATCAAAATCTTGAGGCAAACTATTTTTTTCGCCAAGAAGTACGCAGAAATTCTCAAATATTTATCCCTCAAGAGCTAACATTTCAAAATGATAGCCAATTTTTAGAAGATATTTCAAAAATTTATCATTCTCCCGAACGCAGTTATCATAATGCAACTCATATCAATGAACTTTTAATTCACTATCTTAAAGTAAAGCATTTGCTGAAAAACCCTGCAGAAGTTTATTTAGCAATTATTTTTCACGATATCCGTCACGATCCTAAAATTCCCAGCAACGAAGATACAAGTGCCCAACTTGCAAAAGAATATCTTAAAAAAAATTTAACCTCTTCTAACATAAATATTGATATAGTATTACATTTAATACAATTGACTGCTCACCACGATCAAGAACTCTATGATTTAAACTATGATGAGCAATTGTTTTTAGATATGGACATGTCTATTTTAGCTGTACATCGAGAGCGTTTATTAGAATATGAGAGACAAATTTATCAGGAATACTCTATTATTTTCACGGATTTGCAATACCGCAAAGGAAGAATCGCTTTTTTAAAGAAGTTACTAGAAAAAAATACCATTTACCATTCTATCTATTTTAAAAGTCGTTATGAGTCTATTGCACGAGAGAACATTCAATATTTATGCGAATTTGTTCAACAAAACTCGATATATAAGGAAAATAGGGATTTTCTATAAAAAGGGTTTTTTGTGAAATTTTCTAAGATTAAAATTTTATCTATATTAGGAACATGGCCCGGATGGATTTTAATGATTTTGTTCCTGCGACTAGGAATTTCTATTTTTAATATGCAAGCCAATGATCCCTATCCATGGATAACTCAATTTGTTGATCAAGTAGCTACTACAAAAGATAGCGAAGTCTGCAAGCTCAGTTTAAACATACTCAATCAAATCGCCCAATCGTCTGAAAATAAACGAGAGCATATTTTATCGAAAATAAAAGATAAATCTTTTCAAAATCCACATATACAAGAAATATTTTCCCCTTTACAAATAAAAATCCAATTTACTTCTGAGCAAATTTTATTTAAAGCCTTGCAAAACTTACAACCCCATTTATTTTTAAAAATACGGAAAATTATCTGGTTTGTTTTTATAATAAGCAATGGAGTTTTTATCATCATACCAATATTCATTTTTCTAAGATTTGGTAAAAATAAAATAGCTTTTTTTTATGGACAATACTCTTTTATAAAAATGATTCTTTTAATTTTTATTTTTGGTATCTCCATAACAATAAAGTATTTTTCTTTTTTTCTCTCTCAAATAACTCTTAATTTTCTAAGTATTTTGCTTATTTATTTGCTGCTTCATAGTCCAGTTATTCAAATTATATTAAAATTCTCCCACCAAAGAATTTTACAATTTATTGTTGGATATGCTCTTATAATTTTTAGTCTTCTTGTATTATATTTTCCCAACCAAGCAAATATTGTTACGGAAAAAGAAATAGAAACTGCCCTAACTACTCTTGAACAAGAATATCAA
>CAZPDM010000002.1:0-22464 GCA_964585305.1 uncultured Planctomycetota bacterium | reverse complement strand
TCACGCCATTTTATAAAAAAAACGCCTGCTAAAAATAGCATTGCAGGGACATAACTTAATAATGCAATGGAAAATGAAGGTTTTGGCTGTAAAACCATAAAACTATATATTGCTAACTGCAAATATCCCCATCTTGCAACTCAGGCTTCGCATTCTCGGACACCAATTTTAACAGAAAGCATCCATAAACTCCATGAAGTAAATATAATACTAAAAAGAGTTCCTCTCCACAAAATACTATGGCCTAAAGAGCCTTTAACATAGAAAAAGCCATGTGTTAATCCGCCTAAAAGGGCAGCTATTCCAGTACAAACAAAAAATGTAATAAATAAATAGCGCAAAGATTTGTTTTTTGCTCTCAACAATAAAAGAGCAAAAATAAAACATTCTAAAAATAAAGCAAAATCTGTTAAAGCAACATCTGCTTCATGAATACCATACCAAGTAAAAACTGCAAACATGTATAACCTTTCTATAAGAGTGTTTTTTTAATACAAAAACCTTGTTTGCACAAGGTTTTTAATATTATGTTTTTTGAATGAAATCAGCAGCTTGAATGATTGTAGAACCTTGGCTCCAATGTACTCTTTCAGGACTTGAAGTTTGCCACACTTCTCCTGAAGGAGGTAGAGCAACATTTCCTTGAATAACAATATCTTCATCTGCGTCTTTTGAAGTATATTCCCATATACGAGCTGATTCATCAAGCATATAAACTTTTTTACCATTATTTGCAGATATTGGACATGCAAAATATACATACTGGCTTTGATCATCAACTACTGCATATACATATTTATAACCACTTTTAATAGGAAGGTGATTAAAATATTTTCCAAAAAGTCCCCCACCTGCGCCATCAGATGCTGGGTATCTCTGTTTTTTATCTTCATTTTGATAAATAGTCATTGCAGTAGAAAAAGATTTTAAATTGGCAAATGCCGCACTAGCATTGGAAACTTTTCGAGCGGAAAGAATACCAGGAATTGCAACCGCTGCAATAATTGCAATAATTGCAATTACAATCATTAATTCAAGTAATGTAAAAGCTTTAGTATTTTTCATCAATATTTCCTTAAAATTTTTTTTATTATATAATAAAAAAATTAAAAAAAAAGCCTTGTAATAAATACAAGGTTTTTTTAATTTTTTTGTACCCATCCAGAATTATCATCTTTAGGAAGATAAGGATTAACACCAATCCAAGTTAAACGATTTGGCCCTGTATATTCCCATGCTTCCTCAGCAGGAGCAAGAGGAGGAGTTGCAGGATTACCAGGAACATAGCCTGCAGGATACGGAGCAACAGTGTCCTTTTTGGAATCACCTTCCCAAACACGATTAGATTCATCTACAAAGTATGCTTTCCGACTATTGTTAGCGTTGACAGGAAAAGCAATATAAATATAATGAGTTTGGTTTTCTGAAGTGAAATAATAGTACATATAACCATTTTTAGTATTATTTGCTGGTTGACTAAAATACTTGCCAAATTTAGATGAATCTGCCGGATATTTCTGTTGAAGATCGTCGTTTTGATAGACAATCATAGCATTGCAAAAGGCTTTGATACTTGCAAATGCTGCATTCGTATTAGCTGCTTTTCGTGCATTTAATATACCAGGAATTGCAATAGCTGCAATAACAGCAATTATTACAACCACTGCAATTAACTCTACAAGAGTAAAACCTTTTTGCTCATTCATTGTTCCCCCGATCTGTCCAAATCTTTGGACAAAGCTCATCCATCGCCAAGTTTTTAAAAATAAAACCCCGTGTTTCCACGAGGTTTCAATTTTCTACACCAAACTCAGACTATGTTTTTTGAATGAAATCAGTAGCAGTAATTGTAGCTCCGGTTTGTGTCCATGTTACACGTTCTGGACCAGGAACTTCCCATACGCCACCGTCTCCTGCTGGTTCAACAAGTTCGCCGGAGATAACAATATCTTCAAAATTTTCAGCAGAAGTATATTCCCATATACGATTGGATTCATCAGTAACATAAACTTTTTTGCCGTTATTGGCAGAAGTTGGGCATGCATAATATACAAATTGGCTCAAATCATCTGCTGTTGCATATTGATATTTATAACCACTCTTGATATCAAGATGGTTAAAATATTTGCCAAACAAACCGCCGTTTTTTTCGGTGCCATACGCGCCGGCTTCGGGATATTTTTGTTCTTTGTCTTCATTTTGATATACGGCCATTGCGGTGCAGAAAGCTTTTAAATTAGCGAATGCAGAACTTGCATTTGCAGATTTACGAGCAGAAAGAATACCAGGAATTGCGATTGCAGCAATAATAGCGATAATTGCGATAACAATCATCAGTTCGATCAATGTAAAGGCCTTACGATTTCTCATCGTGATACTCCTTTGAAAGAGGTCGTTTTTTTTGGGGTTATTCAGGGGGGTAATTTTCCTGAACACTTTACTATTATCGCATATATCGTGCCAAAACAATATTTTTTATTATAATAAATGATAACTTATTGTATTATAATATTTTATAATTTATTATAGTTTTTTATAGCAAATATTATTTTTCCTTACACGACAAATTTTGTCACTTTAAAAAAATATTATGACAAATTTTGTCACTTTAACCAAAATCTATATAAAAATTTTTTGAAGCATTTAGCATTCTTTTTCTCAGGATGATATAATGTAGAAAAATATTTTCTTATTTTTTTAGAAAAAATTCCAATTTAAAAAAGGGAAATTCATGTTAAATTGTTTAATAAAATTTTTTTTATGTCTAGGATTGGTAAGTATAATAGGATGTAATACAACTACCAGAAAATTTGATCCAGATGTTATGGTTGAACTTAGAGGAGCTATACGTCCAGAAAAAAGCGTATATAATCTTGGAGAACAAATCTCAGTTAATTATATTTTAACAAATGCTTCATCCCAAGAAGAAATACAAGAAGAAGTTATAGATGGCAGTAGTAAAAAAGAAGTTGCTTTCACAGGATATGATTTTAATGCTATTTCAGAAAATGATCAAAATAAACATTTGGAATTAAAAGAAGCTGGAACTGCTTTTAAAGGAACTTTAAAACTATCTCCTAACCAAGAACAAATATTCTGCCAAAATATTTTCCATGCAAGCCAACCAGGAAACTATCTTCTTTCTTTTGATTTACGATGGAAAAATGGAAAAAGAATATCTTTTAAACCTATAACCATACGTGTATTAGGGCAAGAAGTAATTCTTACACAATCCTCCCAAAATGAAGAATTAAAAACAGCAATCAAAGACTTAGCTTCTTCTGATCCAAAAATTAAACTCCTTGCGCGTGAAAAAATAAAAGAATATGGTGCAGAAGCAGCTAAAATGCTTATCCCAATGCTAGGAGAAACGGACGAAATTAGCAAAGAAGCAACAACAAGCCTAATTGATATTGGCAAGCCAGCTCTTCCTGCTCTCTTATCAGGAACAAAAGACTATAATAATCAAATTCGGATGAGATCTGTTTATATTCTTGGTCAAATTGGAGATCCTGCTGCTTTTCCAGCTTTAAATTTTGCGTTATTAAATGATCCTAATGTTGAAGTTCGAAGAGTATCACTTCGCATTATCGCAGAAAATTTGGCAAATGAAATTGCTATCCCTCTTTTAATTCAAGCATTATCAGATAGTGATGTTTCTCTCCGTACAGAGGCAAATAGTTTTTTAACCCGACGTGCAAGCTATGATCTTGGGTTCTCTGCAACGGCATCTCTTGAAGAACGCAAAAATGTAATAGAAGCATGGAAAGAATGGTGGCAGAAAAAATCGCCCCAACCAGAAAAATAATAGAGAGATATATGCTATGATCAATTTCATTACAAATAAAATACCACTTAGTTATCAACAAGTTGCTTTATTAGTGATGATTCAAGGGAATATTGATAAACTATCTCAGCATCAACTAGAAAAACAACTGCAAGATTATCTTCAAGTAGGTTTCCACTTTTTAATTTTAGATTGTTCAAGCCTAAAAGCTATCAATAGTACAGGATTACAAATATTACTCAAAACAGTAGAAATGTTTCATGAAGTTGGGGGAGTCTTTTTATTTATAAAAGTATTGCCTCAAATTAGTAATTTTTTTGATAAATTAGGATTTACTCCCATCTTTACTTCTTTTACACGCCAAGAAGAAGCTATTGCATATTTGGAAGAACAAATCCGTAAATCTGTTGAAGCAAGCAATCCAAATAAGCAGGCAAATAAACAATCTGCTAACGCAAGTATTACTCCACAACCTCACATTCAACCACCTCAACAAACACAACAGCAAATGTTGCCTCCAACTACTTCAATAGATATAAGCAGAAGAAGAGCCGTAAGTTCTCCTGGAACATCCAAATTAAGTACAAGCCCATCTTCTTTAGAAATACTTTTAGAAATACAAGCCTACCAAAAGATGCAGCCATTTAAATTATTTCCAATGACCTTAACTATTATGTCTATAAAAGGCCAAAAAGATCCTCCTATTTTAAATGTTATCCCTTATTTTCCAGGCTGTACAGTAGTTCCTGAATATCGAGCAATTTATTTAGCAGCAGGACAACAAACATGCTTCTGGATTACCCCTTTTCTCTCTCAAAATATTCCTGCATGGTTAGAATTATGGTGCGGTGAGGAAAATATACAGCAATTACTTATTTCTACAAAAGTAATATCCTCACAAAAAGCTCTATGGATTTGGGGTGCATCTTTTTCATCCTTTATATTCCTGCTTATCCTACCAACTCTTACAAAATATAGTGGCCAGGATATTCCAACATTTTTTAGCAAACTCCAGAATTTCTTAAGCACAATTTATCCATGGGGATATCTATTACCATTATTCCTAGCAATTCTGGCGATATTTTGCACACTTTCTTGCCGCCAATCTTCTCCAGGAGTAATCCAACAAAAATTTGAATTTGAAGGTTAAAATTTTTAGACCATAGGACTCTCTATGGTCTAAAAACATCTTTATAAAAAGAGGATATTATGCTAACTGATGCCGAGCATCAACGAAAGAGTTTTTTAGAATTTATACGAGCAATCCCATTGATTTCTCCCAAAGCATCTTTTAAATTGCTAGAAAAAAAAGAATATAAAGGACAAATTGCAGCCAGAAAATCTTTATGCTTGGCAGCATATCGACATGTCCGCCGCATAAAAAAAATTCATCTTGAAAACCTACCACGTGAAAGTCTCCCACCTAAAAATAATATACTTATGCTTGGTCCAACAGGATGTGGAAAAACTTTCTTAGTAGAATTACTTTTTCGACACATTCTCCAACTCCCAACTGTTATTGTAGATATGACAGGCTTCTCTGAAACTGGTTATGTAGGAGATGACACACGAACAATCCTTACACGTCTTATTCTAGCTGCGGAGGGAAATGCGAAAGTCGCAAGTATTGGTATTGCCTGCATGGACGAATTTGACAAACTTGCATCCACTCAATCTACTATTCGCTTTGACGGACAAGGGACAACAAAAGATGTTTCTGGTTATGGCGTACAACGGGAACTTCTAAAAATGTTGGAAGATTCGGAAATGGACATTCCTTGCGATTTTAATAATACACTTTATTCTGAAAAAACAAAAATCTTTACAGGTGACATATCATTTATTGCTTGCGGAGCATTTTCTAGTATTAAAATGAGCATTACTGCAAATGATCCTACACCTAAAATTGGCTTTGGAAAAACAAAAAATATTCCAGATGATACACAAAATATTGCTTATACATTAACTGATGAAGACATCATAGATACTAACAATTTCCAACGTTATGGTTTTATACCAGAGCTTATTGGACGGTTCAATCGTGTTATTCCTCTTTATCCTTTAGATAAAAAAATATTAAAAGAAATATTGATCTCGAATGTTATCAAAAAATTTAAAAACGAATTTTTTGAAGAAGGCATTGAATTGGAAATTGAAGACTCTGTTTTAGATATGATTGTAGAAAAAAGTTTAGAACGCCAAACTGGCGCACGCAGTTTAGGATCTTTACTTACTCAATACCTTGAAAATCTTGCTTTTGATCACTTTTGTGATGAAGCCACTGGAAGAATAATTTTAACTAAGGAAAAAAGCACAGAACAAATCATTTCTAAATGGGAGCCAGAAATAATTCGTAAAAAAAGTAAGTCAATTGGGCAATCTATTTAATTATTTTATGCTAAAACATTTAAATTTTCACTAAGGTTATCTATTTATGAATATATCTGAACAACCTAGTAATTCTGAACAACCTAACAACTCTGAAGCATCCAAGAAAATCAACCCTATTATATTAGATGGAAAAGAAATATACTTAGTTGGAACTGCACACATTTCGGCGCAAAGTGTAGAAGATGTAAAAAATACAATTGCGGAGATACATCCGCAAAGTGTTTGCATTGAACTTTGTGAACAACGCTATCAAACTATTATGAATAAAGAATCTTGGAAAAACACAGATATCTTTAAAATTCTCAAAGAAGGAAAAGCTGTTTTCTTCCTTGCACAACTTGTAATGAGTTCTTTTTATCGCCGTTTAGGACAGCAATTTGGCATTCAACCAGGTGCGGAGATGATAGAAGCTGCAAGATGCGCAAAAGAAATCGGAGCAAATATTATCTTGGCAGATCGCAATGTAGAAATCACTTTACGCCGAGTTTGGGGATATTTAGGGTTCTGGAGCAAAATAAAATTATTAAGCCAACTTATGCTAGGTGTATTTGTAGGAGATGAAAAATTAGAACCAGAAATGATCGAAAAACTCAAGCAACAAGATCAACTCCAAGTAGCTATGCAAGCATTAGCAGATGGATTCCCAGAAATAAAAAAACGTCTAATAGATGAACGAGATATTTTTCTTGCACAAAAAATTCGCAATGCTACTGGCCCTAAAATTGTCGCAGTTGTCGGAGCCGGGCATATTTCAGGAATCAAAGAACATATCCAAAAAGAACATGATCTTTCCCCATTAACAGAATTGCCTCCCCCATCTAAATGGAAGACTATTATTCCTTGGAGCATTCCTTTACTTTTACTTTTATTTCTTATCTTGGGATTTAAACAAGGTGGTTTAGAAAATTCCCTTACTTCTGTAGGAATTTGGATTGTCATTACAGGGGGCTTATCAGCACTTGGAACTCTTCTCGCTTTAGGACACCCATTAAGTATTCTTGTTGCTTTTTTGGCAGCACCTATTACTACATTACACCCAATGTTAGCAGCAGGATGGTTCGCAGGAATTGTAGAAGCATGGGTGCATCGGCCAACTGTTGCAGATTTTGAAAATCTTTCTGATGCCATCAATTCTTGGAAAGGATTCTGGCGCAATCCTGTTACAAAGATTTTGCTTGTTGTAGCTCTTTCCAATCTTGGAAGTGCCTTAGGGATGTTTATATCTAGTGCCTGGATCGCAACTCGTTCCATTTAGTAAGTAAGTTGTCAAAATTATTTGGACTAAGAATTTATTATACATTCTTATCTCAGTACTAACTTTAGCTAAGTAAACTTGTCCATGCACGGATGTGCATGGTAGGAATTAACTCGCCGTTTATAGATGGCAAGCTTTAATGAAAAAAAATTTGCAGCGGCGGGTTCAATTCCTCACAGTTGCATCTCAAACATATAGTTGGCATATTTTTTAGTCCAAAAACTTTTGTCTATTCATTTAGAAATATTAAAAACACATCGAATTCCAATAGAATTTGAACGAATAGAAGGTCCATCCCAAATACGGTTTGTAGAACGACAAACGCCAGCTCCACTGCACCAAGATCCTCCACGAAACACTTTATATAGGCCACTTTCCGGGCCTCTAGGATCTATGATTTCTTCAGCATTATATCTACCATACCAATCTTCACACCATTCACAAATATTTCCTGTTATGTCATATAGCCCAAACGGATTGGATTTCTTTTGTGCAAGCAAATGCGTTTGATCATGAGAATTCTTAGCATACCAAGCATATTTTTCTAATTCATTGACATCATTTCCATGATACCATTTGCTTACTGTACCAGCACGACAAGCGTATTCCCATTGGGCTTCAGTCGGCAACTGTAATTTAGTTTTTTTGCAAAATTCTTGGGCATCATCCCAACTTATTTGTTCTACTGGGCAATTATCGTCCTTTTTAAAAAAGGAGGGATTATTGCCCATTATTTTTTGCCAAACAAATTGAGATACTAATATTTTGCTCATTAAAAATGGAGATAAAGTTACTCTATGTATAGGCGACTCATTTTGATATTCATCACATCCCATCATAAATGTTCCTTCTGGGATCTGGACAAATTCCATATTTGTTTGATGATGAAGATATTCGCATATTATATTTGTTTTACCAACATAGTTAATCTGAACTTTTTTTATAAAAGAAAAACCCAATTTTGATAATTCTATGTCTCTCTCATAATGATATAACATTCTCCATCCTTTCATAAAAAATTGCCACGTTAAAATTTTAGCGTGGCAATTTTGATCTTATATTCTCACACACCAAGGATGTAATTCTATATAACGATTGTCTTGTAAATTTTTCCAAAGTATTTTAACGAAAGATTGTTTGGGCAAAGAGGGTAAAGCAACTTTACCTTGAGGCTGTTCAAAAATATTTCCTTCTAAAATATTATGCTGCGAAGACTCCAAATGGACTCTTTTCCAAGAATTGATAGTAGCTGGTGTTAGAGTATAGACAAGAACAAAATCCCCCTGTATATATTTTTTTACACTTGCCAAATATTCAGAATTCCATTTAAAAAATATTTTCTTTTCACAAAATTCTAAAGAAATTTTAATACATGCGAAGGAGTAAGAAACTGCTAAACGACAATTTTCCTGTACTCCCGGGGAGTAAATTTCTCCATTTATTCCCAATTCCACACGATAAATTGTATAGTAATACATATTTCCATTTGGTTCTACTAAATCTGGATCAGAAAAATAACCTTGTTGGAAATAAGAAATTTTAGAAATATCAAAAAACTGGGCATTAGAATCCAATGCATGGGAAGAAAATTGTTCTTGTTTTCGACATATTCGCACTTTCTTTACATCCTTTGGCCAATCCCATTCTAATTTAAAAATAGGGAAAAGATTTTTTGTTTTTTCTACAGATAAATCTGAATCTTCTGAAAAAAAATATTCTTTTGGAAATTGACAATATCCTCGAAGATTAGCCTCTATTTCAGATATATATTGTCCAACAATAGCAGGAGTTGAATAAACTCTATTTTGAAAAATAATCAACGGATAGTAATAAATAGTGGGTTCAGAAGTAAAATGTTTCGCAGTTTGATTGCTTAAAACAGGAATATTTTCTACAATATGTTTTTCTTTCCAAAGAGTAAATTCATCCAAAGTCATTTCTGAAGAAATTTCAAACAACTCTTTACTTCCTAAGATAACTACAGTTCCTACAGAACTATTATAGTTCCATTGTAATAACACCATACTTCCAAAATGATGGCAGATAAATTTAGAAAAAGTAGGAAAAAATTCTATTAAAGTAGCTTCAACTGTTAATCCTGGAGTTAGATAACTTGATCCATCTAATTGAAGATATTCACAACATACTCGATATTGATATTTTTTTCCAACAATTCCAGTTGAATCAGTATATCCTAAACGATTTCCTTGGCTAATCAATTCTTCACCTTTTGATTCAGTTTTACGATATACCAAAACCCTCGAACAAGAAGATGGGGCTGACCAAAGTAATTCTAAGATTTTTCCACGCAAAATAATTTCTAAATTTTTAATATCTAAATATCCCTGATATGGACCAGCTTGAGCAGCAACAACAGAAGTTATTTGCTGATTATGGCTAAATAAAAAATACATATAGGGAGTATCCTCCGTTACATAATCTTTATATGAAGCACAATTTTCTTCAGGAAGATCCGCAATTAATATAGCTTTAGATAGATTATTCGATTCTCCTCGATATAAAGAATATCCAGTAATTCGGCCTTCTGGCTTTCTCCATCTCAATTTTATTTTCTTAAATTGAGATTCCCCAACAAAATCAATAGGAATTTCTGGAGGAGGATAAAATGATGTAGTAACAATCATTCCCGTAGCTAAACCATAATTATCATAATCTGCAATAATGAGATAGCAATTATTTCCTGGATGAGGATTCTCATCATAATAAATTTGTTTACCAATAACACAACCACAATAGATAGTATTTTCTCCAATTTCTATATTATTAAATGTTACAAAATTGTATTGCAATTTTTTCTGTGATTCAGATATTTTAATCTTAGGAAGGCCAGAATGTTGACGTTTAAAAATATGACAACGAATTTTCGAATTGCTATTTTTCCAAGTAATTTCAATTTTACATCCATTTTGTTGGGCATGACATTCTTCTACTTCTTTTGGTAAAAGAGCAGGGCCAGCATGATGGACAGTTAATTTTTCAGGAATTTGTGTAATAGAAAACGGGGATAATATTTCATGCCAAGGATATACAGAATAATAATATTCTATTCCTTGTTGGCCAGAAAGATTAGATTCTTTTACATCCGTAGGATCTTGAAACGATCCTGTATCTACTTCTCCTATTACCTCTGCCTCTTTAAAATCAATAAATCTGGAACGCAAAATACGATATTTCCACCCATTATTTTTCCAAGTTTGCCAATTTAAAATAATACTATTAAATGTACGATCTATATCAATTTTAGGTGTCTCTAATGGGGGTAATTCAAAATAACATGTTTTTTTTAATGGAGAAGATATTGTGTCATTTAATAATACTGTATAAATTTCAACATCTACACTTTTAGATTGATCTACTCGATAACGAAAATTAGAATTTGTTGTTTTATATTCTATCCCTGCAATCTTTAATATATAGTATTTGCAACTTATTATTGGCTGCCATTCTATAACAATATCCTGGTATTGTTGGAATACTCGTAAGGATTCTGGATTTAATTCCCCAGGAAAATGAACTTCAACAGATGTTGCACTACTTTGGTTATCTTCCTGCCGAAAGGAAAAAACTACGTAACTAAAAGAAATCCCAACATCTTGATCAGAAGACTCGTGAGTATAACAACCAATAGAATTTGGCAACATTTTTATTCTTCCCTGACGAGAATTCGCCGGAGGATTTTCTAATGGCCCACGACATAAAATATAATGGCTGCAATCTGAAGAAGTTATCCATGTTAACTCAACTTTACGAAAGCCAGGTTTTCCAGTAATATTTGCTTTCAAATCTTTAACAGGAAGCGGCGGCGGAGCAATAGTACGAAGATCAATATTCTGCCTTTTAATTTCCTCATTTAATAATCTTTCTATAAGAGGAACTTCCATATTTAGCACTGAAGCTAAAGAACTGATTTTAGCAAATAAACGATCTTTTTTTATCCATCCTCCTAAATCAATGCTTAAAATAAACTCTTGGATCAGAGGAATTTTTTTATCTCTCAAATAACTTTGATACGAAGATTCTTCTTGAAACTTAGTTTTAAAATTATGCCAGCGTTGAAACATAGCTAATTTATCTGGATCATTTCCAGTATCCCAGCCTTTTTCAACCATACTTTGTATTTTTTTTTCATAAGTAGTTATTAACTTCTCAAAGCTATCTGGAACTTTTAAACCAATTTCTAAAAATGGATCACGATCCAATCTCTCTGTCAATTTAGAATTTAGTCGATCTGTACTATTGCCAACATTGTTAGGATTTATCATAATATATCTCTTTCAAGGAAACGACTTTTAATTCCCCTCCCAAGCAAAGCTAGCTTGGGAAGGCAGCATAAAAAGATCATTTTTTATACCATATACCATTTTGCTGTTTCATAGAAATTTTTTGGTTGATACGATTCGTAAAGTCAATAAGAAAAATATGATATTGAGCAAGCTCAATAAGCTCTGGAATTGATTTCTCTTTTGCCCATTTTATTAAGTCCATTTGCTCTAAGAGAGATTTGGGATTTTGAAATGTTTGAAAATATTCTTCATATTCTTTTTTTTCCAATTCAATGCTTTGAACATCGCTTATTTTAAATTTCCTTTGCAAGGAACCTTTTTCAAATAAAACTTTTGTCAAAATAAAATTAGCATTTTTTTCTATAATTTCCACACGATATTTTTTTCCTTCAAATGTCTCTAATATATGTATTTTGCTAGCTTCGATCCTTCTTTCTTGTATAACTTTTTCAATAAGTTCTATTTCTTGTTGAATCCGATTTTCTTCTTTCTTTAACTCGATATATAAATCTCCACTCACTAAGTGATTCTGATATTTTTTAAATCCTTCTAATTCTAACTTTTGTTCCGGAGTAATCCATTTATCTTGATAAAAGATAAACCCTTCTTTAATTTTATTATTTTTAAACTCTTCCTCTTCAATTTTCTTAATTTTCTCTTCGAGAGCTTTTATTTTTTCTTCTAATTTAGGGTTATAGCCAGTTGTCATTTCATACGCTTGTTTATATAGATTATAAGCCTCTTTCCAATTTTCTTTCTCTACTAATTTTTCTGCGGAATGGCACAATCTTTGGAAAGACACATCTTTATTTACAAAATTTTCATAATTATTACGATTGGTTACTATTTTCGAAGCTAATTTTCCAACTATATCTTTAATATACTTATCCTGATCTAAAAATTCAGGATCTTTTCGATAAAGATTTTGCAACTCTTCGTATAATGCACAGGCTTCTCGATAATGATACGCATCTTCTTCTGCTTGTGCTTTTTGATATAAGCTAAGAAAATCTTGATGGAGAGTCTGCCAAGATTTTAAACGTGTTTCAATGCGAACAATCTTTGCATCAATTTCCTCCCTTTTAGAAGAACGTGCAAGTGTTTTAGCTCGTTGGTACCATACAATTGATTCTCCCCAATTTTTAACAGTTTCACAACGTTGGGCCTCTTTTAAATAATCCTCTATTTTTTGATCTATTTTCTTTTGCTTTAACTCTTGATAAGAATGTCCTCCAATAAGTAAAGCAGCTAATATAATAAAGATTATAACCCAACACCACATTGGAAGAAGCATTGCAATATTTTTAGCATTTTGAAATATAACATCTTTAGTTTTATTTAATATCTCTTTAGAGGACTCTTTTTTCTCTATTTTTATTACTGATTTTTGAGAAAGAGGAGTACTTTTTACTTCCTTAGAGGCATTTGAAGATTTGTCTTCCTTCTTATCTAAATTTTCAGATGATTTGGAAGGACCTCTCCAAAAAGAACCGTGGCTTTCTTTTACAGCAGGATTTTCTGCTTTTAGTTCTTTTGATTTTTTTTCCTTTGTTTTTTCTAAATTTTCTTTTTCTTTAGCAACCGTTGAATCTTCAGCATCAATATAAGAAGTTTGTATGGATTGCCCTTCAATACAAGATTTTCCGAATAAAGAATTTGAGGAACTTATGCCGCCAGAATCCTCAGTATTAAAAGAATTTTTTGTAGCATTCTCTGAAATTTCTTGTGGGGTTGAAACACAAGTAATTTTTTGACTATTTACACCTTTACGGTTAAGGGAGTCTGAAACATTCTCCCAAACTGTACGTCGGGGAACAATATTTCCTCCCATATTTTCTGTAGGAATCTTTGTATAAGATAACCCAAATTGAGCAGCAGCCTCATTTATAGTTCGAAGAATATCTTTTCCATGCAATTGTAAAGAAAAAACTTGCTTTATAATTTCCTTAAATACTTCAGAGCTACTCCAATCAGGTTGAGTAGCTTTTTCTACTAAAATTGCTACGTCTTCGTATAAAGGAATTTTTTCTTCAAGATTAGGAGTTTCCGGATCATTAAGATTATAATATAATTCTGGAAGCCACTGTTTAACAAAATTTGAAGTATCTATAATCATAGTAGCCTGATGCTGTCGTAACCGTAATTCGTTTGTTAAATATTCTAAATAGCTTTGAAATCCCCATTGCTCATAAAGTTTTTCTTCAATAATTCTTTGCAAATATTTGCCAACTCTTGGCCAAGTTTTTTGTATATTAGGAATTTCTTGTAAAATTTGCTTTCGCACAGCATTTAAATCCATCATTGCACCCCTAAAATTAGCCTAATTTAAAGTAGTTGATTGCTTTTACAACTGGAATTAGCTTGTATTTCTAAATCTAAACGACTAAATTTTTTTTGTTGGAGTTTATAATAACCAAGGCCTGCAATCATAGCAGCATTATCTGTACATAAAGGAAGAGAAGGGTAAAATACCTGGATTCCATCCAAAGTAGCTTTTGCTTTCATTTGGCAGCGTAGCTCCAGATTAGCAGAAACCCCTCCACTTAACACAATTGCAGAAACTTGATATTTTTTTGCAGCTTGGTATGTTTTCTGGACTAAAACAGTTACTACACTTTGTTGAAATTCAGCAGCAATTAAAGATAACTCATGTTCTTGTTCCTCAGGAGAAAGCGATTCCCAATAATATCGTACAGCGGTTTTTATACCACTAAAACTAAAATTAAAATCGCCAGAATGTAGCAATGGACAAGAAAAAGATTTTCGAGAAGTCTTTTTTATATTATTTTGTTCATTTATATTAGCAGCAGCTTTTGCAATAGCAGGACCACCAGGGAAACCAAGACCTAATGTGCGACTTACTTTATCAAAAGCTTCCCCAGCCGCATCATCTGTTGTTTGACCAATAATTTGATATTGGAAATTTTTTTCTACTAAAACAAGTAAGGTATGTCCTCCAGAAACAGTCAAGCAAATATGGGGAAAAGGTAAGTTAGGATTTTCTAAAAAGGTTGCAAAAATATGACCTTCAATATGATGGACTCCAATAAATGGTAAATTTCTCGCTAAGGATAATGCTTTAGCAAAAGAAACTCCTACCATCAAAGAACTAGCTAACCCTGGGCGATTTGTTACTGCGATAGCACAAATATCTTTCCAAGAAAGATTTGCTTTTTCGAAAGCAAGCATTGTTATCTGGCTAATTTTTTGGAGATGATTTCGTGCAACAATTTCCGGAACAATTCCACCAAAACGGTTGTCTGAATATTGTTGAGAAGAAATAATATTAGAATGAATAATATGCCCATTCTCAACAATAGAAGCACAAGTGTCATCACAAGAAGTTTCGATACCTAAAATATAACACGAAGACATTAGATTCCCTTTGAATTTATTCCTTTTCTGTTTCATCTGTTGGCTTTTTAGGAACTTGTGGTTTAGCAATCATTTTAGGTAATATAGGAGAAACCATAAGAGGAATATAAGCTTTATAATATCTCATACTTTTTTGTAACACTTCCGGATCGGAATTACGTGGAGCAGATCTTAAAGCTAAGGTAACGAGTATAGACTTAGGCAAAAATTTATCATCCACATTATTCCAAGTTTGTTTCTGATTACCTTTAAAATCAAAATACCGAAATTGTAAAGCAACTACACGATCATATATCTTAATATGAATGCCACCTTCTAAAGGTTTATCATCCACAAAAAAATCTTCCCGACGAATCAATTTATATGTACCATGCTCATCTGGATTAGGTTTAAGATAATAACCTACTTCACAAATATCGCTTTTAACATCTTCACTACCCAATAAATTATCTGCACTTGTAATAAAGTCAAGACGATCGCCTTGAGTTTGCGATTTACCTAAAAAGCAAACACCATCAAGTTGATAAATATAAATACCCTGAATATCGCGAATCAATAAATTTAAGATTTTATCAGCAATACGATCTAATGATGTTTGGCTTTGTACAAATTCACGTGCGGAAATCGTAGAAAGAAGAATAGTATACACCATAGTTAATATTATGCTTAAAATCGTCATTGCGATCAAAACTTCAATTAAAGTAAAGCCTACAATACTATGAGTTCTGATTTTCAACATTTTTTTCCTCATCAAGAATATTGTCTTCTGTAGATTCTTTTGTATTTTCTTCAGGGAAATACGCTTCTATACTTAATGCACGGCTGGCATCTGCATTTTTATGACGAACACTAACATGCACTTTTTTTAAATTTACTGTAAAGACTTTTCCTAAAATATCTGGAGCTGATTTTAATGGGACAACTTCGGTTTTTATCTCCCAAAAATAGTCTTTAGTTTCTTCATTTTGAAAGAAACCAGAAGTCTTTTTTTCTAAGTTTGAAGCAACTTCTCCCATTTTTTCTTCTAGCAACATTTTTAATCGTCTGGATTCCATTCCTACTCCAGCCTGTTGAATGGCATCATTGCGAATAATAAGCAAGGTGGTAACAGCTAAAGCCAAAATTGCCATTGCAACCATTACTTCTAAAAGAGTAAAAGCAGAATTTTTTTTTGTTTTACTAGTTAAAAATAGTATTTTTTTATATGCTACCATCGTCTATATTTCCTAGTTTTATTGTTTTTATCAAAAATTTTTTAAAAAAAAAGAAAATATTTCTTATTCATTAGAATTTTTTGCGAAAAAACAAAAAATTTGTTAGAATAACCAAACAGAATTCTCATATATTTTAACTTGTCAGCCCAAATACTAAAAAAAAGACCTTGCTATTTAGGCGACAAATGCTATTTTAAATCTTTTCCATCATGGGGAAAAGACTATGGAGGCAACTACATGGAAGAACGACTACAAAAAATTTTAGCAGCTGCGGGTATTGGATCTCGTCGCCAATGTGAGGAAATAATCTTACAAGGTCGAGTTACCATAGACGGAGAAATTGTAACAACCCTTGGGACTAAAGCAAATACGGAAAAAAATAAAATAAAATGTGATGGTGAAATTATACATTTAGAAAAGAAATGCTGTTATCTATTCTATAAACCTCGCAAATGTTTATGTACAAACGCTGCAAGCAAAGATCCTCGTGTCATTGATTACTTTGCTTCTGTTTATAAAAGATTATTTCCTGTAGGACGTCTTGAAAAAGATGCAGAAGGCGTTATGTTGGTTACAAATGATGGAGATCTTGCACAAAAACTATCTCATCCTCGATATAAAATTCCTAAAGTATACAGAATCAGCGTTCGAGGACGTATGAACTCTGAAGAACTTGAAACATTACGAAATGGATTATGGACAAAGTCAGGAAAACTTTCTGCAGAACAAATCTATGTGGTAAAAAATACACCAGGTTCTACAATTATAGAAATTACATTACAAGATGGTAGAAACTTAGAAATTCACCGGCTATTTACCAAAATTGGCCATCCAGTTAGCCATATTATACGAATCCAATATGGTCCATTCAAGAGTGAAGAATTAAAACCTGGAGAATATCGATTACTCAGCCAAACAGAAATTGAACAAATTTTTTCAAAAAAAATAGCTAAAATAGAACAAAAAGGCAATAAAAAACAACAAAGGACAAAGGAAATTTCTGCCAAACCAAATTCTTCCAAGAAAAAAAAACTCTCAGAAAAAAAAGAAAAACTATAGCATTAAAATTTTAGCTAATATTTTGAATACTTATTCAAAAAAAAGGAAAATATTTTTAGTGAATCTTTCATTAAAAAATATTTTCCTTAAAAATATCTATGAAAGAGAGTGCGATATGAAATTCCTTTTTTTACTTTTATTTTCTTTTCTATTTTTTTCTAACTGTAGCACTCCTCCAGAGGAGACTCAAGATATTACTAATATAGATGTAAAACAAGATATAACAGAACCTATATTACTTAATCTTACTCCCTATAATCAACAACGAATTTCTGACACTCCACTAGCAAATATAAACATTAAAGGAATTTTAAAAGACGATAGCCCTATCACAGCAACTTTAGATAATATAAAGTTAAACTTAATTGATCAAGGAAATGGCTGCTATCAATTTCAAACAACTATTTCCTTAATACCAGGGGAAAATACTTTTCTGCTTAAAGTACAAGATAGTTTTGGAAATAAAATACTTAAGGAAATTACTTATTTCAACGGACAAGCTCCACGTTTAATATTAAAGCCGGAACGGAATGAATTGCCTCCTAATGGAAAAACATTTTTTGAAGTTGTTTTAGAAAGAGAAGGACAAACGCAATCTTTATCAAGCGAAGAAGTTAATCTTCATGCACAACGCGGAAGTTTTCAAGGACTTCGGTACAATGCCCCTTCTGAAAGCGGCAGCGATTTAATTTTTGCTGAATGTAAAGCTCAAAATGCAAAGGGAAAAATTCGGTTAACTATACGAAAAACAGATATTTCATTAGCTTGCATCGGCTCTCCTACAATTCGATTGGAAAATAAAGAAGAATATTCTATCCAAGTTAGTAACCATGGAGAAATGGAATCGTTACATAATAAAATTTCATTAAAATTACCAGAAACATGCGAATTTATCTCTGCAAACAAAGATGGTGAATACTTAGCACCCATTCGAGAAATACAATGGAGATTGGATACATTAGGTATTGGAATTACTGAAACTTTAAAATTTGTAATCAAAGGCAATAAAATTGGGAAAGAAAAGTTTTACTTGGAGTTACGTTCAGGAACAGAAATAGTCCAAAGTAATTCTACAGATGTTGAAGTTATTGGAGCAATTATTATTACCCATGATAGCAATTGTAGCATTGTCAATGTTGACCAGGAATTTACAACATCTTTTCACATTACAGCCCAAGAAGCTTTAAAAAATTTCCAAATATTATACAAATTTGATAATGGACGTACGATTTTTCAAAAAGCCTTTGGCAAAATTAAAGGACAAGGACTAAAATTCACAGTAAGCGAAAACACTATTATCATTCATCCTGATAATCAATCACTTCAACCCAATGAAATAGTTTCTGGACAAATTCAATTCCGCTCCAGAAGAGCTGGAACAATTCGTAATGAAATTATTTGTAATTATAAAATGATTAATGGACAATCTCAAACGGTTTCTGCCCCTCTTACTATTACAAGTGAATAAATAGTTTTATCTTTTATAAGCAAAAGCCTAGTAATCAAAATGATACACCAGGCTTTTGTTTTTTATGAAGAGGCAGTCATTCTTTTTGTATCTTGGCGAGAATCAAATTTTAAAATAAGTAAAGTTAAATCATCTCGCTGCGGAGCACCTTGACAAAATTTTTGTAATTGATCATAGCAATCTCGGATAATCTGATTCGCACTTTTATCTGAACTATCTTTAATCAATTTTTGAAACCTATCCATTCCAAATTGTTCTCCTTGAGGATTCATACTTTCTATAATTCCATCTGTAGAAAGAACTAAAATATCGCCAATTCCCATAGTTACTTCAAGTTGATCTTCATAAATGTAATCTTCCATCATTCCTAAGGGAACACCAGTACTTTCATAGGTTCCAAATTGACCATCTTTTTTTCTATATAACAACGGGCCTTCATGTCCTGCACTAGCATATCGAAATACCATTTTTTTTGTATCTAATTCGCCATAAAGCAGTGTCATAAATTTGTCAGATTCTATATCTTGAGAAAGTAATTGATTTAATTCCGTCATTACACTAGGAATATTTTTTGCTTTACGAACGATTGCTTTTAGAAAAGCGCGTGCAGTAGCCATAATCAATGCAGCACCAACTCCATGCCCACTTACATCTCCAATTGTAATTCCAATACGATCTTCTGATAATTCAAAATAGTCGTAATAATCACCGCCAGTTTCATCACAAGTTAAGTTCCAAGCAACAAGATCAAATGCAAAATTTTTTGGAATACTACGTGGCAATAAACTTTTTTGAATATTCTGGGCAATTTTTAATTCCTGTTTTATTTTTTCTTTTTCCAAATAATGTGCAAACAATGTATTTCGCTCAATAGCAACACCTGCTTGTTTTCCTATTGCTGTTAATAAATCAAGATGAGCTTTTTTAAATCTGTTGCTTCCGCCAATTGAGTCAACATAAATTGCACCTAAAATTTTTTTAGAACTTTCAAGGGGAACACTCATTACAGATTTTATTTGCTGAGTAACAATACTCATTCCTGAGCTAAAACGATCATCTAACATTGCATTGGCTGATAAAATAGAAACACCTTCACAAATAGTTTTTTTTAAAATTGTGCTAGAAAGTTTTGCTTCCATTTTGCTAAAATTTTTTTCTACTACAATTTTAAACTCATCATTTTCATATAAAACTAAAAAGCCACGATCTGGCTTAAAAACTTCAATAATTTTGTCCATAATAATAGCAAATAATTTTGTTATATCATGTTCAGCATTTACTAAGTTACTGACTTCATAAATTGTCGATAAATATAATCCGGCCATCTCTTTTTCAATAGGAATTCCAATTTCTGCAGATTTTTCTGCACCTATGGAAGAAATAGAAAGAGATTGTTGAACATTTACTCTTTCCATGATAGCAGGAGGAGCATATTCTAAAATATCCTCACCGATAATAGCTGAACTTGTAGAAACCGCCGATTGAACTTGCTCAAATATAATTTCTGTTTGTCCAATCTTTATAACATCTCCATTTTGGAGTATTTTAGAAATCACAATTTCATTATTAACGAACGTTCCATTTGTACTGCCTAAATCAATTAAAATAAATTGTGAGTCTTTCCATTCTACAATAGAATGATTCCTTGAAATTCCTTTGTCTAAAATTTGAATATGACAAGAATTATCGCGCCCGAGTACTTTTCGATCATTTTCATGTATCTCAAAAGCCTGCCCAGCTTGCTTACCATTACAAACTTTTAGTTTCGCATAAAAGTTGGTTTTCATAAAAAAATCCTTATGGCGTTTTTAGCTTATTTCTCCGAACCTAATAAAATTAAGGATATATCCTTATTATAGTATCTATTTTATCTTTTTCAAGCAAAAATTGCTATGCCAAAACAACACAATAGATTAAAAATATCGCCAATATGACAGGTATTTTTCCATTGGAAAAATATTCTGACTTTATACTGTCTATAACTATAATATTTTCCTTAAGTTGCTAGTTCAATAAAATTACTAAGGAATTGGTATATTTTTTGATGAAAAGAAAATTTATTTAAAAAAAGTGCGAGAAATCGCTAACCCTTTAGGGTGGCGATGAAAGCACTCCTAATAATAAGCCCGTAGGGCTTCAAAAATTTTTCATGGGAAAAATTGGTTCATTATTAAAATTTAAAGAACCAATTT
Source organism: uncultured Planctomycetota bacterium (assembly GCA_964585305.1). GTDB lineage: Bacteria > Planctomycetota > Uabimicrobiia > Uabimicrobiales > JABWCH01 > CAZPDM01. The sequence continues at coordinate 1,419 of CAZPDM010000002.1, read as the reverse complement.
TTCCCACATTGAGAGACTCCAGCCAGTTATGGCGGAGAGAATGTCTTTTTTAGAAGAACTTTTCTGGAGACAAAAAAAATGATTGAAGCAAAAAATTTAGGCATGTCATATAGCTCAGTACTTGCCTTAAAAGATGTTAACTTTGAAATAAAAAAAGGGGAAGTTATTGCTCTACTTGGGCCTAATGGTGCAGGGAAATCAACTATATTAAAGATACTAACAACTTATATTTATCCCACTTATGGAACAGCATGTATCTCTAATATGGATGTTTGTCAAAATCCAATTGCTATCCGACAATTAATTGGATATCTTCCAGAACAATTACCCTTATATATGGATATGGAAGTATCTGAATATCTTACTTTTGTTGGAAAATCGAGAGGATTATACGGAAAAAAATTGCAAGAACGTTTGCAATGGGTTAAAGAAAAATGTGGTCTTGAAATTATGTATCATAAGCTCATTCGAGAATTATCTAAAGGCTATCGCCAACGTACGGCACTTGCACAAGCCTTATTGCATGATCCACAAATTGTTATTTTAGATGAACCAACAAGCGGTTTAGACCCTTATCAAATTATTGAAGTGCGTAATCTTATTCAAGAATTAGCGTCCACAAAAACAATTATTTTTTCTACTCATATTTTACAAGAAGTTCAAGCTGTTACGAGCAAAATTTTAATCATGAACCACGGAATTCTTGTTGCAAATGGAACACTCGAACAATTACAAGATTCCATAGGATACAGGAAATATCATCTTGTGCTTCCTCAAAATATTTCTGAAAATCATGTCAAAGCAGCTTTAGAAACGTTGCCTAATATAGGAACAATTACCATTCAACAAAATCGGGATGAAAAAGAATATTCGATTACTACAAAAAATAAAGAAGATATTATCAGTGGCATCAATAAAATAGTACAAGAAAAAGGTTGGAAATTTATTGAAAGTAAACGCCACAACTTTACTTTAGAAGAGATTTTTTTACATTTAACAAAATCATCAAAACAATAATTTTGGGTGATAAAAATAGATCAATATATTATTTGCATGAAACATGCAAATTACCTAGAGAGGCAAAAGGGCCAAGTTATGAGGAATATTTTTACTATTTTTCAAAGGGAATTTGCTACATACTTTAATTCTCCTGTTGGCTATATTTATATGATTGTTTTTCTCATCATCAATGCAATGTTAGTTATGCCAACATTCTTCAGCGATCTTCAAGCAGACATGCGTCAAATGTTTAGTATGCTTCCATGGCTTTTATGCGTGTTAGTCCCGCTTATTAGTATGCGTCTATGGGCGGAAGATCGAAAAGAAAATACAATAGAAATGCTATTAACATTCCCTATGAATCCTTTTGAGCTAGTATTGGGAAAATATCTAGCAAGTTTAGCATTCTTTATTTTAACA
>CAZPDM010000001.1:141424-143474 GCA_964585305.1 uncultured Planctomycetota bacterium | reverse complement strand
CATTATTTTTCTTCCTCAAATAATTGCTTGAAACTAGTATTTTTGATACAAAATATTAAGAAAAATTGCTTGCTTTTTTCCAATCTAATTATAAAATATTTCCATACAGTTTTTATTTTTTTTCACAAAAAACGCTGGCTTTTGGAGGTGTTGTTTGCTTTACAAACAAGAAGCGATTATTCTACGTAACATAGAATACAGCGATTCAAGCCAGATATTTACTTTATATACTCCTCAACTTGGTAAAATTGGACTCATGGCTAAAGGATTGCGAAGAAAAAAAAACCCTTATCAAGGGTGCATGGAAACATTAAATCATTTGGAAATTGTTTATTTTCAAAAGACCCAAGATCAGTTAGGAGTTTTTAAAGAATGTAGTCTTAAACACCATTTCCCACAGTTACGACATGATTGGCCACGTTTGATGACAGCATTATATCAAGCTGAATTGGTACGCAAAACTACAATGGAAAATGACGCAAACCCCAAGCTGTTTGTTTTATTGAGATATTGCTTATATAAATTATCAAATGGTGCGAATTATCAAAACATTTTATTTTATGGACAATGGCATACTTTACAATTATTAGGGTATAGCCTAACTTTGACTCATTGTAGCCTTTGTGGACGAACTTTTGATGAACAAAATATCCCTGTTTATTTTTCTCCTCAACATGCAACTGTCTTTTGCCATTCTTGCCGTCCTCATAGTAATAATTTAATTTCATGCAACAGCACTGCAATTTTAAAACTGCAACAGATGATTCAAGAAGCTAAATCAGGTGCTTTGGATAGTATGCAATTCAAAGCAGGAGAATTTTATCAATTACAAGCAATGATGACTAAACATATTCATACTCTTATTGATGGTGAACTAAATCTTAGCCGCTATTTTAGCGGAAAAATATAAGACATACTTAAGGGAAAATTATGAATAAGCAAAAAATATACTATTTCCTTTGCAGTATTATTTTTCTAGTAAGTTTTTCTCATGTATTAGCAGCACCATTATTTACAACAGCAGTTGCTAGCTATACAATGGAAGATACTACTGGAGGAATTTTACAAGACTTTTCTTCTAACAACCATGATGCTAACAATCAATTAGGTGGAGCAACCGTAGTTTCTGGATTATACGGAAATGCTCTACAATTTGATGGCACAGATCAAGTTCGTATTACAAGTGCATCAGACTTAGTAAAAACAACTGCTTTTACAATTGAAGCTTCTTTTCGTGTGGATGCATATACCAGCGATTGGGTACGTGTTGTTGGAAAAGGAAACGCAACAAGTCGTAACTATGGCCTTTGGTACAATAATAACTCAAATTATTTTTTGTTTCAAATGTATGGAACAACATCTGTAGATGTAATATATACTGCCCCAGTTCAAATTGGCCATTGGTATCATATTGCAGGCGTTTGGACCGGTAGTGTTGCCCGATTATATCTTGATGGAGTATTAGTAGCTTCTGCTAACTACTCCACTTCTCCTTATACAAGTACAGATCCTTTAACAATTGGCGGTGCAGATTTCCATGCGAAACATATTGGTTTAATTGATAATGTAGCATTATTTAATGGTTCTCTAACTTCATCTGATATTCTTGCTCACTCTCAAGGAATAGATATTGGTGTTGTTCCAGAAATCAACAGCCTTTGTCTATTACTTTTTACTTTAATATTTGGATTAAAAAAATCAAAAAAATAATCTAAGGTTAAATCCTTTGCAGATGTAGGTTGGAACAGTAAACAAATGGAAAGGATATAACAAAATGCCAGTTTATGTCTATAAGTCTGTTTCTGCAGAAAAAAGCTGTGAATATTGTAAAGATTCTTTTGAATTTTATCAAAGTATATCTGCGGAAACTTTAACAGAATGCCCCAAATGCCATGCTCCTATCTATCGAGTTATCCAAGCAGTTGGTGTACAAATGGGAAAAAAATTTATGATGGAAGACTCCAATCTTAAAAAACATGGCTTTACTAAACTTGTAAATGAAGGTGGCGGAAAATTTAGGAAAATATAGCATTGTGAATTCTTTTAATTT
>CAZPDM010000001.1:97498-141324 GCA_964585305.1 uncultured Planctomycetota bacterium | reverse complement strand
TTGAAGCTGCACACTTTCTTTTAAATCCCGATCAAATTAGGAATTGGGCTAAACGATTAGCAGATCGTTTGGAAGAACTTAATCGTCAAAATTCGCTTGATTTTTTAGAGCAATGCGAATACCAAAAATTATTTCAAGCTAGAGAATACTTACCTACAATCCTTTCCCAAGATATAAAGCTGGTAGAATTCTTTCAAAATTCAGAACGTTTTTATGATTATGGCCAATATCTTTGGGCAAAAAATCGTGTCGATGAGCTTTGGCAAGTTATCAATGCAGTCCATTTTCCATATGAGTATGGTTTTAATAAAGCAAGTCATTTTATTGCTCCCTGGGACTGGGATTCATTAGTAGAATATTGGCAAAAACAATCAAGCCCCTTTGCAGAGTTATATCCTAAACTTTTGCAACATCCTGAAGAATGGAATACCATTGGCATTTCCCTCACGTTTATCAGCCAAATCCCCGAAGCATTTTATATTTGCCAATGGCTAAGAGAAGTTGCTCCTAAAAGTTTTATTATTTTAGGAGGGGCAGCTATACATCAAATTTTTATACATGGAAAAGATGTTGCCAAGAAAATACTTAGAGTTGTAGATGGCATTGGTTTATACGAAGGTGAAGAATTATTAAGTAGCCTATTGCCAATCATTCCAGAATGGCAAAAAGCAACAGATTTAAATATAAAATTTGAGCTATTGAAAGATGTTCCGAATTTACTTACTTATTCTCCTAAAGATGAACTCAGACAAGGGGCTTTAAAAGTTACAGATCTAACAAAATCTTCCCTGCCAGATTATTCTGATTTAGATTTGGATAGATATCTTGCACCAAGCAGAACATTACTTTACGCACCTACACGCGGTTGCTATTGGAATAAATGTTCCTTTTGCGAATATGGGTTTAGCCAATCAGGAAGCCATTGTTACAGAGAAATACCTGCCGAAGAAGCAGTAAGCCAACTTGCTAAATTATCCCGAAAATATGGCGTAAAAAATTACTACATTTCTTGTGATGTTCTTGCACCTAATTATGCTTTAGCTATGGCTGAATTGATACAAGAAAGAAAATTAAATATTCGTTGGAATTGTGATTTACGCATAGAAAAATACTATACTTTAGAACGTTGCCAAAAATTATATCAAGGCGGATTCCGCGCAGTAGCTTTCGGAATTGAAAGCGGTTCAGATCGCGTTTTACAGTTAATGAATAAAGGTATTTCTGTCGCACAAATCGAAGAAATTAACGAAAATTTTCATAAAGCTGGTATTGCAACTGCTTGGATGTGTTTTCAATATCATCCTGGCGAAACATTCGAAGAAGCAATGGCAACAGTTGAAATGATTGAACGTCAGCAACATCTTGTTGATTTGTTTATTGTAGGCGAATTTGACATGACCCCCGGATCAAAAATTGCTCATTGCCCTAAAGAATATGGTATTAAAATCATCTATCATGCAGCCGGCGACGAATTTAAACTTTTCCCTATGTATGATGGGAAATATAAAAATATACATGGTGCAATGCGTGCTAAATTAGACCAAGCAATTGCTCGGCTGGCACAGTCGTACAATTTTCAAAAATATCCCTGGGCCGGCTCAATTTCTACTCATCATACTTTACTTTATTTTTTACGTTACGGACAGCGTGCTTTTGCTGGAACACTTCATCGCAAAGCCTCTGGATTTAGCTATACACCGGCAGAACAATTGCATGGCATGGGAATTACCAATAAATTTTCCTTACGACTTGTTGACTCTAATATTAACAAATTTTGGGAAAAATATCAGAAAATAGTTTTTACATATAATGAAAATAATATTTGTCCACTTTCTATTCAACATTTTACTCAAGAAGTCCAAGATTTACCAGTTTTAAGCAAAGGTAAAGGAACAGGACCTAAAAATTCTCCCGATCAAGGAAGTACTCCAAGAAGGAGAAGATAGAATTCTGAAATTTCCAATAAATATTATTGAGACACAAAATAATTTTTAAGGAGCCATTTATGGTTTTATCTAAGCTTGATCAATATCGAGATCATGGCCTTTTACTTTTGAGAATCGGAATTGGGATCATGTTTATATGCCATGGTTTTCCTAAATTAGCTGGCGGACCTGAAAAATGGGCTTGGCTTGGCCAAGCATTACCAGGTGTTGGACCCGGTACTTTTGCAACAGTTATGGGGTTTATGGCTGGTATGGCAGAATTTGGTGGTGGCATTTTACTTACATTAGGCTTGTTTACACGTATTGCTTGCTTTTTTATGCTTAATACAATGGTAGTTGCAACTATTATGCACATCAGAAAAGGTGATTCCTTTACAACTTATTCCCATGCCGCAGAAGCCGGAATTTTATTTTTAAGCATGATTATTATTGGAGCTGGCAAATTTTCTTTAGATGAATATTTGCGAACACATTGCTGCTGTTGTTGTAAAAAAGAAGAAAAATAGTTACAAAAAATCGTTGTCTTTATTGACAACGATTTTTTTCTAAAATGATAAAGCAAAAAGACAGACTCCTGCGATAAATAGCTGGAATATTTTCAATAACTTTTATTTTTTTAAATATTTTTAATATTTCATTGTCTTTTTCTAAAGTATTTTTATTTTATGTTCAACAAAACAGGAGGTTAAACATGGCTTATGATTTTGATACAACAATTGATAGGAAAAACACTTCTTCTTTAAAATGGGATTATTGCCATGAAATTTTTGGGCGAGCAGATATACTTCCTTTGTGGCTTGCAGATATGGATTTTGCTGTAGCACCTGAAATTATTCAAGCTCTCCAGCAAAGAATAGAGCATCCTGTTTTTGGCTATAGCCGAAGGCCAGAATCTTATGATGAAGCATTGATTTCTTGGTTTTGGTATCGCCATAATTGGCCATTATCTCCAGAATGGCTTTTATCTACACCTGGAGTAGTTCCAGCTTTATATTATGCTATTCAAGCGTTTACAACCCCAGGAGATAAAGTTTTATTATTAACACCCATATACCGACCTTTTTTCCTATCTATTTTGGATAATCAAAGATTAGTTACAACAAGCTCTTTAATAATAGAAAAAGGAAAGTATGTGATAGATTGGCAAGATATAGAAGAAAAAATTAAAGATGTAAAATTACTGCTACTTTGTAATCCTCACAATCCTATAGGCAAAGTTTGGAGCGAGGCAGAAATAAAAAAATTAGGGCAACTTTGTATTGAAAATAATGTTATTATTGTTTCAGATGAAATTCACTGCGATCTTGTATATGAGCCTTATCAACATATTCCTACAGCAAATGTATCTCCAGAAATTGCTCAAATTACTGTAAGTTGTGTATCTCCTAGTAAAACATTTAATATACCTACATTCAAAAATTCAACTGTCGTTATTTCAAATGCAGAATTAAGAAAACGTTATCAAGAAGTATTACAACGTAATGCAGTAAATGCCGAAAATATATTATCTTTTGTTGCAGGCGAAGCAGCATATCGTTATGGTGGCTTTTGGTATGATGCTATGATGGATTATATTACGCAAAACAGAGCTTTTTTAATCTCTTATATTGAAGATAATATTCCTCAAATTTCTTGGATCCCACCAGAAGGAACTTTTTTAGGATGGCTAAATATGCGTGGATTTGGGTTAAGCCATCCTGAACTACGTAGCTGGTTGATTCATGATCTTAAACTAGGTTTAGAAGATGGAACTAAATTTGGACAAGAGGGGAAATATTTTCAGAGATTAAATTTTGCTTGTCCGCAAAAGGTTTTAAAATTTGCTTTAGAATCAATCTCTCAAGCATTAGAACAAATTTCTGAAACTCACTTTCCAATTTCGATGAGATAATTAAAAAAAACTAAATGCCAACAAAAAAAGCAGGAAATTCCTGCTTTTTTTGTTGGCTAGCATAATTATTTTTTGGCTAGTTGGAGTTTTGCAATATCTACGAGTTTGGCAAAACCTTGTGGATCGGAAATAGCCATTTCGGATAACATTTTGCGGTTAATAATAACACTGGCTTTTTTCAAACCATTGATAAAACGGCTATATAACATTCCAAAACCTTCAAGGGCTGCTGTGATACGGATGATCCAAAGATGTCTGAAATCTCGTTTTTTGGAACGACGATCGGCAAAAGAATAACGCAATGCTTTCGCAATGGTTTCTTTAGCAGTACGAAGTAGTTTTCTACGACCACCAACATATCCTTTGGCCATCTTCATAATACGATTGCGTCGTTTGTTTCGTGGTACAGCACTAGTTGCTCTTGGCATTCTATTCTCCTGACATGTCTTTTATAAACACTCCTGTTTATTGAATTTTGCTATAATAATTTATAGGAGTGAAAAAATTTTAAATTTAGTGAATTACAGAACGGTATGCTTTTGCTAGTTCTCTAGGAACTAAAGCACGAGTACGAAGATGACGTCTGCGTTTGGCATCTTTGCAAGACAATAGATGGCGGCGTCCAGCACGATTGCGTAATACTTTACCATTTTTAGTCACTCTGACTCTTTTGGCTATGCTTTTATTGGTTTTCAATTTTGGCATGTTGCAATTCCTATAAGAATTGGAAACTTAAATATCGTCGAATATTAAAAAAAATTTCCATTTTTTATAAAAAAAAACTATCTTAATCATACATTTAGATTCGGCTACTTCAAAAATAATCGCACCTTTACAGGCTAGCGAATAATTCCAGCAAAATAATAAAATTAAGGAAAAATTGCATGGTTAGGATTTGACTGGCTATTCTTCATCATCATCCATCATATCACTGTCATCATCATTGCTATCGTCATAGTCTGATGTTGATGTATCGGAATGTGAAGAAGCCGGTGCATTTTTAGGAACCAACATCATGCACATCCTTCGCCCTTCTATTTTAGGAGCTTTTTCTGTTTTAGCAAGAGATTCCACATCAATAGCAATCTTATTCATTAAAGCTACAGCAAGTTCTGCATGAACCATTTCGCGACCACGAAAATTCATGGTGACTAATACTTTATCACCACGATTGAGAAAGTCGCCAATTTGCTTCATTTTTACTTGCAAATCATGCTCCCCAATGCGAGGACGTAATCGAATTTCTTTTTGTTGTACAATTTTCTTTTTTTGCTGGTCTTTCTTTTTCTGCTGGTATTTTAACTTGCCGTAATTTAAAATTCTACAAACTGGAGGATTGGCTTCAGGAGATACTTCTACCAAATCAAATCCAGCTTCATCTGCAAGTTTTCGTGCGTCAAGGATTTTTATTACTCCTCTATTTTGTCCTTTATCATCTATTAAAAGGACTTCCGGAGCGCGAATTTTTTCGTTAATTCGATATTTTTGGGAAATTGTCGGTCCTCCTACCGCGATGCAAATTATGGCAGTCATCTATTTACTTTTTTGTTTGATAAGATTCGCTAACTAACTTTTTTGTTGATACTAAGTACGAATTACTTATCAAATGTTTGTTTATATTTTAACAAAAAAGTATTTTATGTCAAATATTTTTTTTGACTCAATTCTAATCTTACTATTTTTTAACGGAAAATACTTTGTTACTTAACCTTTGATTGAATATAATCAAAGCCATAACAGGTATTTTCCTACCTTAATGGCAGTCAATTTATTTGTTTTTTTGCTTTTATTTCTAATGCTTAGAAATAAATTAGTTAGTAGAATTGTTAAGGTATTTTATGTATTAGTATATATTTTGTCAAGCAATTTTATAAGAAAATTTATTAAATTTTTCTTAAGTTATTATTTGATAATTCTTTCATCATCAAGTTCTACTACTTCAAAAAGCTGATCTTGATAATAAATGTTAATTTTTGTAGAAAATCTGGCTAATTCTTGAAATTGTTGGGCATTTTCAATACGATAACTTCCATTTTCCAAAGTAATGGGGATAGGTTCTCCAAAGTTATGATTAAATCTGTCAACAAATTGAAGTTTGAGTTCTTTTATAGTTTGAGCAATCTGTGTATCTTGTGGGGCAGCACCATATCCACCAGGAAGATAAATACAACCATTATCCGTATCAACAATAAAAGCAACTACGCCTGGGATAATAAAAAGTAGGCATAATAAACCATCCATAATAACGACTTTAGAATCTAGTTTTCCGCCAGTTTGTCCTTTTCTTTCTGGATAAAGAAGAGTCCCACAGCCTGTAGCTTGAAATAAAATAACAAGACAAATCACTGATAATATAAATTTTTTCATAGAAAACAACTCCACTACTTTTTTTTTGGCAAATTAGATAACATATACGATATATAATATTTAAGTATATCTTATATAAAGATTTTGTCAAGAAAAATTAAAATATTCTTAAGGGAAATTATGAAAAAAAAACTTCTTTTTTTTATTTGTACCTTTTTCTTTACTGCTACAACAATCTTCTTTTTTTGGGGAGAAGGCCGAAATTATGGAATGATTTGGCTTCCAAGACTTGCATATATTTTGGTATCGTTGTTATTGTCTATTGCTATGCTACAACTTGGAAATCTTGTTTTAAAAATATTTCTCCCTAAAATTTCGTTTTCTTTATTATCTTTGCTTTTAAATTTTGCTCTTGGAACCTGGATAATATGCACAACTATTTTAATTTTGGGAAGTTTAGGCTGGCTCTCTCCCTATTTTGTTTTACTTATGCTACTATTACCTTCTGGGCTGAATTGGAGAGTTTGGATAATTTGGTGGAAAAATATTCAAAATTGGAGAGTAGAACTTCCCAAAATTTTAGTATTATTTTTATGTATACTATTTGTATTTAATATGATACATGCTTTTTTACCGCCATTAGATTATGATGTTTTAGAATATCATCTTGGCTCTTCAAGTGAATATTTAAAAGACAACCGTATTACATTTTTAGAATCAAATGTTTACTCTAATTTTCCTCAAAATTTAGAAATGTTAGCTTTTTTAATGATGATTCTTTTAGGGAAATTTTCTGGAGCTATTGCTGCGCAAATATTTTTGCAAATTTATGGAATTCTTCTTATAGCTAGTGTATATTGCCTGTCTTGCCAAATCCTTCCTAAAAGTGATAAATTGCCAATTGCAGCTTTTTTATCTGCTGTTTTTGCTTATAGTTTGCCATGGACAGCTGAACTTTCTCGTATTTACTATGTTGAAATTCCCCAAACTGCATTTCTTTTGCTTGGTTTTACAGTTTTTTTTGCAACAGAATCAGGAACATTAAAACAAAGATGTTTTACTGCTGGTTTTTTATTTGGTATAGCTGCCGGTTTTAAATATACAACTTTATTTTTGGCAGCAGTTGCTTTCGCCCCTTTAATTATCTACTATATAGTCAAAGAATTATCGTCGAAAAGAAATGAAAGCAGGCAAAATAATTTTATTTTAGAAATTGTAAAGATTCTTGGTATTATGTTAATATCTATGATATTGGCATTTTCTCCATGGCTTATTAGAAATGGCGTCAATACCGGCAACCCTATTTTCCCTATGTGGAATAATTTGATTGCTCCTACCTATTGGTCAGAAGCTATGTATGCCCGTTTCCGCTATGCACATGCTCCAGATGATGGGAATATCTTTCGGCAGATAGTCAATACATTTTTAATTAGCCCTCATACATCTTGGATTCATCTATTTCTTTTACCTTTTGCGTTTATTTATCTTTTTCGTAAGATGCCGATGTGGTTTATTGCCATAATAATATGGCTCTCTCTTTGGTTGGGATTTACCCATCGCATCGATCGATTTATCTATGGAATTTGGGTTATTCTTTGTTTTCCCATGGGAATTTTTATTCTTTTAGCCATAGAAAATTTTTCTCAAAAAGTAATAAAATTTGGAGCTATAATATTTATTTTGGCTACTATTTATCAACATTCCAGTTTAACTATCTCAGGATGCTACGACCATTTTCTAGGGCTAGTATCCAGCGAAAAAATTTTGGCACAACACCATCCTTGTTACCCTGCTGAAAAATTTTTAGAAGAAAGCCAAATTCAAGATACGATTTTAGTAATTGGAGAAGCGCGTACTTTTTATTTAGACCAACCTCTTATTACTAATACAGTTTTTGACTATAATCATTTTGAAATATTACTCAATAAAATCCCAGAAGTTAGCCAGATTTCAGAATATTTAAAAAGTAGAAATATTTTTTATTTATATTTTCATTGGGATGAAATAGACCGATTACAAAAAACCTATCAATACCCTTATCAAGGAAAAATGCTGCCAGGATTTTGGGAAATAGAAAACAAGAAATTAGAAAAATTTTTAAAACTATATTGTGAACGCATTTTTTTATATCCTCAAACAGGAAAAGCAAATTTAGAAATTTATAGGATTAAATAGATGAAACGAAAAATCATTCAAATCGATGAAAAGAAGTGTACAGGTTGCGGACTTTGTATCCCCAATTGCCCAGAAGGTGCAATTCAAATTATTGATGGAAAAGCCCGCTTGATTAGCGATCTATTTTGCGATGGTTTGGGTGCGTGTTTAGGTCATTGCCCGGAAGGGGCGATTACTGTTATTGAGCGAGAAGCGGAAGCATATAAAGAAAAAGAAGTCATGGGTAACGTTGTCCAACAAGGAGCAAATGTAATTTCAGCCCATTTGCAACATTTACATAGCCATGGCGAAAAAGAATATCTCAAACAAGCCATCGAATATCTTAAAGAAAAAAACATCGATATTCCTGACGGACCCTGGAAAATACCAAGCAACCATCAATGCCAACTCAATCAACCCCAACATGCAGAACATCATCATGCTGGCGGATGCCCAGGATCTAAGGCAATGAGCTTTACTCCAAACAAAGTTATTTCTTCCGAGCAAGGTTCTATTCCTTCCCAATTGCGACAATGGCCCGTTCAGCTTCATTTAATTTCCCCTCATGCTAAATATTTTCAAGGCCAAGATTTATTGGTTGCAGCGGATTGTACTGCCTATTCTTTAGGTAATTTCCATCAACATTTACAAGGAAAATCTTTAATTATCGCATGTCCCAAATTAGACGACGGGCAAGATATTTATTTAGAAAAGTTGATTGCCTTAATTGATGATGCGCAAGTTTCCAGTATTACTGTAATGATCATGGAAGTTCCATGCTGTCGTGGCTTATTAAATTTAGTTTCGGAAGCTGCTACACAAGCAACACGAAAAGTTCCAATTCGCTATGTTATTGTTGGAATACAAGGCAATATTATTAAACAGGAAGAACTTCCTATTCCTAAATAATAGGGAACTTATTTTTATTTTTGGCATCCAACTTAAAGAAGTTTCTATGCTCTTAATAAGACATTTAAATAGGAACTTCTTTTTTTCTATATATTTTTTATAGTCTGAAGCAATTATTATTATTATTATTATTTTAGGAGGGAAATTATGAATTCGAACAAATATATCATTACCTTTCATATTTTTCTTATTTTAATCAGTTTACAACTTTCATTATTAACCGGATGCCTTTCTAAAGAAAATACAAATGTATTGCCCACTTCAAATAATTACGAACGCCAATATGATAGTTATGCTTTGCAAACTAAGGCAGAAGGATTAGCAGATGAATCAAAAAGTTCCTCTACTGTTGCTGCGGGTACAGCAGTACCTTTAAGCCCTAGCCCTGTTATTCCAGGAACTCATGTAACTACAATGCCTATAGTACAAGATGGGCTTACTCTCAATCAACTTTCTATGGTAGAAGTTACGCCTGATAGCACTATAACATCTCCAGTTGTTCATAATACAGAAAGTTACGATGTCATTCGTGAAAATGAATTTTTAGATGTTACGCAAGTTCCTTTATCTACTTTTTCTATAGATGTAGATACAGCTTCCTATTCAAATCTTAGAAGAAATTTAAATTATGGCCATCAACCTCCCAAAGGTTCTGTACGCATCGAAGAAATGGTAAACTATTTCCCTTATAATTACCCTCAACCTCAAGGAAATGTTCCATTTTCTGTAAATGTAGATATTGCTGATTGCCCCTGGAATCCAGAACACCGATTGGCTCGTATTGGTTTAAAAGGAAAGGAAATTCATTTAAACGAACGTCCACCATGCAATCTTGTATTTTTAATAGATGTATCAGGTTCTATGAGCGATTCTAATAAGCTGCCACTAGTCAAAGAATCTATGAAATTATTAGTTGAAAAAATGACTGACAAAGATAAAATTGGAATTGTAGTTTATGCAAGTGATTCAGGGATACATCTAAAATCTACTTCGGATAAAGATGATATTTTAGATGCGATTGATGACTTAGAAGCTGAAGGCTCAACAAACGCTGGAAGTGGTATTCAAGATGCTTATAAATTAGCAAAAAAGCATTTTATTAAAGATGGGATCAACCGAGTTATCTTAGCAACAGACGGAGATTTTAACGTTGGTATTACAAGCCGATCAGAATTACTTGCTTTAATTGAGGAACAATCTAAAAGTAATATATTTTTGACTGTACTTGGTTTTGGTATGGGAAACTATAAAGATGACTCTTTGGAATTATTAGCTGATAAAGGCAATGGAAATTATGGATATATAGATACTTTAAATGAAGCAAAGAAAATTCTTGTAGACCAGATGTCTGGAACTCTAATTACTATTGCGAAAGATGTAAAAATCCAAGTAGAATTTAACCCTACAAAAATTCTTCAATATCGCTTAATTGGTTATGAAAATCGCTTGCTACAAGCTAAAGATTTTAATGATGATAAAAAAGATGCCGGAGAAATTGGAGCAGGGCATACTGTAACAGCTTTCTATGAAATTGTTCCTGTAGGTGCGAAGAAAGTTGAAATAAACAGCATTGATCCTTTGAAATACCAAACAACTTCAAAGCCAAGCGATAGTGCTAGTATCTCAAACGAAGTAATGACTGTAAAACTACGCTATAAATTACCCGATCAAGATGTAAGTAGCCTTTTAGAATTCCCTATCAAAGATGAGCAAAAAGAAATGAAAAACAGCTCCAAAGATTTTATGTTTGCTTCTTCTGTTGTTTGCTTTGGAATGATATTAAATAACTCTAAATATAAAGGAGAAATGACCTTTGATTTAGTAAAAGAACTTGCAGAAGAAGGACAGGGAAAGGATCCAGAAGGCTATCGCAAAGAATTTATAGAACTTGTTAATAAAGCTAAAAAAATATTTCGGAAGTAACAATCTAGCTAGATTGCCAATGTCAGAATTTTTTTAAGTTGAAAACAGGCACATTACTGTGCCTGTTTTTTTAGTATTTTGGAAATCTAAAAATAACTTGTTGCTATAAAAAATATTGTCAAATCCATTTTTTTATGGTATAATTTTTTATGATGAAAACAATCAATCATCGGAAATATCTTACTTTTATCAGATTTTTTCTATAAACTTTATTTGTTTTTATGAACGGAGGTTTTTTAGTTATGTTTAAAAGAGTTTTTCTGTTTGTTTTAGTAAATATTTTAGTAGTAATAACAATTACTGCATCGTTGAGTATTTTTGGAGTTCGTCCATATTTAACCAAACAAGGAATCAACCTTACAGCATTAGTCATTTTTTGTAGTGTTATTGGTTTTGGTGGGGCATTTATTTCTTTAATGATTAGTCGCTGGGTTGCAAAATTTATATATCGTATATATATTATCGATCCTCAATCTCCACAAAATTCGCAAGAAGCATTTTTAATTAAAACAGTATATCGTTTTGCTCAAGACTGTGGAATTCGGACCATGCCAGAAGTAGGGATTTACAATAGTCCAGAAGTAAATGCCTTTGCAACAGGTGCTACAAAAAATAGCTCGTTGGTGGCAGTCTCTTCCGGATTATTAGATAGTATGGAAAGCATTGCTATCGAGGGCGTACTAGCACATGAAGTATCCCACATTAGCAATGGAGATATGGTAACAATGACTTTACTTCAAGGAATTATCAATACTTTTGTTATGGTTTTTGCAAGAATTGCGGCATGGGTTTTAGCAAACGCACTTCGTAGTAGAGATAGCGATGAAATAAGTGCTCCTCCGTATTTTTTAAATGCGATTTTAGTTTTCATTTTTGAGATATTCTTAAGTATTTTAGGAAGTATAATCGTTGCTTTCTTTTCTCGTATTCGTGAGTTTAAAGCCGATGAGGGTGGAGCTTCTTTAGCTGGAACTCATAAAATGATTCGTGCTTTACAATCTTTACAAACTACACTTAAACGCTTAGACACATCTCATTCCAGTATTGCTACATTAAAAATTAGCGGCAAACCTTCTTCCTTTGCAAAACTTTTTTCAACACATCCTGATTTGGAAGAACGTATTCAACATTTGAGAGAATTAGAAAAATAAAAGCCATTAAAAACAGAAAATTTTTTAACGTCTTACTTTGATACGTTGCGCTTGGCTTCCAAATTGTAAAGCTCCCACAATGAGTGCCAATTTTAGCCAAGCTAAAATAAGGATTAATGTGCATCCGAAAATCCAAGGTGTATTGGGATCTTTTCCATCCATAAGAACATTTTTTAAAATAGGCATAGCAATAATTCCAAAAGCTGTTGTGAGTGCGAATGTTACAATTTCATCTACAATGCCTTTGGTATCTATATGAAAACCTCCTGAGTGGCGACTGGATTGCCCCAAAAGAAAATCTCGTATAGAATTGACATTTAATATTGAGCAATAAATTAAAAGTTTAACTAATACACTTATCCCAATGATAACAAGCCCAGCAATAAGATAGGGCTGTGTTTCAGGATTGGTCCAAACAGGCTGTATGGCACTTTTAGCAGCTTGTATCCCTGAATCCGTAACTTTTTTTAATAATGAACCTACAATTGGAATTTTTCCTACTGTAGAGTCTGCAGCTCGCTGTACTTCTCCAAAAACACCTGAAACAATTCCCTGTGCTAATCCTTGTATACGTCCTGTTATTTCAGTTATTGCTCCGGATTGGTACAAATACATCCCTGTACCAACACCAATAGTTGTAGATGTTGTTTCTTGAGTAAATTCATTCCAATTATATTTTCCCAAGAATGGCAAAAATTTTCGAGGTTGTAAAAATCTTGTCTTAAAGTTCAAGTTCAGTGTCCCAGAAGCAAGTAATGCTTTTGCAAATAAACATCCGGCGACTAAAGCTATCCCAAAGCCCAGATCAGGAAAATCACTTTTTCCAATATCATAGGCTTTTTTTACTGCTGGCGTAGTATAAATACCAATGATAACTCCTAATGCGATTGTCAAGCATTCTTGTAAGAAAGAATTTATATCAATACCTCTGCGAACACTACGCTTCCCCATAATAGCATTTATATCCAAAATAGAAAAATATATTAACAATTTAATTGCTATTGATACGCAAATAATAATCCCTCCTGCAACAAGAAAAGGCTTTGATTCTGTGGCAACACCAGTTGTTGAAAAAAGAGAACCAAGCCCAACTGTTTCAAACACTTTTGGAACAGCTTGAGTTTCATAAAAATATAAACCAAGTCCACCACCAATAGCTATTGTAGTTATATTTTGCAAGAGAACATTCCAATCTTGCTTCTGAAAAAAACGATTAAATTGATTAGAAACATAACGCATTTTTTCCCCTTTAAAAAATAAATACCTTTAAAAGGATGACAAGAATTATGGATCAACTAACGTGGATAAAAAAATTTCGTTGGGTATTTTTGAGCTTATTAATTTCTGCTATTTTTATGAATGGAACCATTGCCCAAGAACCAGATAGCAGTGATCGATTAGAAAAACGAGTTGAACGTTATATAAAATGGATGGAAAAAGAAAGTGAATTATGGAAGGCTACAGCACGCTTAGAATCATTGGGAATCAAAGCTATTCCTTATATCAAAGATCAAATACCCAAGTTGTCAGATATTGCTAAAGTTGGTTGTGCGAAATCTCTTTTTTTCCTTAATGAAGAAGATTATGCTTTAAACTTACTCCTGGAAGTCTTAGAAAAAGGAAAAGATGTTTATGCACGCTGCCAAGCAGCATTGCTATTTGGAAATTATGCAGATTTTGATGAGGATGTAGAAGAAAAATTAGTTTTTGTTATGGAAAATGCGTTGGATTCGCAACTTAAAATTGCAACAGCAAAGGCACTTTGGCAAATCGCCAGAAATTCAAAAGCTACAAAAATCTTGCGACAATTTTTAAATACAGATAAAGAAGATATTAAAATCGCAGCAGCACTTGCTCTAGCAGAAATTGGAAATGTAGAAGAGGTTAAACCTATTTTATCCTCACTTAAAGAAGAGCCAACTTGGCGTGGACGACTGGCCCAATCTCTATTAAACCAAGAACGCTCTCGAAATTATTATGAAAAACAATTGCAAAAGGCTGCCGAAAAAACAGATAAAGATACCAACAAAGATTCTAACAAAAATAATAAGAAAAACAATGGAAATTCTGAAACATTATATCCCACATTTCATGAAGTTATTCAAAAAATAAAAGAATACCATGTTCGTGGGGATCAAATTGATGTTAAAGCCTTAGAAGATGCGGCAATTAAAACTATTGCAGAAAAAGCAGATCCCCACTCAGCTTTCTGGAATGAAAAGGAATGGGAAGAATTTGTCAAGTCTATGGAAAAAGAAGAATATGTTGGAATTGGTGTGTATGTAGATAAAGATGGCAGCAATTATATTATTTCTGGTTTAATTTATAGCGGCCCTGCATATCGTGCAGGAATCCGTTCTCAGGATCGCATTTTAGAAGTAGATGGAATGAAAACAGAAAGTGCAACTATGGAAGAATTGATTCAAAAAATTCGCGGTCCTGCAGGAACTTCACTTAAGTTAAAGATAGTACATAGAAATTCTCAGATAGAGCAAGAAATTACGGTTGTCCGTGAAAACATTAAAATTCCTCACGTGTTTTCAAAACTTCTGCCGGGAAAAATTGGATATATCCTTCTTACTCAATTTGGACAAAAGGGTGCAGAAGATATAAAATCTGAAATTGCCAAAATGCAAAAAGATGATCTTCAGGCATTGATATTAGACTTACGAGGAAATACCGGAGGATGGCTGCAAATTGCAGTTGACATCGTAGATATTTTTCTCCCAGAAGGAAAATTAGTTGTCTATAGCCAAGGACGACATCCTGTAAGAGCACCAAAGAATAATTACTATACTACAGCTAAAAAAACTATATGCGAAATTCCTTTAGTGGTTTTAATTGACAGCGGTTCTGCAAGTGCTTCAGAAATCGTTGCAGGAGCTTTACAGCATTATAAGCGAGCTACTATTATCGGACAACTTAGTTATGGCAAAGGTTCTGTTCAAGTACCTCTGGAATTATCCTCTCGTCCCAATACCAGATTGAAATTAACAATAGCTATGTATTATTTACCCGATGGGCGTTGCATTCATAATGAATTTTCATCCGATGGAAAAATCACTAAACGTAATGGAATTATTCCAGATATTGAATCTTTTTTTTCTCAAGAAGAAAATTTAAAATTAGAAGAAAAAAATAAACTCCAAAGTAAAAAAGTTTTCACAGCATATCTAGATCGTTTTTATACTACACAAAAAAATATCTTTGAAAAATTAGCAGAAAACGATCTTTCTTCTTCAGAACTTTATCCAGAATTTGAAAACTGGTATCAATCTTTAAACACTACCGCTTCTAAAAATGACGTACGAAGATGGTTACGAGAAAGCCTACGCAGTCGAATTATTGATGAACGCGGAGAAGAATATGCTTGTGATTATGTAGAAGATGTTGTGATTCAAAAAGCAATTATTTCGTTAGGAAAATCTCTGAAATTAGACTTAAATAATATTTCTGAATATAAAAATTTAAATAAGTAAAAATTATCTTTTTTCATAAAAATAAATAGATGCAAATTTGCATCTATTTATTTTTTTTATTCTTTAAAATAAATTCCAAAGAACTTGATTAGTTACTTCATGGTTATATAAAATTTCGCCATTTTTTATAGTTTTTCCCAGATTTCTTGGAGCTCTATCAGCAACAGCTTGCTTCCATTGAACATATTTTGTTATAACATCTGAGCCTAATATTTTTGATAGCAAATTGGAGCCTTTAAAATATTGAATAGCTGTTTCTATATCTCCAGGCAATACTTTGCAATTTTCTTTGTGTTCATGTATATTTGTCTTCTCACCTTCGAGTCCAATGCGAAGCAAAGTATATGCAACAAAATATGGGTTAGAATCTGGGGCAACTGAACGTACCTCTAAACGAGTAGAATGCTCATTTCCTAAAGGTAATCTAATCATAGCTCCACGATCTGTTGCAGAAACTCGAATTTGATTCGGGGCTTCAAATTTGGGATCGAGTCTTCGATAAGAATTTACACTAGAGTTAAGAACTAAGCACATTTCATTTGCATGATTTAAAATGCGCGCTACAAACTCCCATGCTAAATCAGAAAGATGATGCTTGCCCGTAGCACTATAAAATAAATTAGTATTCCCTTTTGACAAAGAAATATTTGTGTGCATTCCACTTCCATTGATTCCAACTAATGGCTTGGGAAGAAAAGTTGCAGTTAAGTCCAAATCATGTGCAATTTGGCGACATGCAAGTTTGTAAAGCTGTATTTGATCACCTGCAATTAAAGCATCTGTATAGGAATAGTTGAGTTCAAACTGTGATGGAGCAACTTCGGGATGATCTTTCTCATTTTCAAATCCCATACAACGTTGGGCTTCTGCAGATCGATCTATAAATTGCTTAAGCGTACATGTTGGCAATGTATGATAATAACCGCCTTTTGAAGCAAGCTCGAACCCAACACGTTCATCAAAATTCTGTTCGGAGCTTTTGCCTTGTACAACAAATCCTTCTAATTCTGGAGCAACATAAAAATTGATATTTTGTGTTTTATATAATTCATCCAAATAAATTTTTAAACGAGAACGCATATCACAAGGATGAGGAGTGCCATCTTGTTCATGGATGCAAGCGAATAAAAGAACTTTTCCTGGGCCAAATACATCTGTTGGCAACCATCGGAAAGAATACCAGTCTGGAATTAAGCGTAAATCAGAAGCTTCAAGTTCTGCAAAGCCGCGAATAGAAGAACCATCAAAGGTTAAATTATCAAGCGATTTAAGAAAAAATTTCTTATCGTAATCAAGACTATGAAATTTTCCTTCTATATCAGAAAAACAAACTGTAACAGCTTTAATTCTTTTTTCATCCATTAAATATTTACAATAATATGACTGAACCTCTTCAATAGGAAGCCGAGCTAAGGCTTTTCGCTTTGCTTCTAAATTTAAACTTTCCAATTCATCATAAGGAATTTCTAAAAAATCCCGAAGTTTACTTTCCATAAAAAATAAAAACCTTTCATAGAATGCTAAAAAAAAATTAGAAAATAAAAAAAAGAGAGATTTTAAATAAAATTAAAAAAGAAATAATTGTTGAAAAATTATTTAAGGATCTCTCAACACGCTATAATAGTATCTTTTTTTATGAAAAAATAAAAAAGAAAATAAAGTATTTTTATTTTTTTTAGAAAAAATTTGTAACATAATAAAAATATAGTAGTTATAAAAAAAAATCCTTGCTAAAATTAGCAAGGATTTTTTTCTATCCATAATGTCCAGAAATATAATCATTAGTTCTTTTATCTTTAGGGCTGGAAAATAAAAGAGAAGTTGCCGAAAATTCAAGAAGTTCCCCTAATAGCATAAAACCTGTAGAATCTGAACATCTTGCAGCTTGCTGCATATTATGAGTAACAATAATAATTGTATATTTTTCTTTGAGATTCTGCATCAAATCTTCAATTCCTTGAATCCCAACTGGATCAAGGGAAGAACAAGGCTCATCCATGAGTAAAATTTCAGGTTGAACTGCAATCAAGCGAGCAATGCACAATCTTTGCTGTTCATCCGGTTGCAATTCAGTTGCTTTTTGATGAAGTCTGTCTTTAACATGTTCCCAAAGTAAAACCGCTTCTAAAGACTCCTGGACAATCTTTTCTAATTTATTTTTATCTTTTTCACCATGAACGCGTGGCCCATAAGTGATATTATCTTTTATACTTAAAGGAAAAGGATTAGGACTTTGAAAAACCATCCCAATTTGCTTACGTAATTTCGTAATATCAATTTCTGGGGCAAATATATTATGGCCTTCAAAAATAATCTTTCCATCTACCCTATTTCCTGGTATCAAATCCGTCATTCGATTAAGTACCTTAAGTAGGGTAGATTTCCCACAACCCGATGGTCCTATTAAGGCGACTATTGTATTTTTTTGAATATGAAGATTAACATTTTTTAAAGCATGAAAATCACCATAGTAGAAATTCAGATCGGTTATGGTCAAAATTTCATTCATTATGAATACCTCTCTGTTAACCAAATCTGCCTGTGATATAATCCTCTGTCTTTTTCTGTTGTGGGCTGGTAAAAATTTGTTTGGTATCTCCATATTCAATCATCTGGCCCATAAGAAAAAAAGCAGTTTTATTTCCAACACGAGCAGCTTGTTTATTGTTGTTAGTAACAAGGATAACAGTATATTTTTCTTTCAATTCTGCTAATGTATCTTCAATTTTTGCAGTCGAAATAGGATCGAGTGCTGAAGTAGGTTCATCTAAAAGAATAATTTCTGGCCGTAATGCCAAAGCTCTTGCAATGCAAAGTCGTTGCTGTTGTCCACCTGAAAGAGATAATGCTGGTGTTTGAAGACGATCTTTTACTTCGTCCCAAAGATATGCTGAAGCTAAAGAGTCTTCAACAATGGCATCTAATTCTTTTTGATCTTTAATGCCTTTAATTCTTGGACCATAGCAAATATTTTCATAAACTGTTTTTGGTAAAACTACAGGCCGAGCAAATACCATCCCAATACGACGTCGAAGAGTAAATAAATCCAGATTTTTAGCATAAATGGAAACATTATCAATAAGAATATCGCCTGTTATTTGAACATTTTTTTGAAATTCTACAAGCCTATTGATAGCCCTTAGCAAACTTGTTTTTCCAGAATGAGACGGCCCAATAATACTAATCACATGATTACAAGGTATATCCATGGAAATATGAGATAATGCTAAAAAAGCCTTTTCTCCCTTATTTTTAGGAAGATAATTTAAAGAAAAATCATTGACTCTTAATTTTATCTCGCTCATTCTTAACTCCTAAAAGTTAAATTTTTTAGTGTTTTTTGCGGATGTAACGGTGCATTAAAGTATAAGTGATAATATTGATGATCAGAATGCAAACTACAAGAACTAATGCTGTTCCAAACGCATTTGCAATAGAAATACCTTCGCGCGAGATAATATAAAAATGTACAGCTAAAGTACGGCTAGAGTCAAATATGGATGTTGGCGTAGCTAAGGCAGAACCAGCGGTAAAAATTACTACAGCAGTTTCCCCTACGCATCTGCCAATTCCAAGTACAACACCCGTAATAATTCCTGGAATAGATTCTGGAATAACTACTTTAGTAATAGTTTGCCATTGGCTTGCTCCAAGAGATAGACTGGCTTCTCTTAATTCCATCGGAACAGCTCGAATGGCTTCTTCAGAAGTACGGATGATAGTTGGCAAAATCATAAAACACATTGTCAAAGCACCAGAAAGAATACACCAACCTAAATCTAATTTAATTACAAATAAGACAAATCCAAATAGCCCAAAAATAATAGAAGGAATACCCGATAGACAATCAGCACCAAAACGAATAACTTTAGTAATGAAAGATTCGCTAGTATATTCAGTTAAAAAAATCGCAGTTCCAACTCCCAATGGTGTTGCAATAAGAAGAGAAAGCCCTGCTAGCATAAATGTACCAACAATCGAGGAAAAAATACCACCACTACGTCCCATATCTTCGGAATTATGCCATAAAAATGCCCAACTGATAGAGGGAACACCTTTGAAAAAAATATATACTAAAATAAACCCCAGAATCAATAATGTAATTACAGCCGCACTGCGAAGAATTCCTAATGCTATTTTTTGTTCAATATAAGGTTTCATCTTGAACCTGCCTTACTTGCAATCCAGTTCGCAAATGAATTTAAAATCATAATCACAATAAATAAAACAATTCCTGTTGCAAAAAGAGCCTGACGATGTTCCCCAGCAGCATATCCCATTTCCAAAGCAATATTACTTGTTAATGTTCGCACAGGATCAAACGGAGAAAGTGGAATAATAAGAGAGTTTCCAGCAATCATAATAACGGCCATCGTCTCACCAATTGCGCGTCCCATGCCCAATATAACAGCTGCTACAATACCCGATCGTGCTGCAGGTAAAACGACCATTTTTACTGTTTGCCAAGGAGTTGCACCTAATGCTAAAGAGCCTTCTCGATATTTTCTAGGTACTGCCATTAAAGCATCAAATGATATGCTTGTAATAGTTGGCAAAATCATAATTCCCAAAACTAGAGAGCAAGCAGCCACAGAAAAACCACTTCCTCCAAACATTGTTCGCAGAAGCGGAATAATAACCATCATTCCTATAAATCCGTACACAACAGATGGAATTCCAGCTAATAATTCGATGGCTGGTTTTAAAAAATTTCTCATTTTAGGAGAAGCAAATTCTGCCAGATAGATAGCACAAGTTAAAGCTAAAGGCATTCCAACCAACATTGCGCCAAAAGTAACCTCAAAAGATCCAAGTATCATTGCTAAAATACCAAATTTTCCTTTTGTTGGTGCCCATTTTAAACCAGAAATAAAATTCCAAATTCCAGTTTTCCATATAATTGGAAGCCCTTCCCAAAATATAAAAAAAGTAATTAAAGCTAGTGCAGAAATTGCGGAACAAGCAATTATTGTTAAAGCAAACTTAATCCAACTTTCTTTATTCATACGGAATTAACCCTTCTTGTTTGAGTAGATTTGCTGCTTCAGATGAGCGAATATATTTTATAAAATCTAATGCTAAACCTGCAGGTTGATGTTGAGTAACAAATAAAAATGGTCGAATCAGTTTATATTTTTTATTTATATCTGTAGTAGTAAAATTTTCCATCTTGGGAAAAACGCCGTTGATAGACAATGCTTTGACACTGGAATTTAAAGCTCCAAAAGAAATATATCCAATAGCACAAGGATCATTGGCTACAATCTCTCGAACTGCACCTGTAGAATCTTGCACCAAACAACGCTCTGCGATTTCTGTTTTGTGCATAACCATTTCTTCAAAAGCTCCACGTGTTCCAGAGCCTTCCTCACGTGTAATCATTGTAATTTGACCTTTTTGATTACACTCTAACTCTTCCCAATTCTTACATTCATAAGAAAAAATCTTACGTACTTGTTCAATATTTATATTTGAAATACTATTTTCTGGATGAACAATAAGCACGATCGCATCATAAGCCATAATAGTAATGGCAGTATCTTGCTCTTTTTCCTCTTTTTTTAACTCGCGTGAAGAAGTCCCAATTTGTGCAGCACCTGTACGAGCTGCCTGTATTCCAGCCGATGAACCACCTCCTTGAACTTCGATTTTTATATTTCCATGAGATTTCATATAATGCTCGGCCAACTTTTCAACAATTGGCTGCATCGATGTTGACCCTGCTATCATAATCTTTTGTGAATTCCCACTGCCTTGTGTATTTTTTCGAGAATTGCATCCTAAAAACCAAGGAGCAATCAATCCTAAAATTATCATAAAAACTAAAATTTGCTTCCAAATTTTTTTAACATTTATCATACAATTAGTGCAAGGCCAAATCCCTTATAGGGGGCAACTGCACCCTCCTAACTTAGCTTAACTATTTGTGTTATTATAATATTGTTTCAATATAACAAATTTTTTATTATTTGTCAATAGTTAAATTTTCATTATCTAAAATCCTCCTCAAAGTATTCAGCTTTGAGGAGTAAGCATAATTTATTTTTGTTTTTTTGACTTCTGGGCTTCTCTTGCTTTTTCAACATGACGTTTAAATTCGTCATCATCTTCAGCATGATGCCGGATATCTTTAGATTGATGTAAATATATGGCATCTTCTGCAATATCTGTAGCAATATCTCCAATACGCTCCAAACTTTTGGCGATGAAAATAAGGTTAATACTTCTTTGAATATTATCTGGAGAATCTTGCATGTATGTTATCAATTCACGAAAAATTTGATCCCTCAATTCATCAATTTCTCTATCATCCCAGCAAATTTCACGAGCAAGATCAATATCGCCATTAAATACAGTTTCTATACTAAGAGAAACTGCTTCAACAGCTTTTTCACACATACGAGGAGTATCAATTAAAGGCTTAAGCTGTGGTACTGTAATTAAGTATTCTACTTTTTTTAATACATTGATAGCTTCGTCTGCTATTCTTTCTAATAAAGGGTTTATTTTTATTGCTGTAATAATAAATCGCAAGTCCATACCCATCGGTTGGCGAAGGGCAATCATTTTCCACGCCATATCATCTATACACATTTCAATTTTATTAACTCTATCTTCATTCTCATAAATTTTCTTTACTTTAGTATTATCTCTGGTTACTAATACTTCAATAGTTTCATGAATCATACTTTGAGTAATAAGAGACATTTCTTTAATAGACTTTCTTAATTGTTCCAATTCTTGGTCAAAAACTTTACTCATTTTTTACTCCTGTTTTCTTCTATTCTCCTAGCAAAGATATGAATAAAAAATTGTTGATCATTTTAATAAATTTAAAACAACCCTAGTTTTTTTTTCGGTTGAGAAGAATCTTCAGAATCTTTATTCTCGGAATCTTTTTTCAAACTTAAAGTTTTCTTTAAACTTGCAAGCTCTGTTTTTGCTTGTGCAGCAATAATCTTTTGAATTTGCATAGGACTAAGATTTTTAGAAACTGTGAGAGGATTTGACGCTTCGGCATTACCATTTTTCCCGTTTTGTTGTGGTATAGTATTTGTACTATTTCCATTTTTATTTTGCGCTTGGGCAGGAATTGCAATATTTTGAAGAGTATCGCTAGGTAAATTCGCAGAATCAAATACTGGTTCAACGTTATCAAAAATTAGGTTCTGCTTAGTTTGAGCAACTATATTAGTTGTAAGTTCTCGACCTTTTTTATTTTCTGTAACGCTAGGGAAAATTCCACGTAATTGCATTCGTAATTCTTCTGGTGCAGAAGAAGATGATAATGCAACTTCTTCATCAATAAAACCATCCTTTACCATCTGGTATAAAGATTGGTTAAATGTTTGCATTCCATAAATGGAACCCTCTGCAATATAGCGAGTAATTTCATAAATTTTATTTTCTGCAATTGCCTCACGAATACGTGGAGTATTTACCATAATTTCTGTAGCAGGAATCATTCCAGGACGATCTTTTCTTGGTAAAAGTCTTTGGCAGATAATTCCACATAAGTTCAAAGAAAGGTGCAACCGTACATGATTGCTCTGATCCAATGGAAAGAAGTTAATAATACGCTCAATAGATTGCCGTGCATCAGTAGTATGTAAAGTACTAAATACTAAATGCCCTGTGTCTGCTGCACTCAAAGCAACATCCATTGTAGCACTATCCCGAATTTCTCCAATGAGAATAACATCCGGATCTTGTCTTAGTAGATGTCTTAATGCCGTCGCAAAAGTTTTAGTATCCAATCCGACTTCACGTTGGTTGATAACTGCTTTTTTATCGGTATGTAAAAACTCAATAGGATCTTCAATGCTAATAATATGAACAGGCTTAGTGTTATTGATAATATCGATTAAAGAAGCTAATGTTGTACTCTTTCCAGAACCAGTTGTTCCTGTAACTAAGACTACTCCACGATCTTTTTCCGCAAAATCTTTAATAACAGGCGGTAAAGATAGCGTTTCAAATTTAGGTATTTTTAAAGAAATAGCACGAGCAACAATAACAGGAGTACCACGTTGTACAAAAATATTGATACGAAATCTTCCCACTTGCGGTAAACTATAAGCAAAATCAAGTTCATTTTCTTTCGAAAAACGTTGGTAGCTATCTTCGGATAATATTTCTTTAATAACAGATAAAATAAGTTCAATAGATTGTTTTGGCATATCCAATGGAGTCATTACTTCATTGATTCGAAAAATAGGAGGCATATTTATTTTAATATGAAGATCGGAAGCTTTTTGATCCATCATAGAACGCAATAAATTTTCAAAATATTCTTTACCTGAATTTTTTTTACTATCATCTGTATTCATATTTTGTTTCTTTTTATTAAAGGGCGTGATGAAACACGCCCTTGGTTAAAAAAATTATTTCACTTTTTTTAATGCTGTTTTAGCAGCCTGTTGTACAGCTTTATCAGGATCATTTTTTGCAACATTTTCCAAAGCAGCTTTTGCTTCTGGGCCAGCATTTGATCCTAAATTTTCTAATAACAAAATTGTTGCACGCCGCACTTTAGGATCACTATTTTGAAGGCCAGTTAAAGCTAATTTCATACTATCTTTGTCTAAGAGTTTACTCAAACTTATTCCAGCTTCTTTTCGGACTAAATAATTTTGATCTTCTAATGCCAAAACTAAAGCAGGAATAGCATTTTTACCTTTGGAGCCATAATTGCCTAAACTTTGGGCAGCCATTTTACGAATTTTAGTATCTATAGGATGTTTCAACGCTTTCAATACTGCGGGAATAGAGGCTTCACCAATTTGTTCCAAAGTTTTAAATGCTTCAGCTAAATCATTGTCATAGCCTGCTCCAACCAAACTTTGAATATATTCTCCCAATGCTGGAATAGCAACGCCAGCTTTAGTTCCCATTTTTCCAAGTTCTCGTACAGCATTCCGACGTACTTCTGGTGCAGAGCTTCTTAAATTATCAATCAATCTTTCAACAACATTTTCGCCTTCTTTTGAAACGCCAGTAATCTTTTGATAAGTTCTTTGCGCTTCGGTAGCAACTTCTGTATTAGCATCATTAAGCAAGGGAACAATATATTTTCCAACTTCTGCAGCATCTTTTCCAAAAAAACCAATCAACTTAAGGCTAAGTAATCTGATTTTCCAATCTTTATGTTGCAAATTTTTTTGTAAACCAGGAAAAGAATTCTTTCCTAATTTTAATAGAGATTTTTGAGCAGAATCTTTGATATTTTGGATATTTTCACGAGAAATTAGCATTAACAATGCTTCGCTAACTTTTTCTCCTTGTTTATTGAAAAATCCTAAAACTTCTGCGCCTGATTTACGAACCTTCCCATCTTTGCTTTCTAATGTTTTAATTAAAAGTGGGAGGGTCTTTTCTTCCCAGGCTAAGAGGCGTGCAAGACTAAGTTCCTGTAGTGTAGTATTTGAGGCTTGAGCTAATAAAAATAAATTGTCAAATGCTTCCATCCCAATTGTTTCAATAGCTTTATCAGCAGTTTCTTTCGCAGTTTTATCTTTATCTTGAGCTGCCATTTCTAATAAAGCAGAGACAACTTCAAAATTTTTACCAGAAACTTTAGCAACTTCTCCTAGAATTTGAGCAGCATTTTTTCGGATTTCTACATTGGAATTTTTTAAAGCTGGGACAAACTGAACAATTACTTTAGTATCTTGAGTGCCAATTTCTTCTAGTAATTTTTGTGATTCTTGAGTACTAGCCTTAGCAAATTGATTCATCCAGCTTTGAATTTTGGGATCAATTTGAGGGTCTGCCCAGAGCAAAGAGGAGATAATCATAGATATTAAAAACATAAAAAACACACATTTATTTCGCATCATAGCCCATCCAATCCTAATAAAATTTCTGACAATACGTACTAGAATTTCCCAAAATAATTTTTTAAGTAAGTTGTCAAAAGTATTTGGACTAAGAATTTATTATACATTCCTATCTCAGTACTAACTTTAGCTAAGTAAACTCGTCCATGCACGTAGTGCATTGGTAGGAATTAACCCGCCGTTTATAGATGGAGCTTTAACGGAAAAAAATTTGCAGCGGCGGGTTCAATTCCTCACAGTTGGCATATTTTTTAGTCCAAAAACTTTTGTCTATTCATTTAGATAGGCGATTTCTCGCACTTTATACTCAAATAATCTATCATATTTTTTTTCCATTCGCAACAAAATTTTCTAGTTCTACTAAGATATTTTTATACAAATACTTAGAAAAAGTAATAAAAGCAATTTTTCATTGCAATTTTATTTAAATTGGCTAAAATATGGCTCTAATCTTTTTTTCATAATAGAAAATTTTATCTCAAAATGGAGAAAAAATAATGAGAAAGATAACATTATATATTTTTATTGCTTTACCATGGATTATTCTTTCGGGAATATTAGTTGCGCACAACCATGACGTTTACTATGAAGCTGAACTTTTAGCAGAGGTCAGGGAAAAAATTTTCTCAAATTATGTTGATTCTGTTGCTTCTAAAAAACTACTTAAAGGTGCCCTTCAAGGTATGATGTCTGAATTGGATGAATATTCGGAGTATCTTGACGAAGACATGCTTAAACAAGTATATGAAAACACTGAAGGTGAATTTGTAGGAATTGGAGTTGTTCTTACGATGGAAAACGGTTTTTTAACCATTCTTTCACCTATAGAAGATTCTCCTGCTGCTGAAGCAGGTATTTTAGCAGGAGATAGAATTTTAGCTATTGATGGACAAAATACAGATCGCTGGACTTTAGAAGAGGCAACTCTAAAAATGCGTGGTCAACAAGGAACTACTATCAAACTTACTATACGGCACGAAGGAAATAAAACATCTCAAGATATAATTATCGTTAGAAAGACAATTCAAATTGTCAGTATTAAAGGAAGCAAAATTGTAGATAGTGCTAATAAAGTTGGATATATGCGTTTAACAGAATTTAATCGCCATACAAAAGATGAACTTATAAAAAATATACAAAATTTACAACAACAAGGCATGAAATCATTAGTATTAGATTTGCGATTCAATCCTGGTGGTTTAATGGATGCAGCCGTAGATGTTGTTAATC
Source organism: uncultured Planctomycetota bacterium (assembly GCA_964585305.1). GTDB lineage: Bacteria > Planctomycetota > Uabimicrobiia > Uabimicrobiales > JABWCH01 > CAZPDM01. The sequence goes on along the minus strand of CAZPDM010000001.1, from coordinate 114,495 downwards.
TTTTTGTTAGTGATGGGATTATTGTATATTTAAAAGGCCGAACTGCAGAAAATTATAGAGTTTTTCGCGCCAGCTCTCAAGCTCTATTTGAAAATATTCCTTTAATTGTTTTGCTAAACAAACGTAGTGCCAGTGCATCAGAAATCGTTGCAGGCTCATTACAAGATCATCGGCGGGCTAAAATTGTAGGAGAACGCAGTTATGGCAAAGGTCTTGTACAAACTGTCATTTCTCTTCGGGATGAAAAAACTGCGATCAAATTGACCACTGCCCGTTATTACACTCCCTCTGGACGTATTATTCAAAAAACAAAAGAAAAAGAAGGGGGGATAGTACCAGATATATCTATTCCAATTTCTTTAGAAGAAGAACAAAAAATTCTTGAACAGTTTTATCAAAGCAAAAATAATAAGGAAAATGTTCTTGATATACAATTGCAAAAATCAATTGAATTACTAAAAAAATAAGAAAAAATTTCAACACAGTTGGCCGTTTATCGGCCAATGAATTTTTTCCGTTTAAAATTTATTTACTATTTTTTTAATTGAGGATATGTTTAGGTAAAACCTAACTTAAAACATAATGGAAACCAAAGATCGTAATTTTGTTGCTATTGATGAAGAATTAAAAAATTCCTATCTTACTTATGCCATGAGCGTAATTGTATCACGTGCTTTACCAGATGCTCGCGACGGTTTAAAACCATCCCAAAGACGCATTATGGTAGCAATGAATGATTTGAATCTTGGCCCTAAAGCAAAATACCGCAAATGTGCCAAAATAGCTGGTGATACCTCTGGTAATTATCACCCCCATGGGGAAGGAGTAATTTACCCTACTTTAGTTCGGCTTGCACAGCCTTTTAATATGAGATATCCACTGATTGATGGGCAAGGCAATTTTGGTTCATTAGATGGCGATCCTCCTGCAGCAATGCGCTATACAGAAGCCAGAATGACCGCTGTTGCAATGGAAATGCTTGAAGATTTAGAATTAGAAACAGTAGATTTTGTTTCTAATTATGATGAAACTCGCAATGAACCTGTAGTTTTACCATCAAAATTTCCTAATTTATTAGTAAACGGAACAATGGGTATTGCAGTTGGAATGGCAACTTCATTACCTTCTAATAATTTAGGGGAAGTTTGCAATGGTATTTTGAAATTTCTTGAAAATCCTGATATTACTCCTTTTGAAATGTGCAAAATCATCCAAGGCCCAGACTTCCCAACAGGAGCAATTATATGCGGTCGAGGAACTATGGAAAAAGCATATTGCACAGGAAGAGGAACAATTACTATTCGTTCTAAAGTAGATATTGTAGAACATAATAATAGATCCTGTCTTATTTTCACAGAAATTCCCTATCAAATCAATAAAGCTCGTATATTGGAAAATATTGCAGAATTAGTTAAAGAAGATAAAATTACAGGAGTACATGATGTTCGAGATGAAAGCGATCGAGAACACGAAGTAAGAATTGTTGTTGAACTTAAACGTGGAGAAAATGCAGAAGTGGTTCTTAATCAACTCTACAAATTTACATCTTTACAAAGTTCATACTCTATCAATATGATCGCTTTAGTTGCCGGTCGTCCGCAACTCCTAAATATTAAAGAATTGGTCAAGTATTTTGTTCAACATCGCTATGATGTCATACGTCGAAGAACTCAATTTTTACTAAAAAAAGCTGAAGCACGTCTTCATATTGTTAATGGACTTATGCTTGCTATTCAAAATATTGATGACGTTATTGTTATTATCAGACACGCCCAAGATTTAAAACAAGCCCGTGAAAATCTCATTACTCGTTACCAACTTACCACAATCCAAACTGATGCAATCCTTCAAACTCGTCTTAGCACGCTTACAACATTAGAATATGGAAAACTCCAAGATGAGTCTAATTTATTAAATCAAAACATTATACAATACAACAAAATGTTAACAGAAGATAAAGAAATTCGTGATATTATTCGCCAAGAAACCCTTTTAATTAAAGAAAAGTATTCTACACCACGAAAAACTAACCTTGGAGAAAGCATATATGATATTGAAACTGAAGATATCATTCCTAATGAACCTTGGTTAGTCTTAGTAACAAATCGAAAATATATCAAACGCACAGCACTTGATCTGTATAAAGTCCAACAACGTGGTGGTAAAGGAGTTATAGGTGCGGATCTTCAGGAAGGAGATTTTGTTGAACATTTCTTTGTTGCATTTGCACATGATTCTGTCTTGTTTTTTAGTGATCAAGGGAAAGTATATTCTCATAAAGTCTATGAAATTCCTGAATTCAGTCGCAATTCTAAAGGCCGTGCGCTTGTTAATTTCCTTCAATTAGGCGCAGATGAAACAATTACTTCTCTTATACCAATTGATAAATTTAACAATAGATTTTTAATGATGATCACTGCAAATGGGATCATCAAAAAAAGTAAATTGGAAGAATTTTCTCGCCCGAAAAAAGATGGGCTAAGGGCAATTCTTTTACAAGAAAACGATCATCTTATTGCCACTCGACTCACAAACGGAGAGCAGGAAATTGTTATAGGGACAGCCCAAGGAAAAGCAATTCATTTTCATGAAAAAAATATTCGTTTTACCGGACGAGCCAGTCATGGAATTATAGCATGTAAACTTGCTGCTAATGATAAAGTCATCGGAATGGTAGTTGTAACACCTCAAGAAAGTTTGCTAACCGTATGCCAAAATGGGTTAGTAAAACGTAGCTCTTATGAGCATTATCGCTTAACAAAACGCGGTGCCCAAGGTGTTACCAATTACAAAGTAGATTCATCAACTGGCCCAGTTGTTTCAATTCTTTCAGTTAAAGAAGATGACGAAATTATGGTCATTACATCCCAAGGAATGGTCATTCGTACAAATCTTGAAAGCATACGAGTCAAAGGAAGAGTTACTCATGGTGTAAAACTTATTAGCCTAAAACCAGAACATACTGTTGTTTCTGTAACTAAATTAGCACGAGAAATTTTACCCGACATCATTTCAACACCACCAACTCCAATTCCTCAACCACCACAAAACGATTCTTTACAAGAAATGCAAGAAAGACGTGCCAAAGATCAACTCTACAATGATGAAGAAGAAAAAAATATCATAAATGGTAATAATGAAAATGAATCTGGCTTTGAAAACTCAGAAGGAATGTAATTAAACTTTACTTCTTTACAGCATCAATATCAACCACGTCATTTCAGTTTAAAAGAGAAAAAAATGCCTAATTATGCTACAATAACAGAAAATGAACTATTAGAATACTGCCAACGTGGTGATCATAAACAGGAAGCCTTTCAAGAACTAGTTCAAAGATATCAAAATAGGGTAATTTGGATCGCGTACCAAATGTTAGGGAATTATGAAGACGCACTTGATATTTCTCAAGAAGCATTTATTCGGGTATATCGTTCTTTGGAACAATTTCGCCCAGACAATAATTTTTATACATGGCTTCATCGTATTGTAACAAATCTTTGCATTGATAGTTGGCGCAAGAATAAAAATTCCAGCAAAGATGTCATATTAGATGAAGCAGGGGATATAGATACTAAAGATATTTCCGTTATACAATCTCTTGAGAATAAAGAAATTTCCGAAAAGATTCAACAAGTACTCAATCAGCTTCCTATTCAATATCGTATTATAATTGTGTTGAGAGATATCCAAGGTTTTAGTTGCAAGGAAATTGAAAATATTATCTCATGCAATCATAATACAGTACGTTGGAGATTGTTTCGTGCACGTCAACTTTTTGCAGAGCTATGGAATAAACTAGAAAAAAATTAGAATAGTACAAATTTATAATAACATGATGAATAAAGTATGCTTGATTTCTAGTTCCCACGCCACTCTGCGTGGGAACATCTTTCGGATTGAGGCCTTTGTTAGGAGGATCGTTATGAAATGTTGGCTAATTCAAAAATTTTTACCTTTATATGTTGGTAATGATTTACCATTTTCTCAAAAAGTAATAACAAATCATTTAAAAATATGCAAATATTGCCAAAGTAAATACCAAGTTTACAATCAAAATCGCCAAAATTTACGTTCTTTATATACACCTCAGGTACCAACATATCTTTTAGAAAATTATTGGGATAAATTATCTCAAAAGCTAGGAGAAAAGGAACCCAAAAAGACTATTTTTACAAGCAAAATCTTTCAAAGTATATTGCGACCGGCTATGGCCACAGCTATATTAGTAACTGCAATTTTTTTCTTCCACCGTTGGGGTTACTTACAAAAAAATACTACGCCAAAATCTTATAATATACCTCCAAACATTGCAGCACAGATTGTTCCATTTTCTTCTATTTCTATCAAACCAAACCAACAAGAAAATTCTATACGTCCCAAAAAACGTTTTATTTCAGCAGAATACTATTTAGATCAGGTAGAACTTTTACCTATTGAAACTATCGGATTTTAATCTAATAGAAATATTTTATAATTAAAATCTTTCCCATTGAAAATCACTTTTAAAAGAAAAAAAATACAAAAATTTAATCAAATCTCGGAAACTAATATTATGATAATTTTTAGATATTTTTGGGTGTTTCCTCTATTTTTCCTGCAACTTATATGGGGACAATACTTACATCAATTCGAGCAAGAAATTATAAAAATTACTCAACAAGCACAAAATTCGGTAGTCAAATTAGAAATTTCTTATTCTGGAAGAAAAATTCAACGAATAAGTTCCGGAATTATTTTAGATTCGCAAGGACATATTGTTACCATAGCAAATGCAGTTAAAGAAAAACCTACCGTTTATGCACTATTTTCAGATTATATTAAAACTCCTTGTTATATTGTTGGCTATGATAAATGCTCTAATCTTGCTGTACTTAAATTAGCTGATACAAAATATGGTATTCCTATTCCACGTGGAGAGTCTCAAAACTTACAGCTAGGTTCTTTTTTAATCACGATGGGAAATCCTTATGGATTAACAAATTCCATAACACTTGGAATTGTCAGCGGATTAAACCGTTGCGCATGGCTATGCAATGGCCAAAGGCCATTAACTGGCCTTATACAAACAACTGCTACCATCAACCCAGGGGATGATGGTGGTTTAGTATTGGATTCTAAAGGTTGTTTTGTTGGTATGATTCTTGGACGTCTGAACAATGATTTTTGTATTTCTGCTAATTACCAAGTTTTTGTTGATTTCTCAACATTTTTAGAAAAAATTCATCAACGTTCTATTCCTATGGAAAATTTAGCTGAGAAACTTGAACAATTTATAAAACTGTCGCAAAAAAATTTTGAACAAGCTCCATCCGAGAATATCATCCTTCCCGAACAAATAAACTTTATTTTACCAAGTCAAACAATATATTGGGTAAGTGAACAAATCATCAAGCATGGAAAAGTAAATAGAGGATGGCTTGGTATTAAAGTAAAAGATGTCTATGATTCTTCTAACTTAGAAGCTTGCCATTTAGACAGTATAAAAGTTACAATTGTAGGAATCGAGCCTCACAGCCCAGCACAAAAAAGCGGTTTAAAAGCTGGAGATATTCTTACCTCATGCAACAATAAACCTATTTTAAATATGCTTTCTTTGCTTCACCAATCTTCACAATTTTTAGCAAATCAGGAAATTACATTAACTTATCAGAGAAATAAAAAAGAGTATACAGTAACAATTACTTTAGCGACAGAAAATCAATAAAAAAAAGCGTGTTTGTTAAAAAACAAACACGCTTTTTTTATTGCTCAGATTCATTATTATTATAATTAGGAAAATCTTGAGATTTTCCTCCATCCTGAGCTTTTAACTTTTCTCTAAAATCTTTTAAAATATTATGCCTTAACATCATTTTTGAAGATTCTGGTATTTTCGAATCTTCAGGTTGTTGCTGCCCTTGAACAGATGGTTTTTGCAAAGAAGGAAGTTTTTGTGCAACTGCCCCAGAATCTTTTGAAGGTGATTGAGCTGGTGGTAAAGAACGTGTTTCTGGATCTTTTTTTTGTAGCATTGCCTTAGTTTCAAACCATTTTTTTGTATAATCAACAGTCGGTTCATTTAATGGTTTGGCAGATACTTGCAAACTTTCCGTCGTAGGTTTAGTATATGAAAGAGAAATGTTTATTTTTAAAGGATTTTGTGGACTAGCTGATTGTTGATGACTTTGTATTTGGGGATTAGTTGATTGCTGATGACTTTGTACTTGTGGACTAGCTGATTGCTGATGACTTTGTATTTGGGGATTAGTTGATTGCTGATGACTTTGTACTTGGGAATTAGTTGATTGTTGTTGTGAAGAAAGTTTTTGAAAAACAATATTCCCCTCTGATATAGGTGTTAGCTTTGAAGTAGAAGGAGTAGAAACTTTAGGAATGTTTGTATCGATTGTAGGAGTATTCTTTGCTTGAGCATTTTTTAACATATTTGCATCCGCTACAGGACTTAATTTTGAAGAAGGCATTGCAGAAGATGCTGTTAAAATTGGTTTTGGCACATCTGTTGAAGAAATAGGTGTAGAAGAAAATTTTGAAGTAGCTGGAGTTGATATAGATGATGTCTTAGGAATATTAGAGTCTACTGATGTAGCAGGATAAGACGAAGCTGATGGAGAAACCTGCCCTGGCGGTGTTAATTTAGGTATTGATATAGGTGGCGAATCTTTTTTATTTTCTCCTTCATTCTCTTGTTCTTCTACGTAATTCAATGCTTCATCTTCCATTTCTATACCTAACCCTTTAAGCTCATTTAATAACGATGTTTTATCGAAACTAATCTCAGATGTAACAATAGAAATATTTTTTTCATTTGCTAATCTAATTGCTTCATCACGCAAATAAACATCTTGAGAAGTTTCCGCAACTTGTCGAATTATTTGGTCTGCTTTAGGGTGTTTAAACTTAGCTAATGCTCGCAAACTTTCTAACCGAATGTATTGCGATTTATCATTCAAACAAGTAATAAGAAAATTTATCCCAGAAAAGTCGTTTATATCGCTATATGCACCAATAATAGCCCATTTTAAATCAGAATCCTGTTGGTATTGAGTAAGTAAATTTGAAATGTTAGGAGCTTTTAATTTGACTAGAATATCCAGAGCAGAAACTTTTATCCACCAATCTACATCGTTACTTTGAAAAATATTAGCCACACCTGGAATAACTCTAGGATCCGAAATATATTGAGATAGAAACATACAATCTATTCTAACATCTGGATCAATAAGTAATTCAATCACTGCATCAGCAATATTTGGCCCAATTTTAGCAATACTTTCAAAAATACGTTCACGCAACCAAGAAACAACACCTCTTAAATAAAGTAAAAAATTACGGATAATCCCTACCTTATTTGGCATTTGGGCTAGTAACCGAGCGGCAGATTCTCGAATAATTTGCTCATCACTTGCCAAAATTGGAATAACATATTTATCAATTGATAAATTAGGATTTTTCGCTAAATTTGTTAAAGCATATATAATTTTATCCTGTAACTCTTGAGATTCATAAGGCAATCGAGCAAAAAATGGTTCAATAATTTCTGCATTATTAAGTAACGACATTTCTGAAATTATTTTATAACGAATACGATCAGATTCGTCATTAAGCAAAGAAAGCAAACTTAAAAAAACTTCTTTATTTTTTATACGAGTACATAATTTATTGCTAGCAAAATACCGAATACGTTCATCTGGATCTTGAATAGCTTCTTGTAAGATAGGAATAAATCGATCTACTGAAGGAAAAAAAGAAATAATTTCAGTTGCTAATAAACGTTCATCAATATTAGCACTAGAAAGACTCTTTTGCAAATATGGCAAAAGCAGGCTATAATTCATCCGTGCTAAAATAGGAGGAATATATTTTCTACCTAGTTCATTAGACTCTAGCTGTTTAAGAAGCAGTTGAAACATAGCATTACTTTGTTCGCATACAATCTGTGGAATAGCAAATTCCCTCAGTTTATGATCTGCTTCTGCTAGCATCCAAACTAATTCTTGCGGCGACGGTTTTTCTTCAGCCAATTTTTCCAACAGCTCTAATTTTTCTTTCATATCTTTATATTCATGCTGCTGGAGTTTTTCTAACGCAGTTTTTTCTTTAAAAAATAACATAGTTATATGCCTCTTCTAAATTTTAGCCAATATTTTGGCGGGTGGCTTGTAAGGCATAATAAAAAGATCGATAAAAATAGTTATATTCAATGACAGCATTTTGTAGTATCTGACCTGAATAAGAAATATCAGATGGATGAATTACCAGGTTGGCACTAAGAACGTAACTTTGAATGTGATTATCTGTTTCAAATATATCGCCAACTAAAACATAAAATATATTTCTTCTCACTGCCGAAGGAAGCCAACTTAATAATTGAATTGCTTCCATACTATAATTTACTTCCATAATTACAATATGGAACAAATGTATTTGAAGTTTGGTAAATGCGTCAGTTGGAGATTTTGCAAGGTAAACTTTACATTCCATATCTAACAATTGTTCGCTTAAAACATCACGAAATTCGGAAGGATTCATACAAATAATTGCTTCTAAACTTGTACAATTTTCTAAACTTGGATCAAGTATATTGTTAATCATATTAGTTATCCAGCTCCAAATTTACAATTTCTTGGGTAGAAAAATTTTTTTTAGAAGATGCAAGTTTACTAGATTGGGGTTGTTCTGGTTGGCCTTTAGCTAAATCATTTGGTTGAACAGGTACTTGTAATCGAGGGAGATGAGAGGGTTGGGATTCTCTTACTAAAGAATTAGGCAAAATAGATTCTTTAGATTGAGCTGATTTTGGTGGAAAAAAAGGTTGTGGAATAGAGATAGAAGTTTTTGTTGCCATAGATAGAACAGCGTTTTCATGTAAAGTATTTTTTTTAGTTTCTTCTATTTTAGGAATAGTCTTTGTTGGCATAATTATATTAGGGTTTTCTCCACGATAAGCCTTCTGTTCTTGCATTTCAAGATTCGGGCCATCAAAAGTTTGTATTCCTCTATTGGCCTTAATCTTATCTATTCCCTGAGATATAAAATTTTTACGCGAACAATAGTTTTTAGCAGATTCTTCACTAATTATGCCAGATTCAAATAAGGAAAGAAGATGTTGATCAAAAGTTTGCATCCCATAGACACTGCCTTCTGTAATAACATCATAAAATTGTTTATCAACGCTTTCACCTTTTATAATGATTTCCTGTGTACGCATAGTTCTAGTCATAATTTCCAGAACTGCAATACGCCCATTATTGATTTTTGGTACCAGTTTTTGGCAAACGATCCACCGAATTGTTTCAGAAAGTCTCATCCGAACCAAATCAGCTTCTTCCTTATCAAACATTCCGACCATGCGATTGATGGTTTGGCCAGCATTGATGGTATGAAGGCTACTTAAAACTAAGTGTCCGGTTTCAGCCGCTGTCAAAGCAATTTCAATAGACTCTCTATCTCTTATTTCACCTACTAAAATAACTTTGGGGGCTTCACGTAAAGCAGCCTTTAATCCAGAAGCAAAAGTATCAACATCCACACCTATTTCACGTTGATTAAATGTAGCCTTAAGTTGGCTATGCTCAAATTCAATAGGATCTTCCAAAGTAATAATATGAACAGCTTTAGTTTCCCCAATATGTCGTAATAAAGAAGCTAATGTTGTCGACTTTCCCGACCCTGTCGCGCCTGTAACCAAAATAAGGCCATTGCGTTCATCTGCCATATTATAAAATGATTGCGAAAGTCCAAGTTCTTCAATAGAAGGAATTTTTGTACTTAACTTTCGTAACACAATGGAATATGAACCTCTCTGCGAAAAAATATTGACACGAAAACGCGCTTTCGTTCCCAATTGGTAACTGCAATCAACAGAGCCTGTCTTTAAAAGAGTTTGCAACAACTTAGGATTACCTTGAATTAGATTGAGTGCAAAAATTTCTGTTTGAAAAGGAGTAAGTTGTAAAACTGGAGGTTTTAAATTAACACTTTTCAACTCGCCATCACTTTCTACCTGAAATGGTTTCCCTACTGTGATATTGATGTCGGAAACATTTACATAACTATCAAGTAATTGAGAAAGAATATTATCTATTTCATTTTTTCGCATAGCTAGTCCTTATTTTCAGCCCATCCTAAATTCTATAAAAAAATTTTAGTTAGAATTCTCGGACACATTGACTTTTTCAAACATTTCTTTATATTCTTCAGGAATTTCCTTCAAATATTTGACAAAGCGTCCTTTATCTATAGCCTTTTCAAAAGAATCCTCAGCAGTGATCAAATCTTTTGTTAAAAGCTCTTCTATTGAATCATCCATAAGACGCATTCCCATACGCTTTCCAGTCTGCATAACGTTAATCAATTGATGTGTTTTATTTTCACGTATCAAAGAAGTTACGGCTGAAGTATGTACTAAAATTTCTAAGCTGGCAATTCGACCTTTTTTATCTTTACGTTTAAATAAACTTTGGGAAATAACTGCTTTAAGAGAATCTGCAAGTGTGTTTCGTATTTGCTGTTGCATAGCAACAGGAAATACTTCAATAACACGATCCACAGTTTTTGAAGCATCCTGCGTATGTAAAGTTCCAAAAACAAGATGACCAGTAGCGGCAGCCTCTACTGCCAACGAAATCGTTTCCAAATCACGCATTTCTCCAACCATAATAATATTAGGGTCTTCTCGTAAAGCTCCCCGAAGAGCAGAGGAAAAAGTTTGTGTATCACGCCCAACTTCACGTTGGTTAATGATACAATTATAAGATTTGTGCATAAATTCAATAGGATCTTCAATTGTAATAATATGTCCTTTACGTGTTTTATTAGCGTAATCAATTATTGCTGCCAAAGTAGTAGATTTTCCACTGCCAGTCGTACCTGTAACAAGCACAAGTCCTTTTTGAAAATTTGCAATCCTTTTAATCACTAAAGGCAATCCAAGTTGCTCTATTGTTAAAATATTGCTAGGAATTTGTCGGAAAACAGCCGAAATTCCATGAGCCTGACGAAAATAATTTGAACGAAACCGTCCAATATTAGGCAACTCATAAGCAAAATCAATATCACCTTTTTCTTCAAATATTTTTTGTTTATGCTCTGGGCATATTTCATACAAAATATCACGTAATTCTTCATCTTCAAGCTCTTTATATTTTACTCGGTGTAACTCACCTTTAATTCTTAAAGCAGGGACATTGCCTGAAGAAACATGTAAATCTGAAGCCCCTTGGACATTCATCAAACGAAAAAAAGCATCTATTTTGGCCATATCTTTTAACTTGCTCCAAAATTATTTTTATCTTTTTTTTGTTTTTTCATAAGTATCTAATACATCAATTACTTGCAACATACTTTGATAACGACTCTTCGGATTTTTTTCCATCATCTTCATAATAATCTGAGACAATTTTGTATCTATGCCAGCATTGAATTCATTTGGAGGAATAGGTTCAACATTTAAAATTTGATACATAATTTGCATGATAGAGCCACTAAAACATACTTGGTTTGTAACCAAATAGTAAAATGTTGCTCCTAAAGAATATATATCACTTCGTGCATCAATTGCTCCGGCTTGAACCTGTTCAGGCGACATAAATTGTGGCGTTCCAATAATAGTTCCAACTCCTGTTAAACCTGCAGTACTTCCTGCATCTTTAACAATACCAAAATCCATGATCTTAGGATCCCCATTTTGAGCTATCATAATATTACTTGGTTTAACATCACGATGGATCATATTTGCAGCATGAATAGCATTCAATCCTTCTGCGATAGGCTTAATAATTTTGATAGACTGTGGTGCTGATAATGGCCCATTTTCTAATAATTTATCAAGACCTGCACCTTTGACAAATTCCATAACAATAAAATGATATAAAGGTGTCTCATCAATATCATAAACTTGTACCACATTTCGATGCTGAACTTTAGCTGCAGCCTTAGCTTCGTTGATAAAACGTGAAAGCATTACAGAACTTAAACCTTCACTTTTAGATAAAAATTTAATTGCACGATTTCCTAAAATTTTATGTTCTGCTAAATAAACTGCTCCCATACCGCCTTGACCTAAAAAGCTTACTATTTTATATTTTCCCATAAGAGCAGAGCCTAACATTCCAAAGGGATCTTTTTTAGAAGCAGCAGGGAGTTGCGGCTCTGGATTCTGTGTTCGATCAAGATATTCATTAGGCTCCATATTTACAGTTGCCTGATCTTGTGTTGGTGAAACTTTCCTGATAAATTTAGCAGGCTGTTGGTGAGATGACACTTCTTGCACAGGCTGTTGGCCTAGATATTCGTCAGGCTCCATATTTACAGTTGCCTGATCTTGCGTTGGAGAAACCTTCTTAATAAATTTAGCAGGATGCTGAGATTGTACAACTTGCGAAGGCTGTTGAGATTCGCCAAGGTATTCATCAGGCTCCATATTTACAGTTGCCTGATCTTGTGTTGGAGAAACCTTTCTAATAAATTTAGCTGGTTGTTGAAGAGGAGTTGGTTGCAAAGATTGAGGAGGAGTTGATTGCTGTTCTAAATATTGTTGCCCTAAATATTGTCCAGGAGACATATTTACAGTTTCGGGAGCTTGCACGGTGGGTGTTTTTCGAAGCATATTTAATTTTTGTGAATCAGCTTTTTGTGGTTGAAAGTTTTGTTGAGGTAATTGAGATTGGGAATTTCTTTGAGGCTTTCTTTCTAAAAATTCCACTTCATCTTTTTTTCCCATTAAAGCCATTGGAGTTTGAATAAAAGGTGTTTGTATTGTTGAAGTTTGCATAGAAATTGCAAGCGTTTCAAAGTTATTGACATGATTGATAGGTAAAGAAGTGTATGGTTTGGAAATATTTGGCAATGGCTTTTTCCCTGAACTTGAATTTAATTCTTCTTCTTTTGTACCCATATTGATTCCCTAATCAAAAAATACTATATATCTTGTAACTTTATGCTACCACAAGAAACAAATAACAACAAGAAAAAAAATATAAAAAATTTCTAGAATATATATCCTTTTACATTCATTAATTTTTTGTAGATTTTTCTAACTTTAAATAAATTTCTACCTTTTTAGGAGTCATTCCTCTAAGTAGCAGTTGAACACGACGCGGAGTTTCAGGAAGTGCATTTTTAGCATATTCATTTGCATCTGTAGCATTTTTTTGCCAAGCTAAAAAAGCAGCAAGTGCGTTAAGATGATTTTTATCATCAGAAGCAGCTAAAAAAGTTATATCATCTTGCAACACTTGATCTAAAAAACATGAATTATTATATCTTTTTACTAACCGAACATTTTCTTCAAGATATGCACTCCAAACGCGATTGTATACAAATTGATGTTTGATTTTCCAAGCAACTTCAGTGTTTTTACGAATATTTTCTGTTCTATTTTCAATCGGATTTGTCCATTTTAATAATTCTATATCTTCTACAGCAATTTGAATTGCTTTGTTAGCATAAGCTTCAGCTTCTACATTTTTATTTAATGCAAAACTTATTTGGCTTAATAAAGACCATGCCGAACTATCCGGACAATATTCAAGATAAATCTTAGCAAGTTTATAGGCTTCCTCATAATTAGGCGTTGGCTTACTTTCTAAAAGTTTCCAAGTTTCTTTCCAATAATAATCTTCCATAGTAGGATATTCTGGATTGGTACTAAAATTAGTATAGCTTTCTTGAGGATATTCTTCTGTAGTATAAATTAATTCAATCAGTTTATATTTATCATTTGGCAAACTAAATATATTTTTAAATTTTATACTAGAACCTTCTTGATTACACGCTGATAATCTTGATATTTCTTTTTTTGCATCCTTTTTCTCTTTCCCACAGATTACTTTGATCTCAAGTTTAATATTATTTAGCTGATAAGAGCTAAGATTAGTTATGATTATATCATCATTAAAAATACCTTGTTTATAAGCAGCATGTAATTTAGGCATTAACAAATATTTTGCTCTTGGCAAAGCAAAAACCTTTTCAAAAGATTTGTAGGCACGAATTTTGGCAAAATCATAGTAGCCCTTATCAATTGCTATTGCTAAAGCTGTTAACGCTTGTTCATTCTGTTGAAAACATTTAGCTAAAATCTTTGCTTTATTTTGCCAATAAAATCCATTATTCGACTCTAACTTAATAACTTTTTCAATATCTTTTAAAGCATCTTCTTTTCTACCTAAATTAGCATAACAAACGGCTCTGTTATTATAAGCTAAAGCATAATTTGGTTTGATTGCCAATGCTTTATTACTATATTGAATAGCAGTAATATCATCGCTCATGTAGTATGATAAATTCCCGTAAATATATGCCATATAAACATCTTTGCGCCAAATTAAAGAAGGATGTTTTTCACATTCTAATAAAGTTTTTTCCGCAAATACATCATTTTTTTGCTCTTTATAGGCTGAATATAAGTAATACAAAGCATCTCGAAAATTTGGACATTCACCACAAATAGATTTTAATAGCTCAACACGCTTTACAATGTCCTTTTCAATAATTCCTTGTCGAAATTGCAAATAAAGTTCTTTAGTTAAAAAACTATTTGATGCAACTTTATAGGTATACGTTAATCCAGAACGATATTGATTAAGATCATATAACAATCTATCTAAATTTGCATGATAACCAGCCAAAACCATTTCCAACCGCAATTTTGATTGTTCATTGATTTGCTTATGTTGTTGGACGCCTTGATATAAAGATACAATTCCTTCAATTAAAAGAAATGGGTTTTCTTCTAAAACTGCTCCTACAAGACTTCCAACAACAGCTTTCCCTGTTTCAAAAGTATTAGATGCTTGAGAGTCTTTACGATCTTTTTCAAAAAATCCCAACCCTTTTAAAGCTGTTTCAGCTTGGCTACATGTAAATATTAAACTTTCTAACAATTTTTTTGCATCAGAAGAAAGTTCTGCATTATTTAAATTTTCCTGTAACTGTTTTCTCACTATATCAACACTATTGCCATTTAAATCGCGTAATAAACAAGCATATTCTACAAGTAAATTATGCAACTCCACTTCTTTAGCAACATTAACAGCAGCTATATTTTTGCTACTATTTTCTTGTATCTTTTTTGATTCATAAATCTTATTTTTTTCTACTGTTTTTTGTAAAGTTGTTAAAAATTGTTTTAATTCCCTGATTTTATAACTATTGTTCTCTATTGAAAGTATCTGCTCAAACTTTTTTTGTAATATATTTTTCACACTTACATTTTCAACCTTTTCAATCAACTCTCCAGCTTGAATACTTAATTCAATTTCTTCTTGAGAAGAAGAAAACGATAACATAACACAAAAAAAACATAGAAAAATAAAACATTTCATAATATGACCCTCTATAAAAAATTATAAAAAAAATTCTATCTAAACAAAACCGGCATCCTTTATTTATGGATACCGGTTTTGTTTGTTATGCTTTAGGTTTATCATCACTTGGAGGTTGTGGTTTACTAGCGTCTTGTGTAGGAGTTGCTGATTTCGTAGCAGCAATTTTAGCTTTGCGCTCCGCAATTTCTTTTTCAAGATCAGCAATCTTATCTTTAGTCATTCCACCTAATTTTTCAATAGCATGTACAAGTCGATAACGACAGATATGCGGACCAAGCAATTCCATAGATTGGAACAATGGAGGAGCTACAGTTTTCCCTGTAATAGCAACAAAAAGAGGAGCAACAACTTCACGAATCTTCCATTCCCAAATAAGAGAAAGATCGCGAAGTTTATTTTCCAATGTTGTTGAATTCCAATCAGGTTCTTTATCTAATTCCGTCATTAAATGTTGAAGAACTTTAGCGGTTTCTTCTGCAGTACGTTTTTTAGGAATCAGAGTATCGGGATGATATTCTAAGTCACCAGACCAGAAGAATGAGCAACGGGACATAAAATCGCCCATGGTTTCCATGCGTTCCATCATCAAAGGAACTACTTTAGCAATGAAATCCATATTCAAACGCCATTCGCTCATACGTTTTAACAAGGTTTCAGGAGTATAGTTTTCTCGAATATATTTTGAATTTAGCCATCTCAATTTCTGAACATCAAATACAGAACCACCTAATGCAATACGGTTAATATCAAAATCAGAAGCCATTTCCTCAACAGTAAACTTTTCCTGTCCATTAGGACGAGAATAGCCCATCATACCAAGATAATTCAATAAAGCATCTGGCAAGAATCCTGCATCACGATAGTAAAATATTGAAGTAGGATTTTTGCGTTTAGAAAGTTTAGATTTATCTGGATTCAATAAAAGAGGCATGTGAATAAATTCTGGTTTCGTCCATTCGAAAAATTCATATAAAAGAACATGCTTCGGAGTAGATGGAAGCCATTCTTCTCCACGAATTACATGAGTAATTCCCATAATATGATCATCTACAACATTAGCAAGATGGTATGTGGGAAAGCCATCAGATTTTAATAAAACTTGATCGTCGATATCTTTGTATTCACATGTTACTGTGCCACGTAATCTATCTTCAATAACGCATTTTCCGCGCTTTGGAACTTTCAAACGAACGACAAAAGGCTCTTTATCTTTCAGTTTCATTGCAACAACATGTTCAGCTAAAGTACGGCATTTTCCATCATATTTAGGATCTAGGCCACGTTTAGCTTGATCTTCTCGCATTTTTTCTAATCGTTCTTCTGAACAAAAGCAACGATAGGCAGCATCTTTGTGCAATAATTTATCGGCATGTTGTCTATATATCTCAGTTCGTTCGCTTTGACGATATGGTGCGTGAGGGCCGCCTACATCTGGACCTTCATCCCAACTTAATCCAACCCAACGCAACGCATTTAAAATAGCTTGTTCATACGCAGGGTGTGAACGCGTCTGATCGGTATCTTCAATGCGAAGAATAAACTTTCCTTTATTAGCTTTAGCAAAGCAATAATTAAATAGTGCGATATATGCGGTTCCTACATGAGGCGAACCTGTAGGAGATGGCGCAATTCGTACTCTTACTTCTGACATAATTTAATTTCTCCATA
>CAZPDM010000001.1:37728-97398 GCA_964585305.1 uncultured Planctomycetota bacterium | reverse complement strand
TAAAAAATAACAGCCAGGAAGAATCCTTCCTGGCCTTATTTACGCAAGTTTCTTCCGCTTAATTTGGAACAATTATTTTTTTTCCTTGCGTACTTTTTCTTTGCTTTGTTTTTTTGCTAAATCGTGTTTTTCTTTTTCTGTTTTTTGTTTCTTTTTATTTTCTGTAAATTGTTCAGTAGTAGGTAATGTTTCAACTAACATAAGAATAGCTTGTCTTGCATTATCGTTGAGACGACGCTTATTCAAATGAAAAACACTGGTATAACCACCGTTACGTTTAGCATATAGAGGAGCAATATCATAGAAAATTTTACGAGCAACATCTTTATTGGGTACTAATTCCATAATTCGACGGAGATGTGCTGCCCTAATAGCATCTGCCCGGCAAGTAATTTCTAATTGTAATTTTTCTGCTGGCAATTTTTCTGCTTCAGGTTTAGCTTCTTGTGTCTTAGTAAGTTTTTCAGTCATCTGTTTAACTTTTTGATCTGCACGTTTTGCAATAGTAATAACTTTATCTGCTGCTCCGGAATATTGTTTTGCAATAGATAATAAAGTAGTGATTTTGCCATAAGTAAACAGACTAGTCAAAACATTGCGTTGTAGTGCTTGTCGATGACTGCTGCTTCGATTTAATATACGACCTTTGTTTAAATGCCTCATACGATTTTTCGCGGCAATTTACAGCCTATTTCCTTGAAGGCGCCGCGCCCCTTGGATTACTCCTGGTTTTGCATCTCGTCAATTTGCATACCCAGATGTAGATCGATCTTTTTTAATTTTTCTTTAATTTCGTTAAGTGAAGTTTTCCCAAAGTTACGAATCTTGAGTAAATCTACTTCAGATTGTTTAATTAAATCTCGAATGGTGTGGACACCTATAGAGGTAAGACAATTTGTTGCCCGAACAGTTAATTCCAAAACACTAAGAGATTGGTCTAACTTTTCTAACAACTTTTGTTTCTCTTCTTGTTTTTGTTGATCTTCCTCAGGTGTTTCTTTCGGCTCTTGTGGGACTTCTAAGCCGACTTCAGAATATTGGACAAAGGGGTTTAGATGTTTACGAAGGATTTTGGCCGCTTCGACAAGGGCTGTTTCCGGAGAAATAGTGCCATCTGTACGAATTTTTAATATCAAACGATCGTAGTTTGTTGTATTTCCTACGCGAGTATTCTCAATCAAATATTCCAGATGTCGAACAGGCGTAAATATCGAGGCAATTGGAATAACTCCAATTTCTTGTGGTTCCTTTTTTTCAGCAGGAAGATAACCACGACCTCGCTGTGCTTCCATTTCAACAGAAAATTCGCGTTCCTCTGTAAGAGTAGCGATAAGCAAATCTTTATTTATAACAGAGGCATTGCTATTGAATTGGATATCTGCTGCAGTAACAGGCCCCTTGCGTTTCACTTTAATCCACAGTTTAACTGGATTAGTGCAATCTAATTCCATCTTAATGCGCAGTTTTTTTATATTGATGATAATTTCAGTTATGTCTTCAAGAACTCCGGGCAATGTTGAAAATTCATGCTGAATACCCTCAATTTTTACTGAGGTAATTGCACAGCCTTCAATTGCGGAGAGAAGTACACGGCGGAGACTATTGCCAATGGTTCGGCCAAAACCAGGTTCAAATGGCTCTGCTACAAATTCTGCTACCAATTCGCCAGAATTTGTAGTTTCTTCTTTATTACATACCACTCGGATGGGTAGCTCCAGATTGCGCCACCGGATTCTCATAAATACCATTGCCTTTCCAGAATGAATCCATCTCGGGAGTGGACAAATACTTGTTTTTACCGTTTCTTTAAAATCTCAAAAATCTACATAAGAGATTCATCAGTATATATTTGTTTTCAAGCTACACTGAAAAAACGGCAGCAGTGACAGCTGTTTTAGTAAGACAACAGCTTTACTTAATTTTCTGCTAATAACTTTTTTTGAGATAAAAAAAAGCGGATTGGAAAATATCGCCTTTTTACAAAGAATTAAGTTTAGAAACAAAATTTTTTTCAATATTTCCAACCCATCTTTTTTGAACAGTTTTTCTGCGCTGTAGAGGTTATCGCGAGCAAAATTCAACGATAAGATTATCGTGGATTTCAAGAGGAATTTCGCTGCGTGCGGGCATTTGTACAACTTTAATTTCTGGTTGATCTTGAACTTTTTCAATCCAGGATGGAAGTGTAACAGAACGTTTTTCAGCTACAGTTTTAACTAATTTTTGAGAGCCTTCTTTTTTGCACGCACGAATAACATCGCCTTGTTTCACTAAATAGCCAGGCAAATCAATTTTTTTGCCATTAACTGAAATATGTCCATGTGAAACAAATTGACGAGCTTGTCCACGAGAAGATGCAAGTCCACCACGGCAAAGAACATTGTCTAAACGACGTTCTAGTAAAACAAGTAAGTTTTCACCAGTGTTACCTTGGATTTTGGTTGCCATTTCATAATATGTTCTGAATTGGGATTCCCAAACGCCATAATAACGTTTTACTTTTTGTTTTTCGCGTAAACGTTGTCCGTATTCTGAACTTTTCCCGCGTCGCCAATTGTGCATTCCTGGCGGTTTTTCTCTGCGTTCCAGTCCACATTTACCGCTAGTGCAACGTTCTCCTTTAAGAAATAATTTGACGCCTTCTCGGCGGCATAGCCTACAAAGAGGCCCAGTATATCGTCCCATGTAATGCCTTTCTTATAACATTCAAATCGGAAGAAGCTATTTTGCTAAAAATTTTATAGGTTAATAAAAACACAGTATTTTCCTAGACTCTGCGTTTCTTTTTGGGGCGGCATCCGTTATGTGGTAATGGAGTTACGTCCTCGATACCTTTTACTTCAATTCCGATTCCCTGAAATGCACGGATTGCAGATTCACGACCAGCACCAGGGCCTTTGACTCTAACTTCTACTTCTCTTACGCCAAATTTGGATGCTTTTTCAGCGCATTTTTCAGCAGCTTTTTGAGCAGCAAAAGGCGTACTCTTGCGGGAGCCTTTGTAGCCGATTGTTCCAGCACTGTCCCAGCATAAGGTATCACCATTAAAATCTGTGATGGTGATAATAGTATTATTAAAACTTGATTTTATATGGGCAATCGCTTTCGCGACATTTTTTTTAACTTTTTTCTTCTTGGCATGTGCCATGAACATTTGCCTTTCTAAGTATGCCAATTTTTTGGGAGCTTGGAATTATAGAAATACTGCAACATAGATTATATGTTACAGAATACTAAAAACCCAAAGCAAGGGCATGACGGCTATTTCCTTAATCTAAAAAAAGAGTAGGAAAAGATTTTGGGACTTATGCAACCCACGCCTTGCCGTCTTGGGGCGGTAATAATAGAACTAGCCTTTTGTTGGGGCTTTTTTCTTTCCGGCCACAGTTTTTCTCGGACCTTTGCGAGTACGAGAGTTAGAACGGGTACGTTGTCCCCGAACTGGAAGACTACGGCGATGGCGAGTGCCACGATAGCAATGAATTTCTTTTAAACGTTGAATATTTTGTCGAACTTGTCTTTGTAATGGGCCTTCTACGACATAATTCCTTTGAATTTCTGCCGCAATACGAGATAAATCTTCATCAGTTAAATCTTTTGCGCGAGTATCTGGGTTTAAATGGAGATTTTCTACAATTCTTTGGGCAGCTGTGCGGCCAATTCCATAGATATATCTCAACGCAATTACAATTCTTTTAGCATTTGGAATATCGACACCAAGAATACGTGCCATTGTTAATTGCCTTTCTAAGGGGGGAAGTCTCGGTTTTTAACCTTGGCGTTGTTTGTGTCGCGGATTAGTACAAATAATACGCAACACTCCTTTACGGTGGATTATTTTGCAATTTTCACAAATTTTTCGTACTGAAGAGCGTACTTTCATAGAAAAACCTTTCTAGTCTTTCAGAGAAGAGAAAACTAATCAAATACTTCTACAAGCATTGCTTAGTGTTTTCTCAGCAATACCGCCAAAACTAGCTTAGTCGTTATCATCGGGTATTGTTAATAACATTGGTCCATTTTCTAAAATCGCAATACTATGTTCAAAATGAGCAGACCATTTGTTATCTCTTGTTAGAACAACATCCCAACCTTGACGGCGAACCGTCTTAGTTTGATATGTTCCAATATTCACCATTGGTTCAATAGCTATGCAGTATCCGGGCTTTAAAATAACATCATGAGCTAGCCAACTTGAATCTACATAATTAGGCACTTGAGGGTCTTCATGCAGTTCTTGGCCAACTCCATGTCCAGTATAATCTCGTACTACACTGTAGTTATGAGATTCTACATAAGTTTGAATTGCCTTAGCAATATCCGAAACTTTGTTACCAGATTTGGCTTGGGCAATACCTAACTCAAGAGAAGTTTGGCATACCCGTAATAAATTTTCGGCAGCCTTAGAAATTTTGCCAACGGGAAAAGTCTTAGCACAATCTCCAATATAGCCCTGATACCGAACTCCTATATCTACACTAACAATATCTCCTTCTTTTAGTTGCCGAGAAGAAGGGATACCATGGACAATCTCTTCATTGATAGAAACACAAACACTTGCAGGAAAACCATGATAGCCTTTAAATTCAGGAATTGCTCCGCAAGAACGAATGAATTTTTCTACTTCTTGATCAATGATGATAGTAGGAAGTCCAGGACGCACTAAGGAGCCAATTAGTTCCAAAGCTTTGCCTGCTATACGACCAGCTTGCCTTAAAAGTTTGATTTCACGGGAACTTTTTTGTGTTACCATGTACTATATTTTATCTCAAAATAAAGAGAGATTTGTGAGCTTTGCTATTTTAATTTTAAAACAGCAAGGCTTTCTTGGAGAATTTCATCAATGTTACGGGAAGCGTCAATATAAGAAAGAAGATTCTTTTTTTGATAATATTCTACTAACGGCGCAGTTTTCTTATGAAAAGCTTCAAGGCGTGTTTTCATAACTTCGGGCTTATCATCATCACGTTGAAAAAGTTCTCCATTACAAATATCACAAATATTCGGAACTTTACTAGGATTATGTTCTATATGATAGACTGCATCGCATTTGCGACAGACCCTACGCCCACAAATACGTTCAATTGCAACATTATCATCAATTTTGTAGTATAAAACACGATCAATTTTTGCATTTGCTTGTTTCATTGCAAAATCAAGAGCTTCAGCTTGTGCAATTGTTCTTGGGAATCCATCTAAAAGAAATCCCTTATTTTTGCAGTCAGATTCAGTAAAACGCGCCATGATAATTTTTAGAATCAAATCATCGGGGACTAATGCTCCGCTTTTAACAAATTTTTCTACAGCCTTTCCAGTTTCATCTTGTCGTTGAATGGCAGCCCTCAAAATATCTCCCATAACAATAAGAGGAATGCTGGTACGACTTTGAAGCATTTGAGATTGAGTCCCTTTTCCTGCTGCTGGAGGTCCAAGAAAAATAATTCTCATAATTTTTAGGTCCGTTCTGTTATTAGGCGGTTATGTAAAAAAAGTAGGATCATTTGGTTCTTGCCAGCCAATCTAAATTGAAATTGAAGGTTGGTTGGAAACAACCAAAGGTTCGATAAAAATATCTATTTTTAGAATGCTCTTAGTTTATGTTTCTGAAAGAAAAAGTTCAACAAAAAAATCTTAAAAGAGAAAAAAAATTTTAAGAAAGGACTATAAACAAATTTAAATTTGTCTATAGTCCTAACATATAACAAAATCAAGGCTTACATCACACGATTATTAGAGATAAGAAGCGAAGCGATGTTTTTTTCTTCAAAATTTTTAAAAAAAATTATTTTTTGGCTAAAAACTTTTCTAAAAAAACAACTCTTTTTATACTTATCTACTGTTTAACGACCGCGTATACGACCTTTTTTACTAAATCCATCATAGTGGCGCATTAAAAGATGTGATTCCAACTTTTGGCTAATATCCAATATTACACCAACAACAATTAGAATACTCGTGCCACCTAAATTATAAACAAATTGGGCTTCAATATTGTTTAATTCGAGTCCTAAAGAAGCAAATTGAGGAATTAAAGCAATAATAGCAAGGAAGGCCGCACCTACAAATGTTATACGAGTCATTACATTTTCTAAATATTCAGCAGTTTTTTCTCCTGGGCGAATACCTGGGATAAAACTACCATATTCTTTTAAATTATTGGCCATTTCTACAGGTTGGAACATAAGACTGGTCCAAAAATAACTGAAGAAATAGATCATTAAAATATAGAAAAATATGTAGGTGAATGTACCGCCACCAAACCAATCGCTGCTTGCTGCATCAGGGCCAGCAAATAAAGAAGCAATTGTCATTGGAAATACCATTAAACTAGATGCAAAGATAACCGGCATTACACCAGCTTGATTCACGCGAAGAGGAAGAGCATGTTTTTGACCGCCGTAAACTTTACGCCCGCGAGTATGTTTGGCTTGTTGAATCATAATTTTGCGTTGCCCATAAGTCATATAGATAACGCCAGCAATAATGATCACAAATAAAACGATCAAGAATAAGAATTTATAAATTTCTTGACCACCTTCACCACTGCGAATAATTCTTTCAACTTGATGAGGCATTCTTGCAACAATACCAGCCATAATGAGAATACTAATTCCATTGCCAATGCCAAATTCATTGATTTGTTCGCCAAGCCACATTAAAAAAATTGCGCCAGCAGTTAAAGTAATAACTGCATTCAAATCATAAAGACTAAAGAAAGAAGTAGAGTCCATAATCAAACTATCACGTTTGAATAATTTGACTATCATAATGGCTTGAAGAATGCACAATGGAACTGTTGCCCAACGGGTATATTCATTGATCTTACGGTAGCCGCTCGGTCCTTCTTTGGATATCGCTTCCAACGCTGGAATAATCTTAGTTAGCAAGCTAAAGATAATTGAAGCACTAATATATGGCATAATACCAAGGGAGAAGATACTGCAATTGCCAATAGAACCGCCAGTGAATGTTGCCACAAAGGACAAAATACCACCAAGAGTTCCCCCAATTCCATCTCCTTCTCCAAGTTGTTTTAGCACATCAATCTGAATACCTGGAATAGGAAGTTGGGATCCTAAGCGGTAAATCAACAGAAAGAATGCTGTATAGAAAAGTTTAATCCTCAGCTCGGGAATTTTAAAAATATTGCGGAAGGATTCCAGAATCATGAGAGTTACTCCCGTTATTTTTCATTTTCGTTCTTTGTGGGTTTAGCTATTTCAATAATTTTTACACTTCCCTGTACTTTTTTAATTTGTTCTTCTGCAGTTTTGCTGATTTGGTGTAGTTCTAATTTCAGGTTTTTGGGTAATTCTTGACCTTCTTCAGTTTTGCCAAGAAGTTTTAAGCGCAGGCAGCGTTTACTTTTAGGAATTTTAAACCCTTTTTCACGAAGGGTTGCCAAATTCACAGTTTCGCCATCTTTAAAAAGTTGCAAATCAGAAAGATTAATTGCAATAATTGTATCATCGAAAATAACATGTTTGAAACCACGTTTTGGAGAATGGCGATAAAGAGACATACTTGCACCTTCACGTATTTGCAAAATCTTATGTCCCTGGCGTTTCTTGAAACCCTTGGTCCCACGTCCGGCGGTCTTTCCTAAACCACTTCCGGCACCACGACCAACACGTACTCCATGTTTGCGAGGTTCACCATAGAATTTAATTTCATCTAATTTCATAAAAAAATTAGCGACATATCCCGTCAGAGTTTAAGACGAGGACAAAGCCGCGCCTCCATTTTTTTGACATTTTGACGGAAAATACTTTGCCTCATCTTTAGCTCTGAAGCAAAGGGAAACAAAAAATATTTTCCTATCTTTGATAGGAAAAATGTGCGTGTGGTTTATTACGCACATTTTTCTAGCTTGTAGTACCAAGCAGAGGGTAAAGCTTCTTAAAATTAAAGTTGCATGCCTCTTAGCTTGCTTACATGATCTTTATCGCGTAGTTGTAATAATCCGTCAAGGGTAGCTTTTGTAAGGTTTACTGGATTAGTTGAGCCATACGCCTTAGTTAGAATATTTTTAATTCCTGCCGCTTGAATGATGGCGCGAACTGAACCGCCAGCAATAACTCCAGTACCTGGCATAGCTGGTTTCAAAAAGATTTTTGTTGCTCTGTATTTTCCAATAATCTGATGTGGAATAGTATCGCCCTTCATGGAAACTTTTACCATGCTACGGCGAGCATCTTTAAGAGCTTTTTGAACAGCAGGGGGAACTTCGTTAGCTTTGCCAAAGCCAACGCCAACTTCACCATTTCGATTGCCAACTACAACTAAAGCACTAAAACTAAAACGGCGGCCACCTTTTACGACTGTGGCGCAACGATTGATCTTCACCACATATTCGGCAAATTCTTGGTTTTCTTGTTGTGCCTTGGAAGGCTTCATGTAGCGACTCCTAAACTAAAATTGTAGACCGCCTTTTCGGGCAGCATCCGCCAACGCTTTAATGCGGCCATGATATTTATAGCCACCACGATCGAAGGCAACAGTAGTAATTCCCTTCTCTTTAGCTAACTTGGCAATTTCTGTTCCAACGAGTTGAGCAGCTTTGATATTGCCGCCATGTTTCCCATTAAGTTGGCTTTTTACAGCTTCGGTTTGGGTAGAACAGGCTACTAAGGTACTACCACAACGCTGACCGTTTTTATTTACTACAGTATCATCAATAATTTGGCAATAAATATGTATATTACTACGAAAAACATTTAATCTTGGTTTTTCCGCGGTGCCAATTAAACTTTTACGAATGTGATAGTGCCGACGAGAACGACGTTGTTCTTTTAGATTTTTCATAAAATCCGTTCTTTCTCCGCAGTATCCTCAAATGCTCACCCGATCTTATTTACAAGCAAGCATATTGAGGATAGGGTAGATGGTTACTTATCCGAAGAGCCGGCACCTGCAAAACTCTTGCCAGCTTTGAGTTTGATTTTTTCAGCTTCGTATCTGATGCCTTTGCCTTTGTAATTATCAGGCTCTTTAACTCTGCGAATTGTTGCAGCAAATTCCCCAACTAATTGCCTATTGCATCCTTTGATAACAATACGAATTGGTGTGGGAACTTCAACCGTGAGGCCTTCTGGAATATTTAAAGTAACCGGTAAAATAAACCCGACAGCAAGTTCTAGTGTTTTGCCTTTGAGGCGTGCGTTATAACCAGTACCTACAATAGCCATTACTTTTTGGTAGCCAGTAGTAACACCAACAATTGCATTAGCTATAAGAGCGCGAACTAGGCCATGTGCAGCTTTTGTTTGTTTTTCAGAATTAAGTGCTTTTACAACAACTTGATTATTTTGTTGTTCAACACTGATATTTTCAACGATAGGTTCACAAACTTTGCCTTTAGGGCCAGTTACTTCTACAGCTTTGTTTTGAATTGCGATTTTGACACCTTCTGGTATCGGGATTGGTTGTTTTCCAATACGAGACATGGTCGAATTTCCTTAAACTGCTAGACCTAGATTACCAAATGGTGCAAAGCACTTCGCCGCCAATTTTTTGTTTATGACATTCGCGGTCCGTGAGGATTCCCTTGGAGGTAGAAATAATAGAAATTCCCAAGCCACCAAGTACTTTAGATAAGTCTTTTACCGATTGATAAACTCTACGTCCCGGACGACTGATACGATCTAAATTACGGATGACTTTTTCGCCATCAGGCCCATATTTAAGATAAACGGTTAATCTAGCGCGGCCGTCTTCTTCTGTACGGGCATAATCTTTAATGAAACCTTCTTGTTTCATCTTTTTGAGCATTTCTTCAACTATTCTGGAATATCTTACCACGACTTTTTCGTGATAAATGCGATTGGCATTGCGAATTCGAGTTAACATATCAGCAATGGGATCCGTCATCATAGAAGATTTCCCCAAATTTTTGATGGAAAATATTTATTTAGTACTTTGACTCTTCATCAAAGGTTATTTTCCTGCTTAAAATTTTTTGACAGAAAAGAACATTGTTTCTTAATCTTTAAGAGAGATCAAAGATGAAACAAATATTTTTTCTAGTAAAATTTTTTGATGAAAAAATTTGAGCTATCTGAATTTAGCTACAAATTTTTTTACGAGATATAATCAATTTTACCAACTGGCTTTTTGTACACCAGGGATTTCCCCTTTGTGTGCCAGATTTCTGAAACATATACGGCAAATCCCAAATTTGCGATAATATCCACGTTCACGGCCGCATAAGCTGCAGCGATTATAACGACGGGTGCTATATTTAGGATTTACTTTGTTGCGTTCGCATTTATTAACAAGCGATTTCTTCGCCATAAAATTCTCCTATTTTTTGAACGGCATCCCAAAATACCTAAGTAGTTCTAGGGACTCGTTAGAAGATTTGCTATTTTTGATCACCATAACAACATCCATCCCTTGTGGGAATTCAATTGTATCAAGACTAATTTCAGGGAAAATAGATTGATCAGTGATACCCATAGCATAATTTCCAAACCCGTCAAAAGATTCAGTAGGTAGACCGCGGAAATCGCGTACACGAGGAATTGCTATATTGATGAGACGATCCAAAAATTCATACATTTGACGTTTACGCAGAGTAACTTTACAGCCGATTTCTTGGCCTTGGCGAAGCTTAAATCCTGCTACGGATTTTTTTGCTTTGCAAATAATAGGACGCTGGCCACTAATCAGACCTAAGTCGCGAACTGCGCATTCAAGACGGCGTTTATTCTCAATAGCTTTACCAACTCCCATACTAACTACAATCTTTTCCAATTTAGGAATTGATAGTTCATTGGAGCGGCCTAGCTTTTCTTTGAGGCCGGGCTTAATTTCTTTGTTGTATTTATCCATCAATCTTACTGCCACAGCGTCACTCCCTACTTAATTTGGCGATTGCTTTTCTTGCTATATCGTACTTTGATGTGTTTGGCGTGTTCTACATTAGTTTCAACGCCTTCTACATCTTTGACTTTTTCTTTTACTTCTTCAAACCGATATGTAGTACGGGTAGGCTTTTGGGTATGAGGGCAATATAACATAATATTGGAAATATGAATAGGAGCCTCTTTTTCAACACGGCCGCCTTGAGAATTTTTTTCGGTTTTGCGAGTATGGCGGATAATATATTGAATACCTTCGATGATTACACGATTTTGTTTGTGCAAAATTCGTAGGACTTTTCCTTTTTTACCAGCATCTTGGCCGGAAATTACTTGCACGTAATCACCTTTTTTAATGCGGATTTTGCGCATTTTAGGTTGTGTATTTTTTTGCATTGTTATACTACCTCTGGTGCCAAGGCAATAATTTTCATGAAATTCTTTTCACGTAGTTCCCTAGCTACCGCTCCAAAAATACGACTTCCGCGAGGTTCTTGTTCTTTATCCAATAGAACGAGAGCATTTCGATCGAATCTCACATAAGAACCGTCTTCGCGACGCAAATTTTTACTGGTTCTAACGATTACACCGCGTACAATATCGCCCTGCTTAATATCAATATTTGGCAGAACTTTTTTAACAGAACCAATAACAATATCGCCAATGTGAGCATAACGTTTTCGGGTAGATCCGAGTACTTTAAAACACATGACTTGTTTAGCACCGGTGTTGTCCGCGACATCAAGCATGGTTTGCATTTGGATCATGGCTTTTTACCTTTCCGATGATGCGCTACCTAGGCTTTAGCCGCCTCAGGTTTATTCACAGATTTAATAACTCTGACAAGCCGCCAGGTTTTTGTTTTGGATATTGGGCGAGTTTCCATGATTTCAACACTATCACCTATATGGGCATCACCGTTTTCATCATGGGCTTTGAGCTTACTATAGCGTTTAATATATTTTTTATAGCGAGCATGTTGGACGATTCGTTCTACAGTAACAGTAATGGTTTTATCCATCTTATCACTGCTAACAATTCCAATAATGGTCTTGCGATGTCCTCTTTTTTCTTCCATATTTATTTCAACCCAGAAAATTAAATTAAAATTGTTTTTCTCACCTCCTTAAGGAGGTGAGAACCTTTTGGGGCTTTTAGCAATCCAGTGAGTTTAAATTAGGCTTTTTTTTCTTTATCTGCGGCCAATTCCATTTGTCGGAGAAGCGTGTTAATTTGGGCAATTTTTACACGAGACTTACGGAATTGACTAGTATCCATCGTTTCCTCAACAGATTTTTGGAAACGAAGTTTAAAGATAGCTTCTTGGGTAGCTTTAAGCTCTTTAAGGAGTTCCTCACGAGATTTATTTTGTAAGGCTTTTAATGATTTTCTCATTACTTGAAGGCCCTCCTCTCTACGAAGCGAGTCTTAAAAGGTAATTTGTGAGCAATACGATTGAATGTTTGTTTAGCAGTATCTTTAGGGATACCATCAAGTTCAAAAATAATTGTACCAGGTTTAATCACTGCTACCCATTTGTTAGGCTCGCCTTTTCCTTTACCCATACGAGTTTCTTGAGGCATACTTGTAATGGGTTTATGAGGGAAAACGCGAATATAAATACGGCCTTCATGGCGTAGAAAGTGGTTAGCAGTAATACGGCCTGCTTCAATTTGTTGAGCACTTAACCAAGCAGGTTCCATAGCCATTAAACCAAATTCACCAAAGGATACGGAATTACCTTGTGTGGCTTTCCCGCGGATGTTACCTCTTTGGGTTTTTCTGAACTTTATTCTTTTGGGCATCAGGGACATCGTTCGTTACCTCCTCACCGTATTTACCATGATATACCCATACCTTGATACCATTGAGACCATAGGTAGTCAAGGCTTCTGCGAATCCATATTGGACATGAGCGTCTAAAGTCTGCAATGGGACTTTGCCAAGTACGGCAGCTTCGGTACGAGCCATTTCTGCACCCGACAGACGTCCAGAAATTTGAACTTTAACACCTAATACGCCATTTTCAATAGCTACATCCATAGCTTTTTTCATAACACGGCGATAATTAGCGCGCTTTTCCATCTGTTCGGCAATATTTTCAGCGATAAGTTGCGCATCTACTTCTGGCTTTTTGACTTCTTTAATTTCGACATTTACTGCAATTTTAGTTTTTTGGGTATTTGCAATAAATTGTTCGAGACTAGATTTGATTTTATCAACGGTTACGCCTTTTTTACCGATGATAAGGCCAGCTTTTGCAGTATGAAGAATAATATTGATGCGTTCTCGTGTTCTTTCAATTTCAATATAGGGAATATTGCTAAAAGCGTATTGTTTTTTAACGAACTTGCGAATGCGTTGATCTTCTAGTAAGAAGCGAGAATATTCCACTTTTCTATTGGAATACCAGCGACTTCGCCAAGGTTCGGTAATACCAATTCTAAAACCAGTTGGGCTAACCTTTTGCCCCATAATTCTCTCCTATTGCTTAGTATCCGCCTTAGTGTTTTCGACCTTTTCGGGGGCCTTTGAGGCAGGTTTATCGTTTGGAGTTGCGGTTGCCACTTTATCTTCTACAGTAATATAGATATGGGACATGCGACGTCGAATCCGCATAGCTCGTCCCATTGGCCCGGGGCGGAAGCGTTTTAACATCGGCCCACCATCCACGCGGGCTTCTGTAATTACAAGTTCATTAACATTTCCGCCATGTTGATCAGCGTTAGCAATCGCAGAATTTAATACTTTTCGGACAATATCTGCAGCACGTTTTTGAACGCATCGCAAAATTTCCAAAGCACTATTTACCTGTTTGTTGCGAACAAGATCAATAACATAGCGAGCTTTGCGAGGTCCAATTCGGACGAAGCGATGACTTGCTTGAAATTTCATGTGCTAACTACCTATTTGCCAGGAGCTTTACCACCGCTAGCACCCGGTTTATCCTTCTTAGCGTGGTTACGAAATGTCCGGGTAAGCGAAAATTCTCCAAGTTTATGACCAACCATTTCCTCGCGTACCGATACGCGATGGAAAATTTTACCGTTGTGGACTAAGAAGGTATGATCCACAAATTCCGGAAGGATCGTGCATGCGCGCGACCATGTCTTAATTGGTTCCCCATCGTTTTTTTGTTTTTGAATATTTACTTTTTTTAGAAGTTTTTCATCATAATAGGGACCTTTTTTGCTGGATCGGCTCACTACTTCTTTCTCCTACGGATAATAAAACGACTGCTAGTTTTTCTAGGATTTCTGGTAAGACCACCTTTAGATAATACGCCTGTAGGCGAACAAGATTGACGGCCACCACCAGTACGTCCTTCACCACCACCCATTGGATGGCATACAGGGTTTTGCGCAACGCCACGAACATGACCGCGCCAACCACGATAACGATTTTTACCAGCTTTACCAATAGAAACGTTTTGATAATCAATATTACCAACTTGACCTATTGTAGCACGGCAACGGATACAAACTTTATGAATTTCGCCGGATGGGAAAAGCAATACTGCATAATCGCCTTCTTTTGCAGACAATTGTACAGCCATACCAGCAGAACGGGCAATTTGCCCACCGCGACCGGGTTTTAATTCTACGTTGTGAATCATAAGACCGACAGGAATATTTTCGAGTGGCATGCAGTTTCCTACATGTGGCTCTACTTTATCGCCGGACATAATTACATCACCAACTTTAAGGTCAATTGGAGCTAAAATATAGCGTTTTTCGCCATCTTTATAATAAATCAAAGCAATACGAGATGAGCGATTAGGATCGTATTCGATCGCTTTTACTACACCAGGGATATTATCTTTATTGCGTTTGAAATCAATTAGGCGATATTGTCGTTTAACACCAGCTCCACGAAATCTGGCAGTGGTGTTTCCATAATTATTTCTACCGCCACTTCTTTTTAGGCGACAGACCAAACTTTTTTCCGGAGTATTTTTAGTAATTTCTTCAAAATCCGGAAGAATCATGGCGCGTGTGCCTGGTGTGACTGGTTTTAATTTACGAAGCCCCATAGATTACTCTCTTTCGAGTCGAAAATAATTTATCTTGTCCAAGATTGGGATGACTTGGATTTTTTCGTAAAAAAATTAGAATAATTCTAGTTTGGATTCTTTGTCCAAAGATACAATTGCTTTTTTCCACGCTCTGGTGGTACTTACATGCAAACGGAAACGTCGAGTTTTGGGATGTTTATTAACAATTCTAACTTGCTCTACTTTCACTTTTTTGTGGGCATAAATTTTTTCGATAGCATTTTTGATTTCGATTTTATTTGCATTTAAAGCCACTTCAAAATGGTAGGCATTATATTTTTCCATATCCCGATTGGCTTTTTCCGTCATCAATGGACGTAAGATAATGCTATAAGGATCTCTCGACATCATGGCGCAGTCCCCTACTTCGATTCCTGTTTAACGGAATCTTCTTTATTGTACAAATCTGTACGGTGCAGTGTCTTAACTTGTCCCCCATGACTGGTAATCAGGGTTTCAAACGCTTGTTTTAATAGAACAACTCGGTCATTTGCTAATAAGATATATGGATTAAACCGAGCAATACTTTCCATAGAAAGTCTGGGAATGTTGCGTAGGGACTTCATTAAGATTTCGTTATTTTCATTTAAACCAACTAAAACACGTTGTTTAGTAACTCCCATTTTTTCGAGAGTTTCAAAGACGGGTTTAGTTTTAGGAGTGTTGCTAACCGGGAACCCTTCAATGACCATAATTTCTTTGTCATTAAATTTGGCCAACCAGGCACTCTTTAGGGCGACTTGGCGGGCTTTTTTCGGCATATCGTATCCATAATCACGAGGATGTGGACCAAATACACGACCGCCGCCACGCCAATGAGGAGCACGGAGTGGACCAACGCGGGCACGACCAGTACCCTTTTGACGCCACAATTTGCGACCGCTACCAGCGCAATCGCTTCGGGTTTTGGTCGAGGAGGTCCCTTGTCGCTGACGTGCTTCATACATTAAGATAGCTTCTTTTAGTAGAATCTCACGGACCTCGTCGCCGAAAATATTTTCATCAAATTCTAAAATGTCTTGGGTCCGTTTGCCATTCGCATCAAATACAGGTACTCTCATTAGATTTTCCGATACATTATTGTTAATAGTGTTTGAAATATTAACGAATGTTAGTGATCTGATCCTAATCTTTTAGGATCGAAATTTTTTAAAGTGTACAAAGTGTACATATTTTTGTATCACCAACAAAATCTAAATATTTTCTAAAAAAAAATAAAAAATATTCCCCTTAGTTGGCAATCCCTAAAATACTTGAAACGAAATTGTTTTAGCTGGATAGCTAAGTATTTTAGTATGTACAAAAGTACCTTCTCTGTTATTCTGTTTAGTTTAATTATGCTTTAATCCGAATTTCTACTCCAGCCGGCATAGTTAATTTGGTTAAGGCTTCTACAGTTTTGGGAGTGGTTTCTAGTAAATATACTAGTCTTTTATGAGTTCGGATTTCAAATTGCTCCCTGGATTTTTTATCCACGTGAGGTGAACGTAATACAGTGTAGCGTTCAACTTTAGTGGGGAGTGGAACTGGACCAGACACTTGCGCACCAGTCTTCTTCGCAGCATCAACCAGTTCTAATGCACATTTATCCAGGACTTCATGATCATAGGCTTCCATCCGAATTTGAATTTTTTCGGTTGCCATAGTTACCTGGCATGGTGTAAAACCATGTATCCCTTCTAACTAAAAAAAAACAATATAAACAAGCTACGGCCTTTTTGCTTTTGATGTGTTAATCCGGCGCACCAGATTAAAGATGAGGTGGTAATGTTTTACCAAAAATATTGAGGTAGATAAAGTTTGTGTTAGGGTCAGACCCGTTCGCCTGAATTTTTAGGCTGTGGATGGATTTTAGCGATTCTCTCTAATTTTGTCAAGAAAATTTTTATTTTTTTTCTTCAAAAAAATAGCCAAGAATTGCAATAATTCTTGGCCAACATATTTATTTTAATGAAGTTAAATAAATTAAAATATTTTTATTTTTCTGTAATATTTTGCTTTTTTAATACATTTTTTTGTTATTCGTCTTCACCTACTTTTAGAACAGCAAGGAAGGCTTCTTGTGGAATTTCGACTTGTCCAACCATCTTCATTCGTTTTTTGCCTTCTTTTTGTTTGTCAAGAAGTTTTCTCTTGCGGCTGACATCGCCACCATAACATTTAGCTAGAACATCTTTACGCATAGCGGGAATCGTTTCACGAGCAATGACCTTTCCTCCAATAGCAGCTTGAAGAGCAACAGGGAAAAGTTGTTTGTGAATGCTTTTTTTCAAACGTTCGCAAATTTGACGACCTCGGTGATAAGCCTGAGTTTCGTGAACAATAACAGAAAGCGCGTCCATTTGCTCTTTGGCTACAAGAATATCTAGTTTAACAAGATTGCTTTCTCGATAGCCAATAATATCGTAATCAAAAGAGGCATAACCACGTGAACGAGATTTTAATTGATCATAAAAATCATACATGATTTCAGCTAGCGGTAATTCGAAAATCAATTCTACACGCTTAGAATCTAAGTATGTTAAACTTTGTTGTGTTCCTCTACGTTCGATACATAGTTTAATGATTGCTCCAAGATATTCCGATGGAAGAACAATCACTCCTTTGACAAAAAGTTCTTCGGATTTTTTGATTTTGCTAGGATCAGGATATTTGACAGGGTTGTCAATATATACTTCTTCTCCGGTACTCAACAAAAATTTATAGCGAACAGTAGGAGCTGTAATAACTAAAGATTGATGAAATTCTCGTTCCAATCGTTCTTGTATTATATCCATGTGTAACAAGCCTAAGAATCCACAACGAAATCCTGAACCCAAAGCAGTTGAATTGTCCTTTTGATATTGGAAGGAGGCATCATTAAGATTTAAACGTTCCATTGCTTCACATAATTCGGGATAATCGTCCGCAGCAACAGGATAGAATGAAGAAAAAACAACAGGCTTAACTTCTTTAAAACCTGGAAGGGCTTTTACACAAGGATTATCTGCTGAAGTAATAGTATCACCAATTTTAGAATCTCGAATTGTTTTAATATTGGCAATAATATAACCAACTTCACCAGCCGTAAGAAAAGTCCTTTCAGTACGTTTAATACGAAGATAACCAACTTCTTCTACTTCATATATTTTACGATTGGACATAAATTGAATTTTATCACCAGCTTGGACTGTTCCATCAAAAATACGACAATAAATAACTACACCACGATAAGAATCATACATGGCATCAAAAATAAGTGCAGAAAGAGGTTTTTTTGCATCACCACGAGGTGGAGGAATGACTTTTACTGCTTTTTCTAAAATGGCTTCAATGCCAATTCCTTTTTTACCAGAAGCTAACAAAATTTCTTGCCTATCTACACCTAACTCTTTTTCCATTTGGGCAAGTGTATCTTCCAGGCTAATATTAGGCAAATCAATTTTGTTAACAACAGGAATAATTTCGAGATTCGCTTCTAAAGCTAAATAATAATTTGCCATTGTTTGGGCTTGTACACCCTGACTGGCATCAACAAGGAGAAGCGCGCCTTCGCAAGAAGCCAAAGCACGAGAAACTTCATAAGTAAAATCAACATGCCCCGGAGTATCTACAAGATTAAGCAAATATTCTTTGCCATCCGCAGATATATAAGGTAACGCAACAGTCTGGCTTTTTATAGTAATGCCACGTTCGCGTTCAATTTCCATATTATCAAGCATTTGATCATGAAATTCATAGTCCTTAACGACTTTTGTTACTTGTAAAAATCGATCGGCTAAGGTAGATTTTCCGTGATCAATATGTGCAATGATACAAAAATTTCGAATGTGTTGCATAAAATTACTTTAAATATTTCTGTAAATAAAAATAGTATAATAAATTGTAAAAAAAAACTAACATGGATATACAAGCATTCCTCCTTCCGGAGGATGCCATACTTTTAATTTTGTTTGAAAGGCGTAAGTTAACCATTTTTCTTGAAGCACATCTTTAGGTTTTCCTTGAACTAAAATTTTCCCTTTATGCAATAATGCCATAGATTGCGCATATCGTGCTGCAAGATTAAGATCGTGAATTGTTACAATAACAGTAATATTTTTCTGTGTTAATCCTTGTAGCAAGGATAAAATCTCAAGTTGATAAGCAATATCCAAATGAGCAATAGGTTCATCCAATAATAAAATTTTCGGATTTTGTGTCAATGCCATTGCCAACCAAACTCGCTGTCTTTCTCCGCTGCTAAGTTCTCGTAAAAGACGGCGTTGCAAATGAAACAGATTTGTTATTTCTAAAGATTGCTGAATAGTATTATAATCGTTTTGTTGAAGTATTTGCCAAGGTTGTAAATATGGAAGACGTCCCATTTCTACAATTTCTGCTACAGTGAAATCAAAATTAGGAGAAACTTCCGGAATTACAACAGCTAAGTGCTGAGACAATTGGCGGTGGGAAAAATCGTTTAATTTTTTGCAATCCAGATAAATTGCTGAAGTTGTAGATGTTGATTTTAAAACACCCGAAATCAATTTGAGCAATGTTGTTTTTCCAGAACCATTTGGTCCAATTAAAGCAAAAAATGTCCCTGTTTCAATATCTAATTGAATATTCTGCAAAACAGAATTTTGATTATTTTGATAAGAAAATTCTAACCCACATATTTTTAAATTCACAAAATATTCTCCAGATATATTTTTAATGGAAAATACTTTGTTGCTTATTGGCCTTTGATTGAATCCAATCAAAGGTCGCAACAAATAATATTATCGAGATTGATTCTTAATGAGTAAGAACAAAAAAAATGGAACGCCAAATAATGCAGTAATCATGCCAATAGGCAATTCTTGTGGAGATAATATTGTGCGGGCAGCGGTATCACATAGTATTACAAAACTTGCACCTCCTAAGGCAGCACAAGGGAGTAACCACCGATGATCCGGGCCTAAAATAAGCCGTAAAATATGTGGAATAACCAACCCAACAAAACCCACGGTACCAACAATACAAACAACTGAAGCAGTAAGAAAAGTTGCTAAAGCAAGAAGGATTTTATGTAGTTTAGAAGGATCAATTCCCAAATGCCATGCGGTTTCGTCTCCTAAACTCATAGCATTCAATGCCCGTCCAAAAAATAATATAGTTATACTGCCTGTACAAATCACAATAAATAACGGAAGAATATATTTCCAAGTTGCACCAGCTAAACTTCCCATTATCCAAAAAATAATTTGTCTCAATTCGTTTGGGTGAGCAAAGAATATTAAAAAACTAGTACATGCTGAAAACAATGTACTGATTGCAATACCAGCTAAAAGCAAACTTGTTTGCATATTTCGCATATTTCTTTTTCGCACAATACCATAAACTAAAAAAACAGCTAACCATGCTCCTATAAGGGATCCTGCTGGTAAGAAAATCCCTTGTCCTCCTAAACAAACTACAAATGCTGCCCCCATAGTTCCTCCACTTGCAATACCTAAAAGATAAGGATCTGCAAGCGGGTTATGGAAAATTCCCTGGACTAATACACCAGAAAGAGATAGTGCAATGCCAACAAATGCGCCAAGAAGAATTCTTGGAAAGCGGATTTCCCAAAGAATTAAAATATGCTGTTCTGAATTTTCAGGGGGAGAAAATCCTAAGATTTTATGACCAAGAATCTGCAAATTATCAAAAAAAGATATTTTTACTGGCCCAAGCATCATTCCTAAAATCATGCTACCAAATAAGAGGAAAATTAAAAAAAATATTGTCGTTTGAAATTTTAATGAGTGAAACACGATAATTGCCTTGCATTTTAGGAGAAAATTTTTATTTATCGCTATTAGAGTTCTCGTCCAATTCAATTGGTACCACAAATTGATTAGACTCGTTTTGGACTTCCTTTTCTTGACGAGATTCAGTTACTTTTTTTTCTTGCTTTTCATAATTTGCATACCATTCCCGCCAATCTTGCATGAACTTTCGACTAGTCTGAAAGCCAGTATAAAAGTGCATTTTTCCAAAAGAAACACCTGTAAATTCTTCCAGCTTTTCGTTTGCTGCAATTCTGATAAACCAATCTCGATCATTTAATGCCTGTATCCAAATAGGAATCATTTCCTTATTTTTTTGCCCGGAAATCATATAATCTAAAAAAGCTTCCATTGGATATTCTCGACTACGCATAGCATCCAGAAGCCATTGTTCTTGAGATAAATCTTGATAAAGTCGCCACCAATCTGTATAGCGATTTTTAGGATTAGCTTCAGAGAATGAAATTAAAGTCAGTTGTTCTAATGTGCGTCTTATAAGAGAACTATATTGTGGATGTTCTAAATGTTCGATAAGTATAGGAATCGCGCTTTTTTCTTTAATCTCTGATAAAGTTAAAGCTATCTCAATTTGAATATTTGCTAAATTTTCTATCGGTAATAAAGGAAGTAGCTTTTTTATGATCGGTTTTGATATTTTTATATCAGTCTTTTGTAATGCACGAAGAGCAAAAATTTTAGCATCTACATTAGAAGATTTTTGTACAATTGTTAAAAGGCTGGTTAAGGATTCCTGTTCTGGTTGAGTTTGACTAAGTGCGATTGCAGCAGATTCCTGAAGTGTTTTATCTGTTTCGCCATTGATAAGAGCTGCCAAAGTTTGTATAGCAGTTCGCCCTCCAATGGCTACTAACGATTGAATAACCGACATTCGAGTAGGTATATCACGATTATTAAGCATTTCCAAGGCTATTGTAATCGTATCTTGTGGTACAATTTTTGCCAATGCAAAAAGCGCACTTTGCTTCAGAAGTAAAGGACTGCTAGAACTCTTCAGAATTTTCAAAAGTTGTTCTGTCGCATTCTTAGCTTTTAGATTGCCTAATGAAGTTGCCGCTGCCTGTTGTACTGAAATATGCTCGTCTTTAAGTAAAGCAATTAAATATAATATTGTTAATTCTTCCGGGACTCTAGTGCCTAATATTTCTGCTGCAGCACTACGAGTATATGGATTAGGATGTCTGATATACTGATATAAAAGTTTATCATCTGCAGCCCGTAATACTTGAATTAAAAGATTTTTTGTTTTGGGAGAATAATTTAAAATAAGAAAATCTACCAAAGGCATAATTGCCGTTTCATTTTTACTAAGCACTAAAGCAGAAATAAGATTTTCTGTCCGCGATGTAATTTCTGTTTCAGTACGAATATGAAAAACTCCCCATGTCGCCAGAGAATTTGGCAAATCAGGATTTTTTTGCATAAGCCTAAGAAAATTTAAACTTGCTTCTTCTCGATTTTTAGGATTTAATCCTCCGTAGCTAGATAAAAGCATACGCTTAATACGTTGGCTCCGCAAAGTATTATCTTGTGTTTCTAACCACCATTTTTCTTCACTACGATACCATTTTAGCCATTCTTCATCTTTTCCTGCATCCCAATATTTTTGCCAAAGATTGCTCTCTCGAAAATTTATTATTTGTTGGATAATTTTAGATAATGGACCAGGATCATTTCCATATACAATAACTACCTTTCGATAATTCTGTAAATTAAGTGTAATTTTATGAAAGGTAGCATTATTTTTTATTCCATACTCTGCTGCCAGATTTAAGAAATGTTCTTGCCGAAGCAAGCGCAAAAGTTGATTTAATTGTTTCCAATCCAAAATATAAGGACGTTCCGGAGCCATTCTTTCTGCAACTTCAGGAAGGGCAACAAAATTAAGAGAAAGTTCTTCTAATCCCCCAACACTAACATATTCTAAAAATAAGCCTTTAATTTGATCTTCGGAAATCCCTTTTAAAAGCCGGATTGCTTGGAATTGGCGACTATTCTCATGCCACCATGACCACCAATTATCCATATTTTGCCCAATATCTTTTCCTGTTAGCTGCTTTAATTTTCTATAACCAATATTACGAAATGCTAGATAATCACGAAAATATACTTTTCCTGATAATGTTTCAATTAAAACCGGAGCCAAATACTTATCCATAATTTTTGTGATTTCTTCATCATCACTAATAAAACCAACATTAACAAGACACGCCGCAGCTACACCTTTAATGAAATAATCATCATGGCGAACAGCTTTCAAAAGTTCAGGGATCCATTGCCGATTAAAAAGCTGAATTTGAAAGTTATCTTCCTGCTCAAGCAAGACTAATGCAATATAACTTACCAATCTACGATCATGATAGTTGGCATATCCCAAAAGTTTTTGACGTAACTCCGGAGAATTTATCTTGCCTAAATTTCCTACAGATGCACTTGTTATATAAGGAGAAGGATCTTGCAAAGCAGCAAGCAACATCTTCCAAGAATGGGAAATAGGCATACGTTCCAATAGCTCTATAGCATATTTGCGATTTTTATCAGATTTCGACTGAAATAATTCTTCGAGAATAGGCAAATGCCTTTCTTTAGTAAGCATAAGAAGTAATTTTAAGGCTGCAGAATGACCAGTCTGATTATCAGATTTAAGAAAATTGATCAAAATAGGATACGCCTTTTCAGCATTGATCTGAACCAATGCCACAAAAAAAGTTTCCATACGTGGCCGCAATTCATTGTTCTTTGTGCATTCTGCTAAATCTTGGAAAGCATTTTCTACTTTAAGATGTCCTAGGCAATATGCCGCAGCTTCCTTTAATACTGGAGTGCCAGTTTTTAATGTAATCAATAAAAAAGGTACGGCTTTTTGTTTTTTTTCAATTAAAGATTGGGCTGCTTTTTTCGCCGATACTAAGGGCCAACGTTTCATCTGTTCAAGTAAATTTTCAATTTGCTGTTGTTCTTCTGAGGATACTGCAACGACAGGTGAGGGGATATAAGTTTTATTTGAATTAGATTCTGGAATAGGTTGACTATATAAAAAGCTATAAAATCCTAAAAACATAACAACAGCAAAACAAAATTGCGTTGCAAGTGTCATAATTTTTATTCTTCCAAATCAATGTCTAAAAGATCACTAAATATTCTTTTTCCAACTAAACCGTTGATTTCCATTTCCCAGGAAATCGCCATTTTTTTAAATAGATTATAAACTTTATGCGCTTGTTTTTTTGTCGCAAAATCGCAAGTAATAATCAATATTTTTTGATATTCAAAATAAGGAAGTCCTTCTGTTCCTAGTACAGCCTGTAAAGCTGCCCTTTGACCTTCAATAATATCAAAATTAGTCTGCCAAAGTGAAGAATCTGAGTTTTTGGCATTTTCCTGAAGAACTTTTAAAAAGTCTTCTTTCTTGCGACTATCAGGAATAGAAATTTTAATCTCTAAACGAATCACAATATATCCTATCAAAAAATTGTCAAAAGTAAAAAAATCTTCTTTGAAAGTATATCATAACACCATGCGGTATATTTGTCAATTATTATTGTATTTTTTTTATTCCCTAGTCGTTAGTTTATAATCTCATTTTTCTAAGAAAAAAAACATTGAAAAAATTAAAGCAAAAATTATACTATCTAATTTTGGGATTTTATCGATTCTTTAAGGAAAATTTACAATGTGGCGACAAAATGATCTAAATTCAATCCGTGGCCTTTCGCAAATTGAAGTAGAAGAAAATTTAAAACGTTTTGGTTATAACGAACTTCCAAATTCAGAAAAGCGTACTTTACAAAGAATTATTTTAGAAGTAATAAAAGAACCAATGTTTTTACTTCTAGTCGCTTGTGGAAGTCTGTACCTTATATTAGGAGACTTTCAAGAAGCTATTATGCTATTAGGGTTTGTTATTATTATTATTGCAATTACTGTTCATCAAGAAAGAAAATCTGAGCGTGCCTTAGAAGCCTTACGAGATTTATCAAGTCCCCGAGCTTTGGTTATTCGGGAAAGTATTCCTAAAAGAATTCCAGGACGCGAAGTAGTTGTAGGAGATATGGTTATTCTATGCGAAGGAGATCGGGTTCCTGCTGACGCATTAGTAATTTCCTGTACAAATCTCTCTGTTGATGAATCTCTATTAACTGGAGAATCTGTTCCTGTAAGAAAAACTTGTAGCGATATTGTCCCTTCTTCCTGCACACCAGGAGGAGACGATTTGCCTTTTGTATACTCTGGAACTCTAGTTGTACAAGGACAAGCTATTTCTAAAGTTTTATACACAGGATTAAATACAGAAATAGGAAAAATAGGTAAAGCACTTCAATCAGTTGAAGAAGAAGATACAAACATCCAAAAAGAAACTCGAAAGCTGGTAAAAAACCTTGCAATTGTTGGAGCTATACTTTGCAGCTTGATTATTTTAGGATATGGAATCATACGACAAGATTGGTTTCATGGAATCTTAGCCGGTCTTACCTTAGCAATGGCAACATTACCAGAAGAATTTCCTGTAGTTCTCACAGTATTTTTAGCCCTAGGAGCATGGAGAATTTCACAAAAAAATGTTTTAACAAGACGTATTCCTGCAATTGAAACATTGGGAGCAACAACAGTTTTATGTGTGGACAAAACAGGAACTATTACACAAAACATCATGTCAGTTGCGAAAATTTTTAGCAAAAATGAATTTTGGGATGTTCAACAACATAAAGATCAACAAGAATTACCAGAAGTTTTCCATGAAGTCATGGAATTTGGAATACTGGCCAGCCAGAAAGCACCATTCGATCCTATGGAAAAAGCCCTTCGCCAATTAGGTAGCCAATATTTAAAAAGTACTGAACATTGGCATGAAGATTGGACATTAGTTCAAGAGTACCCTCTTTCAAAAAAACTGCTAGCGGTTTCTCATGTTTGGCAGTCTCCTGCAGGAAATGAATATATCATTGCAGCAAAAGGTGCTCCTGAAGCTATTGCAGACCTTTGTCATTTGCCTCAAGACAAGACTTTAGAAATTACGCAAAAGACTTCTTATATGGCTCAAGAAGGACTACGTGTATTAGGTGTTGCAAGATCTTGTTTCGAAAGAACTGCTTTGCCTATTGAACAACATGATTTTACTTTTGAATTTATAGGACTTATTGGGCTTCATGATCCTATTCGTCCGTGTGTCCCAGATGCTATTCAAGAATGTTATCGTGCGGGAATTCGAGTGGTAATGATTACTGGCGATTATCCTATCACAGCACAAAATATAGCAAAGAAAATAAACCTGAAAAATATTGACCAAATTATTACCGGGCCAGAATTAGAAAAAATGCCTGAAAATGAATTGCAAGAAAAAATGAGACATGTTAATATATTTGCACGTGTTGTCCCTGAGCAGAAACTTAGAATTGTAAATGGTTTTAAATCCATTGGTGAAATTGCAGCAATGACAGGTGATGGAGTAAATGACGCACCTAGCCTTAAATCTGCACATATTGGAATAGCTATGGGCGGACGAGGAACAGATGTAGCTCGTGAATCTTCTTCTCTTGTTTTACTTGAAGATGATTTTTCATCTATT
The DNA here is from genome assembly GCA_964585305.1 of uncultured Planctomycetota bacterium. GTDB lineage: Bacteria > Planctomycetota > Uabimicrobiia > Uabimicrobiales > JABWCH01 > CAZPDM01. Next base: position 71,124 of record CAZPDM010000001.1, on the reverse strand, counting down.
GTACAAGCTGTTAAAATGGGCCGTCGTATTTTTGATAATCTTCAAAAAGCCATGGCTTATATTTTAGCTGTTCATATTCCCATCGCTGGAATTTCGATGTTGCCAATTTTTTGTAGAGAATATCCTTTAATTCTCTTACCCATGCATGTTGTCTTTTTAGAATTAGTCATAGACCCTTCTTGTTCAGTTGTATTTGAAGCAGAAGTAGAAGAAAAGAATACAATGACTCGCCCACCACGTAATCCCCAACAATCTCTCTTTGGGTTCTCTCAAATTATGACTAGCATTTTTCAAGGTATTGCTGTATTAGTAATGACATTTGTTGTTTTTTATTTAGCAAGCTGCTACAATCCCTACCATGACAAAGCTATGGCCGAGGCATATATCCGCTCTTGCACATTTACTACTCTCATTTTTAGTAATTTATGTTTAATTTTAGTCAACCGCTCTTTTCTCAAATCAGCCTGGAAAATGATTAAAACTCCTAATATTGCTTTATGGTGGGTAATTTTAGGTGCGATATCTTTTTTAATGATTGTTTTACATGTTCCTTTTCTACAAGAAATTTTTAAAGTAGTGCCATTAAATTTATTTGAGTTATTTTTTTGCGCCAGTGCAGCAGTTATGAGTGTATTATGGTTCGAAATTTATAAATTTTTAAAAAGATCTTAGAAAATTAGAAAGAAAAATTATGGCAAAAGTTTTATTAGAACGCATAGGAAATTCTATTGAACAGTTCATGAATTTGAAAGAATTTCAAAATAATCGCGAATATATGCTTCAACTAAATAAAAATTTAGAAGATAAACGGGCAGAAGTCAAATCCGGCTGGGGACAAAGCTATGTTGAACGTATTCATAAAAAGAAAAAAATGACAACGTGGGAACGCATTGATTTTTTAAAAGATGCAGGAAGTCAGGTTTTTCCTGTTGGAACATTTGTTAATTATGGCCTTAAATTCGGCGATCGTACTTCCCCTGGTGCTGGCGTTGTAACAGCCTTTGTAAAAATAGAAGGCCGTTATACTATGGTGATTGCAAATGATAATACTGTGGCTTCTGGTTCCTGGTGGCCGCGTACTCCTGAAAAAATTGAGCGGGCACAAGAAATGGCTTTGCGTTTACGCATTCCGGTTATTTATCTAGTTGATTGCAGTGGGCTATATCTTCCTGAACAGGCCAAAACTTTTCCAGGGCCAAAAGGCGCCGGTTATATATTTAAGATGAACAGCATTTTAAGTGCCAACCAAGTTCCACAAATTGCTGGTGTTTTCGGCGATTGCATTGCTGGCGGCGGATATATGCCAATCATCAGTGATGTTGTATATATGACAGAACAAGCTTATATGGTCATTGCCGGTGCAGCATTAGTAAAAGGCGGCAAAAGCCAACATATCACATCGTTAGATATTGGAGGCCCTGATATACATGTCCATATCTCACAATGTGCAGATTTCCGAGTTCCAGATGATGAAAGTCTTTTACGTAAAGTTAAAGCGGAGATTGCAAAACTGCCTAGCTCTGCAATAGATTATTATCGCTATGGTGCTTGTGCGGCAATGCCAGAATACAGCTGCAACGATATGGAAGGAATATTCCCTAAAGATTACAGAATGACATATAACATGAAACAAATTATTGCCAGACTTGTAGATCAAAGTTTATTCTGGGAAATTATGCCGGAATTAGGACAAGAAATGATTTGTGGTGTAGGTAGAGTAAGTGGTTTGTATATGGGATTTATTGCTAATAATGTAAATCTCACTGAGCATCCTCGCCATCGTTCTATCAAACGTCCGGGAAATATTCTTTATCAACAAGGCATTGCAAAAATTTCCTCCTTTTCTCGTGCTTGTAATGATGATGGAATACCTATTGTCTGGCTACAAGATATTTCAGGCTTTGATATTGGAGCAGAAGCAGAAAAAGAAGGATTACTTGGTTATGGCTCCAATTTGATTTATACAAATTCTACGAATACGACGCCTATGATTACCATTCTTTTACGAAAAGCCTCTGGTGCTGGCTATTATGCTATGTCTGGTAGCCCCTATCAACCAGTTTTGCAATTATCTACTCCTATCACCCGTTTAGCAGTTATGGAAGGACGGACATTAGCAATTGCAACATATAATACTAAACTTGATGATAATTTCCAAATTGTTGCTAATACTCCAGAAGAATATGAGAGTATTAAAAAGGGAATGGCAGAAGTTGAAGCACGCATTACTGCTGATATGGATCCATTAGTAACAGCCTGTCAGATGGATACTGACGAAATCGTACTAATGTCTGAATTAAGAAGCTATCTCGAAGCCATGGCAGAAATGAGTTATCAATCCATTGGCTATCGTAGAGTAAAAAACCCTAGAATATGGACAATGCACGATATTCAACTCTTATCATAAAGAAAACAAAAATCTGGGAATTCTGATTATCGTTAAGAAAGGAACTTTATGCTACGCGACTTTATTGCATTGGCTCAAAAACAAGATCAAGCAGGATATTGTCTACAATCTCCTGCAGTTGGTTGGGTAAGTGAGTTACCAGCTCCTAATCAAATCCTTACGACAGAAAGTTACATAGGGAAAATTACTATTCTTTCCAGTACCTATAGATTAAAACTTCCTCCAAATATTTGTGGGCAAGTTGCTCAGTATGATACGGAATTAAAAATACGCCCTGTTAGTTATGCAGAAACTCTTTTTAATATTCTGCCAATGCAAGAAAAACTAAGCAACGAAATTTTTTCAAATGGAAATGGCGTTACATGTAATTGTGAAAATGGACGTTGGATAGTACGTGCTATTACAGATGGGATTTTTTATCGCCGCCCTTCTCCTGATACTGCTCCGTATGTGGAAATCGGAAATCAAGTAAACAGAGGCCAAGTACTTGGTCTTGTTGAAGTAATGAAATGTTTTAATAAAGTCATATTTGATGGAACTGATTTTCCTAGCCAAGCAAGCATTAGAGAAATATGCGCAAAAGATGGAGAAGAAGTGAAATATAATCAACCACTATTTATATTTGCATAACTAAGTATGCCTATTTTTTAATCCAAAAACTTTTGTCCATTCATTTAGAAATTAACCCGCTGCTTATAAATAAAGGCTTTAACGAAAAAAAATTGCAGCGGCAGGATCAATTCCTTTCAATTAAATGATTAACTCTTATTAGCCTAACTAATTATAATTTTCAAGAAAAACACTTGAAAGAAAAATTATGTTAGGCTATAATATTATTTTATAGAAAAAAATCTAAAAAAATTTATCCAGAAAGGGAAATTCATGCGTAAATATTTTTCTTTTGGCATACTTAGTTTTCTCATTTTATCATTAGGATTATTCTCCCAAAATTTGAGTATAGATAGAATGTTACAATCTCGACATGAAAGCGATGCCCTTCTAGTTCGTTTTTATTCTACAGTAAGCAACGCTGAACAAGAAATGATTCTCAGTAAGCTAAGTGCTATCAGAATTGAAAAATTGCCATTAGTAGAAAATTTATATTCCGTTAAACTCCCAGCAAAATCTGATTTAAGAAGTACTTTAACATGGCTTAGTGAAAACCGTGAAGTCATGTACAGTCATCCTGATTATATTGTGCGTGCTCATAAAGATGCAAACGACACCAATTATAATCTTTTGTATGGACTACAACAAATTAAAGCACCAGATGCTTGGGATATAGCCACAGATAGTAGCATCATCGTTGCTGTATTAGATTCTGGAATTCTTTATACCCATGAAGATCTAGCTGATAATATGTGGATCAATCAAAAAGAAAAAAACGGAACTGCAGGTAAAGACGACGATGGTAACGGTTATATAGACGATATTTATGGGTACAATTTCGAAGGTGAAACAGGAGATCCTAAAGATTTAGGTGGACATGGTACTGCGGCAGCTGGTGTTATTGGTGCAGTAGGAAATAATAGTTTAGGTGTTACTGGAGTTTGCTGGAATGTCAAACTCATGGCATTAAAGTTTATGGCAGATGAAGAAGGCACTACAACTAAAGAAGTCAAAGGAATTGCCTATGCAGTTGCCAATGGTGCTAAAGTTATTAACATGAGTTTTGGTACCGACGCTCACGCCCAGGCTGAAGAAGATGCAATTCTTGAAGCAAAAAATGCTGGAGTAGTCTGTGTATGTTCAGCAGGAAATGATGGAACAGATAATGATGTAACCCCTGTATATCCAGTTTGTCTTACAGGATTAAATGTTATTGGTGTTGGAGCTTCTGATGAAACAGGAGCAATGGCTGCTCTTTCCAATTATGGGCTGAAAAGTGTTGATTTGCTTGCACCTGGTGTTAAAATTTTAACAACATATATTGACAATACTAAGGCTCTTGCAAATGATTCCTATGCTGAAGCGACAGGAACTTCTTTTTCTGCTCCATATATCAGTGGTTGTATAGCCTTATTGTGGGCAATTCATCCAAATGAAACTTATGGCGAAATTCTTAATCGTCTTTATAAGACAGTAGATGCTGTTGAAGCAAAAGGAACCTGTCCAGTTCGAACTGGTGGACGAGTAAATCTTGCTGCTGCAGCTACATATACTCCCGATGATGGACCAGATGATTTTAACAAAGGTTCTGGCGGATGCTCTACTCATTCTGGAAGTAATTTAGGAAACCTTTTCCCATATATTTTCTTATTAGCTATATTATTAGCTAAATACTATCGCGTACGTTACCAAAACTAAATTCATTAAAATATTAAAAACGTTCCCATAATTTGGGGACGTAAGAGAAGAAAGTTTTTTATGAGATTTCTCTTAGGATTTTTATATTATGTACGCGGAATAATTTTTTTCTTGGTACACCCTAAATTATGGGGATATGCCTTACTACCCTGTATTATTTCTTTTATAAGCTACGAAGGTATTATACGATTATTCAACTGGTCTTCACATTATTTGTTATCAACTTTTCAAACTCAATTTGCGACATTTCCAGCCTGGATAGGAAAATTTATTATCTATCCTATTGCAGGGTTATGGGCTATTTTATTATTCATTATTGCTAATTTACTAAGTGGGCCTTCTCAAAAAATTCTATCTTTAAAAACAGAAGAAGCCTTATTAGGAACATACCATCCTATAACGTCCTCTAAATCTGGTTGTTTCTTATTTGGTATATTTTTGAAAGTATATTTACTTATACGCTTACTTATTGGTGGTATTTTTGTCCTTCTTTTTTATGGATTGACATTTTTAATATATTGGGGATTGCGTGCCATTTTCCCCTTCGACCCTACTTTTATTCTTATTATAGGCCAAGCCGTTGCTGTACTTTGGATAGGCTATCATACAGCTTTTAGTTTTATAGATGTAACTTTAGCAAGACAAGGGTTGTCATATTCTCAAAAGAAACAAAAGTTACATAATAACACATCCCTTATGGTAGGTTTTGGTTGCGCATGTATTGGATTTTTGCTCGTTCCTGCAATCGAAATTTATTATTTTTCATTAAGTACTGCAATTATAGCAATACCTTGTAGTGTGGTTACAAGTACTTTGCTTGTACTTGAAAAAATCGATAGTGTTAAAAAAAGTGCGAAAAATCGCTAACCCTTTAGGGTAACGATGAAAGCTCTCCTAATAATAAGCCTGTAGGCTTCAAAAATTTTTCATGGAAAAAATGGGTTCACCATTGTTAAAATTTAAAGAACCAATTTTTTCCCACCTTGAGAGACTCCAGTCATTTATTTATGGCAGAGAGTATGTCTTTTTTTTTAAAATTGGCTTGCAAATAAACTATACATTGGTAAAATTTAGCCAGTTTTTATAAAATTATCTTAAACTTTAGCTAAATAGGCTGTAATTTTACATAACTATTTATTTTTGTAAGTGCTAGATCGAAATAATAAGAAAGGTCTTGATAAAATGGATTTAACGACGACTTACATGGGACTAAAATTAAAAAATCCTTTAGTTCCTTCTGCATCACCTCTTTCTCAAAAAATTGATACTGTTAAACAATTAGAAGACGCGGGTGCCGCGGCTGTTGTATTATATTCTATTTTTGAAGAACAACTTCATTTTGAAGCTAATGAATTATCCCATTTTTTAACTCATGGTACAGAAAGTTTTGCAGAAGCATTGAGTTATTTCCCTCAAGTTTCAGAATATCGTACAGGTCCAGAAGAATATCTTGGGCACATCCAAAAACTCAAAAAAGCCGTTAGCATACCAATCATCCCTTCTATCAACTGCATATCGTTAAGTGGTTGGTCCAGTTATGCGAAAAAAATCGAACAAGCTGGAGCAGACGCGCTAGAGCTAAATTTGTACTACATCCCAACAGATATGAAAGTTACTTGTGAACAAATTGAAAAACTTTATGTTGATGTTGTAAAAGAAGTCAAAAAAACCGTCAAAATTCCTGTAGCATTAAAATTAAGCCCGTATTTCACAAATATCGCTTCAATGGCGAAAAAATTAGATGAAGCTGGCGCGAATGCTCTTGTTCTCTTTAACCGTTTTTATCAACCCGACATCAATATTGAAGATTTGGAAGTAGAACCTGGTATTATTCTAAGTAATTCCAACGATATGAGACTACCATTACGTTGGGTTGCTATTCTTTATGGACGTCTCCATGCTTCCCTAGCCGGAACAAGCGGTATTCATACTGCGGAAGATGCTCTAAAAATGCTCATGGCCGGAGCTGATATTGCTAATATGTGTTCAGCTCTATTAAAAAATGGCCCACGCCATCTTGCAAAAGTTTTAAGTGATATGACTGCTTGGATGGAACGAAAAGAATACAAGAGCATTACCCAACTTAAGGGTACCATGAGCCAAAAATCTGTAGCAGAACCATCTGCTTTTGAACGTGCTAACTATATGAAAGCATTATCCAATTACAAAATAGAAAGCACACGTTAAAAATAATAGGCGCGGAAATCCGCGCCTAAAATGCTCTGTTAAATAAGTTTTTTTTGACATCCAACTATAAGGAATTGAACCCGCCGCTGCAATTTCTTTTCGTTAAAGCCATCATTTATAAACGTCGGGTTAATTCCTACCATACATATATGACTAGTGTACTAAGATAAGAAAAAAAATATATAAAAAAATTAAGTTAACAGACCACTAAATGAATAGACAAAATGGACTAAAAAATATGCCAACTATATATTTGACATCCAATTGTTATGTTTTTTATAACTAAAAAATAATAAATTTTAAATGGAAACTTTTGTATGAACAATAAATTAAGAATTGTCGAAGATGGAAATGTTGTCGTCGTAAGTTTTACAGATGTTGCTATTCTTGATGAAACTAGTATTAAAGAAATTGGTGATGAATTAGAAAATATAGTTAAAGCTAAGGAAAAAATAAATCTGATCATAAATTTTACTAATGTAGATTATTTATCAAGTGCAGTTTTAGGACGATTGGTGAAAATTTATAAAGCTGTAAAACTTTCCAGTGGGAAAATGTTACTCTGTAATATTAAAAATAATATTCTACAAGTTTTCAAAATTACCAAACTTGATAAAATGTTTGAAATATTTCCTGATCAAGATAAAGCAGTTAAAAGTGTTAAAGGAAATACAGGATTTAAATTCTTTTGGCAAAAATAGTCAAAGGACATATAGTGAAACAATTGCCATATCTTACAGAGGAAATTCCTGGAATTGGTGGAAAAATAAAACAACAACCAGAAGATTTTAAGGTAGTTGAAATCCCTGCTTACCCAGCAAGTGGGCAAGGAGAACATTTATTATTATTAGTAGAAAAAAGTGGAATTACTACTTACGATGTTCTCCAACAATTAGCACGCACTCTACATTTATCTCCACATACTATTGGTTATGCTGGCATTAAAGACTGCCATGCAATTACACAACAATATTTTTCTGTTCCAATTTCTGTTCAATCTTATCTTAACTCTTTAGAGCTATATAATGCAAGAATCTTACAAGTACAACAACATTCTAATAAGATTAGAATTGGACATTTACGAGGAAATAGTTTTGAAATTTTAGTACGGAATCCACACGAAACATGGCAAAAAAATCTTCCGGAAATTGCAAAAATCTTGCAAACAAAAGGAATTCCTAATTATTACGGACCTCAGCGATTTGGTAATCAAAATAATACTCACTGGCTTGGCAGAGCTTTATTGCAAAATAAAGTACAAGAAATATTATACTATCTTCTTAGTGAAGATCATATTGAAGATAGCGAGCGATTAAAAGAAGCCAAACAATTTTTCCGAGAAAAAAAATATAAAGAAGCATTAGAAGTAATACCAAACAGTTTTACTACAGAGAAATTTTTGCTTCGATCTTTAGCCAACCATATCCCTGCTGAACAAGCAGTTGATCGTATTCATAAGAAAATTAAAGCGTTTTATGTATCCGCATATCAATCTTATTTATTTAATTTAACTTTAGCACAACGACTTTATGAAATTGATAAACTTTGGCTAGGAGATTTAGCAATGAAACATCCTGGACAAGCAGTTTTTCGTGTAGAAGACTTAGCTAAAGAGCAAGAACGTTGTGATAAAAAAGAAATATCTCCGACTGGCCCAATGTTTGGCTATAAAATGATTCAACCACAAGGAAAACAGTCAGAAATAGAACAAGTCCTTTTACAGCAAGAAAATGTTCAACTGGAAGAATTCCGTGCTTTCCATTACAAAGGTGAACGTCGCTCTTATCGTTTTTTTGGTCAAATTAGTTGGCAACCTAATCCTGATGGAATCTTATTATCCTTAACATTACCTAAAGGATGCTATGCAACAGTTGTTTTATCTGAAATTATGAAAACTCAACTGGATCGTCCAGAACTTTGGGAAGACGAAGATAATGAAGATAATGAAGACTAGCAGCTTCTACATTATTTTAACTTTAAAAAAGTTTTGGAATATAAAATTAAAAATTTTTTGCCTGGGAATTATAATTTCTTCAGGGATTATTTTTTTAGGAATATTATTCCATATTTTGAGTTTTGGCACACCATATAACGAAATCAACGAACCTATTCAAAGTGATGCAACAATTGTATTTGGTGCAGCAGTTTTTTCAAATGGTCAGCCATCTGATGCTCTATACGATCGTACCAATACAGCTTGTCTTTTATATCAAGAAAAACAAACTAAATTGCTTGTGTTTTCAGGTGGAAAATCCCAGTATGCTCCTTGTAGTGAACCTCAAGCAATGAAAAAAATAGCTCTTCAAAAAAATATTCCAGATCTTGCAATTATCTTAGATGAGCAAGGAACGAATACAAAAGAAACTGTTCGTCAGGCTAAAATGCTCGCAGAAAAATACGGCTGGAAGAAAATTCAAATGGTCAGTCATGATTATCATCTTGCTCGAATCCAACTTTTTTGCGATCGAGCGGGACTTGATATTATTCCAATTTCTTGTCAAGAAAGCTACTTTCTTACAAAAAAACCTTATTTCATTATGAGAGAAGTTTTTGCTTGGTTGTATTATTGGATTCTAGGATAATCTATATAAAAAATATATGGCGATTATAATAGTCGCCATATATTTTTAGGAAGATAAATTATGTCAAAATATATCATTCTATTATTATTTATATTATTATCTATCCACGCAATGGGATATGATATTATGCCATTAGAACAAATTAAGCCTGGAATGACTGGATATGGATTATCAGTATTTCATGGAAGTAAAATTGAACGATTTAATATTGAAGTAGTAGATATTCTAAAAGGTTTTGCTCCGTATGGAGATGTAATTCTAGTAAGATGTACACCTAGTTATACCGGATATGATTTATCAAAATCTGGGCTTATTGCAGGCATGAGTGGAAGTCCTATTTATATCGAAGGAAAATTGATCGGAGCATTAGCATACGGATGGGCTAAAGCAAAAGAAACAATTGCTGGAATTACTCCGATTGAACAAATGCTTGCAATTACAAAACGCCCTGTCGAAACAACAGCTTTCTCAAATCCAAATAATTCTAAAGATACAACAGCTTTCAATTCATCAGAAAACTTAATAAATCAGCAAAACTTTGCAGGATTGATCCCAATCAATACCCCAATTGTTATCGCAGGAGCAAATCTAAAAACATTTACAAAATTGCAACAACAACTTTCTCAATTAGGGTTGATGGCGATTCCTGGAGCAATGAGCAGTGCAAGCCAGAACTATGAAAGTTCTTCATTTAAATATTCTAATCTTAATAAAACAAATTTAACAGGGCAAAATAATAAAATTGAGATAACTTCAGAAAATATACTTACACCTGGAGCAGCTATAGCAGCACATTTAGTAACAGGAGATATGGATATATCAGCAATAGGAACTGTAACATGGAGTAATGGCAATGATATTTTAGCTTTTGGACATTCTTTTTTAAATGCAGGAAATATTAAACTTCCCATCTCAACTGCTCATATTTCAACAGTTTTAATGAGTAGTGATATTTCTTTTAAATTAGGAAACCCAATAGCCCAAATAGGAACATTATATAATGATCTTACTGCAGGAGTTTATGCTAAAATGGGCGTAAAGTGCCCGATGATTCCTGTTGAAATTATAGTAGAAAATACAACACAAAATCGATGTAAAAAATTTAACATAGAAATTATTGAACATCCTTTTGCCACAATGGTTTTAGCAGGTGAAGCAATTGAAAATTTCATTTCATTAGAAGAGCCTATCTTAAATGAACATACTATACAATTTACAGCAGAAGTTTGGTTAGATGAAAAGCCGTCTCCTTTTATTTGGAAAAGCCAATCAGCCGGCTTAATAAGTATCGGAGTGAATTTTACCGAGCCACTAGCTTCTCTGATTCAAAATTCTTTTCAACGTAGTAAAATCAACAAAATTAAATACTCTATTCAGATTTCTCCACGAATGCAATTAGCAAATATTATTAGCGTAAAAACAGAAAATTATGAAGTTTCTCCAGGAGAAACTATAAATTTAGTAGTAGAAATCCAGCCATATTTTGGCAAAGTAGAGTCAATGAATATCAATTTTACTATTCCTGAAAATGCGATGCTTGGTGCACAAACTATTATTATAGGAAGCGGAGAAAAAATAAAATTAGGGCAATTTAATGCAGAAACTAATGAACAATATCTACAGTTTTTACAAGATAATAATAAATTTCAAGCACAACATTTGTTAGTTATCCTTCCTTTACCAAATGTAAAAATTCTATGTGAAGAACAAAATCTCAGTAACTTGCCCTGGTCAGTTGTAAGCAATTTATTGACACCAAACACAAATAAAAATATTCAACTCGCTCTTGATTTTCACACTGTTGAAACATCAACACCATATCTGTTACAAAACGTAATGCAATTTGTGATTAACATTCAAAAGAAAGATTCCTCATCTCAATCTGAAGAATAGAATAGGAAATTTAATGCAAGATCATCCTAATTTTTCTAACCTTCCTATTACACTAGGACAATTTTCATCACAGATTCATATTCCTAATTTTAACAACTTTATTTATTTTCTTGCCCCATTAGAAGCAAATACCGATAAGGCTTGCCGTCATCTTTGTTATCAATCTGGGGCAGATATAACTATTACCGAAATGGTTCGCGTAAAATCTGCGATTCATAAAAATAAAAGTACTTGGACACGATTAAACTTTGATCAGAAAACGCCAACAATTATCCAGCTATTGGTATCTCAAGAAGCAGAAATTGAAGAATTCTTAAAGCATTTTATTTTGCCAGAAAATTTTTATGGTTTCAATCTTAATTTAAGTTGCCCAAGCATGGATATTGTGCGTACTGGCTTAGGATGCGCATTGATCAAACGTTTTGCAAAAGTGCAAAAAATGATTGATGTCTTTCGTCAATTTCAATATCCTATTTCTGTAAAACTCAGACTTGGAATGAATGGAACTGAGAAACAACAAAAAATTTATCTTCGATGTATACAAAATATAACTCCTGATTTCTTTATTATTCATGCACGTCATGGCGGACAAAAATATATGGAAGCAGCAGATTTTTCAATCTATCAGGAATGTGTACAATTAGGAAAGCCAATTGTCGCAAATGGAGATATTCATTCTTTAGAGCAAATTGATTTCCTCAAAAAAATAGGTGTTGTTGGTGCTATGATTGGACGTAGTGCTTTAGCTAATCCAACGATATTTAAAACTCTTAAAAATAAAAGCGAATCGATCTCTATTGAGACAATTCGCCAAAAATATCTTGAAATTGCAAAAGAATATCAAACACCAGAAGAATATCAAAAAAATGTTCTACGACGTCTCGGGCAAACACCATGGGCATTTGATCAATCTACTTTAAGATAAAAGTGGTTTTATTATGAATGATATTCAAAATAGTCTATCAAAGAACAATGATCTACCCAAAACAGATCATCAACCACAAGCGGTCTTATTATATGGACGCTCTGGTAGTGGTAAAACAATACAAGCTCTGCGCTGCTGTACTCAAGCAGAAGATTATGGATGGAATGTCGGAGGAATTCTTGCACCTGGAACTTTTCAAAATAACATGCGATATGATTTTGATGTTATGGACATATTAAGTGGTCAAAAAATAAAACTATGTACAAGCAATCCTCTTTTAAATGTCCAAAATAATCCTATAAAAATTGGAAGATTTATTTTTTATGAAGAAGCTTTTCAATTTGGAAATACTGCAATTGAAAAGGCTATTTCTAATAAAGTAGATTTGCTTATTATTGATGAAATTGGCCCATTAGAATGCACAGGAAATGGCTGGGCTTCTGCTTTAAAGAAAGCAACATCTTGCAAAATTCCTAAAATTTTAATAACTGTACGCACTCAACTCATTCAAACTATTGCTCAAAATTTTTTTCCCAATTATTTCTGCTCATCTTTTGCAGTAGAAGAGACTGAAAAACTGCTTGAATATTGGAATCTTTTGTAGAAATTTATTATGAATAAAAAAATACTTTTCTTGCATGGGCCAAATCTTAACTTATTAGGCATCCGAGAACCTCAAATCTATGGAAACATTAGCCTTGATCAAATCAATACTTGGGCAAAAGAATATGCTAAAAAATTTGGAATCGAACTTCAAGCACAGCAATCCAATCACGAAGGAAATTTAATTGACGCTCTCCATCAAGCAAAATCTTGGGCAGATGGAATTATTTTCAATCCTGGAGCATATTCTCATACTTCAATTGCTTTACATGACGCAATCAAAGCAATTGAAGTTCCTGTCATAGAAGTTCACCTTTCAAATATACATGCTCGCGAAAATTTTCGTCATAATTTAGTGATTGCTCCAGCATGTTTAGGACAAATCTGCGGATTAGGATGGAGAGGATATTTTTTGGCTATAGATTATTTTTTAAAAGATTGGAAACTCATTTCAGATTATACAGAATCTAAGGATTCTTTCTTTCTTCAATAATTTCCTGCAACTGTTCTTTAGCTTGGGCAGGTAAAGGTAAATTTTTGTATTGCAAGCACAATTCAAATAAAGACAAATCTTCTCCCGCTTCTAAGATATGTCCCTGAGAAAGATTATCCTGCGATCTTAACCAATATTGTTCATGATACTTTTGAAAAAATTGATCCAGAGAAAGCTTAATTTCTTCTATAGATTTGAATTCAAGTTTTTCTAAAAATTGGGACGCACTCGGAAGCATTTCTTCACGATTTTGAAACTGCCGAGCATCATTATTTTTGATATATTTTTTAGAAAAATCCTCTACAAAGTTTTCTACTTTGCTTTCTAATGCTAACAATCTGGTATTTGTTCGTGTATCTAAGATATATCCTTTAATCCAAACTTGTCCAAAAACCTGATAAGGATAATACTCATATTGATATGCTGTTTGAATGGGGATAAACTGATCTTTTTCAGGTTGTGCCCCCAATTTTCTTAATTCAGAATCAGATTTATTCATAAAAGATAAAACTTCCTTATGTATATCATTGACATTATTATACTCATTTTCCCTTACTCGAAATTCTTTTTCGGACTCATCATAATCTTGTTGAGCAATTCTTCTTTCACGAATAGCTAATTCTAATTGATGGTTGGCTTCCTCTAATTCAGATTGAAATTGCCGCAGTAATCTTTGAGCTTCATTGTTATTATAATCCTCTAAAAGATCGCGTTCTTTTATAGCAGAATCTATTTTTCTTCGATAATATTCTTTATCTTGCGGAGTTTGTGCCTCTTGATATCGCCTTCTATATTCTGCAATTTGTCTATTATATTGAGCTATTTCTTCTTGATTTTTTCTAATTTTATTACGAACGCGTTCTCGTTCGCTGCTAATATAACTCTGGCGATCTTGCCAACGGTGCTGATTTTCTTGAGCTAAGGAAACTGATTGACGTGCAATTTCAACTTGTCTTTGAGCTGATAGCATGGCTTGCAAACGATCTTGAGTTTGTAAACTTAAGCTATTTTCTAAAGCAGACGAAGTTTCTTTTTTCTGTTGGAAAATTTCATTATATACTTGATATTTTTGAAAATTTGGAGATTCGATTCTTTGATCTCGAATAAAATATTCTGAAATGCGGTCGAATTTAGAATTTATACCAGTCTTAGCTGTAGCATGGTTGAGTACTTCTATTTTCAATTCATAAATAGGAAGAGCAACGTCAATATCTTTTTCTTTAACCTCCTGTTTAAGTTGATGTAATTTTTGAAGATAATCCTTTTGTAAATTTTGATCTCCTTGATATGCTACCTCTATAAAAGCATAATCTTTTTCTTTTATCATAGAAACTAAATCACGCTGCAATTGTTGGGAAAATTTAGCAGTATCAACATTATGTCTTCCTGAAATTTCCTCGCTTTTTAAATCATCATTTTGAATGATATGTATATAAGAAGTTGGAAAAAGCTGAACATTTACTAAAATTATATTCTTTAATTTAGCATGAGCTAATTCTTTTACATATCTACTTTTTTCAGCTAAATTTGTAATATTGGAATCGTAATTACTTGCTTCTCGTAATAATTTATAAGCTAATCCAGCATATCTCAATTGGGGAAATGCTAATAGTTCCTCAGCTCGCTCCATTAATAAAAGAGAAATCTCCCGCTGATTAGTAATAATTCTTTGCTCACAATCAAGATACGGAGTAATTTTACTTAAACAAGTTCGATATAATTTTAAGCTATTCAAATAGCCTACTAAATTTCGCAAATTTTCTTCAATCCTGGCTTGTTCGTATAATTCCTGACACCAATTTTCTTGCGCAAGTTTCCACAATTTTTCAGTTTCATGATATAAAGATAAGTCAAAATAAGGACGATTTAAGTTTTCTAATGCTTGGAATGCCCCATAACTTATTAAATAAGATTGATCAAATTTTCTTTGTTGAAATAATACTTTTGCTTGTTCCAAACTCTTTTGACAACGATCATGAGCAATTGCAATTTTTTGCCATTGTGTAGCAATTGAGTCATCTGGGCGAATCTTAAGGCATATAGAAAATTGCTCTATAGCTCGATTATAAATCTGACTTTTAAAGTCAGATTTTCCTTTTTGAAAATAGCTATTAAATCCCATTTCTTGGGCCATGTTATACATGAATTGCCATTCTGGGGTAGAATTTTTATAGTTTCGCAAGGTTTTTAAATACTCCATTGCTTCGAGCCATTTTTTTTGTTCGAGCAAATTACGAATCCTTGCTACAGCAATTTCCCAATCTGTTTGAGAAATAAGAAGCATACTTTCAAGCTGTTGCAATCCAGGTTCATCATTTGCCAATTGTTTAGCTTTGGCATAATAATGCTGACTCGAAATAAGATCTTTTAGCCGATATTCCTGAGCTTTCTGGATATACTCTTTTGCAGCTTGCCTTCGTGCAGACTCCCAGATTTTTTGATATTCTAAATTATCTGGTTCTTCAGCGAGTAACGATTGAGAAAAATAAACAGCATCTTCATATTGACGATCGGACAACATATTTTGTGCTTGAGTAAGCCGTTTATTAGCGCATGAAACTATAGAAACTAAAATAATCGAAATAGCAAACCATTGATAAATTTTCACACGCATAATCCTTTAAAAAAAGTTGCCAGAACTTATCAGTTCCGGCAACTACTCAATAAAATTTATTTTGATAGCCAAAGATAATACATATTTGGGCGAGTATATTCTTCTATAATGGAAGAACATTCTTGAACAAGGCTAGGTTTTTGTGTTTTTGAACCAAACAACTCTTGAAAAAGAGAAGGCGTTTGTTGATATGTAACGACTTGAACAATTTCATCCTCACTAATATTTGCCAATACTTTCGCACGCTCTAATGCTTTATTCCAATAATCTACAGAGTCCACAAGGTTGAAACTTAATGCTTGTTTTGCTGTATATATGCGACCATCTGCAATGCTAACTAATTCTTCGCGACTAAGTTTTGCCAATTCTGGACGCCCTTTTGTAACAACTTCTAAAAATCTTTCATACATTTCATCAATCATACTTTGAAAAATTTTCTTTTCCTCTTCAGTTAATGCGCGAGCAAAAGACCCAGCATCTTTATTTGGACCAGATTTAATAACAGTATATTGTATTCCCAATTTTTCTTTCATCAATTCATGAAATTGAAAAAATGAAAAAATTACTCCAATACTTCCAGTAATACAAGTAGGATGAGCTATAATCTCATCGGTAGCAACTGCTATATAATAGCCTCCGGATGCTGCAAGTGTATCAAAATATGCTAATACTGGTTTTTTTGTTTTTTCACGAAATTCCAAAACTGCCTGATATATCTTATCGCTAGCAGTAATTTCGCCACCAGGAGAAGTAATTTTCAAAATAACCGCCTTGATTTTAGAATCTTTTTTAGCCTGTAAAAGTTGTTTTTCTATATGTTCCGGAATAATTGAACTTTGGCTCCAAATATCTTGTCCTGTAATAACACCTTTTAAATTTATAACTAAAATTTGGGAATTAATTTCGTCTTTTTCATTTAAAGACTCGCCAAGCGTTTGCACAACCTTTTTTTGAGAGAGATTACTTTCTATTCCTGATGTTCCCAAAGCAGCGACCATAAGACCTAATACAAGATTTAGTAATCCACTAAATGTTAAAAGAATAATTAACACAATAGAAGAAATCACCCAAAAAACACTAAATCCATGCTTTTCTTTTGTTGCAGGAACTACTGCAGAGTCGCTCATAAAAACTCCTTTATTGAAAAAAAAGAAATTTTGTTGTAAAAATAAAGTAAAATTATTTATAATAACTAAATGAATGGACAAAAGTTTTTGGACTAAAAAATATGCCAACTACGTGTTTGACATCCAACTGTGAGGAATTGAACCCGCCGCTGCAATTTTTTTTCGTTAAAGCTCGCTGTCTATAAACGGCGCTTAATTCCTACCATGGACAAGTTTACTGAGCTAAAGTTAGTATTGAGATAGGAATGTATGATAAATTTAGTCCAAATATTTTTGCCAACTTACTTATATGAAAAAAAGAAACATTCTCGTTAGTTTTAAACACTCTTTTTATATCAAAAAAAAATTAAAATTAGGGAAAGGATATTTTTTATATGGATATAAAAAATGAAACACTTCCTGTATTATGCTGTCGAATTTTACAAATCTTAGATTCGGAAAAGAGATTTAATGTTCCTTATGGAACATATTCTCCTTTTGCATTCGCCTTTCGAGATCTGGAATTTTTACAACCAACGAATAGAAGTCATCGATATTATATGGCACTTCGTAGATGTAAAGACATTCAAGAATATCGACAACAAGTTTGCGAATTGTATCAAGATGATGAAATTTCAGTTGAAGTAAATGGCGAACAAAAAAAATTTCCTATCCAAATTATCAATGTTCCCCAAAAAGATCATCAAAATCTACTGCAACTTGCAAAACAAAATAATTTTGTAGGTATACCAGAGGTAGAAACACCTTTAGTTTTGTTATGTACTTTACCATTACCAAGATTATTAGCATCTCCGCCTATAGGAAAATATCGCAGAGATTATTTAACTAATGTCCCTACCAATAAAATTATCGACTTTGGAATTTTAATACCAGAGAATTTGATAGAAACAGGTAAAAAATATTTTAGTAATGAAATTTCTAAATGCTTAACTTCTGTAGAGTCTACAATTTCTTTTGCTTCAAATTTTGCGCAACGTCTTAAATCTTGCTCACCGAAAACTATCGGAATATCTATAAGAGGAAGTATGGCAGACAACCCTGTACTTAACGAAGATTCATTCCGAGTGCCAGCTTCTTATCGTAATTTTTGGGAAATGGAAACACAAGAATCCTGGACTAATCTGGATATTGATTTAGATTTATTTTGTGATGAAGATGATTTTGATGAGATTTATAAATTTTTAAATGATGAAGAATTGTTTTCCAATCTCAATGTTGATATTAAAGGATTGCGAGTTTCAGAACACCATACAGGAAAAAAAAATTTTCGAGATAAAAATTGCCGAAGCCTAGATATATATTTAATGAGTGATGAATGGGTATTCAAAAGCGTTCAACGCTACCTACATTTAGGATTAGAACAGCCTTGGGCATATTATTATGCTAGCTCATATCCATTAGATTTTCAAGGATGGGAGAGCTTCCTTTCCTCTTTATATTGTTATATTGGAGCAAGTATCTAAAATTTTAGCCTCGCATTCAGCGAGGTTTTTATATTGATATTGATAAAAACAATTTTTATACAGGGCCATTTGGTTTATTATATGGAATGCCAATCTCAGGATATAAAACTTTTACACACTCCGGACAAATTCCATGGGTAAAATTTGCATGAGAATGCGATTGAATATATTTTTCAATTTGATGCCAATTTCCTTGAATATCTCGTATTTTTTTACAATTTGCACAGATTGGAATTAACCCACTCAAAGTTTTTACTTTAGATAAAGCATCTTGTAATTCACGATTAAGCCTTACTAATTCTCTCATATCATTAAATCTAGCGCGAGCAATTGTAATTGCTCGAGATAATTCGTTTGCACGTGGAGGTTTTGTTAAATAGGCTCCTACTCCAGCAGCCGCAGCTTGAATAGTTAAATCTGTTGTATTATAAACAGTTAAAACAACAATGGGAGTTGGGCAAACTTTTTGAATTTCTTGCGAAGCTTCTATTCCGTTCATTTCGGGCATTTCAATATCCATTAAAACAACATCCGGATGTAAATTCTTTGTTAATTCAATTGCCCGAAGACCATCGCTTGCTTTTCCAATTACAGTAGACCCAACCTTTTCCAATTCATCTTCGATAACGCTTGCGACTAGAGCGTCATCCTCTGCAATTAAAATACGATTCGATGAATTTTGCATAGGTTTTCCTTTCTAACATCTTGTTCTATATCTTTATGACGGAACGTATTTTGTCGCAAGAAAATATTTGTCAGACATCCTACAGCCTAAAATCTGAAAATTTCTGAAGAACTAAGTTCTATGAATATCCTCTGTTTTGATCCATAATTTTGTTACTGCTCCATCATCATTCGATAATTCCAATTTTCCTCGTAATGAACCTGTTACCAATTCATAAATAAGATGAATTCCAACATTATGATGTTTTAAACTTAAAACTTCTTGAGGATATCCAGGGCCATTATCTTGGTAAATAAGATGGATCATGTTTGAAACAACTTCTATTTTTACTGTAATGACAGCCTTATGTTGACTGGTAATCCCGTATTTTATAGTATTAGTAGTTAACTCATTCAACACTAAAGCCAAATTACTTGATTGTCGTGGCGAGACTTCAACATTAGATTTTTGCACATCTATCTGTATAGTTAAATTTATAGGAAGCGCGTTTATAACCCCAGTAATGATACTATTCACTAAATTATCTAATTTCATAGGAGCCCATTCAGAATCCGATAAAAGTCTATGAACTTCAATCAACCCTTTAATATGGCTCGATATATTATCTAATGTATTTTGTATAAAAGGGCGTGTCAATGGTGAGGCATACCTTTGTTCTGTAATTAACAATCCTAATATAGAAATAAGGTTATTTTTAACACGATGGTTAATTTCTCGCAGAAGTTCCGATTTTGTTTTAGCATCACGCTGAGTTTGCTCAAAAAGACATTTTAAAGATTCTTCGGATTGCCTTCTTGTTGTAATATCAAAAATAACGCCATCAATATAAGAAGGATTTTCATTTTTCCCACGAATAGAACGCCCACGTTCAAAAAAATAACGAATAGATTCATCTTTATGGCGCACACGATACTCTACCTCAAAAGGTTGAGCATTTTGTATCGCCCATGTAATTTTAGGCCTAATAATAGCAAGATCGTCTTCAAAAATCAAGCTTTCTAATGCACAAATTTCTCCATCTTTTAATTCTTCTCTGCTATAACCAGTCATAGGAAGTAACATATCGTTAAAAAATAACATTTGTGGAGGATAACGCAAAAATACTCTATAGACTATTCCTGGCAAATTTTGCGCCAATGTTCTATAAGATTCTTCTCTCTCTTGAAGAATTTCTTCTGCTTGAGTTCTTTCAATAATAAGACTAGCAAAATTTACAGAAGTTTCGATCCATTCAATTTCTTGATTTGTAGGTAATTGTGGATAACGATGGTATAATGCAAATGTGCCCAAAACTTTTCCGGAGGCAGAAAATATCGGTTCAGACCAACAGGAATACAATCCTGCAGACAAAGCTAACTTCCGATATTTTTCCCAAAAAGGATGATGTTCAATATCTTCTACAATTACTCTCTTTTTTAAAAAGGCAGCTGTTCCACAAGATCCTTGTTGTTCTCCAATTTCAAGTTGCTTTGATTCTTCAACATAAAACGCTGGTAAACTTGGAGCTGCGCCACGTACCAAATATTTACCACTTTTATCTACAAGAAAAATAGAACAAAAAGTTCCAGGATTTTCTTCTTCCACTAGTTTAACAATTTTTTCCAAAACATACTCTAAAGATTTTCCCTGAGCAATCATTTCCAAAATAAGGCGATGTTTATGTTCTTTCTCTTCAACTTTTTTATATTCAGTGATATCTTGTAATGTTCCTATCGAGCGAATAGGTTCTTCAAATTGGTTAAAATACGTACGAAATTGTTGGCTAAGAAACTTAATCCTTCCATCCGGCATAATAATTCGATGTATAATTTCACAGAAATTTTTCGTTTGGAAAGATTTACGATAGGCCTCAACTACTAATTCTCGATCCTGTGGATGGATAACTTTTTCAAAAATTTCATAATAGTCAAAGCTATTTGCTGGCATTTCTAATATTCTATATATTTCTGAGGACAAAATTATATGTTTTGTTTTGAGATCTAACTCCCAACTGCCAATATGAGCAATATGTTGTGCCTCATTAAGCCGTTCTTCACTTTCTCTTAGACTCTTTTGTATCTGTTTTTGTTCCCAAAGAGATCGTAATCGATGTCGAAATATTCGATTAGTACGATTTTGTTTTGAAAATTCGGTATGAGGAATGTAATAAACATTATCCACCACCTCTGATCCCAACAACACTATAGGATGTGTATGAAGAACATCTAACAGAACTTTAGAGTCAAATTTTTGGCAATCATATTGGCAAATTGCTAGACAGGGATAACGATATAAAAACTGTGTAAATAAAGATTCGTATTCTAACATAGATTGAATCAAAACACGATTTCCTAAAATCCAATCCATTTTAGAAATTATTCTTACAGCAGAATATCCTTGATCTAAACTAATCTTAATAGTTTCTTGCCAAAAATTCAGCATATAACTTGCACTAAAAGAAGCATGTGAAAGATACGTATTTTGATAACTTAAAAAAGTAAGCTGTCCTTGGGCAATTAAATCAGCAATTTTAATATCTGTCTTCTGAAAATATTTCACAAAAAAATCAAAAGAAGCATAGTCAGCAATATATATTATTTTATGATAACTAACTAAAGCATGTTTAAAAAATGGAATCAAAGGTTGCCATAGCTGATCTTCATTATCGTATAAACAGCAAATATGATCTCCTGGTGAAAGATCGCTAATAGAATATAAATAAGATAGTTTGGATTTCATAATTTGCCTCTAAAAAAAAGTTATGTTGAAATTATGAAATTATTGTTGGTTTGTTTGAAAGTTAATTCTGTGTAAATGATTTATTTTACCATAATTTTCAAAAAATTACTTTAATCTTTTAAGATTTTAAATTTTTTATAGATTAACTTTTAGCATCTCAAAAAAAAAGCCCTGGTCAAACCAGGGCTTCCAAATATAGCGTGAACCAAAATTGCTAATTTCATATTTAGTTAGGATTTTGAGGAGATGGTGGTTCAGGTTTCTTAGTTAGATCATCTACTCTTTTTGCTAATTCTTCTACTCGTTGGGTAAGCTCTTGAAATTCTTTTTTAGTAGGGATATTTAAACGCGCAAGCAATTTTTCTAAGCCATCTATACTATTTTCGCCAATATTATGAACGGCATCTTTAGTATGCTTACGGCTTTTTTCCACGAATTCTTTGAGCCATTTTTTACCTTCTTGTTCGGCAATCTCGCCACGTTCTACTAATTTTCCAACAAATACTTCTACTTCCTCTTGTGCAAAAGCAACTGCACCTAAACCAGCTAATGTGAATTTTTTAGCAAGATTGAGCCAGTATTCTTGATCTATTTTATTTGTTTTTTCTTCTGACATATTTTTTCTCCTAAAAAATATTTTTTACGAGCTTGTTTTCTAAGTTAGATTATAACGCAATGCGTTATTTTGTCAAGAAAAAAAATAAAAAAATAAAAAATAGTTTATAACATCTTAAAATAAAGAAAGTTATAGAATATAATTTTTTATTTTTTTTATTTCTATATTAAGCAATACCTAAATCAATAATTTTTTTATTGGAAAAGAATTTAGTGTCGATATAATAAAAGAAATTATCGA
Organism: uncultured Planctomycetota bacterium; assembly: GCA_964585305.1. Classification (GTDB taxonomy): domain Bacteria; phylum Planctomycetota; class Uabimicrobiia; order Uabimicrobiales; family JABWCH01; genus CAZPDM01. The sequence continues at coordinate 48,264 of CAZPDM010000001.1, read as the reverse complement.
TATAAAAGAAATTAGCTATTCAAATCCGCAGGAGAACGGTTTTATATAGGAGATTTAGCTAGTGAATCTAGGACAAAATTTTTTGCGAGTGGCAGCTAAAGCAATAATAATCCTGTTGAAGCAAATCCCAATATTAGGTGCACCAATAGTAATAGCGGATGACGTTAATCAAGAAGTACAGCTTATGATAGATGAGCAAGACACGCACGAGATTGAAGATCGCGTGAAGCAATTAAAAGAAGCAAGCGAATGTCCACCAAAAGTTGTGAAGCAACTTGTTTCAGACGTTTTTGCAGAAATAAGGCAAAAAGAAAATAGCGACGGCTTGAAAAATCAATTGTTATCAAATAAAGAAACTCTAATTACCAAAGATAGAACAAGTGCATTATCGCCGTCAATGATGGACGCAGTAGCGGACATAATGGTAGCAATGCCAAGCAACATCAAGCAAAAAGTTTCAACAACATTAAGACATGCCAAGCAAAATGGAACAAATCCTCGCGCAGTATTACCAATTGCATCAGAGACAAATACACCGTCAGAAAGGGAGCAATTTTATCTTAGTTTAATTCCTCGTCGTCGTCCGAAATATAAGGCTGGAAATGAAGTGCCATATAAATTAGGTTGGACAATGGAAGAGTTGCTTGGAATTGGCGGATTTGGAGAAGTATGGAAAATACGAGAAGAAGAAACGAATATGTTGCAAGCAATAAAACTATGTTTGGACCCCAGTTATCAGGAATTATGGAAATATGAAGCAAAAACAATAACGAAATTGAAAGAAATTGGGCATCATGAGAATATAATAGATGTATTAGATTTGCAACTAAAACAAAAACCATATTGGATAGTGCTGGAATACATGGAAAGTGGAACGTTGGAAAGTTATTTGCGAAGTTTTGGCGGGCCAATGCCATTAGAAAAAGCATTATTGTTATTTGAACAAATCTGCCAGGGAATGTCAGATGCACATAAATTAGGAATTGTTCATCGAGATATTAAACCAGGAAATATATTGCTTACCAAAGAAGGAATTGCAAAAATAACAGATTTTGGAATAGGAAAAATAGTTGCGAACGAAAGTTGTAAAGAAAATATTAAAAAGCAAGTAAATACATTGACACTGAGAGGATATGGGACATTAAGGTATATGTCCCAGGAACAGCAAAATTTACTTGAGCCAGATCCATCAGACGATGTATATAGTCTAGCAATGGTACTCTACGATATGTTGGTAGGAAGCAACCAAGAAACAGTGCAAATATTCAAGAGCGTACTCCGAAGACTTCCTCAAAAAGCACCGCCAGAACTTATAGAAATAATGGAAAAATGTCTAGGAGAACCAAGAAAATATAGAATACCTAATGCAAGTGAACTTTTGAAAGAAATTCAAAAAATAAATATTAGCAATATTGCAGAAGCAAAAAAACGGGCTGAAAAGACTAGACTTATAGAAATAAAACGACAACAAGAAGAAGAAATAGCAGAAATAAAAAAGCAAACAGAACAATTAGAAGAAGAAAAACGTCAAATAGAAGAGGCCAAAAGACAAGCTGAGTTAGCTAAAGAAGAGGCTAAAAAACAAGCTGAGTTAGCTAAAGAAGAAGCTAAACAGCTGATGAAATTAGAAGAAGAAAAACAACATCAAGACGAAGAAAAAAACTGTAAAACAAATGATGGTATTTCAGGATTTAAATTTTTGCAAGAAGCAAGCTATAGCTGCGGGGGTACAACAAATGAAGTCAAAGAATATTGCCACGAAATTACTGGACTGGAATTTGTACTAATTCCAGGAGGAACATTTAGTATGGGAATCACTGATAGTGAAAGTAATGAAAATCCCATACATAAAGCAACATTATCTCCTTATTTGATAAGCAAAACAGAAGTAATACAAAAAGTATGGCAAAAAATAATGGGGAATAACCCATCACATTTCAAAAAAGGAGACAATTATCCAGTAGAATGCGTCAGTTGGGAAGACTGCCAAGAATTTTGTAAAAAGTCTGGTTTGCAATTGCCAACAGAGACTCAATGGGAATATGCCTATCGTGCAGGAATGATTACGAAATGGTACTTTGGTGATAATGAAAATGAACTTAGTAATTATGCCTGGTATAATAGTAATTCTAACAATCAAACCCATCCTGTAGCACAAAAGAAACCCAATGGCTTTGGCATCTATGATATGGCCGGAAATGTCTGGGAATGGTGCCAAGATTGGTATGAGGAAAACTATTATGCTAATAGTGAATCAATAGATCCCGTAGGCCCTAATACTGGTTCTCATCGCATAATTCGGGGTGGAGGCTGGGGTAGTGGAGCCAGTTTCTGTGGAGCCTCTTCTCGTAGTAGGGACATTCCCTCACGCCAACGCCACAACCTTGGTTTTCGGGTTGTGTTTTGTTTGAAATCGTAAAAAAAACTGGCAGATTTTATTTTTTTATAAAATCTGCCAGTTTTTTTTATATAGGATTTTGAAGAGAAACGCTTAAATCAATTTTAGCATTCTCTTAAAGATTATCTTTGCTTTTGAATATAAGACTGAATATTTGACATAGACGAATTTCTTAATCTTTAGCCAAGAAAAATTATATTATTTTTAGCAAAACAATTAGAACTATCAAAATAAACAGTATGCTAAAAATGCTTATTAAGCATAAACGAATTGCTAAAGGCTGTTGATAAAATTGGCAACGAAATTGTTCTAAAAACGTAGAAGGAACAAATTGTTGTCTGATAAGACCGCGTTGGGGGGTTTCTTCAAAAGATTGAAACTGTTTTTCAAGATGGAAAATCTGATCTTCTATAGACTGCTTAGATAGCATTGTATATAAATTTTTAAGCTCTTCACAAATAAGAAAACTATTTGCCAAACGATTTTCTGGAATTTTTTCTAAGGCTTTATCAATAAGAAGTTGCAATCTTTGAAAAATAAGTCGCTCTGTAGGATTTATTTTTCTTTTAATGTTCTGCAAAAATGGGGGGAGTGTTTGTATTAAAACATTTGTCATAGTATTCATCGGAGTTCTACTTTTAAATGGAGAGTAAATTTGCCAAGAAAAAAGTTGATATAGAGTAACTCCTAAAGAGAAAATATCACTTTGTGGAGATGTTTCTCCATTTATCTGCTCCGGACTAAGATACTCTGGGGTTCCAACAATACTACCAGTTGCAGTTATATCGTGCATAGGTTGTTGTAGGCTTTTTGCTAATCCAAGATCAAGTAGAATAACACGATTATCTGATGGAATAAGCATAACATTTGCAGGTTTAATATCTCGATGAATAATTCCAGATTGATTAAGAGCAAAGATTGCATTTGAAAGATGATATGCAATTGTTAATTGCTCTGCTAATGGAAGAGGCTCTGGATGCTGCTTAAAAAAATCCTGCAAGGAAATCCCCTGTAAAATTTCCATAACTAAAAAAACTTGTTCCTCTTGTTCAAAAAAATCAAAAACGCGGATTAAATTAGGGTGTTTTAAATTATTGAGTATATTATATTCTCGCTTGAGCCGTTCGATATACTCTTCATTATAGTTTCTTTTTTCTAAAAAAAATTGATGAATAATTTGTTTAATGGCGACCGTTTGATTTTGTTTGAGATCAGTTGCCTCATAAACAATTGCCATACCTCCTTGGCCAATCTTTTTTTCTATACGATAAATATTATTTAGTATAGTTCCAGGCGTAAGTCTATAGGAATGGATAGCATTGGAAGCCATTCTTTTTCTCCAATATTTTTTTCACTATGGTATATATATAATATCCCATGGTTCCAATTTAAATTCTTTTTCCCTCGGCCAAGATAAAGTTAAGACTGTAGGTTGCTGAGTTTTAAGTAAACGATAAATTTGTACGTAATTTTTTTTAGCTTTTTCAGAAAATCCACCAGCTTTGTCTATAGCAGTTGATAAAGTTGCAGAAGAATCAATAGGAAAACTAAACCACACTGTTTGATCTACAAATCCAAAAACATAAACAGATTGTTCTTTTCCAGGAAAAAGAACACGATCTTTGGAATTCAGCAGCATATCATCACCACCAATTCCATTAAGCTCCGGAACAGTTTCTCCTCGTAAAAATAAATAAGCTCCAGGAAATTGTGGAGAATGACGAACCAACAAATATTCACCATTTTCGGAAGCAACAAAATTTAGTGTCATGAGCAAATTCATCATACTCCAATCTTCGTGCATGGGAAAATGATACCGTCCACTTCGAGGAACAGCACCTGCAACATCAATATATCGTTCTCCATATCTTACAAAGGAATATCTTTCGAAACTTTTGATATCAGAAAGTTCTTTCATAACATCACGCACTTTACGCCCAACTGCAATAGGTTCAAGTTTATCAAAACCTCTTAATATTCCTTTATCATCTACAGTAACTAAAGTCCCAGTATCAAGTTGTATAGCATCTCCCGGAGCTAAGTATGTTAACTCATCAGAATCCCCAGCAGCCGATGGTCCCATAGAACTACAACTAATAAAAATCAAAGATAAAAATAATATTAGCGCAATAATAAATATTCTCATTTTTTCCCTCTTTTAAATTTGCAAACTTAGCAAAAATTATAATCCATCGTTTTCATTTTCAATTAATGCCAAATGATAGTTATGAAGATGGCATAAAGCAATAGCCAAAGCATCTGCTGCATCTGAAGGATTTGGCTGTTGCGGTAGGTTTAAAATAACTTGAACCATAGATTGTATTTGTGTTTTATGAGCACTTCCAATACCTGCAACTGCTTTTTTAACTTTAGTAGGATCATATTCATAAACAGGAATTTGAAACATTGCAGCAGCTAATAAAGCTACTCCACGACCTTCTCCAATACGAATAGCACTTTGATAATTTTTTCCAGCAAATATTTTTTCAATAGAAACAGCCTGGGGTTGATGTTGCGTAATAATTTCTGTTAATCTTTGATATATTTGACGCAATCTAGTTGGTAAGGTGGCTTTTGTTTGTGTAACTATTGCACCAAAATCATAAACAATAATCTTACCTTTTATTTCTTCTAAAACTCCATAGCCAACAACACGAGTACCTGGATCAATGCCTAAAACTTTCATAGAATTTAGTTTTCCTTATTCTATTATTTAAGGCACGCTATGCGTGCCCTAACTTATGGAAAAATAGTTTCTAAATGGAAATAAACAGGCTCATTAGAAACCAATACCGGTTCTATAAAAGAAATACTTGTTTCTAATTCTTCAGTTTTATTTCGTACAACCTTTTTACTTTGCCCCAAAATTAAGCCTTTTTCATTCATCAAATAGATAATAAATGAATTTTGTGTCAGAATTTTATTTCTATGTAACTTCAAAAAAATAGAATATTGGTAATCTTTCTTCTTTTGAAAGACAATCTCTTTTACTTCAAATTCATTAGGTAAAGAAATTGCTTTACCTTCTACAAAATCATACAATTCTGAAAATCTTTCCTTAGCTGTAGTAACCCAGGCTTTTTGTTGTAATTCTAATAGTCGTTGGTATCTTTTTTGTTGCATTTCTGAGCTTTTTTTCAAATCATCTAATCTTCTATAAAGATCTTCATATTTTGAGCTTTCACTTTCGCAACCACAGAAAAAAAAGATAGTAATACACCATAGACCTAATATTTTCTTTATCATATATTTTTTATGAAGATAAATATCTTCTACCTTTCTATGCTATCCTTTAATATCTTGGATAAGAAAAAAAGTGGGAATTCTTGATCCAGAAATGACTACTTTTTCTTTTTCATCCTTTTCTTTTCCAGGTTTAATAGAGCTAGAAAATATTCCGGTATGGTTTACATCATGTCGATGAATGTTTAAGCCATCATCAGAAAAAAGAAATATTGAATAATGCGGACTAACTTTTTCATCACTTTTATAAGTTACAATAACTTCTATTTTTTGAGTTGTAATAAAATTAAATTCAATAGCTTTTAGATACGGAACTTCCTTATTTTTAATAATCAATCTTCCAGGTTGAATAATAGTAGTTTGAGGGAAACGATACAAAAGACTACGTGAAAATATTTTTTCTAACTCTGCATTCAAAGAAACAACATTTTGATTCATAATTTTTTGATTATTTATTTCCCATTCGATTTCTTTTTCTAATTTTTTAATACGTGAACTATTTGCTTCACAAGATATTAGTCCAATCAATAGTATTAGACTTGTGTAAAAAATTATCTTATAAAAGCGAGTTATATTATATTTATTTTTCATTTCGAGTCCTTTACACAACGAAAGCCAATATCATCTCGATAGCTTTCTGGGAAAAATCCTTCTCGATAGTTTGTTGTTGCTTGCTCTCGTTTGCTGCGATAACTACCTCCTCGAATTACTTTATCATAGTCTTGATCTTTTTGATACCAAGAATCTGTCCATTCCCAAACATTTCCAGACATATCTAAAAGACCAAAAATGCTAGGGCTATAAGGAAATTTTCCAACAGGTTCTAAAGATTGAGACTCTACATTTGCAAATCCAGAGGCAAAAGCATTCCCCCAAGGCCAGCGTTTATACTGTTCTCCATGAGCTGCGCGTTCCCATTCTATTTCAGATGGCAACCGTTTTCCACGCCAAATAGCATATAATTTAGCACTGTACCAATTGACACAAACAACCGGATAATTTTCTTGAGATGGAATAAATTTTCCTTCTTTCCAATATTCTGGAGCAGAGTGCCCTACTGCTTTTACAAACTCTTGGTATTCTGAATTAGTAACCTCTGTGCGATCTATATAAAATTCGGGAACTTTAACTATCTTTTCCAATTTACCATTTTCTTCAAAATTCTCTAATGGGACTACGCCTTCAGGAATAAGGCACATATTCTTATATAATTCATCAGCATTTTTTTGAGCTTGATATTTCTCTATTTGCTTTTCAAATTCCAACTTCATTGGACGCTGAGGTAAAACATTTTTAGGAATTTTAATCTCAAATTCATTTTCGTTAGTAGACTTTTTTGAAGAAAATGTCTGTATTTTAACTTGTAAATCTTTTAGTTGAATTTTTACCCAATCAACTATTTGAGGATAATAACCATAAAAAATGGCAGCAACTAATACTATTAAAGATAATTTAAAAATATTTTGAGAAAAATTTTCTTGAGGAAAATGGGATTTCGTTGTTAATATGTGCAAGAATTCCCCAGCAGTTTCAAAACGATTTCTAGCTTTCCAAGCAATAGCTTGTCGTATAGAATGTTCTACATTAGAAGGAACACGTAAGCTAGGCTTCATTCTAGATAAGGGTGGAATAAGTGGAGCCGCATCACGAGTTAATAAAGAATAGGGAGGGTATGGTAAAACTCCTGTAAGCATTTCGTATGCTAAAATACCAATTGAATAAATATCTGAACTTGGGCCAAGTTGAACATCAGGACGATGAACTTCAGGTGCTCGATATTTCTGTTGTAAAGAAGATGAAGTAATTAAATCATCAGGTAAAATTTGCCCAATAGCATCTAATTTAACAATTTGAAGACCATTGGGTAGTTTCACACAAAAAATTTTGTTAGGATTTATATCTAGGTGCAACAAATGTCGATAATGCAAATATTGAACAATATTCAAAATCTCTATCAATAGTTTTGTTACTTCCGAAACTGGCAAATGCGAATGTTGATTGAGAAGTTCACGTAAAGTTATTCCCGAAGCAAATTCTTGAACAACATAAAAACGATTATATTGAAATCGATAGTCTAAAATTTCTAATATTCCAGGATGCTGCAAATTTCTTAAGTGGAAAAGTCTTGCTTCTAATTTAGATTGATATTGAATTAAACTATCTGGGAATAATCTCCAAAATTTTATGATCACTTTTTTCTGAGTAACAACTTCTTGCGCTAAGTAAACTTCCCATTGCCCTGAAGGATTGATTTCTTGTAAAATTTGATACCTATCTCCTAACATTTGCCCTGGAGTAATGCTGGGAAAAGCACGAGTTTCTAAATTTCTGTTTTGTGATTCGGACATTTAATTCGTTCCTGTCTTTTTCTATATTAGCTTAAAGAATTTTTTTAAAGTATAGATTATCTTTGATTTTTTGTCAAATAAAAAATTTCTGTTTTAATCACTCAAAAAATTTAGATTTCTTGACAATTCAAGGTATTTTTCTTAAAATAAAGTTAAGAAAAGAACTATTATTTTCAAAATACCATAAGGAAAACTACTCTATGCAATTTATAGCAGATTTGCATATTCATTCGCGCTTTTCACGAGCAACTAGTTCTAGTCTTGATTTTCCCAGTCTTTATCAATGGGCTATTTATAAAGGAATTCAAGTAGTTGCAACAGGAGATTTTACTCATCCTACTTGGGCAAAAGAGATTGAAGAATTCTTAGAACCTGCAGAACCAGGATTATTTAAACTCAAAAATTCCATACAAAAAAAAATCAAAATGCCACCAATTTACCAATGTGTTCCAGAAGTAAGATTTTTATTGAATGTAGAAGTAAGTAATATTTATACTAAAAACAAAAAAGGCCGTCGAGTACATAATCTTGTTTTTGCTCCTGATATAGAAACTGTAACAAAAATTCAGAAAAAATTGAATAAATTTAGTAATCTAAGTTCAGATGGTCGTCCAATATTGGGATTAGATTGTCGAGATCTTTTAGAAATCTTATTAGAAATTTCTCCAGATTGTCATTTAATTCCAGCACACATTTGGACGCCCTGGTTTTCTATTTTTGGATCAAATTCAGGATTCGATCATATCGAGGAATGCTTTGGCGATCTAACAAAATATATTTTTGCTTTGGAAACTGGGTTATCCTCAGATCCTTCAATGAATTGGCTTTGTTCAGAATTGGATCGTTTTGTTTTTATTTCTAATTCGGACGCACACTCTCCTAATAAATTAGGCAGAGAAGCAAATTTATTCAATTGCGATCTTTCCTATTTTAGCATATTTCAATCTCTTAAAGAAGGAAATCCTAACCAATTTTTAGGCACTTTGGAATTTTATGCAGAAGAAGGAAAATATCACCTTGATGGACATCGAAAATGCCAACAAAGATTCCTTCCAGAAGAAAGTGAAAAACACAATGGAATATGTCCTATCTGCGGGAAAAATATTACATTAGGCGTAATGAATCGCATAATGAAAATGGCAGATCGGAAACATGGAGAAAAACCAAAAAAAACATTTCCATTTACTAGTTTAGTTCCATTAGAAATTATTTTACAAGAAATATTTGAAACAAAAGAAGGCAGCCAAAGAGTAAAGAATACATACAATAGTTTATTAACTACTATAGGTACAGAAATTGAAATTTTATCAAATATCAGCATTAAAGAATTGGAAAGCAAAACTTTTCCTATGCTAGCAGAGGCTGTCCAACGCGTGCGGCAAGGAAATTTGATCATCAATCCTGGGTATGATGGGGAATTTGGCAGCATTAAAATATTTTCGCCCGAAGAACGTAAAGAGTTTGAAATACAAGAATCTTTTTTAGGCTGGAGTACACAAATGGAATCAATCGAAAAAAATCAGGAAACCGAGAAATTCCAGCAAGCAAAAAAAATTGAAAATAAAGAAAAACAACAAACAGAAGAAACTAAAAAAGAGCAAGAAAATAAAAGAATTCGACATCTTCAACAGATAGAAGCAAGCCAAAAAGCTAAGTCAGCGAGAAAAATTCAACAAATTTTAAAAGAAATTGCGGCTAAAAAAGCTAAAGAAATTAAACAAAATATCCTTTCAAAAATCAATCAAGAAGAAATCCAGCAACTTAATCAAGAAGCTATACTAAAACAGACAGAAATACAAAAACAAGAGGAAACAACTCTTGCTATTCAAAAAGAGATTGATCTTATAGCCAGCAAATTTATTCTTCAGCTTGCAGAGCTGCAACAACATCAAAAAGCTGTTGAAAATAATCAAAAATCAATTGAGAATCTTAGTAAAGATATATCTAATAAGTTATTTGAACTTAAAGAAAATAAAAAATTATTTGAAGAGAAACAACAATCCATAAATAAGCTAGCCTCTAAATTAAAAACACAATTTACTGAATTGCAACAACATGAAAAAGCGGTCGAACATCACCAAAAAGCCATAGATAATCTAATAAAAAAGTTAAATGAATACTTAACGAAATTTCAACAGCAACAAAAGTTGTTAGAATCCAACCAACAAAATCTTGAGAACCTTAATCAAAGAATAAATCAAAAATCTGCTGAATTAAAAAAAAGAAAAGAGTTTTTAGAAGAAATAAAAAAACTTATCAGCGTTCAAGAAAATCTTGCTTTAGCAGAAAAAACAAAATCTACAGAAAAAACTAAGTCAGCAGAAAATAAACCAACGATAATCGAGACAAATATAATCACATCAACAAAACCAACACCAAAAATAAAAATAACAAAAGAAAATAAGCTGCAAGAAACAACAAAAACAAGTAACAACATCGCTGCCGAAGCATCGCATAAATTACCAGAGAAACCAATCCCACCCGCCAACATCGCTGCCGAAGCATCGCATAAATTACCAGAGAAACCAATCCCACCCGCCAACATCG
>CAZPDM010000001.1:0-37628 GCA_964585305.1 uncultured Planctomycetota bacterium | reverse complement strand
CCGCCAACATCGCTGCCGAAGCATCGCATAAATTACCAGAGAAACCAATCCCACCTGCCAACATCGCTGCCGAAGCATCGCATAAATTACCAGAGAAACCAATCCCACCTGCCAACATCGCTGCCGAAGCATCGCATAAATTACCAGAGAAACCAATCCCACCCGCCAACATTGCTGCCGAAGCATCGCATAAATTACCAGAGAAACCAATCCCACCCGCCAACATCGCTGCCGAAGCATCGCATAAATTGCCAGATACTTCTTCAATCCAACCCACCGGCATCCCCGACTCTGCTCCTGATAAAAAAATAAAACAACAACGACAAAAAACGCCGCAATCGCAGCAAATTATTTCAAGTAAAAAATCTGCTAAAAGCAAAACATCTTCTGGCTCTCAGGCTATTCCTTTAAAAAAGGAAAATAAATATGGAGAAATCATTCCAGATATTGGAATGCCAGAACCCCAACCAACTAATTTCTTACAAGATTTACCTTATAATCCTGATCAAAAAAATGCTATTATGCACAACGGGCTTCCTTTATTAGTTATTGCTGGCCCTGGGACAGGAAAAACTAGAGTTTTAACATATCGAATTGCGCAAGCAATTGCAGAACACCGTGTCCTTCCAGAACAAGTTTTAGCAATTACTTTTACAAATAAAGCAGCTCAAGAAATGCAGCAAAGATTACAAGGTCTTTTAGCTAATGATTCAGAGTCTATTACAGTAACTACTTTCCATAAACTAGGATGGAAGATTATAAAAAAGCATCATGAGTTATTAGGATTATCAAAAGATATTTTGATTTTAGATAATGGACAAAAAGAATATTTTATTCAGAAAATCAATCCTAATTTAAGTAAATTCTTAGACAATATAGTATCCAGAAAAAATTCTGGCGAAATATATGACAAAAAAACTTCTCCTGCAGAAGAGCAGGCATTTCTTGAATACCAAAAAATATTGACAGAACATAACATGGTAGATTTTGAAGATTTAATTTTTTTGCCCATCTCTTTATTTCAAACCCATCCAGAAATTTTAGAAAATTATCAATCATTATATCGTATGATCACTGTTGATGAATATCAAGATATAAATCCAGCACAATATCAATTTTTACACCTTCTCTATAATTCTAATACTGACTTTATGGCCATTGGAGATCCAGATCAAGCTATCTATAGCTTTCGTGGAGCAGATGTAAAATATTTTATGCAATTTTCTCAAGATTTTATTAGAAGCAAAACAATAAAATTAGGTATAAATTATCGTTCTACAATTCCTATTACACAAGCTGCTAATGGAATTATCCGTCATAATCCTACACATCAACCTAATCCATTGCAAGCATTAAAAACAGGAGAAAAGATACAATATTATCAAGCAAAAACAGGAAAATCTGAAGCAGAATTTGTAGTAAAAACAATCGACCAACTCATTGGGGGAATTAGTAATTTTTCTATAGTTACCGAACGAAGTAATGGGATTTCACAAGGGAATTATGATTTTAGCAGCTTTGCCATTCTATATCGTACCCATGCACAATTAACAGATTTAGAAGAATCACTTGCCCGCTCTGGCATCCCCTATCAAATAGTACGAAACGAACCATTTTGGCAGCAACCCAAATTGTGTATATTTAAATCATTGCTGCAAGTTTTGATTTATCCTGATCAAGATGTTCTTTTATCTCAAATTTTATTAGAATTACCTGGTATTGGAATACAAACTTTAGAAACATTAAAAAAGCATCACGAAAAGAAAAAAATTTCCCTTTGGCGGATGTTAGAACAAGATATGCCAGATATTTCAAAGAACATTTTTAGTGTAATCGAAACATTAAAAAAAAGTTTGAAATTTTTACAAGATGAATCACAAAAAACGATTTCTACACGAGACTTTTTAATGAATCTTTTAAATCATATTCATCAAACTAGCATATTCAACTCATTTAAATTAGACTCAATACAGGAAGAGATATTACTCAATTTTTCACAAGATTTTTCCAAATTGAAAGATTTTTTAATAGATATACAACTGCACCATCAAAACGATGAATATAATCAAAAAGCACGAAAAGTTACGCTTATGACATTGCATGCCTCAAAAGGACTTGAGTTTCCTGTTGTTTTTATTGTTGGTTGTGAAGAAAATATTCTTCCAGCTTCTAATTCTAAAACATTAACAGAATTTGAAGAAGAACGTCGCTTATTTTATGTTGGAGTTACCCGAGCAAAAGATTATTTATACCTTAGTTGTGCAGAAAAACGTTTATTGAATGGCGAAATACAAAATAATGCTCCTTCTAGATATATACAAGAAATTCCTGTAGAATACATCACAAAAATTATTTCTAAAACAAAAGTTACTGCAAAAGAAAAAAATATCGAACAGATCAATTTATTTTAACTAAGCAAATCAAATTTTAACGAATTTATTAGAATTCAAAATTCTATAAAAATATTTGATTGACTTTATTTGCATCCATCGATAAGATAGAATTTATGGAGGAAATGTTTGTTGTTTTTTTAAGAAAAAAGTAAGGATACGTATGGACAACACCGCTAAAATTATTGTCAAAGATAAATTTATCAATAAAGTAGTATCTTTAAAAGTGCGTGAGGATACTACTTTAGAACGAGTGCTGGAAATTTTACAAGAACGATATAATTACCAGCAAGACAAGTCGGCTATCGTGATATATTTCCGCAATGAACCTTTGCCATTTGAAATGACAATTGGCGATCTTATTTATGAAAAAAATTATCAAGAAAATGAACGTGTAGAAATTCAACCTAAAGCAATCTCCAGTAAAGTAGTAAAAGAAACAAAAGTTGAATCAGGAACACCAGGAAAAGATCCAAATATTGTAAAAATGATGGCAAAAGGAGGTAGAGAGTTTGATAAAGCTATCTCAGAAATTCTCATTAAAACGAAAATACTTTCTCAAGATATTGTAGAATCGGCTTTTCAGACAGCAAATTTACAAAATAAACCTCTTATTACTACTCTTATGGAAGATTCTTATCTTCAAGAAAAAGATATTTTAACTGCAATTAGCCATTATTTAGAAATTCCAAGTGTAGATTTAGACAATGTTGCAATTGCTCCAGAAGTACTTGAAGTTGTTTTAAAAAATGCAGCAGAATATTATCGTATCATGCCTATCCGATTTGAAGGAAATAAAATTGTTGTTGCGGCAGTCAACCCTTTTGACAGCCAAAAATTAATTGATTTAAAAATGGTAACTGGGCATGATATAGAACCATTGCTTTCTACAGAAAAAAGTATATTAGCAAAAATCAAAACAGTTTATCAAAAAAAATTATTAGAAGACGAAAAGAAATTTGCATCTTCTACAAGTAGTATGAAAGCCGCCAAGTCTATAAAACCAGAAATTACTCCTACTCAATCTACGCCTAAAATAGATCCTACTAAAGCTGCTGCTGAAGCTAATTTAGCACGCCTTGAAACAAATATACGTTCCTCTGCTCCTAAAATTGAATCCTCTACACATAAACCTACCAAAGTAATGATAAAAAATGGAGAGCGCATTTCTGAAGATAAAGTTGCTCCAGAAGAATTCAATTTACCTACTATTTGGCAAGATCGAGATGACAATAAACTAGAAATGTTTGAAGACTCTCCAAGCAAGAAAAAAATTGAAAAAGAACAAGACTTATTACCCCCCACACTTCCCAATCCGAATGCTGAAGTATGGGGTAAAGACACTATTCAAAGCGATCATGAAGGAGACATTGAAGACGCTAAAAAAGAACCTTCTGATATTTTAGTCAATGCCTTACCAATTGATGCAGTTGTTCCAGATGCGATTCCCTCCTTTGCTGTAAATGAAGATGACAATGAACCTGTAATTCCTAACCTTGATGACGAACCAGAGATTGCTGCTAATATAAAAATTCAAGATATTGATCCATTACCTCCTTTAGATATTCCTCAAGCTGAACCATTTGAAGAAAATATTCCTCAAGCTGAACCATTTGAAGAAAATATTCCTCAAGCTGAGCCATTTGAAGAAAATATTCCTCAAGCTGAGCCACTTGAAAATATTGCTCAAGCTGAACCACTTGAAGAAAATATTCCTCAAGCTGAACCATTAAATCTTCCATCTATGGATATGACTTCCGATGAAAAAGATGAAAAAAATGATGATAAAATAATAGATCCCGAAAGCCATATTCCTATTACAAAAGAGGAACAAGAACTAGAACGACTTATGCGTGATGAAAATGCCGAACTCCCTCAAATAACAAAACGGCTCTCAGGAGAAATGTTCACTAACGAATCAAAGAAAGACATTTTTACTAGCGATCTTGTTCAAACCCAAAAATTTGCTGTTTCAAAACTACCTAAAAATAAAATATCTGAAGAACAAGAAGAAGATTTGGATATTAACAATTTACCTAAAACAGAGCAAATTTCTAAAGTTGATTTGCCTGACGCTCTAACCGATATTCCAAAAGAACCCGAAGCAATACTACCTAATATTGATATTCCTCTTACTGATTTACCAATTGACAAAAGAGAAGTAGCTTTAGAAACGCCAGAAAAAAAACCTGAAGATATATTACAAGAATCCTTTGCTATAGGAAGCGAAGTACGCACACCACAAGGAGGAAGTGGCGCTGCTGTAATTCCAGAAAATATTACACCATCTCCAGAAAAACCAATAAGCACACCAGAACCAATATCTAATAAAGAGCCTGTAGAAGAAAAAATAGAAAAACCTCAAATACCTGCAAGCACTACTCCTGTTTTACCTTCATTAAGTCTTCCTGGAACCACACATCCCAAGCCAGAACCCCCGCCTATTGCTCCAATTCCAATAGTTTCCCCACCTCCAACTCCAATGGTTATTAAACCATCTAAAATTACTCGTGAAGCAACCGTCCGTTATTATAGTTTGATGCACCCACTCCAAACATACCCGCTTTCCACTATTTTTACGCCAGAAAAATTGACACAAATTGAAGAAAAAGCAGAAGGGTTCCGCCAAGTACATGGTCAAGCAGTCGCTGTAGAAGCAGCCAAGCCTATTATTAAAGTTGCTGCACATGTCCCAGGATGTCTAACTGTTCCAAATGAAATACTCGTTGATTTAACACCACAAGAATCTTCTGCCAAATTTTGGATAACACCTTTGGCTGCAGGAAGAATTCAAGAAGCTTGTATTCAAATCTGGTATCAAGAAAAATGTGTCCAGAAAATCCAACTTCCAATGAAAGTTTCAGAATATAAGCTGGCCAAATTTGCAGCAGCTTTGGGAATTATTTTCCCTATTCTTACTTTCTTCTGGGATCTTTTTGGCGATGGATTTTTTGCTACTCTTCTTGGAAAATTCCCCAATATTGAAAATTGGTACGATCGTATCAGTTGGTTTCTTGCACCTATCATGCAATTTGTCCAACAAAATGGTGGAATGCTATATCTAACTAGCCTTTTGGGAGTATTACTTCTACTATTATCTCTTATATTCTATTTTCTTAGTCGCAATAAATATGCAAAACCTATTTCTCAAAAAATTTCATTGTAAATTGTAAGTAAAGAAAAAAGCCTTGCGATTATCTAATCGCAAGGCTTTTTATAAAAAGGGTGAAAATGAAAGATAAAAAAAAATATCAAGATAAAAGCAAAGAAATGGACAAAGTTGCCCATTATTATAACCGAGTTAGTAAAATTTATGACTCTTCTTATGAAAGCCCCTACTGGAAAATATATCATAAAGCAACTTGGGAAAATTTACGAAAACATTTACCACGAGATATGTCTTCAAAAATTTTAGATATTGGAGGAGGAACTGGACTCTGGGCAATTAAAATTGCTAAAAGTGGCTTTCAAGTTGTTTTAGCAGACATTTCTGTCGGCATGTTAGACACTGCTCAAAAAAAATGTGAAGCAGAAAAACTACTAAAAAAAGTTAGTTTTACTGTTTGTGATATTTGCGATATGAAGGAATTTTCAGATGAAAGTTTTGAGTTAGTTGTAAGTGAAGGAGATCCAATTTCCTGTTGCAGCAATCCAAGAAAAGCTATTCAAGAAATTTATCGAGTAACAAAACCCGGAGGAAAAACTGTTTGTTCAGTAGATAATAAATGGGGAGCAATGCACCATTTTTTAGATCAAGGTAAAATTGATGAACTAGAAAATTTTCTACGTACTGGTTTAAGCCACTGGTTAACAGAATCTCAAGAAGAACAATTTGAAGTTCGTTTCTTCAGTCCAGAAGAAATACAAAAAATGTTTGAAGATGCTGGTTTTACAGTCATTAGTATTATTGGAAAAACAATAATTCCCTGGCGCAGATATCCTAAACTATTAGAAAACCGCGATCAACTTGAACAACTCATACGTATAGAATTAAGTTTAAATCAGCATACTTCCCTATTAGGAAGTGCTTCCCATATTGAAATTGTTGCTGCAAAAAAATAATATCAATAGACTAAAATACTACACAAAACAAAAATAGGACTAGCCTTAAAAATAATAAGGCTAGTCCTATTTTTGTTTTGCTACTTTTTATTTTTTTGTGGTATACTATATTTTATATCTTACTTGATTATAATTTTCCGTTTTTACGGAGTCATGTTAATGAAATTGCTGACAACTTGGCTTTTACTATTGCTAAACAATGGGCTGCTTTTTCCATTAAAGAACCTGCTCTTCTTAAACTCGAAACTTGGGAATATCTCCTTGAAGTTCTTCCTCATCTTCCTCAACAAACCTGCATTGGCATACAAAGATTTATAGCTGGCTTAGATTCTTTTCATTCTACTTTTATGATTAAAGATAGCCAGATGATTGATTTGCTCAAACACTTCCGGCTTTGTGCCAGTGAATTGTAAACCAGGTTGGTTTAATGAGTGTATATTTTTACCCTGAAAAATTACCTGCAATTGGAACCAAATCAACTTCTGGCTCTATGGCAGGAACAAAAACGAACCCGCTGAAGCTATTCATATTGTCTATCGTTACTCGGATCAATTACCATGCAAACCAGAAAAACTGGAGTTGGTATTTCAATAAATTTCGCCTGCTATCAATAAAAAGAGTCTACCATGATTTAATTTTATGGGAGACTCTTTTTTATTGATATTTAAAAGAAATTATTTTTTCTCTTCTAATTTTTTTAATGCTTCTTGGTATTTAATTAAGCGTTCTTCATATTCTTGGAGATCGCGGCCATTTTCTTTAGCAAGGTTATATGCTTTTTGTTGCAATTCCAATGCTTGTTTGACATCACCTTTTACTAAAAATACTGCAAGAGCAAAAGTGTCCAGAATATAATCTTGCTCTCCTTTTGCTAATTCATTAGCAAGATTCGCTAAATTAAAAGCAAACTCCATATCTCGGGATTTAATGGATTCTTCTGTCATAATATGCCAGGAAAGATTGTTGCATATCATGGCAACATTTTCTGCAGCGATAGAATAGTCTTTTATAATGATAAGTGTTGCTTCAAATTTTTCTTTCGCTTTTTGAATAGCTTCAGGAGTATTATTTTCCTTTGCACTTTCAAGTTCGTAATTATTTGCATCTTCAAGTAATTGTCCTACAAACTTTTCTTTTCCTGGTTCAAAAGTACCGGTGAGTACCTTATCCAAAACTAGTTCCATGTTATCCATAGGATGGCCTTGCCAAACAATAAGGCCTTTTTTATCTACGATAAAAGCGTGAGGAATGCCATCAATTCCAAAGGCTTCCATATAGGCTTTAGAAGTTCCTTCATTATCATCGATTGCCACTGCATAATCCATCATATCACCCATTTTATTTATAAATGTGCGAACAGGTTTTATTTTTTCAGTGGTAATCCCAACAATAATTACACCTTGCTCTTTATACTTTTTTTGAATTTCTGTCAAGTGAGGAATGCTACGACGGCAAGGAGGACACCAGGTTGCCCAAAATTCGATGACATAAACATTTTTTCCAAGACCTTCTGATAAATTTATTGGACCACCTTTCATCCATTTTTTTATCTGTAGTTCAGATGCTTTGTCTCCAATTTGGCCATCTTGCGCATAGCTCATCAAAGAGCAAATAATAAATAAGGCAAAAATAAAAATTTGTTTCATCTGAAGTTTCTCCTGTTAAGAAAAATTTTTTTTTCGAATTTAGAGATGAACACGATGATATTCTACTAATTCTTTAATAATCTTTTCCAAGCTATACTGAGGAGTCCACTGAATATATTTTTGTGCCCGAGTTAAATCTGGAACGCGACGAGCCATATCATCAAATCCTGGGCCATAAGCCTCTTCATAGGAAATTGCATGAATAGGAGAAGGGGAACCGCTAATTGCTAAAACTTTTTTAGCCAAATCTAGTATACTAACTTCTTCACAACTACCTAAATTGATTGTTTTACCTTGAGCCTGATCTACATGAACCAAACGAATAAGGCCTTCAACAACATCATAAACTGAGCAAAAACATCTTCTTTGATTTCCATCACCATAAACAGTTAAAGGCTGGTTGGAAATAGCTTGTTTAACAAACCCGGGTAATACCATTCCATATTGTCCAACCTGTCGAGGGCCAACTGTATTAAAAAGACGAACAATATAAACAGGCAACTGCGTTTCTAAAAAATGGGCAAAGGCCAAAAATTCATCGAGAGCTTTTGCACAAGAATACGCCCAACGACGTTTTTCCGTAGCCCCCATAATTACATCATCTTCTTCGCGAAATGGTAAATTATGCGATTTTCCATAAACTTCACTTGTAGAAGTAATGAGTACTGGAACTCGATATTTTGAACATGCTTTTAAAACAGCATCTGTACCTAAAAATATAGTTTCAACTGTTGAAACCGGACGTTCCATGATTAGCTTAACACCAACCGCTGAAGCCAGATGATAAACTAAATCATGTTGGGGAACAATTTCTTCCAGTAATGTCATATCAATCACAGATGATATGATTACTCGAAATTTAGGATTTTTCTGAAGGTGGCCAATATTTGCCCACCGACCAGTAGAAAGATTGTCAATTACTGTAACAGAACAACCACGTTTTAATAATTCTTCGCAAAGATGGGAGCCAATAAATCCAGCACCGCCAGTAACAAGAACTTTACGATATTTTAGCATTGCCCAGGAAGGATGTAAAGAAGATTCTGTTTGCAAAGAATTATTTTGAGAGGAAGGATTGGAAGATAAAGAATCGCTATTTTCCATAATATTTACTTTCTAAAAAATTTAGCTTTTTTTGTTTTGAGCTTCGTACCATTTTTTCCAGCTTTCTCGATCCAACCCAACATTTACCTGGCAAAAACGTTCCAAAAGCTGAAGTGCCTGGAATCTTACAGATGGCTCATGATCTTCAAGCATCTCAATTAAATTTGGCACAGTCTCTTTTGCATCCATATAATTGATACTTTTTAAGACTTTCAAACGCACTAAAACTTCGGTGTCTTTTTCTAATACTTTTAATAAATCTGGGATCGCTGATTTTGCTTGTAAAGTTCCCAAACTTTGGGCAACTTCCATACGCACTAAAGGACTTTTGTCAGATAATGACCGAACTAAAAGAGGAATATATTCAGGATTTTTCTGTACAGCAATAATTCTTGCTACCAAAGAGCGAACAACTTCACTTTCATCTTTATTTAAAGCTTCAATCAATAACTTTTGAGTTGTAGCAGTCAAAGAATTTTCTGAAAGCCAATAGATAGCTTCAGCGCGGTTAATTGATTCTTCGCTTTTTAATTTAGTAACATTTTTTTGAAAAGAATTACAACTTAATAAAAAAATAAATAAAAAAATACCCAAAATGTATAGCAAAATTTTCATTTATTAAAATTGGCAAAAGCCAATCCTCCTATTTTTTCAATATGTTACATTGTATGGAATTATTTTTTTAAGCCAAAAAAAGTAGCAATATTCTGCTAAATTTTTTAAGTAGTATATTTTAACAGAATATTGCCAACGAATAAAGTGCTATTTTCTAATTTTTAGAATTTTTCTATTTGCTCAATAGAAAGATTATTTTTTCAATTTTGCCGCTGGGAAGAGTTGCGTTGTCTCGTCTTGGAAAACAGCCTCAAGTTTATAATACCAAATTTTTTGTACATCTGCATTGACGTCATAGAAAGTATACTCAGCATCTGAGGAATCTTCAGAATTGAAAGTCTTTGCTATAATTGAAGTAGAATTGATGCGAACATACTCTCCATTTTCGCTTGTACTTCGGTAAAGATTATATTCTGTAGCTGATAAATTAGGCAGTTGTTTCCAAGTAAGTTGGATTGTTCTATTATCTTCAGAAGCAAATAAAATAGTAGTATTGTCCCCATGATAACGTATAACTGAAAAATCATCATCATTACCATTATTAGAAAAGCCTGCTACAAGAATTTTTCCATCGGATTGTAAAACCATAGCAGCAGCCTTAGCATCACCAGAACCAACTTGCGTACTAACTTTACCAGCATTTCCAAAGGCATTATCTAGGGTTCCAGAATTTGTATAACGTGCAAGAGCAACTTCATAATCGCTTTCGCTATTTTGACTGTGTCCTGCAACAACAAATTTTCTGTCTGACTGAGGAATAACACAATAAATGGCATCATTTCCCGTCCCAAATTGTGTAGTTAGCTTTCCATCAGAATCAAAACTTGTGTCCAATTCACCAGTACTTGTATAACGCACCAATGCAAAATCATCATTTGTTCCATTATTGCTATATCCCACAGCAAGAACTTTTCCATCAGCTTGAGCTAAAACACCATAAGCCTGTTCATTTCCAGAGCCAATAGCTGTTTTTGCAATTCCTGCATCACCAAAGCCAGCATCTAATGTTCCAGTATCTATATATCGAGCGGTTACGAAATCATTATTGCTGCCATTATAAGTATAGCCACCAATGACAATTTTTCCATCAGATTGAAGAGAAACTGCGTAGGCTTGCTCATCGCCTTCTCCTACTGTAGTTGTAACAATTCCATTGATACCAAACGTTGGATCTAAGAAACCAGTACTTGTATAACGGACTAATGCTATATCCCAATTATTTTCTTCATTATATGTGCCACCAACAACAATAATCTTACGATCGGGTTGAATAATCATTGCTCGAGCGACATCATTTTTAGTACCAACAGCAGTACGAACTTTACCATTTGTACCAAAAGAAGTATCAATTATTCCAGTGTCTGTATATCGAACAAGAGCAAAATCATCATCAGTACCATTGCTGCTAGAGCCTGCAACAAGGATTTTTCCATCAGATTGGATTGCAACAGTATATGCGACATCTTTAGCATTACCAAAAGCAGTAATAACTTTGCCAGCATTACCAAAATCAAAATCTAATGCTCCTGTATTACTATATCTCACAATTGCGAAATCATCATTACTGCCATTGTAGGTACTTCCTACTACAACGATTTTGCTATCATTTTGAAGTGCTAAGGCATAACCTACATCATTATTGCTATTAGTAATTGGAGTTGTTACACTTCCACTAATACCAAAAGCCATGTCCAAGCTACCTGCATTTGTTCCATTACCTTTTATTGCAAAATTGTAAGGATTTTTATTGGGATCATTATTTTCAATGACAATTTCAGCTTCTAAATTTCCAAATATACTTGGCGTCATCTTAACAACAAAAGTCGTAGTTTGAGTAGATGGAATGGTAGCAGCAGGCTGTGTCGTTACAGTAAAATTTCCTGAATTCATTCCAACTATATTTACTATTGGATCTCCAGTAAGTTTGAGATCTACAACTCCATTATTACGAATGGTAAAAGTTCGTAAAACGCTTCCTGAGCTAATATTAGCAGTTTCAAAATCTGTATGATCATTCAATCCTGGAGTCATATCACCATCATCGATAATTCTGCTATTTCCTTCTACTTGCATATCCGATATTTGCCCAGTTCCTTGAATAGCAAAGTTATAAGGATTTTTTTCTGTACTATTATTGATAATATTTATGACAGCTTGACGCAAGCCAGCAGCACTGGGATTAAATTGAACATTAAAAGTTGTAGTTCCATCTGGACCAATTGCTGCACTTGGTTGTGCGGTTACACTAAAATCTGCAGCATGAGTTCCTGAAATACTAACTATAGGATCTCCATTCAAATTAAGAGTACCAGTTCCAGTATTTGTAATTGTAAATGTATGAGTTACTGTGGCATTATCTATATTACATGCGCTGAAATCTGTATCATCAGTAGTAGTCGGTTCGGTATCACCATCTTGAATAAGCTGATTTTTTCCTAATATACTCATATTAGGAGGAGTATTTCCTTTGATAATACAAGTACCTTTGCCTTTTGCAATTGTAGCACTAATTTCATCGCTTAAGTTAACATAGAATGTTTCATTTGTCTCGTTAACAAGATCGCCTTTAACAACAACATTTATATTTGCAAAAGCAACACCTACAGCAAAAGTAAGTGTCCCTGATAATTTTGTATAATCATTTGTTAAGGAACTGGCAGTGCCATCAGCAGTAGTATATTTTACAGTAATTATTTCATAACTTGGAGATGATAATTTTACTAAAAAGTTAGCAGTTGTTGTTGCCCCATTGGCAGGTTCATTTACTGTAACGTCGCAAATAGAAATTTGAGGTTGTTCATCATCATTTAAAATTGTACCGGTTGCAGATACTTTTAATATTTTAGCGTTAATAGGACTACTAAGTTTAACAAGGAAATTTTCATCCGATTCTCGAATCGTATCACCATAGATAATTACTGATATTGTTTTGCTTGTTTCACGCCCAGGTTCAAAAACTATTCTACCGGTTGTTGATTGATAATCTCCAATTTTTGCAGTACCATCTGCAGTGGCGTAATATACTGTACAACTTTGTTCAATCTCTGCAACAAGGCTTACTGTGAAAACAAGCTCTTTTTTGCCAGCATTCCCCTCTTCTATTTCAGCATCATCAATGGTAATGCCTGCCATTGTAAAATCATCATTGACAATTGTACAAATAGCTTCATCATCTATCACAACAGCATTTGTTGCATTAAACATTTTTACTTTAAAAGATTCTTCTGGTTCAGCTACAGTATCTCCAATAATACTAATTGGAATCAATGCGCTTTTAGTACCTGCGGCAATAGTCAATGTTCCTGATTTAGCCGTATAATCTTCAACTGATTTTGCTGTAATATTTTCAGTTTGATACTGCAGTGTAATAGCTTTGCTACTTTCTTGAGATAAGAAAACCTCAATATTAGCTGTAACAGCAGCATTTGCTTCTTTTATTGTGCAATCATTGCTAGAAATTGTAGGAGGGTCATCATCATCTTGAATTATACATTCCCCTGTAGCATCTGTAATCGTAGCATTAAATGGCGTAGAAAGAGTAACTTTAAACTTTTCATCCACTTCATCAATTTCATCACCATAAATACGAACAGTTATTATTTGTGTTGCTACGCTAGGATCAAAAACAAGTTGCCCTGTTGCAGCTTCATAATCTTTTGTAGCAAGTGCAGTAAGATTAGCTGTTGCAAATTTAACAATAGATGTTTTTGATAAGTCACCAGAACGAGTTACTGTAAAGACAGCATCTCTTCCCGCTCGTTGATTGCCTTCTGAAACAGTAATATCATTAATAACAAGATTTTGTGCAAATAAAAAATTGATGAAAATAAAAAGAAAAATCAAAAAAATCCACTTACTTTTCATAGCAAAGTCCTTAAAAATATGTAAAAATTTACGAAATCATTCGCATATTAAAATGAAGTTTGGCAACTTTGTAAAGCTCTTTCTTACTATATGTTTTTATAAATTCCTTAATGGCATATTGCACATCACTTGAGCCTTTAGGAAATTGCATTCTATATGTAGAACTCATTTTAGCAATTCTATCAAGAAATGCTGCTCGTGCAAAAACAGAGGCCATTGCAACAGCAAGATCGCGTTCTCCATGTATTACTTGTATAAGCTGAATATTACAATTATTTTTTTTTACTTTGTTTAAAAGCAATTCTTTATCTCGTGCGAACTGGTCTGCAATTGCAACTTCGCATGGTTGCTTGTCAAGCAATTTTTTTAATGTTTCAGCGTGGCAACTTGCTAAAAGATAGTTCAAATTTTGCTCTTCTTCATAACGTAAATTATAATATTCTGGCATGAGTATTTGTGTATGATGTGGGATTTTATCTATAAGTTTTTTAGCCAACTCTACAATTTTAGGATCTGTGATTTGCTTGCTATCACACACACCCATTTTTTTTATTAAAATCTCAGTATTTTCATCTATATATGCAGCAGATGTAACCAACGGGCCAAAATAATCTCCTTTGCCTACTTCGTCCATACCAATACGTTTTCCAGTAGGCAGAACAATTTCTGGTGGATCAATTTCAGGAAAATTTTCTTTCACTGTAGAAGAATCATTACCTTCAAATTTTTTAGGTTTATTAGAACTGATGTTTTCATCACCAAAACAAAATTTAGCAAGACTTTTTTTAAGAGGACTATCACTTCCCTGCAATAAAATTGTTCCATTGTTATAACTATTTACCTGTATGGTATTTTGGCCATTGCTGATTTGCCATTGCGTTGCATATTGAATAGGGCGAATACTCACAGAATATTTTTCAGATTGACAAAATTTTTGAAATTGCTCTTCCCATAAAGATGTTTTTAGAGTAGAATTTCCCTGTAAATTCATATTACTGCTGGAACGGTTATTCGACATTTTGTTTTCTCCAAATAACCGCACTTAATAAAAGAATAATTATTTCTACACTGACAAAGACCAGCAAACGATCACGAACGCCATGACTAAATCCATAACTATGCAAGCCAATGTTGAGTAAATTAACTCCCCACCAAGCCGCTGCTACAATAATATTTCCCAAAATTGCTGATAAAGCAATTCCCCAAGATCGAATATATCCACCCGATCTTGCATGAAGAATAACTGCATTCCATAATAAAAGCACAAGTGCCCCATTTTCTTTTGGATCCCATCCCCAAAAACGTCCCCAAGATTGATCAGCCCAAAAGCCCCCTAACACTGTACCTAAAAAGATAAAAACTGTTGCAAAAGCAACTGTGCCATATATTATATGTTCTAAATCAGAATATCTCTGTTGATTTATATTGCCTTGTTTTTGATTACTTTTTTGCAATAAAAATTGGGACAAAACAAAAATATGGGCAATTATACCTGCAACTAAACTTGCAGAATATCCAATTGTAATTGAAATAACATGTATTGCTAACCAAAAATTTGAATCTAAAACAGCAATTAAAACTCCCATTGTATCAGTTTCATAAGCAAACTTTTCTGCCATAAATAAAAGTAAACATCCAACAAAACTTCCACAAAATATACTTAAACTACGAATTCGATTGCGAAAAACAATTTCTAAAACCATAGTCATTAAAACCGCAAACCAACTTACAAAAACCATTGTCTCATACAAATTGGCTACAGGGGGACGTCCTTTAATCAAAATTCGTAAGAACATTCCATAACTTTGAAGAACAAATCCTACAACTAAAAAAAGGAAAGCAATGATGAAAATCTTTTTCTCCGCTTTTCCCCACCATGATGTTGCACAAAATAACATTGCCAACAAATAAACAATCTTTGCCCAAAAAAGTAAATCGTATTGGTTATAACGAACTTCTAATGGGAGTTTTTGATATTCTGACATTCCACCAACTTGTATTTTAAGCATATTTTGATATTTTATCAAGAGCTTTTCTACTTCTACCACATTCTTTTGCTGATAATTATACAAAATATTCTTCCAAATTGCCAATGCTGTTTTATGATGTTCTTGGGATTCTACTAAACTTTTCCAAGGAGAAGACCATTTAGGATAATCTGGAAAAATATCTAAATCTTTTTCTGGAGCAGCATACAAGCGATATTTTAATTCTTGTTTCATTGCTTCTAAAAATACATCTTTTTGATCTAAAGCAAGAGATTTCCATATTTGGCGAATTTTTTCTACAGAATTTCCAGAAGTATTTATATTTTTTTGACTATTTATATTTTCCGTA
The DNA here is from genome assembly GCA_964585305.1 of uncultured Planctomycetota bacterium. GTDB lineage: Bacteria > Planctomycetota > Uabimicrobiia > Uabimicrobiales > JABWCH01 > CAZPDM01. Next base: position 21,610 of record CAZPDM010000001.1, on the reverse strand, counting down.
AACTCCGGAGGAGGCTCTTCTTTATTTGACAAAAACTCAATAATATCAGAAGTAGATACTAAACAATCGATTTTTTGTCCTAAATCTTTATGATGAATAGATAAAGGTTCTAAAAAAAGAAAAGTCCCTAAAATATCTTCAAAAGCACGCAAATTATTAGCAAGAGTTAGAATTTGTCGATCCACTAAAGAATAGCTCTCTTCTGGTTTACTCCTTAATTGCCAACAATAGTTTTGTATTTCTGAAATACCAGGAGCCAATTCTATATAAGAATATCTAGCCCGCATTCTTTCTGTAGAAAGATGAATTTGTTCAAGAACAGCAGCATTCTCTACTAAAAATATCGGGTATTTTATAGCCTCATGAGGTAAAAAAATAACTTGAGATAGCCACTGGATAGCAGATATACGCATATCTGTTAAACTAACTGTTGTTCGTCCAGATAGTTGAAAAAGTAATAGACGTGCAAAACTATCTAATGGTTTAATTCGTCCTTGGCTTTGGATAGGAATTGTTTGTAATAATGTCCAATCCAAATTTAAAATAGGCTCATAAGTAGCTAAATTTTCATTATTTGACAAAGTCGTTGATGAAGAAAAATTATTTTCCTGAGCAAAACAACAAACAAAAAAAGTTAGAAAAAATAGTATAAATATTTTTAGAAGCATAAATTTTTTTTCCTTTTTTTTAAAAAATGCAAGAATTATGAATAATATTTTTACAAAAAAAAATATAATGTCAACGAAAAATAGTATAATGACAAGGAAAAAATTTTTCATTCCTTTTGCTTCTTATCCATCAGAAATATCTTAAGAAAAAAAATATCTTTGAAAAAATGTAAGGTTATTTATGCAACCAAATGAATTTTTACATCGCATTTTAAACTTTGTTGATCGTCCCAATCAATATATTGGCGGAGAATGGAATAGTGTCCAAAAAGACGCTAAAAATATTACTGCCAAATTATGTTTATCTTTCCCTGATACATACGCAATTGGCATGAGCTGCCATGGGTTAAAACTACTTTATGAAATTGTCAACCAGTCAGAAGATTTGCTCTGCGAACGGTCATTTATCCCATTACCAGATTTTTCAACCTATCTCAAAAAATACCAAATGCCACTCTTTACCTTAGAAAGCAAAACCCCTATACGAGAATTCCATATTTGGGGATTTTCTGTCGGTTCAGAATCAAATTGGACGAACATTCTTCAAATGCTTCATTTAGCAGATATTTCCATTCTAGCTACAGAACGTAGAGAATCAGATCCCTTGATTTTAGCAGGCGGACATGCTGTATATAATCCAGAACCTGCCGCATTATTTTTAGATTTAGCGTTTCTAGGGGATGGAGAAGAAGCAATTTTACAAATTTTGCGAATAGATGCAGAATTACGTAAACAAAATATGCCACGAAAAGAACGAATCATTACACTTTGTCAACAAATTCCTGGTCTTTATGCTCCTAATTTCTATGACGTCATCTATAAAGAAGACGGAACAATTGCGGAAATCAATCCACAAGCAGGCTTGCCAGCAGTAATCCAAGCAAAATTTCTTCCCAACTTGGAAACCAGTAGAATGACCCACCCAATTATAGGATATAATGATACAGTTCACAACCGTATTTTCCTTGAAATTATGCGAGGTTGTACACGTGGTTGCAGATATTGCCAGGCTGGAATGATATGTCGCCCTTTAAGAGTCCGCTCCGTTGATTCTTTAATTCAAGAAGCTCTAGAATTGTTTCAAAATACAGGTTATGAAGAAATTTCCCTATATTCTCTTGCATCCAGCGATTACCCACATTTAGAAGAATTAAGCCGCCGTCTTCTGCAAATTTTTGCCCCAAAAGGTGTTGGCATTAGTTTGCCATCCTTGCGTATCAATGAACAAATGAAAATATTACCTGAACTCATCGCCTCTGTTCGGAAACGAACTCTAACATTAGCTCCGGAAGTTGGGACAGAACGTATGCGACAGATTGTTAATAAACCAATGGATGAAAAAGAAATGTTTGATATTTTAGAACGGGCTTATGATGAAGGTTGGGATACAGTAAAACTATATTTTATGATTGGTTTGCCTATGCAAGATGAAAACGATTATGCAGGAATTGCGGATCTGATCCAAAAAATTTCTAATGCACGACGTGTCAAACATGGGAAACCAGGATTTGTAAATGCCTCAATCGCAAATTTTGTTCCCAAGCCACAAACGCCCTTCCAATGGGCACAGATGGCAACACGAGAACAATTATATTCTGCCCAACGATTTATTAAAAATCTTTTACGCTCGCCCAAAACAGAAGTTAAATTCCACGATATTACGTTAAGCCACCTTGAAGGTATTTTAGCACGCGGAAATCGCAAAGTTGCTAAAGCAATGTTATCAGCTTGGCAAAATGGAGCATACCTTGATGCTTGGGATGACCATTTTAATCAAAATGCTTGGGATGATGCTTTTAAAGTAAATAATATTGATACTCAATTTTTCCTTCATCGTGAAGTTCCTACCAATGAAATATTGCCATGGTCGCATCTTCATGCAGGAGTATCTCCTCAATTTTTACTTTCAGAATGGGAAAAATCAAAATCTCAAACCTATACTGGCCATTGCCTAACAGAACACTGCAATAATTGTGGCATTCCTGTTCAAAATTGCTATAAGAAAAAAAATAACTAACAAAAAAAGCGATATGCAGATTGCATATCGCTTTTTTTGTTAGTTTTTCCATCGTGCAACTTCCCATGTTTGACCCGGTTGAGTCAGATATATGGATAGTTCATATTCTGTGGTGTTAAGCAGTTTATTTTTTAAATGAGCAAATATTTGGGTAATATCTTCTTGAAGACAAACCCATCGGAATTTTGTAGTTTGTCCGTATAACTTTCGCGGCAAAGTCGGAACAAAATATCTATAAGTATGACGTTCAATAGTTAGTTGAAGAGCCAAACGCATAGACTTTTGTTGAAAAATACATGACGTAGAATTAAATTTAGAATTGCTTGGTTCAATCAAAAAGGGCTGTATCCAATCAATGACCAAAAAAATTTGTGGATGATGGAAACTAAGCTGGCGAATTTGAAAACGCCTAGAATCATCTGCAATTTCTTGTACCTCATGTATATTAGGTAAAACAAGTTCTTGCAAAGGTAAAATAGAATGATCAGAAAAATTAGGAAAGGGATTACTTTTACGAAAAATATAACAATATTTTTTCTTTGTTTTTCGTTTTCTAGCAAATCTTTGTTTATGCAAACAGACAGTTTTTTCATCAGGCAAACAAGGCTTTTCTGTATAATAAGCATCTATAATCTCAAGTTGATTTTCATAAAATATTGAAGTTTCCATACCTATTTCTCCTAAATCATTCATAATTTTTTCCCACTTTTGCATCTGAAATTCATTATAGCTTATGACTAAGACAAAATAACTTAAGAAAAATTAAAATAAATTTTTTTTTGCTAATAAACTTTTTTTACGTTATAATTTTCTTATAAAAGGAGATTTTTTTAATTCCTTTTTAACTTTATGGTATTTTTTTTAAGATTTAAGGACAAAATTATGAAAATTTGTATTCCCACACAAGAAGACAAGGGCCTTGATAGTTCTGTATATGGACATTTTGGCTCTGCCCCATATTTTATGATTTGCAATACAGAAAATAATGAAATCAAAGCAATCTCTAATATGAATGAACACCATGAACATGGAGCATGCAATCCCTTAGCCGCTCTAAATGGTGAAATGGTTGCAGCTATTATTGTTGGTGGTATTGGAAAAAGAGCTATACTTGGCTTAAATTCTATGGGAATCAAAGTTTATCAATCTATAGATGGTCTGGTAAAAGATAATGTAAAAGCCTTTAAAGAAGGCAAACTGAGTGAAGTTGATTCTGAAAACGCCTGCGCTGGACACAGCCACGGCCATTCTTGTGGTCATTAGTATTTTTTTTACTTTTATTTTTAGATTAAAATTTTTTTCAAAAGGGTGTTCAAATGGAACTTACTCACATGCCGCGTATTGGCGATAAGGCTCCAGCTTTCAAAGCTGTTACCACACAAGGTCCCATAAATTTTCCAGAAGATTATGCAGGAAATTGGGTAATTTTATTCAGCCATCCTGCTGATTTTACACCGGTCTGTACTTCTGAATTCATGACATTTGCGACCTTATCTGAAAAATTTGCAAAAGCCAATTGTAAATTAGTTGGTCTTTCTGTAGATGGTTTATATAGTCATATTGCTTGGCTTCGTTCCATTAAAGAAAAAATCGAATACAAAGGAATGAAAAATGTTGAAGTAAAATTTCCTTTGATCGAAGACATCACAATGGATGTTGCTAAAAAATATGGAATGATTCAACCATGCGAAAGTACAACTAAAGCAGTTCGCGCTGTTTTCTTCATTGATCCTAATGGTGTTATTCGTACCATTATTTACTATCCATTAAGTTTAGGCCGCAACTTTGACGAATTATATCGTGTTCTTATTGGCCTTCAAACAGCAGATGCGTTCTCTGTTGCTTTGCCAGCCGATTGGCAACCTGGCGATGATGTTATTGTTCCTCCAGCCGGTTCTTGTGGTGTAGCCAAAGAACGTATGGAAGCCAAACAAGATATGGTTTGCCATGATTGGTACTTCTGCACCAAATCTCTTGATAAAGAAAAGATTTTCAGTACTATTTTGAAAAAATAGCATTCTAAAAAATTAAGCGAGATTTCTTAAAGCCAAACACTTCAGAATCTCGCTAATTTTTATTTTCTTTTTTTCAAGAAAAACTTTTCACCATATAGATTATTTTTAGGAAAGGAAAAGCCTTTTATGAAATGTAAATCAGATAATGGCGGATGGAGTCCTTATCTCGCAGGATTTCTCGTAGGGCTTTTAGCAATTGCTTCTGTATATGCTACAACAAAATGGTTAGGGAAAACTAGCTATTTGGGAGCTTCTACTACATTTGTCCGCGCAGCAGGTTTAATTGAAAAAACAGTTGCACCAGATCGAGTTGGAACAAACGAATACTACATTAAAGAAAAAGTGGGCATTGATTGGCAATTTATGCTTGTATTAGGCATTTTTATTGGTGCATTTCTTTCTTCTATCTCAGATAAAAGTTTCAAAATTGAGCATGTCCCCCCAACATGGGAAAAAAAATTTGGCCCATCTATTGGAAAACGAGCAGTTGCAGCCTTTTTAGGTGGTATTGTTGCAATGATAGGAGCTAGAATGGCAGACGGATGTCCAAGCGGCCATGGCCTAAGCGGCATGATGCAGTTGTCCGTAAGTGCGTTTGCAGCATTAGCTCTGTTCTTTGGAGTAGGCGTTATCGTTGCCTACTTTGTCTATCGAGGAGGAGAAGAACACAATGAGTAACGATCAATGGTTAGGCCTTATTACAGGTATATTATTCGGGTTTTTATTGCAAAAAGGTCGTGTTCTTCGCTTTGACAAACAAGTTGGAGCTATGCGTTTAAAAGACATGACCATTTTTAAATTCATGCTCACCGCAATTTTAGTTGGTATGGTAGGAATCTATCTTCTTTCTCACTTTGAAATTATCAAACTCAGCCATAAGCCTATGAATGTCGGAGCAATAGTAATTGGTGGTTCTTTATTTGGCGCAGGTTGGGCAATCATGGGATTTTGCCCAGGAACATCAATTGGTGCGATAGCAGAAGGCCGATGGCACGCAATTTTTGCTATTTTGGGAATGATTGTCGGCGCAGGTCTTTATGCAGAAATCTATCCTACTTTGAAAATAACAATTCTTGCCTGGAAAGACTTTGGCAAAATCGGTCTTCCCGAAACACTCGGGATTTCCGCATGGATCATTATCCCAATATTCTGGATTGCAATTATTTATGTATTCTGCTGGTTTGAAAAGAAAAAATTATAAAGAATCTAACAAAAAAAAACTTGCACTTAGAATAAACTGCTAAGTGCAAGTTTTTTTTGTTAGATTTTTTTTCTATGGATTTGTCTTATATTCTTCGAGAGTAAAACTATCAACTTGAACAATATCAACGGCAGATTTTTCAAGGTTGGATAAGAGAGCCGCTTCATCAGAGGTAATGATGTTCTTTGCTAAAGCTTGTTCATACAAGGCAGGCGCAGGTTGTTTTTCAAGCTGTTTAGCACGTACAGCTTGTTTGACTTTCTTTTCAATATTCGCAGCTTGAACAGCCATAGCAAAAGTTTTTTCAAGTTTATTACTAAAGTTATTTTCATCTTTTGATATAAAGATATTATGGGTTAAACGATCTCGTTGTTCTCCAGGAATTTGTACAAGTTCTGCAATCTTGGTTTGAAGGCGATCCGATGGCCAATTTGCAATGGTATTGAATCTTGACCACCAAGCGACTGGACCTTTAAAAATAAATCCAATAAGCGGAACTTTTAAATTTCGGAAAAGTTGATCAAATCCATTTTGGATCTGGGTAAAGCAATATTGCAAACTCCAATGAACAAATGGCAAATCTTCTTTGCGGCGTTTTTCTGCTTCATATCGGCAAAGAATAGCAGTGGCAAAATAGAGATGGGAAAGAATGTCTGCAAATCTTCCTGTAATCATTTCACGCATTTTTAATGTACCACCAAGAGAACCCATCGCTAAATCGGCCATCCAGGCAAAAGTGGCAGAGGACCAGGAAAGTTTGCGATAATAACGTTTAGTATGTTTATCGCCCGGAGTAAATAACAAAGCATGCCCACGTGTAGCACTCAACACAATGGAACGGAAGAAATTGCGCAAGACATGTCGAATATGTCCCCAGAAATATTTATCGAATTCACACAAATTATTCTTTTCTACCGCAGCAACTTCACGGAACGCATAAGGATGCGCACGCAATGCACCTTGGCCAAAAACAATAAGTGTACGAGTAAGAATATTTGCTCCTTCCACAGTAATTCCAATTGGCAATCCCATATATGTATTTGCCAAAACATTCCTTGGACCACGTGAAATTCCAGCACCACCAACAATATCCATAGCATAATTAAATATTTTTCGACTGATTTCTGTAGCATTATACTTCATCATAGCAGTTACAACAGGCGGTTTCATTCCGCTATCAATTGCTCCAAGAGTATAGCGACGTGCTGCATCCAAAAGATATGTCATACCTGCAATATGAGAAAGAGGTTCCATAATACCTTCAAATTTTCCAATATTAACGCCAAATTGCTTACGAACGCCAATGTATGCACTGACATAACGCAAAGCCAATTTCGCACCGCCAATAGCTTGAGCAGGGAGAGATATTCCACGGCCAGCAGCTAGACATTCCATCAACATTTGCCAACCCCGTCCTACGCCATTTATTCCACCAACAACTGCATCTTCAAGTGGAACAACAACATCATGGCCTTGAGTTGGGCAATTATAAAAAGGAACACCCAAAGGATCATGTCGATAGCCTAGTACTACACCAGGAGTATTAGAAGACACTAAAGCACAGGTAATACCTAGCTCTTCACCCTTCCCTAATAAATTTTCCGGATCACGTAGTTTAAATGCCAACCCTAAGACTGTTGCAACAGCAGCCAAAGTAATATATCGTTTATTCCAATTTAAGCGAAGGAATAATTTACCATCGCTATTTTTAAAAACAACGCCATTAGATGTGATAGAGCCAGCATCCGAACCCGCAGTAGGCTCAGTCAAAGCAAAGCAAGGAATATCTTCACCACGTGCTAACCGAGGAAGATAATAATCTTTTTGTGCTTTTGTCCCATAATGAATAAGCAATTCAGCAGGACCCAAAGAATTCGGCACCATAGCTGTTACACAAAGAGCAATAGAACGAGAGGACATCTTTGCAACAATTTCCCCATGTGCAGTTGCAGAAAATTCTAGTCCGCCATATTCTTTCGGAATGATCATTCCAAAAATGCGATGCTTTTTCAAAAGTTCCCAGACATTTGGAGGAAGATCTTTTTCTTTCCAAATCTTCCAATCATCAGCGGCTTCACATATTTCTTCAACAGGACCATCTATATATGCTTGTTCTTCTGGTGTTAAAGTAGGATATTTTTCTTTTACCAGTTTTTTTAAATCAGGTTTCCCAGAAAACAATTCTTTTTCTGCCCAAACATTTCCAGCTTCAAGAGCAGTTCGTTCTGTTTCAGAAATTTTAGGAACCAATTGCAAAGCTCGGAATAATTTTAATATAATGGAAGAAACAAAAATCCGCCGCAAAACAGGAATTGCTCCAATGGCTGCAATTACAAGAAAAATTCCCCAGGTAATCCAAGATTGAACTTGAAAAATACCTAAAATTACAGCAGCTACTATCGCCCAAATAATAAAAGGACTTCCAAAATATCCTAACACAGTAACAATAATAGCAATTGTTCCTGCCCAGCAATACCAATGCAATCCTGCAAGGTATTTTGCAATTTCCAGTAATTTTTCCATTTTTTCCCCTTTCCTAAATATCTATCATTTAAATAGTTACTTTTTGACTACTTGCGTTATAATTTAAATATAACACAGCTTGTCAAAAAAATGCAACAAAAATTTAAAATATTCATTTATTTTTTTATTTTGCTATAAAAATTAACAAAAATCCTTGATAAAAACTAAGAAAGGAAAATTTTATGAGAAGAGTTAAAATTTTAGTCAGTGGAATTGTTCAAGGCGTTGGCTACAGACATTGTGCTAAAAATTATGCAGAAGAAATAGGTGTGTACGGTTATGTAAAAAATTTATACAATGGAGATGTAGAAATCCTTGCAGAAGGTGAAGATTCCGCTGTTGCACGCATGATCGCATGGTCAAAAGAAGGCCCACCAGGAGCAGAAGTAAACGAACAAAAAATAGAAGAGCAAATATATATAGGAGATTTGCAAGATTTTAAAGTTAAATTCGAGTGGTAAGTCTGATTATCTAAAAATCGAGATAAATGTGTTGACTCATAAGATTTATGAAGTATACTAAATGGTCTGTCAACTAAGTCTTTTGACATCCAACTGTGAGGAATTTAACCCGCTGCAAATTTTCTTTCGTTAAAGCCATCATTTATAAGCGGCGGGCTATTCTGGGTTAATTCCTACCAGACTGCGATTATTTGTAACTGTCTGTTATAAGAAAGAATCCCAATGTCGCAACAAAATCTTACAGAATTGGCAAATTTGATTAGGAAGAGAAATAGTATCGCAAAGAAAATTACTGAGATAATTGGTCGCCCAGCGCAAATTGGTCACCTTGGTGAATATATAGCGTCAGAGATATTTGATATTGTCTTGGAGGAATCAGCAGCGAACAAAGGTTTTGATGGGCGTTTTAGGTCAGGGACTCTTGTAGGTAAAACAGTGAACATCAAATGGTACGCAAAGCGTGAGGGAGTTCTTGACATTAGACCTGACGCAATTCCGAATTACTATCTAGTACTTGCTGGTCCTATCTCATCTGCGACATCTTCGAGAGGTGATGAGCGGCTCTGGATAATTGAATCAGTCTTCCTCTTTGATGCGCAACTGCTAATCTCTTCTCTGGAATCCAAAGGACACAAGATAGGCGTTTCAACAAGCGTTGCTCGGCAATATTGGGACAACGCTGAGATATTTCCTAGTACACAATGTGGTTTTATAAAGCTTGACAACCGTCAACTAAAATTGCTTTCAATGTTTGGGAACAAACAGGAATGTCCCGTCAATCATTAAATAACATGTCAGTTAACTGGCCTCTAAAACATTTATAACCCTTTATTGATAAGGGGTTGAACATGGTAGTTACTAGAAGGAATATTATGAGCAGTTACTATTATAAATATTTACCAAATTTAGATTCTTGTATTAATGTTGCGCACGGAAAATTAAAATTTTCACCGATCCCTACTTTGAATGATCCATCCGAATTATTTCCTGTCGTTGATATTGACGAGGTTAAGTGTTCATGTGAACAACTGAAAAAAACAGGCTATTCAGATGATGATTTTAACTGGTTATTAAAACAAGAAAAATTACTTAAAAAATTAGCCCCGATGCAATTAGCTGTATCTATTCCCAAAACAAAAGAACAGGCAATGACAATTTTGAGATCAAATTTTTATGATCAGCTACCTTTACTTGAGAATCTTCTCAAAATTACGTCAAAAATTATGATTGAACAAACGGGTATATTATGTGTTTCAGAGCGTTTTGATTCTTTTCCAATGTGGGCACACTATGCAAATAATGCAAAAGGTTTTGTCGTTGAATTTGAAAATTTAGAAAAGTCGTTTCTTGGTGATGATACAGGAATTTTAAATGAATTGAAAAGAGTAACCTATTCAGATAAAAGAAAAGGCATGAGTTTTATTCCTGATTCTCATGTTAACATGTTTTTCTCAAAACTAAATGATTGGAGTTATGAAAAAGAGCATAGAGTTGTAATGGCCTTGTGTGATTGCGAAGAAGTCAATAGTAATAATATAAGATTTCATATCCATAAAATTGAAGAAAGTAGGATTAGCCGGATTTTAGTTGGTTGGAATTCGAGTGCTGACGATGAAAAGAAATTAAGAGAACATTTCCTAAATATTAAACACGATTCATTTATTAAAAGAATAAGTTTAAAGGAATTAATTTAACGCATGAAAATATTTTACAAAATAATTCGTTGCACAAATTTCGTAAATTACAAAATATAAATAGTTAGCTAAACAACTCCTCAAAGTTGAGGAGTTGTTACCATTTGCAAATTTAGCATAAAAACCTCGCATAGTTTATGCGCTAACTTGCCAACAAACTGAGCATTTGATAGAGAATTTATGGTCCAAAAGCTATGCACAAGAAGCATAGAGTTTTAAGTAGGCTTCATGCTATATCAAAAGCATAAGATTTGATAAACAACCCAAATTTAAATTTCCTTGAATTTGAGGAAATTTAAATGGCATTTGGAGGCTTTGAAATGCGGCGGCATGATCGTGAACTAAAGAGTAGAGAGGGCATCCCAAATAAATGTGTTGACGCATAAGATTTATGAAGTATACTAAATAATTATGCTAGGGAGTTAAATGACCATTTCCTTAATTTTAAGGAAATGGTCGAAATTGGGTCAACAGAATCATCAATACATAATGAGGGAAATAAATGCCTGTTCCAGATTATCAAAGCGTTATGTTGCCGCTTCTTCAATTTGCGGCACAAAAGGAAACCGAAACATCGACCAGCGAGGCTGTGGAAGCTTTGGCAAAAGAATTTAGCCTTACCGAAGAAGACTTAAAGGAGATGCTTCCAAGCGGAATACAATCCACATTCTTTAACCGTGTTGGTTGGGCTTCGACTTACATGAAAAAGGCCAGGTTACTTGAAGTAACTCGCAGGGGATTCTATAGGATTACCGATCGTGGAAAAGATCTCCTTAAGAAGCAACCTAAGTTCATAAATGTAAAACTTCTTAATCAGTACCCAGAATTTGTTGAATTTAAGAAGCTCAAGGGAACAAGAACCAATAACACTAATGACTCTAAAAAAACATACGATGGTTCAATTGCAACTCCATCAGAAGCATTAGAAGCTGCGTATGAAAACCTCCGAGATGAACTATCCGATGAATTACTCTCCCGACTAAAAAAGACATCACCGGCCTTTTTTGAACGGGTTGTTGTGGAACTGCTTGTCAAAATGGGGTATGGAGGCTCTCGTGCTGATGCTGGCAAGGCAATAGGTCGAAGTGGTGATGGTGGAATAGATGGAATCATAAAAGAAGATAAGCTTGGCCTTGATGTTGTTTATATTCAGGCAAAGCGTTGGGATAATAATCCGGTAGGCCGTCCCGATGTTATGCAGTTTGCAGGAGCACTTCAGGCCCAAAGAGCAAATAAAGGAATCTTTATTACTACGTCCAGATTTACGGATGATGCTCGAAATTATGTATCCCAGATTGGAAGCAAGATCGTTTTAATTGACGGTGAGCAACTTACCGGCTTGATGATTGAGCATGATGTAGGAGTTTCCACAGTTTCACTGTATCCGGTCAAGAAAATTGATAGCGATTATTTTGAAGAAAGCTGCTAATAATTTTATAAATAGCGAATTGTGTTAACTACATCAAACACCAAATCATATTTTTTCAATTTTTTCTTGACAAAAATCTGTATTCAATGTATCATTAGTAATGATGGGCCGTTGTAGTTAGGTTATCGAGCATAAGCAGATCGCATCAACTTTGTTGGTGCTTCCCTAGCTACGCATTCGTCCATCACAAACTAATTTTCTCAAATTGAGAAAAAAAATAAAAACACCTTCTTAGTTAAGGTGTTTTTATTTTTTTTGAACTTGCATAATGTCGGTAATTTATCAATTTATCTATAAAAAATAAATGTGTTGACGCATAAGATTTATGAAGTATACTAAATAATTATGCTAGGGTGTCGACCCCGAAAAGCCGGTTCCTCTGGCCGGCCTGCTTATTTATTTTTAACCAGAGGAAATCTATTTTCAGAGGAATTAAATTATGGGAAAAAAAGCAATTTATTATGGCCAAGTACAAATTATACCTAATGTTACGTGTGATGGATATGTATTAGATGATGGCACGGCAGTATTAAGTGAAAATGCTACAGCAAAACTACTCAACATCAACCAAATGGCTTTAAACCGCATTAAGACTACTGGGCTTCCAAAAACGCTAGATCCTTTCATTGATAAGGGTTTGAGCATTAAGACTACTTCATCAAAAGTTGTAGCAGAAAACAGCCCATATAAAGGCAGATATATTGAAGTTTATAATAGTCTTACCATTGAATCTTTAATACGGGCTTATGCTTTAGCTTTGGCTCATCATATATTGCAAAAGAATCAAATGCACATTGGAGAAAGATGTGTTATTTTACAGTCGTCTCTTGTTCGCACTGCTCTTGAAGCTGCTATCAAAGAGGCCTGTGGATTTGTGCCAAATATCCAAAAGACAGCACAAAAGAATTACATAGATGTTGTCAGCATCATCAAAGAATTAGGATTTTTTTGTTCTGCTCCCAATGAAATCGCAATCAAAAAAGACATTGCAGCTTTCCTCCAAGTACCTGAAAGCACCTTAACCTATTTCCTTCACAAACATACTAAAGATATTAAGCCAATTTCCTTAGATCGAGCTACTATCAAAGCTATTGGCCTTAAAGCACCTCAGTTACATGGCTACAAACTCGAAGATGTAGCTAAAATAGCTATTGGGATGGATACCTCTATTGGCATAGACATTAAAAAGAAAATGTTTGGCAATATTGCTGGCTTTGCCAATATAGAAGCCAAAGATGAAATCCAATGGCATAATGATTTATCTCGTGTATTTAAAGATATTGGAATACAACACAATTATCCAATAGAGCAATATCGTGTTGACTTCTTTATAGAAAAATTCATGCTGGTCTTAGAATGCAACGGCTACTCTCATCGCTACTATGACCAAGCCGAGGAAACACGAAGAGAGCAAATAATCACAGAAAAGTATGGTTATGCTTTAGTACGTTTCCACCACAAAATATCCTGGCAAGCCTTAATGAATGGAATTCTGAAAGCAAAACCAGGCACTATTGTTACAGTCTATGATCCAGCCGATAATGTGTTGACGCATAAGATTTATGAAGTATACTAAATAATTATGCTAGGGTGTCGACCCCGAAAAGCCGGTTCCTCTGGCCGGCCTGCTTATTTATTTTTAACCAGAGGAAATCTATTTTCAGAGGAATTAAATTATGGGAAAAAAAGCAATTTATTATGGCCAAGTACAAATTATACCTAATGTTACGTGTGATGGATATGTATTAGATGATGGTACGGCAGTATTAAGTGAAAGAGGTACTGCAGATTTATTAGGAATGTCCCGTCAATCATTAAATAGCATGTCAGTTAACTGGCCTCCAAAATATTTAGAACCCTTTATTGATAAGGGTTTGATCATTAAGACTACTTCATCAAAAGTTGTAGCAGAAAACAGCCCATATATTGTAACTCGTGTGATAGATAAAACATGAATTCTAAAAATTATACTTGCATAAGGATTAAGCCAATGGAGCAGATAAACGAAATTGTATTAAGAGATCCGGATGTTTATCCTGAAGATAAGATACTTGAAGATATATTAGGAAAATCATTTCCTTCCTATAATAAGTTGATGGATCTATTTAAGGAATATGGCTTAAGTAGTGAATGGCGATACTATCGTGATGGCAAAGCCTGGCTATGTAAAATTCAAAAGAAGAAAAAAACAATAGTTTGGATGTCGGCTTGGAAAGGATTTATGAAGGCTACCATTTATATACCTGAAAAATATATTGATGGAATATATAATTTAGCGATTAGCAAAGCAGAAGTAGAAAGAATAAAGAACACCAATAATGTCGGTAAGTCTAAGCCTTGTAGTTTCGATATTATGAACCAGAAAATTCTTCCTGTCATTGAAAAAGTTATGGTATATAAAATTGGATTGAAGTAATCTTTATTGTAATATTCTAGTTTGGTACTTGATTATAAAATTCACTAGAAAATGTTTTTAGTGAGTACTTATGATAAAACAAAGTATTTGGTGTAAGGTTGGGTGGCATAGTTGGACGGACTGGGAATATTATATTGAAGGTAAATGCGATCAAATAAGATATTGCAAACGATGTGAAATCCAAGATAAAAATGATATATCTCATAGTTGGACGGACTGGGAATATTATATTGAAGGTAAGTGCGATCAAATAAGATGCTGTAAACGATGTGAGAACAAAGAAACTAGACAATATCATAATTGGGAAAATTTTCAAAACAATGAGACAATCAACTTTTATATGGGTACGCCCAGTTGGGTTGAAGAAGAAATAACTATAGGACGTAAATGTAGCAGATGTTCTGCTACTGAAATTATTGACGTATATAGAGTAGGACACTGAGGTCAATCCATATAATCCTGCTTCCGATAATTGTTATACCTAAAGGAAAAGGAAGAGGAAGATATTACACCCTTAAAGAATAAATTAATCGTCAGATAATCGTCAGATAATCGTCAGATAATCGTCAGAAAGTTTATCTTAATTTTTGATATAAATAATATAACTATTTACAAAATATATAGTTATATATTATTATAAATAAACAGCTGAAAATGGATTACTGGTTGCAGCCTGCGATTATTTGTAACTGTCTGTTATAAGAAAAGAATCCCAATGTCGCAACAAAATCTTACAGAATTGGCAAATTTGATTAGGAAGAGAAATAGTATCGCAAAGAAAATTACTGAGATAATTGGTCGCCCAGCGCAAATTGGTCACCTTGGTGAATATATAGCGTCAGAGATATTTGATATTGTCTTGGAGGAATCAGCAGCGAACAAAGGTTTTGATGGGCGTTTTAGGTCAGGGACTCTTGTAGGTAAAACAGTGAACATCAAATGGTACGCAAAGCGTGAGGGAGTTCTTGACATTAGACCTGACGCAATTCCGAATTACTATCTAGTACTTGCTGGTCCTATCTCATCTGCGACATCTTCGAGAGGTGATGAGCGGCTCTGGATAATTGAATCAGTCTTCCTCTTTGATGCGCAACTGCTAATCTCTTCTCTGGAATCCAAAGGACACAAGATAGGCGTTTCAACAAGCGTTGCTCGGCAATATTGGGACAACGCTGAGATATTTCCTAGTACACAATGTGGTTTTATAAAGCTTGACAACCGTCAACTAAAATTGCTTTCAATGTTTGGGAACAAACAGGACTAAAATGTGAAATTAGGCTAGGGTGTCGACCCCGAAAAGCCTTTATGGAAGACTAAAGGAGTGAAACTTACTTACGAAAATCTGCTGCATAATATTTTTATTTTAAGTTGTGATTTAACAGACTATTTTGGTATGAGACATAGAGATTTAGTTGGAAAAAACATTGCTAAGTTGATAAAAGAAAAATACTTAGATAACCATGCGCGAAAAGTTTCGCGCATGGTTGATAAGGGATTGAGCATGGTAGGAAACTTAATTAAAGTTTCAGTCAATAGCTAATCATATTTTTTTCAGTTTTTTCTTGCCAAAAATCTATATTCAAGGTATTATTAGCAATGATGGGCCGTTGTAGTTAGGTTATCGCGTATGCAAATCGCATCAACTTTGTTGGTGCTTTCCTAGCTACGCATTCGTCCATCACAAAATAATTTCCTCAAATTGAGGGAAAAAATAAAAACACCTTCTTAGTTAAGGTGTTTTTATTTTTAGGGTGTTTTTATTTTTGCTTTGTTTTTATTCCCATGTTTTATTTTTAAATCCCAGGCTTGCTGCGTTTTCGGAAATAGTGCGTTTGGTTTGGTCGGAGACGCCTTGGGGGAAATTGGCGGTGATTTCAACGGTTATTTTGATCTCTGCGTGGGAATCTCCAAGTAGGGGAGCAATGATTTCGTCGGTAATTTGGACCAGGTTCATTTTGGCTGTCGCAGCTTTAACGTCCACATTTCCTATAAAGGTATGGTATTTAGAAGGTTGGCTAGAGGAAATTTCAGCGTGTGTTGGGGAAGCTGATAGCTTGGAAACTTGGGCGTGGGTTTTGGAGTTTGCTACGGGTGGTTTTTCTGAGGAATCTTGAGAAGTAGTTTTATAGGAGGATGCTGAGACTGTAAGATCGGCAATTTGAGTTGGCATAGCGGGCGGAGTTTGTGATTCTTGGTATTTTTTAGCAATTGTTGGATCAATTAAAAGGAGTTTGTCATTGAGTTGAATATTGCCATCGCCAAATTTAAATTCGTCGAATTTATCTTCGTGTTGTCCGGATGCGGTTCCAAAAAAATCTTGGCTGGCAGCACCTTTGCGAATGACTTCTGCCAGAACGGAAAATTCTTTTAAACGTGGCAAGTAGATATATTTCAAGGAATCTTGCCAAAACGTCATGGCAGAAATAGCAGATTTACCAGTTTTCCAATAAATATTTTGGAGTAGCATTTTTAAATGAACTGGTGCCCAGGTGGCAATGACCCATTCATTTTCCAAGCATACTTTTTCGATTGCTGGTATCAGAGAACCTCCGGTAGGGATAGTAAGTGCTTCTATATTTTTCTTTGGAAGCAGGGGATTATTTTGGCTTGGACAAAGCAACCATTTGTAACACTCACGAGCTACATGAGACAAGATTTCTTCTGCTCTTTGTAGCTTTTCCTCTGCCTGTTGTGCCTGGAGATTATCCAGCACCAGCCGCTTACTTTTTACATCTTCTACAATGGAATTCCAAGCCATAACCATACGGATATGCTCACAGACTCGAGAAACAGCACTGCCGTCAGGCGCGAGAAAAATTAACCGGTTGCAATGATAGCGAGGTTTATCGCCATGGTTTTCCATATATTTAAGTGCTATATCAAAGGCGGGGCCTATTTCTTCACGGGAATAATAATGATGTGGTGCTAGGATAACCAGTCGCAAAGCGTCATCGTCCGCTATATCGCTATGCTCTGTGAAAATATGTATGCCGTCAAAAAATGTTGATTTATCCGTAAGTTTTTTGAGTACCTTTGCCAATCGGTTGGATATTTCATTCTTTTCAAAGTGTTTCTTTCTCTCTTCCATTTCCCGTAGTAAATTAGCGCGGATATCAAACCAATACTGAAGCGCGTCCTGTGATTTGTCTCCGGTAATATTGAGGTAATGCAACCTGTCTGCCAAGCGTTGGAGGACATCTGTATAAATGGAAGAAGTCTGTCCGGGTTGAAAACAGCCAAGTAATATATGGGCGCGGTTAAGACCGCGAATGCCTACTTTCATAACGCCTGGTTTGATCGTTACAGAAGAAGGCGCGCTGCCGAGAAAAATTGTACGCGCCACACGACGCGCAGCATTGACAGCACCAAAGCGAGGTTCTTTATTTTCTAATTCAGTTGTTTCCGAACGATTGCCGTCAATGTCTTTTTCTAGCACAGAATCCCATCCCGCCGGCAAATAGCAGGTTAGCTCGTTGCGGGAATCATGATCGTAAAGTGGCAGGCTTGCAGGCATAATCATGAGGTCTTTATTGTCGTCCTTCCAAAGACGATAGATAACTTTGGCCATCAGCTTTAAAATGCCACGGGTGCGTTGGAATCCGTCTATTGTTGTCCAATCTTCATAAAGGCGGTTGAAGACTTCAGGATGGATGGGATAGGCTTGCATAAGCAGATCCAAATATCGAGATTCTTGGGTCTCTGTGGGAAATTTGCCTCCTTCTGTCCTATAGGCATCGGCAAAAGCATGGCAAACCTCTTCACAGTTTTTTTTATCGCTTATAGCTTCAAACAAGCGTCGCCGGACAATTTCAAATGCTTCCTCAGCTGCTACAGGTTTCCAAATCGCTTGTACTCGGCCAAAGGTCTTTTCTAAAGCTCTTAATGCAACAACTCCAAAATCTCCCGCTTCTACATCGGATTCTGGCAAGGTGGCAAAAAGCATGACGTTGGGCACAAGTTTGCACGATTCGGTCAGTGCTTGGATAAAGGAAATGTTGCTGTCAAAAGTACCGCCGCTTAAGGTTTTTCCTTTTGAAAATTGCCGGATGTAAGCAACTAATTCATCAATGAGGATCACGCAAGGAGCGTATTTTTCTAAAATATTTTTAAGCACATTTTTTCCAGGAGAAGTGCCTGTAGCGTCGGATTCTTTTAGAAATTCGAAAGCTTCTG
Organism: uncultured Planctomycetota bacterium; assembly: GCA_964585305.1. Lineage (GTDB taxonomy): Bacteria > Planctomycetota > Uabimicrobiia > Uabimicrobiales > JABWCH01 > CAZPDM01. The sequence goes on along the minus strand of CAZPDM010000001.1, from coordinate 3,013 downwards.
AACCGCCAAGTTGCCAGGCGGTTTCGCCCCAAAGAGTATGTATAATTTGTTCGCCGTGTTTCCAGGGTTGACCAGGAGCATGGGCATGTCCGTCTAAGACAGCCACACGAGTTTGGGGAATATCAGACAGTCCCAAGTCATCAAGCAGGCTTGGAATGCCCATAAGATCGCTCAAAGGACATTTGCGCGTAGCAAGGTGATAGACCGCCAATAAGGTATGCGTTTTGCCGCCTCCAAATGCGGTTTGGAGTTGGATAATCGGCTCGCCGCCTTTGGCGTTAAGGCGTTGGATCATTTGCATAAGCAACATCCGCATTCCTTGCGTGATGAAAGTGCGATGGAAAAAAGCCGCAGCGTCTTGGTATTCTTTTATGGCTTTGCCATTGCAAACAGCCGTGATGTCCGCTGCAAATTCCGCCTGCTGGAATTTGCCTTCCAGAACATCAAAATGAGGAATGGCTATTTCTCGCCAAGGTTTTAAACTCATGATTTTTCCCTTATTCATTAAATAATTCAATTTGTTTGTTGGTAGGTTTGGCTAAAGTAGCCGCGCAAGATTCTATGCTAGTCCAGCTTGTCATAATTTCATTGTAAGCGCGGGCTTCTTCAGCTTGTCCCTTGCGTTCGCACAAGGTATAAAGGCGATAGGCCAGTTGTCGAACGGCTTCAATTTTGTCGCTAAGAGCATTTAAAAGCGCGCCAGAGGCGGATTCTCCGTCTTGTTTTAACGCACGGATGAGATGGTGCAAGGCTTGCCAGACAAAGATATTTTTATGGGATTGCGGCTCCCAATTGTTGGGATATTCCTGCCATTTTAAGAGTTGGACTTTACCGCCGCCGCTTTTTAATACTCCGGCTTCTTTCAAGGCTTCTACGCTGGTGGATTTGGAACGCGCCAGCACATCTGCCTCGCCAAATACGCCTGCTTCCCAACTATGTTGCTCCAGCCAATTTAAACAAAATTGAGTACCAGCGTCAAAGTCTTCTCCGGCAAGAAAGCGATTGATAAGTTGCAAAGCAGTACGCACGCTCATGGGCGTTCCGTCTGCCTCCAGGACAGCGGAATATTTGGAAAACACTGCCATACCCGGGCCGATGATGGCTTGGGAAAGGTCAACAGGTGCTACGGGGGAATGCTCGCCTTCCGCGCCTGTAGTCATTTCTTCAAGGGCCTGGGGCAACACAGTATTTAGCTCCCGCATAAAATCCCGACGAGAAATCGTTGGAGCATTTGCCGAGCGTTTACGACAGACAAGAACAATGCTGGAAGCAAGGGAATTAGTGTCAATTGCTATGGAGCGACCTTCCCGTTCCGTACGCATGGGCCAAGTGCCACATAGTTGTAAATCAGAACGATGGATGGCTTCGAGAAAAGTTTCCCAGCCTGGGGAACTCGTATCATCAGAGTTTTTGGTTTCCGATTGTTTAAAAGCATAGTAAATAGTAATAGGAGTGGAAGGATGAGCCTGGATGGCAATGTTATGTATGGCTTGAAGCATACCACTAAGGAAAAATTTTTCGGCTTTCTCTTTAGAACCGTGTCGATAGGGAGTTGCTACTAATTCCTCTGCCTTGGGAACTGCCACTGTTGCAAGCAAATTAGGAAATATTTGGCGCAAGGATTTACGCAACCAAACATAGAAAAAATCGGAAAGGTCTGCATAAGCAATATTATCATAATACGGAGGATCAGTGGAAATGATTTTTGAGCTAGAGATATTTTGTGTTTGTGCATTGACTTGGGAAGCGACACCATTGACATCAAATCCTAAAGTCCCAATAGCTTTTAGTTGCCGGTCGAAAAGATTCAGATAGCTACCAGAGGATTCACTAAAAATATTTGACTCTGCATAATCCCAAGTCATTGGAATTGCTTGGCGAGAGAAAACACTTCTCATTTGAGTATTTTGATGATTCCAACCGCAAATGGTGGACGAATGATTGGCAATCTGCCCCACAAGAAACCCCAAATACACACTGACGGCTTCGGCATATCCAGTTGCACCAATGCCTCCTATATCTATGCCTTTGCCGTCGTCGGGTATTCCAGCGGCAACAGCGTCTTGACGGATGCGTTCTCTTGCCTCGCTTACAAGATCACTAAACGTCGTCAAGGCAACCAACTGTCGAGGGGTAAAAAGATCGCCGAAGGTTTCCATTCCATAGTTAGGCGTTTTGAAATCACGTGGATTATCCGGCAACACCATCTCTGGTTTCCAAGTTGGATTTGCCTTGGCAGCGATGACTTCCATTTCGTCAGTTGGCGCAAGATAAACTCGACCATACGAGCCTTCAGCGACAATTGCCATAAGCTTTTGCCCCATTCGGCCAGACTTGCCTTCAGATCGAATATAATTGTAGTTAATGGGAGTGTTAGAAATCAAACAACGAAATGCCTTTCGTTTTCCAGCAGTAGTCCCATTTTCCGCTTCTTTAGGTGGTTTGCCTATTTTCACGGTAAAACGGTATTTATCGCCTTCGATGATGGGTTGTACGTAGGCTTCTTTGCCGGCTTTGCTAGAAAGAATAAATGTAGAAGCCAACGGCACGTCAACATGCGAAAAAGCAGGGTTGGGGCTTTTAATTGTACGTGCCCATTGCCAGGCAATGACTGTTAGTTTTTGGCCAATGAGTGGTTCCAAGTCAGGGCGTTCAGCAGCCATTTCTGGCGTAATTTCCACAGGCGGGTAAAGATGGCCAATACGTTTTTGGGCTTGTTCTCTCATCCAAGCTCCATAGAAGCGAACATCCTCCGCCAAACCCGTTGCGCCAGGCCAATCCTTTAGGATAGAACTCCCTTGATCTTCTGTAGAAATTGGGTGTATGGGTGGGTTATTGGCAAATTTAGGTGGGATCTCGATCATGGCTTTATTGATCAGCACAGCCACAGGGTTCAAATCAGAGGCGTAGGCTTCCAATCCCAGACGCTGGGCTTCCAGAGGAATAGATCCTCCTCCAGCAAAAGGATCGTGAAATGCAGGAAGTTTGTCGGGATTAAATAGTTCCGCGGCCT